>CALIJZ010000038.1 GCA_938017795.1 uncultured Bacteriovoracaceae bacterium
CCCTAAGCTAAAATTAAAAAAACTTTTAAAATATATACCTCCAAGGTCAGTTTCCTTCATGCTTTTACTAGCTTATCCTTGTGCTTTTTATTTTATGAGTAATGCTCATATTCAGGATGCTATTGATAATTTATTCAAATCAGGACATCCAATCACGCAATCTACCCAGTATATAAAGGACGCTCGTGGATGGAAGTCTGAAATTTCTCTCTTGTTTAAAAAGCCAGTTGATAATGACAGAAAAAAAGAGATTTTATCAGAAATCAGGAATCTGAGTGAAATTAGTCATATTGAAGACTTAGCAGAAATTGAAAACTTCTTAATTGAGCCTATAAAAAACAATGAATCTCATAAGAATTTTGTCAAAACTACTTTTGATAATAATGTTCATTATGAAAGGCTAAACTCTGAGTTTTATCTACGATCCACTCTCTACCTCAACAAGGTATCTACCGACAAGATTGAAGACTTTAGAAGAAAAGTTGAGGCAATGTGTAAGAGTGACTGCTTCTTAAGTGCTGATATAGTTAGTTACTCTGAATTTGCCCAAAAAGTTTCAACAACATTGATTCAGTCTCTGGCCATAAGTTTATTGATCGTTGGGCTATTACTTTTATATTTAGCAACTCGGCAAACAACACTAATTGATGGAATTTATATAGTCCTATCAAGTCTATGGGGACCAATGGTGATTTGCTGTTTGATGGGATTTCTTGAGGTGCAATTTAATCATGCAACTTGTATTTTTGGTGCGGTCCTAGTTGGTCTTGCCGGTGATAATGCCATTCAATTTTTATTTCAAGGTAAAGATGTAGATAGCGGTATAGATAGTTGCTTCTACTCATCTGTAAGTTTAATGGTCTGTAGTTTCCTACTCATAGTTCCTTTTTTCTTAGGATCATTTGAAACGATCAAAACACTAGGCTTAATCTTTGCTGGGGGAACCTTTTGCTCCTTAATTGGAGATATTTGGATTTATAAAGGTTTAAAAAAAAGATAAACTAAAATGGTCTGATACATTTTTCCGACAACGCTGCGCATAGCCAAATTAATCTTATATTAATGTAGAATTTTTATAAATAAATAGAATACAGGAGATCAATATGTATCAAAAATTAATAGCAATCATCATTTTAAGTTTTGCATCATCAAGTTTTGCTAAAACTTATCCTCAAAGCCAAAAATATAAAAACTTTAAAAAGAAAATTCAAAAGTTTGATACCAAGAAAAGGAATCTAGCATCAAGCCTTGGGATCACTGGACAATATATTAAAGAAAAAGTTCCTGAACTAGAAAAGATGCGTGTAGAAATATTTTCAGCGAAGTCTCCAGCTGCAATTTATAATTTAATAAAGAAATATGATGATAATTATAATTCTTACCAGTCTTTAGAAGCTAAATACCTAGCTGCTTCTATTAGTATGCTTAGGCCTTTAAAAAGTATTTACTGGAGAGCTGATCCTTTATTAGCATCTTACTTAGGTGATAAAAAAGTTAGCACCATGAATACAGCACAAAACAGCTACACTTCTTTGATTTATGGTATTGCCAACTTACAAAATGTTTTTTCTTCGAGTCATCCTGAGAGTCAATGGGAAAATGGATTTAAATATTTAGCACTACCAGATGATAAATTTACTTTTGAGCCATTATCTACAACGGCTGTGTGTAAAAAATCTGGGTATAATAAAAAATGGGGAAATGCTTTTAATAAAGAAGTCGACTTTAAAGCATTTTTAGCTTGTGGATATACTCCAGCACTTGATAAAGCAATTACAAGATTTGGAAAAATTGCAGATACTTTAGAAGGCAAGAGTCTTGACTCTACTATATTATGGGATAATAAAATCTTTTTTGATAAAAACAGTTTTGCACCAGGTTCTGGAAGCGATTCGAATAGAATTAGAAAAATTACAACTGCTGATGTCTATGCTTTAATGGCTTCTTTATATTCAGCTAAATCTTCGATTGAAGCAGTCCTGGCTTATAAACTTGAGGGCTTAATAAACATTACCAACAAAATAGGATACGAATTAGCTAGCCCAGGTGTTAGAACGTCATCGTTTTCAGACAATTCACTCACAAGTCGTGAAAGACGAAATATTGTAAAGAGTCAGAGATTATTTCTAAACGCTGAAACTTCTACTTTTTATGGACATGATTATAAATCAAGACTTAGTAGATCACTAACTGCTCTAGAGAAGTGGTGGGAATACTCTGATCTTTCTAGAGATTTGTATGATAAATTAGGGAATTCTTTTGAAGATTCAAATACTCAATTATTTATTAATCCAGGAATGATGAATTTTGCGAACCAGCAAAATATAACTCTATCTTTTGATCACCTTAAAGATATGATTTTCTCTGATCAAGCGACTGTAACTAGTGCAATTACTAATAATCAAATACAAATTAAATTCAGATCTCTTTTTGGAGACAATGCTCCAACTAATTTACAAGATTATATGCCGAAAGATTTTAATGCTATAAAAAGAAGTGGAACGTATTTTAGTAAAAAGCTGAATAAAAAAATTACTTATAGAAATTACGATCATGAAGCAGCTACAAGTTGGGAATATAAAAAATATCAAAAAGTATTTCCTGGTATCAATAACAAAAAACAACTAAGAGATGCTGCAGTTATAATGTCTCAGACATGGGGATCTTCATTAGGCCTGCCAATTTTAAATCAAGTTTTCTTATAATATTTCTCAATTACTCTCAAGGTGTTTAACATTTTGAGAGTAATTTAAAAGATTATATTATCACAAAGTTTTCTTGACCTATTTAAATAATTATTAAAAAAATTATTTTCTCTTTAATAATCAGTCATAAGTATACCTTCAAGGTGATCATACTCATGCTGAACAACAACAGCTTGAAAACCAGTATAAACATTTGTCTCTTGCTTTCCAGTTCTATTATAAAATTCTAGATGTACTTTTTTATATCGACTAACCACTTTGTTTCTCCAACGAGGAAAAGATAAACAACCTTCAAATGATCTTTTTTTTCCACTGGCCTCATCATATATAATAGTTGGATTAATGACTGTGATATCTCTTTTATCATGCTTCATAACAAATATTCGAGTTCCTCGCCCTACTTGAGGAGCTGCAAGTCCAACACCTCCGGCAATTTTCATTGTAATAAACATATCAGAAATAAATTCTTGAACCTTTTTCTTTTTTAAGTTTTCTAGATCTACCTCTATTGCTCTTTGTCTTAATATATACTCACTATCACTTCCAACTTTAACAATTTCCAGAGGAGTTTTCTTTAAAAACTCTTCTGTGATCTCTCCTTCCATTTCATAAAGGCTCTCATGACCAACGCTTTGGGGCCTTAATGGAATATCCTCGATGTAATGTATTGAATGAGCAAAGGAAAATGTTGCAGACAGAAATAGAGATAAAAATATTAAATTCATCAAATTTTAATTCAACTCTAAAAGTTTCGATAAAATAACTTCTTCATAATTTGGAAGATCATAAGCATCAGCAAAAACATCTTCAATATTCAGATCTAATAATATCCTTGAGATATCATTTATGCTTAACTTTGAATAAACATTACATTCATAAAAAGTCTTTGATTGATCTAAGCTTGTATGCTTACTACATTCCAAGGCACTAGGAATATATTTACTTGAGACATTAAAAACTTCTCCATATTCAACTTCTTGAAAGGCAGTATCAACTTGGACCATCATAGCATTATATAAGTTCTTATATATTTCTTGTTTCTTCTGACCAGCAGATAAATCTGATTGGGCAAAAGAAAAGTTACTAAGGATTAAGATTAGTAAAAACTTCATAGAAGTCTCCAGGTTAGTTTTAAAGTTATTTCTCTTTAAATTTTTCTCAAAAAATATTGGAATAGTCAGTAAGAGACCTGAAAACTGTAATATTTACAGTTTTCAAGTAAAAATGGGCCTTTATAAATCGACGCTAGAGCTTTCAAGAATCTCAACACCAGCTTCTCTTAATGCCTTATATGTCGAAATTTCAATATTTTCTGGGAATACGGCCTTAGTTAGATCTTTAACAAAGTAAGTATTATATTTAAGAAAGATGCTATCTAGAGCAGTAAATTTTACACAAAAATCAGCAGCTAGACCGACAACATAAACATCAGTCACTGAATTAGCTTTTAAATATTCATCTAAGTCAGTAAACCCCTTCTTAGCATTATCAAAAAAGCCACTATAACTATCAACTCTCTTGTGACTTCCCTTATAGACCCTTTTAGTAATTTTAGTTTGATTAAGCTCAGGTATTAACTCTGCTCCTTTAGTGTTTTGAACACAGTGATCTGGCCATAAGGCCTGCTTAGTTCCATCCTCTAGCTCAATCTCAGTAAATGGCTTTTTATCATGTGAGCTAGCAAAACTCACATGTCCTGCTGGATGCCAATCATAAGTAGCCACAATAAGATCGAATTTATCTTGGAATTGATTAATTCCTTTAACAATATCTCTACCTCCGTTAACAGCTAAGCTATGAACAGTTTTGTCTTCCCCTGAAACAAAGCAATTTTGCATATCTACAATAATTAAAGCTGACTTAGTAGCTTTGCTATTAGCAGTGCAAGAAAAAAGTCCTAGTAGTGAAAAAATGATAAGTATATTTATTTTCATATATGTATTCTCCTTAGAGGAATCTAATTCCCAATTTTATTTAAAAGTGCTTCTTTTAGCTCAAATAATTTTGAATCTAGACCAATTAAGTATTTTTTGTCAATTGGTCCAAAACTCAATATATCAGCTTCAAATCTAGTCTGTTCTTGATTTCGTAAACTAATTGTTTCTTCAATACTAGGATGGTTATAAACTAATTGTCCCTTTTGAAAAATCAACTTTAGCATATCTACATAATCAGCATTTTCTGGTATCTCAACTAATTGTTCACCATCCAAAGTTCGAAAACTATTACCATCGATATCATGTTCATTTACTATCACATCAAATAAGTATTTATCTTCAGAGATATACCTTCTTGTTTGTAAAACTCCAGGATTGGAAATCTTTATTTTGTTCTCAGATTTTTTAATTTTATACGTCCAAGAATCTTTCCCCTTAAGTGCAGAGAGTTTATAGACACCTCCAAGAGCAGGCTGATCATAACCAGTTACTAGCTTTGTACCAACGCCCCATATATCTATCTTAGCTCCATTTTTTTTGAGTTCAGTAATTTTATATTCATCAAGATCATTACTTGCAACAATTTTTGCAGATTCAAACCCAGAGTCATCTAAGATTTTTCTTGCTTTAATACTCAAATCACATAAATCTCCAGAATCAAGTCTGATTCCAATCATCTCATGCCCATTTTTTCTTAATTCTTTTCCTACCTTAATCGCGTTCTTAACACCATTAACTGTGTCGTAAGTATCAACTAGAAAAATACAATTATTAGGTAAAACTTTTGCATAACTTTCAAAAGCACTTAATTCGTCTGGAAAGCTCATCACCCAACTATGAGCGTGGGTTCCTTTGACAGGAATTCCAAATTTTTTACCAGCTAAAACATTAGAAGTTGCTTGTACTCCTCCTACTATGGCCGCGTAAGATGCACTCATTGCACCATCGACCCCTTGCGCCCTTCTTAATCCGAACTCTAAAACAGAATCTCCTTCTGCACTTGTGCAAACTCGAGACGCCTTAGTGGCTATGAGAGTCTGGAAGTTCATAATGTTTAGAAGTGGAGTTTCTAAGAGTTGACATAATATTATTGGTGCTTCGATTCTAATTAAAGGCTGATGAGGAAATACTATTGTTCCCTCTTCTAATGCATGTAAATCACCTTCAAACTTAAGCTTTGATAAGTAATTTAAAAAATTATCAGAGAAAAGTCTTTTACCATCATTACCTGTTAAGCTTTTCAAATACTCAATATCATCATTTTCAAATTTAAGATCTTGAATAAAATCAATCACAGTTCTTAGACCACAAGAGACTGCGTAATGCCCCTTAAAAGGATTTTTCCTAAAAAACAAACTAAATGAGGCAACTTGATCTTTAAAACCATTTTCGAAGTATCCACTGGACATGGTAAGTTGATATAAATCAGTTAAAAGACTTAAGTTTTGCCTAGTCATATCTAGCTCCTTTTATTTAGAAGAGTTCTTTCAAGTATTAAAATGAAAAATAAAATTGAGTAAATAATAAGATCAATTCGAATTGAAAGAATCGCTTTAGGAAAAGAGGACATTAATGATGAGCAAAGAAAAACTAATATTCCCAAAAATGTAAAGATTGGAATTAAATTAGAAAGTTCTCTATTTTTAGGGGGGAAAAATGCATTAATTAGCATTGGAGCTAAGATCGCCGTTCCAGCAAAACTCAATCTAGCAAGTAAAACAAGTTCGGATTTTGATAAAACAGAAAAAACTAGAGATGCAACTGCAAATACAATTATTAGAAATTTAGATTTCTTAAGATAATTTTTATCTTTTTTAATAAAAAACGATGCCTCATGCCCTAAAGAAAATAACTGACTATCAGTAGTAGACATTGCGGCAGCAACAAGACCAAGTAGCGACAATGCTCCAATGACAGGGCTCTGATCCTTGATCAATATATTATACCAAAACTCTTTTGCACTTAAAGCTTCGTATTCAATAGCTCCATACATTCCCATTAAAACAGTAGGTAGAATAACTAATATAGCAAAAAAGGCAATAGCAGGAGCCATCATGTTTAAGCTCTTTAAATCCTTCATAGTAATTAATCTAGTTGTTAGCTGGGGTTGAGTGATAGGCATCAAAACAATGGCAATAAATGAAGCAAGTAAAAACTGAAATGAAAATAAATTCTTAGGTCCTGGAACAGACAAGAGTGCGATATTTTTATCCTTAACTTTCAAAAACATCTCTTCTACTCCACCCACCATCTCTATACAGTTAATTCCTATTATCCACACTAATATAAGTAGAATAACTCCTTGAATTGCATCACTATAAACAATGGCCTTAAAACCACCAAAGTAACTATAGAAAAGAACGATGCTTAAAATTATAAGTGACCAAATTGTTTCACTTAGTTCAAAAGGCATAGATATTTCTAAGAAACTAGAAATCCCTTTAATTTGAATAGCTGTGTAGGGAACTAGAAAAATAAATATCCCAAGCAGGAAAACTCTAGTAGGAAATTTTGAGTTATATTTTCTTTGTAAATAATGACTAACACTAAAAACATTTTCTTTTTTGAAATTCTTATAGATGACTCTACCACATGTAATTAAAATAAAAGCCATGGCCACATCAGTAACCCCAAGGAAAATCCATGCTCCAATTCCATGAGTTCTAAAAAAATTAGGCATACCCATAAGAGTGAAAGTACTAAATAATGTCGCTGAATAAGTAAGTACTCCTAAAAATACATTAACCTGAGTTTTCTGAATTAAATCATCACTATCGCTTAGATTAACTTCATTTTTAGCCTTCCAAGAAGCAAACACTAATAAGCATATATAGATTCCCCCTAAAAATATCAGCCATCCTATCACTTAGTCTTCCTTGTGATAATGAATTGAAATTAAAAGAGTTAAAATCGCGATTATAAAAGAAGATAATATTCCAAACCATAAGGTACGGGGCATCCCGAACAACCAAGGTCCATGAACATTAGGAGTGAGAACCAATGGAGAAAAAGTAATTAGAATTGTTAAGATAAATAAAAAAATATAAATGTTAGGTTTATTCATTATATTTATTCTACTTTTTTCTTAGAGAATCCATCTTAGACAAGAATCCTTGATGTTCACTAAGTTCGTAATATTCATATAAGAACTTAGCTCCAGCAATAACAAAGACAGAGAAATTAAAAATAGCTAACATTTCAAGTGGTCCAGGGAAAAATTCATAGAAAAAACCACTCATCTTTGCAGGGATCCATGATGGGAAATCAGTTCTTGCAAAATCTAACAAGCATAAAAGACCACCAATACTTGAAGCAATCATAACAAATTTTGATCTAGCATTTCTGCTCATTGCTCCCATCTCGACTAATTTATCAATCAGAACTGCATTAAAGTAATAAGTACCGCTAACAAGTCTATTTTGGATAATATGATACTGCTCAGCCATCGTCATCGCTTGAATCCCAAGTAGAATATAGGCTAAAACTTCGGCCCTAAAAATATCCACGAAATATCTTTTAAAGAGATTTTGAGCAAAAGCTAAAAATCTATTTTTAAAAAAAGTTTTATGAAAATAATTCATCAATGTATGTTGATAAATCCCTGTTAAAGCATCAAAAAAAGCAGTGAAAAGAATAATGAAAACAAGTGTCTTAAATTCCACAAAATAAAATGCAATCATGGTCGTTACAAGAGTTTTTCCAAAAAAGAACCCACCTAAAACTTGTTCAGACCAAATTGGCTTTTCGTAAATACTACTCATGTATTTGTATATTCTTGAATTAAAAAAAAGATTTTTTATATTCTCAAGATCAAAATTAAATAAACCATTTTGTGCAATTTTTTTACGAGAGAAACGATTTGAGTTTGTAAGCTTGGTATATTCAACTCCAAATAGAAAAATAAACATACTACCAATACCGAAAATCAAGAGATTAAAAAACATTGTTATATATGAAGTCATACTACCCTTCACTGATGAAACTGTGTATACAGAAGTAAACGCATTTCCTATCAATAAAAAGCAACATAATAATAATAAAAGACTGTACATATTCAAAACTCTCTAAAACTTAACAGATAATATTTATACCTTACTCATTACTAAAAAAACACTAAAAAGCTAAGATTATAAATTTTTCAAAAATTAAAAAAATTATGTCATTCATAGCACTATCGTAAATCTACACATCTTTTTTGCCGAGTAATCAGCTCGGAGATAAATCTACGAATATATTTTCTAAAATATTTACTTTAATATCTCTAAAAAGATAAACTGATTTCTTTGTTTGAAAGAAAAATTATTATCGCTCACTAAAATCAGTGATTGAGATCCATTCGGTAATACTGGTCCTAAAGTCAAGGCCTCTAAATTATCAATTGTCCTCAAACCAGCTGGTAATTGTGGTAAAAGATCATCTAGTTCTAATATAATTTTTTTGTCTATAGCTGCTTTCTTACTATCATCATAAGTATTTAAATTAATTTCAAATATTCTTGCAGTTAGCTTTCTTTTTCTACTATTCCAACTCCGTTCTAAAGTAAATAAAATCCCGTTTCTGACTTCAATAAGATCTACTAGTCCATTGTCCTTCTCTTTTTCAAGTTTATAATTATAAACTTGAACTATCTCACCTTTACTTGATTGCTTAATTTTAGAAATCTTTAAAAAACCACTTTTCTTATCTTGAACAAGTGGACTCTCACTGGCCGTAAATAAATATTGACCATCTAAAGAACTAGAAAGAGCTTCAAAACCTTTATTAGGAGCAATTCCATTTTTTTGTACTTGAACCTTTCTCATCTCTTTTCTATATTTTACTGGCTCAAAGCCTTCATCTGCGACTTCACCTGGGAAATAGGGGTCATCTCCGTAATAAGAAGGAAATAAAGGGATTTCAACTTCTTTCATTTCTTCAACAAATTTTGGTTGATAAAAGCTAGGAGTTTTAAGCTCACCTAAAAAGTCTCCATTCATATTAAATGTTCTTAAAAGTGTCTTAGAATCTTTATCTAATGTTTCAGAACTAATTACAAAGTCACCTGAATTATTAATTGTTATCCCTTCTGGATCAATGGCAACGATTTCTTTATATTCCTCTTTTTTAGTTCTCTTTCCCTCTTTTGTAGTAACTGTATATTTTCTCTTTCTCTTTTTTCCATAAATATCTTCCAAATAAATATATCTTTGAGGATCTAGTGAGAATTTATCGTTAGAGTAAGTTAGATTATTTACTAAAATTCTAGTTGGTCCAAAAAAATACTTGTCATCACTTACAGCATACAACTGACCGTTATTAAACACTAAACCACTTAGACCACCAATCTTATGAGAATTTATCTGGGAATCAAATGACAGGTATTGAGCATTTAGGAATCGAACATTTTTATTTTCTTTTACGATTTTTTTCTTACCACATTCTTTATAAAGCTTTTTTGTAATCTCATAAAACTCCATACTCGAATAAAGCTTAACGATATCAATTGATTTATCTAGTTCAGATAAGCATTTAGGGTATTTTTGAGCGACTCTAGCAAGAGTCGAGTCTAAACATGAAACTGCAGGATACATATTTTCGGCTTGGCTTAAACATGATTTAGTCATCTCTAAATTAGCAGATTGCAAATTCGATCGTTCCGAACAAAAACTTTCAGATTCTGAGTCATTGAAATAACTTTTCATACTAGTTTTACATGAGTCAAACTCTATAGATAAAACAGAATCAGCACCTTTAGGAGACTTGCAGGCTTCAAAGGAGTTGCTAAAACTCATATTGCTTAACTTGTTCATACAAGAATGTAATTGAGTAGATTGAGACATATCTTGAGCTTTCTTGTAAGGACAATATGCTAAAGCTTTATGACCAAGTTCATAAGGTCTAAGAGAACTAAGGCATAATTGGAAACCTTCTCGATGAATAGAATTCATAGTTCCTGTATCAGAACACTGAAAATATATATCATTAAAAGCACTAGCGTAAAGGGATGCTTTATCTAAGCATTTATTATATTTTAATAAATCTTTATTTATGGCTCTTCTGACTGTCTGATAGTTACAATCTTGAGCAATGATCGCCGCTCCATTAACAACATGAACTTTAGATAAATTTTTATGACATTTTTTAATCTCTTCTCCTGTATTTACTACGGGACCCATATACGGATAAGGAGTGTCAGTAAATTGAGCATAAGAACTCAAGGCGAAAAGACACAAAACAACTACAAACTTCATATTAACCTTTATTTTTACTATATTTTATTATTTATTTTTCTACTGATAAGAAAGTCTTATTCCCATTATAAACGCGTAATCTCTTACAACTGTAATTACTATCTTTGAACCTACCTTTGCTTCATTTCTAACTTTCAAAGGATAAGCAGTAGTTATTCCTTCAGGTCCAATATTTTCTCTATAGATTAAATTTTCAGAAACACCTTCAGCGCTGATATAATCAACTTTTACCTTAGCTCCACCTTTTGAACCCCATCCACCATCACTATTTCGAACTTCATCTTCTCTTGAATCACCAATAGCAAAATCAACTTTCATAAACTTTCTATCCCTATCTATTGGAATAATAATTTTATCACCTTGAGCGCTCCAACCATCTGGTAACTTATCATGAGATCTGTCTCCACTGCGACCAAGTCTTAAAGCTTCTGGAAATGTTCCTCTATACTTTTGTCCCCCTCCAAACTTTGCACCGTTTGTAGTTCTAAGATCACCAAGTGATGTAGTATCTTTAGTAAAGCTCACTTCCTGATAAAAGCTAGGTTCTGGAGTTATTGTTTTAAAAGTAATATGACCTACTCTCACCTTGTCGCATCCAACTGATACAACTTTTAAAACATCAGCAGTTATTAATTTTTTTGATCCTCTAGATGTTTTAACACTTCTGTGACCTTTAATTGGCCAACCCCATAAATTATCATACTCTAGAGAAGAACCTCTAATTTCAGCATATTTAGAGCCCAGCTTTCCACTTGCTGGTCCACCCCAATATCTCCACTCATCATCTTCTTGGCTTCTTACTTGTAAAGAAGTGAAACCAGGACATTCATCCGGGTTAGCATATGAATTATCAGAATCACCCGTTTGCTCACCTATTTTTTGTTGATGACCAAGCATGATTCCAGCAATGGGATAGTTATGAAGATTTTTTGGAATAGCAAAATATCTTGCTTCATTTGGGTTTAGCAATAAGGGGGATCTTAAATGATACTGAACACTGAAAGCTGTAACATGACTAGGATTACTTTCTATACTCTTTACCTTATGACCAAACTCAGCAATATCTTGTTTAACATATTCTTTAATATAATCAGTATCAATTAATTTAGCTAATTCAGTTTTTAAAAAAACGTCCATGCTAAATGCCGACAACCCTAAACACACAAATAATGATAATTTTTTCATTTCTTTTTCCTAAATAATTTAATTTTTTTGTTATTAACTTTTACACTTGAAATTTGATTTAAAATATTTCCATGATTCAAACCATCTTTTTTATAGACTGGCAGTTCTTCATTTGAATGAAGAGGGAAGGAATCTAGCACATCTTTGGATAAATCACACTTCCCACTAAGTGGGCATAATTTAATCACTCCTATTATCCCTGCAGTCTCAGTAAACTTTGACTTTGGATCCTTAGAGCTTGGACTTTTAATACTTTCGCAATGTTTGAATAATTTTGAAGACTCATCATACCTGATACAAAAGCCTTTGCTTCCATCTCTTTTAGTACCATCTACAACCGCAACATATGTTTCGCCATTTTTTACAAATTTATGAAATAATACGTCCAAGTATTCATTTACCTGTACACTATATTCAGGAAAACTCACTCTTCCGATTGTTTTATCAGGGTAGTCCCCTCTTTTATGTATTTCATAACCTATTAACTCTTCTGGAGCAATATAAGATGGAGCAATATACTCCCCAGCATCTCCTCCTCCGGCCCAAACTCCATTGTAAACCTTGTTCCAAAAAGTTAAATCTAATATACGAGGTACTTCTTTTCGATTTTGATAAACTAAAACTGCTGCTCCATACCTTGCTGAAACTCTAGGATAAGCTGAGCCAAAGACTACATCTCTTGGAAAATCATTATATTTAGCAGATTGATAATTTGCTACACGATCAAGTATTTCACTTTTACCGATTGTTTCAAGTTGAGTAAAATATGAATTCTCCATTAAAAGTTTCGTAATATCAATTGCTACTTTCTCAGAAAAGTACACACCGTTTTCTTTTATCAAATCATTAATAAAATCAATTAATAAAACGCCCGGTAAAACCTCTCTCCACCACTCATTCACAGTTCTGCCGCGAACCCAAGCACTAGAGTCTAGTTCGTAAATACCCATTAATTTATACTTAATTCCAGAAAACAATAATGACTCAACATAATTATTGGCTCCACCAAACATCGATTGAAGTGCCTTTTTTAAAGTAAAAAGCTTAGGCTCACAACCTCTGTATAGAGCAGTAAAAGTACGAGGAAATTCAACACCATCTATGACTTGCTTCGCTGGAGAATATTTAGAAAGTGAAAACTGTTTTTTTGTAAGTTTTTTCAAAAGCTCATTTATATCGCCGGTTAAAAAATACTTATCATCTTCAAGGACCAAAAAGCTTTTATTACATTTTTTCTTATCTTCCTTATCAGAAAATAATTTATTTTCATAAACTGAGGCACATTGTTTCTTACTCTCACTTAACCAAGCAAATTTTAGTTTATCCTGAGATATGCAATCATTGATTGAGAGATTCTTAACACGTGCCCCATCTAAGGTTTGAATTTCACAACCTGTGATACGACCACTTAGAGTCTTTAAGACCTCCTGAGAATCAAGCTCATTTAAGCAGGTAGAGATATTACCAATAAATATTTCTTCTTTTTTGGAAATATCTACTTTATTGCAACCTTTAACTACTGTAGTGGCCTTATCTATTACCCATTCATGATATATACTTTGAAAGCTTCGTCTACTTGCTCTGAAGCCTTGAGAGATCAATTTCTTTGAATCAAGCATTCCACTTTGTAAGTATTTTCTAAAAGCTGGAATTGTTTGTGATTTAAATGTTTGAAAAACTCCATAAACCTCAAAAAACTTTTTATAATGCTTTTCCCAATTTTTTTCAGACTTCGCGAAGTAATCTTTATGTGATTCAAAAACACCTTGTTCTTCAAGTTGCAACTTCTCAGTCTTTAAATGCTCAAATGACTCAAAAAAGTAATAGCTTTCACCAAGAGAGATCACTTTGCCTGGAAACTTAAGAGTTAATTCCGAATTTTGAGTAAAATATAGTGACTTAATTTCATCTTTAATTATTTCAGGCAACTGATTAGAAATCGAATTATAATCAAGGTTAAATATTTCACTGGAACTCACTCCAAGAGACATAATATACTCTTTAAGATCGGCATCTATAAGATCTGGTGATAAAATCGAAACACGAACATTATTCTTGATAAGCTCATTGATGATTTCTTTAACACCAGGAAAAACTCTATACATTCCACTCGTTGTCTTAAATAAGAGTTCTTTCTTATAGGACGTTGATTTGGATGTCGGTATTTTCTTGGCAAGTATATTCTCTACATCAAAATAAAAATGGTAATCTTGCGAAAATACATTCAAAGATAAAACACATAGTAAAATAAAGTGAATTTTGATCTTAACAATATTCATTTCTAATTCAGCCTCTTTCCAGGCATAACATCTGATAAACTTCCACTCTTACTCTGAATCTGCTTGCATTGATGAACAGGTACCTTTGCAGTTTTAACAATATGCTTAATTTGATTTTTATCTAAACTAGAACCGTGACAATTGATAAGAATATATTCTAGATCTTTCATTTCAAGCAGTCCCCAAACTTGATTCTCCCAATAACCATCAGCTTGTAACTTCAAGAGATCTTTTGATTTATAAAGTCTTGTTTTACCAGCAGCTGATCTATTTAAAGAATCTGAAGGTGTAAAAGTGGATCGTATTAATAAATCATCCTTAACTTTCCCTAAAATTTCACCATATTGAGACGCTATAGTTGTAGGTATCATATCGTCTCTATCTACAGGGATTATCAAAAATGAATACTTTGGTCTTACATTATGAGCAGGCATTCCTACATCTCCATAGGTTTCTTCAATCCTAAGTCTGGCCATTTTATCTTCTTGTTTTGCTCGGCTCCCCGTACATTCACAACCATTAGAGTGATGAACGATATGCTGATTCAAGAAACCTTTCTCATTTATTGAATCATAATATTTATAATTAAATGCTATTACACCTTTGGCATCTAAAGCGAAATCAAAGTCCCACGAATCAAGATCTCTTTGGTTTTCATATTCTTCATTTATATGAATCCTTCTAACAATACTTGCAGCTATCTGGTTGGCTGAAAACTTTTTGTAGATTTTCTTTGGTATTACTTCTCCATCTTTTAAATTCATGATTTCAGGAATAACAGGTATATCAACACCATCAAGCTGGTATTTAAAACTAAGTTTTCTAGAACCATCTTCATAATCTACAAGATGGGTAAATAAACATTTATCTTTGCTTTCTTCTCTCGCAATATATAAAGACTTATAGAGTGAAACACATTTCTTTCGCTGCTCACCAATCCAAACATATTGAATCTCTTCTTTTTCATAAAGACATGCTAGATCATCTTCTTTTTCAATAAATGCTTTTCTATCTGCATCTACGATTTTACATCCTTTAACGCTAAAGTCTTCATCATTTAATATAAGTTCTGTAACAACACCAAGCTCTTCAATACAGTCTTTTAATTTTTTCTTCTTTATTACTTTTTTCTCTATACTTGAGTAAAGACTACAACCCTTAACTTCAGTTGCCTCATCATTATATTCCCAGATCAATGACTCATCTAAGAAGCGATACTTTCTATAAGAAGCTCCACTTTTAATAAGATTAGCATCATCAATCTTTAAATTCTTTAAACTTGAACTAATACTTTTAGAACTTTTAAAATCCATTGAAATAATCAGTTCATAGGCCTTAGCCAACTTGTGATTTTCTAAAGACCAAATTAGCTCATTTGTAGGTAAGAACACTTTTTTATCATCGTATTCTCCAGATTCCTTTAGTTTAGCAACTTCATCTTTTACTTTTTCAAAAGTATCGAAATGAAAAAAGCTCTCACCTAGGGCAATTACATTATTACTATATGCTGAATCATAGAAGGACTTGTTACCTGTTATAAACACTTTATTAAGTTTGTCGTATTCACTAAGATAGTTACTTTCAAAGGTATCCTTATCTACTGATACAGATTTCAATTTTTTGAATATTTTCTTATCTGCTTTATTTACAAAGCTCTCGAAACAATTTTCACTAGCTAAAATACTAACACTTATTTTTTGCTTCAAAAAAGAGTTGAGTATGTCTACACTAAATGGAGTTAAGTGATAAAGGAATTCATCGCATTCAATCAGCATATTGGGTTGATATGTATTCTTATATTTCTTAGGTACTCGCTTCACAAGAGTTTCTTCAAAGTCAAAGCTCACTTCAGAGACATTAGAAAAGGATGCAAAGCTCATTAGAGCGATAGAGAATATTATAATATTTTTCATTTAAGTTCTTTAGCAAAAAAGTAGCTAAAAGTTAAACCTAATTTGTAAATCTTTACTGAAATGTAATATTTACATCTAAGTTAAAATTAAAGAAATTATGCATAAAGAAACTTCTTAATAGAAGTAATTAAGATTAAAGAAACTGTAGTATAAAAGATGTTTTAGATTACCAATTTTCGTGTATTGCTTGTCCCTTATCAGCACCTGTAAAAATGAGGTGCTCCTGCTCTACTCCATCATGTAAGTTAAACCTCAGATGTTCAAAAGGTAAAATAAAGCTATGACCTATATATTGGATTTTATTATTGATAGTAATCACATAAATAAAGGAATCATAAGACCTTACTAAACAAGTTTTCAAGGTCTTTTTATCACATGTTATTTTCGATCCTTTTTTAGACCAAACTCTAGCTTTTTGCTTACCTAACTCTAATTGATGCTCAACCAACTCTAGGCCGGATATATCCATGAGATCAGAAACATAAGAATCTACAAAATGATCTAGGTCATTATTAATAATCTTCTTTACCTTTCTAAATCTTGTTTCTTTAATATCAAGTGTGTTTTCAATTGCTTGGTTAAATATTTTTTTATTTTTTTGAAACCAGTCTGCAAAGCTATTTAAGCTCAAAGTGAATATTACTGTTAATATAAATTTATTCATCACAACTCCTTATAATATCAGCGTCGATTTTCCCTTGTTCTACAAATAAATCTATGATTTTCATAGCATCATCAACAAGAACAGACTCTTCAATATAGGCATATGAAAAACCTACTGGTTTTCCAAGGTGTATTGTCCTTCTAGTCACTTTTATTCTTTTGCAGTTGAAGTCTACTTCGATAATTCTATCTAGGCCTTTTTCTTGAACAAGATTTTTATATCCCCCACAATTAGTTTTAGGATATGGCTTAATTTGATCCACATTTTCAAGAACTTGTTTTAGCACTTTTGAAGAGCTGATATATAAATCACCTGAATAAAATTCAAAACTTTTACCTGTTAAGATAAAATCTTTGTCACTCTTTTTTGCTAACACCAGATGAGCGACATCTTCGCCTCCATTTGCAAAAAAGATATGATCAAAATCATGATTTTCTTTGATTATGTTAATTTGATCCACTAACTGACTCACAGAATCAATTGCTCCAATTTCCTGAGCACTATCACCAAAGAAAACACATTGGGGATTGCTGGCAAACATATTTGTTACTAAAAATAGTAATACTAGATATCTCAAAAAATTCTCCTGAAATGAATTATTCAAGACACTATCATGCTTGAAAGATCAAATCATCGTAATTTGTAAAATATACACTCTTGTGACATTAAATTGGAAAATATATAGAATAATGACTTTATTCGTTATTCTCGGTACTTAAGATGGCCCCTTGTTGAATCCAGGTCTCTAATTGCTGCATTTCAGATTCGCTTAAATTTTCATATTCAATCTCGCTATATCTAGCACCAGGCAGATGTGAACCTTGATTATAAAAATTTAATTCATGTATCAGGCTATCCTCAATTGATCCCGCAGTTGTAAAATTAAGTATACTCTCATAGGAATTGATTAATGGGTTCCCATTAGATCTATCCATTTGATCACCTACTTCATCAATTGTCTCTTGATTATGACAATTAAAACATTTGGCTTCAAAAATAGATTGAATTTGATTTGTATAAACTATTTCTTCTTCACTTGTTTCAGATTCTTTACCTACTAAAAGTATCCAATCCTTTACGAGCTTTTTCTCATCTGCGGTTAATGTACCACCTTGAGGCATGAATTTCCGAGCATCTGGTAATAAACTTTGATAGAGAAGAGAAATATCAGGTTTTCCTGCGATGAAAAATGTAGAATTTTCTTTAAGGCTCTCAAGATCTGATATATTTTGTGGTTGATTGTTTCCATGGCAGCTCTGACATCGATTTTGAAATAAAGTAGTAACGTTTTTTTCAACCTCAACAATATCCAGAGTATTTAGATATTCTTCTGGATCTTCTATGATTGGACTTTGAGTACCTTCTTGTAAACATGAGAAAAAAAGTAAAAGAAATATTAGTCTAATCATATCAATAACCATGCTTCCTGTTTACATATTGAAAAGAAGATATCTTTTAAAATATCATCATTACTTATATCTTCATCTTTTGATTGCTCTATAAAGTCTCCAATTCTATCTCTTTCATCGTTTGTCATTTCATTACCATTGAAAAATACTTCAAAAATTTTCTCAATATCCTTAATTGAAACCTCTTCAAGATTTAGATCAAGAGAATTCACAAGAGATGGAACAAGACCTTGTTCTTGATAAAATTCTTTGCAGACATTTTCAATTATCCCAACATAAGTGACTGAAGATGAAACATTTAAATAATCATCTTTAGCTGTTTGAGTTTCGTTTGAACAACCATCAATATTTTCAATTGTGTCTCCTCTTTTCTTTTTCCAAAAACAACCACCAGAAAAATACGATGAATTATAAACAATATTTTCATTAAGAATTTCACTCAATCGGCCTTCAAAAGCTTCCTCATTTTGTTCATCTGATAAAAGAGCTCTAAAAACAGATTCAATATAAAAGCGATCTGGAAGTTTAGGTTGATAAGAAATCATGTGGACAGTATCTGCTTCAGGAGGATGTTCCCCTGGAGGCAAGTCAGGGACTTTACTATAGACAACTTCCCTGCATCCGTTTGTGATGACTAAAATAAACAATATACTTAAGACTTTTTTCATGCTGCTTCACCATCATCAATAATTCGAGCATCTCCTATAAGACTCTCTATTTTACCATTGGAATTATGTTTAAGTAGAGAGGGATTATTATCACTTGGGGCAGAAACTTTTAATACTTGTGCAATACTAGAGTGAAGGTGCCCATTTGTGGGCCGATGACCATCAAGGGCACTTAAAGGTGCTCCAATTCCAGTCGTTCCAATTCCTCCGTCAGTAGTGGCTTTCCCACTAGTTAAACTTCCAATTATATTAAGACCTTTTATACTTCCAGATATTAAACTAATTGATTGTGCTGTTGATCCATGTCCAGTCCAAATTCCATTTGTTGCAGAAGTTCTGGCTGTTCGATTAAACTCACCTCCAAACCCTATAACAGTATCATTGAAAAGATTATTAGCAATAAGAGAATTCTTAAATTCAATTAAGCCAGCACTAAATCCTAGAAAATATAAACTATTCATTAAAGTAAATGCAATAGGTCCAGAAAAATGTTGATCATTTACATAGGTAAAGTTTGGACCGATTGAATTATTAATATTCATTGTTCCACTCGTTATATTTATATAGCTCGAATAGTTATTTACT
Organism: uncultured Bacteriovoracaceae bacterium; assembly: GCA_938017795.1. Lineage (GTDB taxonomy): Bacteria > Bdellovibrionota > Bacteriovoracia > Bacteriovoracales > Bacteriovoracaceae > JAHDHG01. The sequence continues at coordinate 19,576 of CALIJZ010000038.1, forward strand.
AACAAATATTCTGCTGTAGCAAAACCTTCAGCAAGACCGTTGATGACTCGACCTTTGGTAGCTTCTATTGAGTTATTTCCAGTTATCAAACTCCTTACATCTTCAGCATCAGTAGTTTGCATGTTTCGAGCAAAAGAATAAAAATTATCTGTTCTTTGACTATTTGTAATCCCCACACTCATATCGTTAATTCCTGGATACTGGGCTCCGATTGCATCTGAGATGACATTGGCATACTTCAATACTAACCGCTGCCATTCAGAGGAAATATTAGAAAAACTATTTTTAAATAGTTTACTAGCACTTTCTTTATCATACTTAAGTCCAGGAGCTATCTTAGAAACTCTATCTGAGAATATCTTATCAAGATCATTTGTTAATTCACTTATGCTACTAGGAGAAGTAAAACTTCCTCCTTTTATAAAGGGAAGGAATATTTTTTCTAATAGATTATCATCAATACCATTTGTTCCAAGATGTAATAGGTTTTTTCCTTTTAATGAGCTATGACCCAAATTATAAGAAGCATTACCTCCTAGTGAAACTGCAGGTAGAACATGGCTATGGTAATCACAAACCTCTCCACTTAAGCTTTTTTTATTATTGGGAAGTTTAAGATGTGAGTTTTGAGCAGCAATATGAGAAACTGATAATGTATTAATCCCTCTAATAGATAAAAAGTTATCTAATAAAGTTGTAAGCTTATGAGTTTTACCAGAACTATCTTTTACAGATTGTCCCCATAGGTAAGGAACTTCTTTTCCTAAATGTGTAATAGTTTGATATTCTGATTCATGATAATAATTTGCACTTGTTGAAGTAAAATTAGTAACAATTAAAGGATTATAATGAAATGGATCGTCTTTATTAGTCTTAATAAATTGATCATACATCCATCTTGAGGGAGCTCCATATAGGTTTATAAAGACTAATTTTCGAGGTTCTTGACCCAATTCTTGAGCAATTGAATGTTGCATTAATCCACTAAAGGTATTATTTAGTAATAAACTCAAAGGAGAACTTAAAGCTCCTAAACCTAACCCTAAATTTTTCAATAAATTTCTTCTACTTATCATTGTGAAATCCGATTGTAATACTGACTCTTAAATGATGTGGAATTCATCAACTCTTTTAAAAGTAAAGTAAAACTCTGATGTCCTTTCAATCCCAGCCCTGCTGTGATCACTGTTTCATAATGGGCCTTATCTGCTTCTGACAAAGCAATTTCATCATTTAAACCTTTATAAATATTAAGATTAACATCTACCCCAGTTAAATATGAATATGCCCTCTTTGCCTGACAAATATAAAAGTCTTCAGATTGAGCAAGAAAGTTCCCCAACTCTTTTGCACCATGAAAACCAATATCAATGAGTTCCCCTTTATAAGATCTATAAAATATCCTTCCTTGATTTTTATATTTTTTAAAGTCTTCATCCCCACTGCTTGGCCAAAAAGAATTGTCCTGAGTGAAGTTTGTGATTTTACTAACTCCTGAATAGCCTCTTAGTTTAAACTTACTTCCTACTCTTTCACAGGTACCACCACGAATTCTCTTATGTTCAATATGGCTCATTCCCATTACTAATCGATCAATAGAAGCATGACATCCAACACAACTTACAGACTGTCTAAATGGTGCTGCATTTTCATCGGTATCTACAAATACTCTCGAGTCACTTGGCTTAACTAAAGGCAAATCTCTGCATAAAAAATCTTTATAAAATCTTTCACCGAAATTACGAGCAAGCTTTACTGCTCCATCAGCTGCAATATTAGGAAGATGGTCTCTCAGATAGACTTTATCACCAATAACCCCACCCTTATAATGATTTGTCCAATTTCTTAAATCATTACTAGCTGCCCCTAGAGAAAGAACATCTGCTTTTTTAAAACCTATAATATCTCCTACTTCCAATAACTTTGGTAAAGCAGCTTGAGTATTATTACTTGAAAGATCTATAACAAAGTCTGAGACTTTATTCTTACCACCTAACTTAAAAGACATAGTATCGGGAACACCAGCACTTCTTTTATACTGATATGTTGACTCAGCCGTTACTGATTCAGAAAATTTAGTATCAGGGGTAAAAAGTGTTCTAAAAAAATACAAACCTTTTCTTTCTGGATCGATAAAGTCAATGAGTGTTTCTCTATTGCAATTTAGCAAACTAGGGTTTACATCCTTAACGCTAAACATATCATTAAAGTATTGATTGAAATTATTAAAAAGACTTTTAGTTTCCTTATTATTGCTATTTTGAGCAATCCCAGTACCCTGATCAATTGTGATCGAAGTAATTAGTTCAAGACAAGCTTCAATTGGATCTTTGTCTCCACTTTTTACTTCCTCATAGGCGGTTTTAGATTTATCAGACTTGATTTCAAAATATGATTTACCTGTTAATCTTTGGTAACATCTTAAATATTGAGCTTTATCACTAATTGTTCCATAAGCTGAACTATTTATAAATACAACGAATATAATTAATATAAGATTATTCATTGCTTATATTTTAACTTATTTAAAAAATATATTTTGGGAACGATGTTGACGGAAAAATTTTCCAGTTATTAGAGTGTAAGAAAAGTAGAGGCAGATTTGCCTCTACTTAAATTTTATATCATTTACTTTTTTTCTATAACAGATTCATCTGCTTTTTCTTCATCATCTTTTTTAACTTGATTCTTATTTATAAAATCTCTTAAAGATTCTATCTTTAATTCAAATTGTGCTCTTTTTTGTAATCTCTCAAATCTAGCATCTAGCTCTTCTTTATTTTCATCTCTTAAAGGAGCAACTTCTTTGATTTGTGTTTTTTCAAGCTTTTCAATTACTATTTCTTTCTGCTCAGCTTTAGCAGATAAACTTTTTTGATCAGTAATTAGCTTTTCTGATTTCTCACAAAGTCTCCAAGCAAGAAATGAAGCATCAACATTAGCACTACCTGAGCTATCTCTATGAACACATTTAAATTTCGATAAACCATGATCTTGATAAAAATCTTCACAACTAGTGTTTAACTTTTCTAATTGTTTCTCATCTGATATTAGTCCAGTTAAGTGATCATTTTCAATTTTACCAAAAAGACTATCAATATTTTTAGTATCAGCAACAAAGTTTTTAGGGCAAGCTCCATAGGCATCCACTAGTCTATTATAAGCTATATCAGCATCTTCTCTATCATCTTTCATATTAAGCATTTTGCTTTGATCTCTGAATAATTGTTCTAACTGCTTTAAAAATCTATTTTTAAGTATAATCTCAGCTACTTTTTCATTATCTTCTTGAAGATGAGAAAAATCAGCTACTAACTCATTAGAAGCATCAATATACTCAACGATTGAATTTACGGCTTCATAATTAAGCATCCAATCACTAGAATTATTTCTACACTCTTTGGTAAAATCAACCATATTTCCACGATTATTACTAATATAAGTAAACTCAACTCCATTAGGGA
>CALIJZ010000039.1 GCA_938017795.1 uncultured Bacteriovoracaceae bacterium
GCTGTTTTAATCTAACTAGACTTTTCAATACATTTGAAATATTTGTAATCATACTGGGATTATGAAATTTTTTATTCTTTTGATTACAAAGAATGTCCAATGAAGTGAGTTTATGCCATAATGGGGAAAACAATCTGAAGGGACAGGGACAGAACTCTGAGGCGTATAATCTACGGTTACTTTCGTCAGATGTCAAAAAGTGAGGTCTTTGAAACGTGGGAAGATGATTAGATATTTTACCAAAAAGAATATCCACTTCCAAAGATAAAAATATGACTTTCTTTCCTTTACAGTTATCGATTAGGGCCCCCCAAAGTTCGATTGGTTCAATACTTGATCTAGGGTAGTCTTGACAAATCTGTTTGATATTTTGCAAATGATCTTCTATTCCTCTTACACCTTGATTTTTATAATATATTTTCATCGTTTCTTCATATTCATAGATGCCCATATCCACAATAGTTTCCAAAAGCTTTATTCTTTCTTCCGTTTTTTCCATAAACGGATGCATATCATTTTTAGAAGAAGTTGATTTCATATAAATCGCATTAAACTGTTTTAAAAAGTCATCTTCTAGCTTAGAAGAAGAAATAGGTTCATCAAAGGGAATTTTCTGAGATTCTAATTTCTTCAAATTTGCTTTACATTCGTTTAAGCGACTTTTATCCACAATCAGAAGCTTTTTGATGATCTGTAACGTCTCTTTATTTGACCAAAAGTTAAAATCATAATGCTTTTTTATCTCTAAAATGTGTGAATACTCTTTAGAAATATTACATTCACGTTTAATTTTTTGTAGGAAATACTTGACTAAGGAAGAGAGAGTTATAAAGAAAGGTGTATTAGGGTGAACAAATTGTTTGATTGAAACTCTGTCTTTGAATTTGTTCAATGCTTCGAGTAAAGCGTCAGTGGGAGGTAAAATTAAAAGGTCAAAAAATTCTTGGGATAATGTTTTAGAATCATCAAAAATTTGCTGTAACTTGGATTTTTGATTTTTGATTATTCTGCTGATTTCCTTGAATGGGGGCTTAGAATTCAAATATGTAAATCGTTCGCCCAGTTTTTTGTGAAATTGATCTAAAAATCTTATTGTATCATTTTTAGCTTCTATATTGGTATAGTGTTTTTCAGAATATGCTTTCATCGTCACTATAATTTCATCCAAAGAGTCGTTAGTCAACTTTATATTCATTTCCATTAATGTTGAAAGATTATCTGAGCCTTCTAGACATTGTTTTAACATAAGTGATACTTCTTTCTTTATAGCTAATTTACGAGATTCTTCCACTGATGTATTATGTTTCCTGATCAAATTCATAAATTCACTATGAGCATCAGCAATAGTATGTTTGAAGTCTTTAAACTTTTGTTCAAGTTCTTTCTCAAAATCATCTACTTTTTTTAAATATTTTTTTAAACTATTCTCATCTATATCGCAGGTCAACAATAACTTTCGTAAAGGGACTATGTACTGTGAATATACATTATTTTGAGGTGCTTTTAATGAAATTTCCTCTGGTATGATACGTTTTGGATGATCAGACATTTCTTGATCAAGTTTTTCTTTCACTGGATTGATTATTTTAGAGACGTTTATTTGAAAAAGTTCATCAGTCGCCGATTCAAAAATGGGGTCAAATTTGCTTACAAATTCACGCATCTTCTTATCTTTTTCCAGTTTATCATAATAAATTATTATAGCGTCGTCTAGATCACAGCGGTTAAAAGGGGCTGTTGGTAATGAAATAAAAACGTGTTCATCAGGCTTCTCGCTTGCTAAACATTTGTCGATAGCTGTGATATAGTTGCATAACGTTTTGAATTCGTGTAACCAATCTATTGACAAATTTAGAGGTTCCAAAAACTGCGAAATAGAATGACTCAACGAAGAGAAATGTTGGATGAATGTACGATCGGGTATATGTCCTTTTTTTATTTGATCACTTAATTGTTTAGCTTTACTTTGGAGTTCTTTTAAAGGCCAGTTTTTTTTAGACAGTTCACTCTCAAATGCCTTTTTATACTCGCTGATTTCTTTGAGTGTGGACGATTGATCTAAAACAAAATGCTTATATTGAAAAGACTCCAAAAGTGATGATATATTATCTACTTTAAAGTTATTTAACAACCATTTCCCCGATTCTTTGACGCTTTTGATACGTTTTTCGTCATTTTCAATTTGAATTTTTTTTTCGTGATCCAATTTTTTATCATTGATAGTTCCTTGTGATATTTCGTTTACATTTTGTGAGATAGTTCTCAATAATAACTGAATCTCATCCGTCGTTTCTTCAATTACAGAGTCTAATGTTAGAGAATTTAACTTTCTTTTTAATTGATCTAAATCTGACTGGATAGTTCCGGACAAAGCGAGAGCTTCTGCAAATTTTGCACTTGATATAAGATATTTACAATCCCTAATTCTGGGTATAATACCATCAACTTCCGTTTTGTAATCATGTAAAGCTTTTTTAACCTTGGTGTCTATTTCTTGGTTGTGTACTAACTGTACATACTGCTGCTGCCGTTGATTGATCAAATCATAGTACATTGATTCAGAGGAATGATCTATACTGTTATAGATTTTCAGTAAAAGCTCCGCCGAAGATTGATCGACAATTTGTAACACTTGAAGATCCAATGGGTAAAAACTATAAAGTTTAGTATCGTGTAGCGCTATCTTCAGTGATTCTTCATCCTTAAAGGCGGGCAATTCAATTTCACTTAATATTTTCACAAAATATTCATTCAAGTGGGTGATGTAGTCGTGTACATTTAAGTCTGTTGTGGAGGATAAATATAGATGATTTTTTTCATAAAATCTCTGAAATTTTTGAAGTTTGTCTGTATGGAATTTAATTTGCCTCGAGTCCAAATTATCCCTGTCTATTTCAAAAAACTGTTCTAAATTTTGCAATTGCTTCTGAAACGGCTCAATCAGACTTTCTTTATGTTTCCTAAACGTTTCCTGAGCTAAACTAATCCTATCCTTGGTCTTAGTTTTAGCAGCTTCAGCCTGGTTGATCAGACTTTTCATCTTTTTCCCATCTATAAACTCAAAATTGTCCCTTTCAAATTTCAACCATCCTTCTTTACTTTCTTCATAAGCATCAAAAAGTTTCTGTAGATCATTCAAGTTAGCCGACTCGTAACTTTTTAACAAGATCTTAACTTCTCCCTCCATTTCTCTTTCAATGACTTTTAATTGGGCTAGGGCTCTTTGTTTTTTTTGATGAATTTCATATTCAATGTCAATCTTAGAAGATGTTATTTGTAATTCTGATATAAAGGCGTTAATGGATTTCAATATGGATTCATCAACACAGTCTTCTTGTAACAGTTTTTTACACTCTTCATAACAGATATTGATATTGTTTTTTTTTACTTCGTAAGGCTCATCCTGATAGAATTGGTTTTGAAGCATCTCCAAACGCATTTGAATATTAGCTTTTTCTTTCTCTTTTGTAAAGTTTATATGACCTTTTTTACATAAGTCAATCATTCTATTGACTAAGACATCGTCCACCGTGGCTTCGTAGAAGGGAAGTTGATCTAAAACTGAATAAAAATTCTTCAAATAAAGACTCCCATCTGGATTAAAAATTTCAATCAGGAGTATGGCTTCGTCTGATCCACGACTGATGTATGAAGACAAGCTCTCTACAGTTTCAAATACTTTCAGTTCAGCCGTTTCTAGTGAGAACAATATTTGGTTAATTTTATCTCTTATGTATTGCTGGGTATAAAATGAAAGATCTCGAAAGGTAGTCTGTTCTGACAAAAACACTTTCTCGGAATGCGTGAGATTGTTAATAAACGAAATACATCTCGTCTTACTACCGGTGGTCAAAAACTGTCTAACCTCTGTTGCAATCTTTTCAAATTTTTCCATTAAACTAGTTTTTGCTTTAGTACATTTAGTTTGAAACTTTTTTAACTCTCTCTGTGCGTCATTGAAAAGTCTGACTGCATTTTTTTCTAAATCAAGGAGAATTTTCAGTTTATCAGCTGTCACTTCCGTTTTAAAGTCCTTTAAAGTCGTCAGAGTGGAATGATAATTACATATCACTAAAATATGTGACAAATCGTTTTCCATCATGGATTGATTTAGGCTGAAAATATCCGCCTCCGTCCATTTCTTTACACTCAATTGCCTTTCTAATGACATGATCATTTCTTTACACATTTTTTCAATATGGCTAAATTTTTCATTGAGACGTTCTTCTTTTAATTTAAGATTGACTAGCCTATAAAACTGGTCATAAATCGGCTGTATGATCAGTGGAAGGCCCTCTCCCGCTTTGAAACTTATATTTTGAGAGGGGTATATTAATTGAAATGCGGAAGAGAAGTATGAGTCTATTTTTTTCTCAAATTCGTTAAGGTCTTTATCTAATTCTCTTTGTAATTGAACACTTAATACGTGTTCTAATTCTGGTAACAATTCTGGAGCAGGGTCTTTAAACTCTAATAAATTCATGTCAGGGTGTATTCTTACATTTGGAAGCGCTATCTCTGGTACTTCCTTGGATGCTACCTCAAATATTTCTCTTATTGTTTGTTGTTGATCGGATGTAAAGTCAAAATCTGCAAAATATTTTTTCAACAACTCATTATATTCGTTAAATTTGACATCACAACCCGGAGACTTCGTTTTTAAAAGTGGTAAAATGTCTTTATCTAATGCCAGTTGTTTAATTTGTTTTATTTGACTATCTGAAGGCTTAAATTCTTCAATTTCCCAATTCAAAACGAGCTTAAGTCTTTCTACCCAAGACATATATCGGTATCTTCCTAATAAAGTGTAGATCTTCAGATCAATAAACCCACTTAAGGGTATTATGTTTAAGTCAGGATCGTCGCTAAGGATTATAGTATCTAAAATGGGTTGCCAATTTATCTTGTCGTCTGGTTCTATATTAGAGAGTCTTTTTACTTTTTCACATACAACTTCAGTTTCTTTGTTCAAAAAGACCTCACCCGTAATGCACCCCTCCAAAGATATTTCAGTGTCTTTCACCTTTTCCACTAATTGTTGTAGCACAGGGTACTTAAATTCTCTTAAGTTCAGTAACTGGAATGCTGCTGACAAACGTTCTTTAGAATGTGTGAAGGTCAAATGTACCACGAAATAGTTATAAAGGAGGCTTTGAAATTCCTTTTTACGTCCTTCTAGTTTACGAATTAGAGGGAACACCCCTTTCAGTTTTTTCGTTCGTCTTAAAAGAAGCACCCCCCTGTGAAAAGCAGCTGGATAGTTCTCTAACCTCTCGAACCACATTACAGCCGCTTTTAAGAGATTAAAGAAGGATTGTATCGTTTCGAGATTATTTTCGAAAGACTGAATAATCTTTTCTTCTTTAAACGGTAAAGCCAGTCGCTGGTATAATCGCAGTATACATTTTGCCGTGTCACATAAACTTTTCATTATTTTCACTTCTGTTTGAAGAATATCAGGATTATCAGGATTGGAAAAACAATTTAAGATATAATCAAAATCTTCAGGGATAAAGTTGATATCAAATGCGGAAAAGGATCTTGAAAAAGAATATTCCTGACACAAAAAATCTTTGAGCTTTTCTCTCATATTAAAATCTATAGAATCGATATATATTCGTTTCAATTTTAAGTAATTGCAACAAAGATTGTCGACGGAAGCAAATTCTTTTGATTCAATGAAGACGTTAGTCAAATGATCAAATTTTAAAACATCTTTTACGTCTGAGAGTTGAAAATTGATTTTTATTCTTTTATAGGGTTCCAGAGTTTCATTGCGTTTCCTCTTCACCATAATGTCTGTTATGCGTCTCTTGAAATCATACGTGGAACAAAATAAACGCCCTTATTCACGACCCTACTTAGGTTTTGATAGGAGAGCGTTAAAAGACGGAATATTATATTCTTCTAGCGACGGACGAGGAAGTTTTATGGTAAATAGACCATATCCGACAGAAAAAATTGCTGTGGATGAGAAGGAATTGGAATTGTTAAGTAGGCACTTTCCAGTTAAAAGCATTTGGGGTGTAGATTCCATATCCAATCCATTAGAACATCACGAAACCCAAATTCTGAGTAATCCACTTTTTTATCCGGATCATAAAGAATGTTTGATATTCTCTCTTTTTCTTCGCAGAGAACGAATCGTTTATGAAGATAGGATATCTGAAAATATAATGAAAAATAAATATCGCGCGCTTAGTTATCGTTTGAAAGATTATTATGAAGAGTATGCGAATGAACCATTAACTTGTCAAATCTACACAGAAGCGCTTCCTTTTATGTATTTGTTTTCTTTAGACATTTCCTTGCAGCCGTTAAAGTGGTCTATGTACGATGTAGATCATTACAAAAAAAAAGTGTTTGAAGATTATGAGTCTTACATTCTACAGCGAGATCAAAATAATCCGGATCCAGTGAAATTTTTTACTCAGAATTTCAATACATTAGGAGTATGTTTATCAGAATCAACAGCAACGGCATCTTTTTCAACAGTAGTGTGTACATTTAAAGGAAATCCTTTGAATGCCTCTGGAGAATATCAGATATCAAATGGAAAAGGTGTTGCCATACACAGAGCAGCTTTTGTGGATCTGGATGAATTGGATGACACAAATGAGAACAGACGTTGTTTACCTTTCAACCTTTATTTATTTGTCGGTCTAAATACAGATGATTACTTGAAAGAAAACACTATTAAAATGAGAATAGTAAAAAGTAGACTAACATCAACTCACGATGTATTGTCTCAATGCATAAATTTATTTACTGGCTTTCATGGATCATCAGGTTTTTTAGAATATTTCGTTGATTTGAGTTTAAAAACTGGAAACCCCCCCGCTTTGGGCGCAATTCAAAAATTTGGATGTACTTGTTTGATAGCTGAAAACGAAGAAGAATACATGACGAAAGATAAGTTTATAATATTTCCAAAACTTTATGTCAATATTTCAGAAGATTGGTATATTCATTAGCATGAGGCGGGAAAACAGAGAATTGAGAACACAGAGAGACGGGGGAAAACAGAGAATTGAGAACAACAGAGAAACGGGGGAAAACAGAGAATTGAGAACACAGAGAAACGGGAGAAAACAGAGAATTGAGAACAC
>CALIJZ010000040.1 GCA_938017795.1 uncultured Bacteriovoracaceae bacterium
TTGTGAATATATATGAATGATTTAAAACCTACAAAAAAGAAAATATATTAAAATAAAATTACCAAAATCCCTTTTCTATTCATATCGTTAGATAAAAGGAGATGTTGTGTATATACACTTATGAGCTAACCAAACTACACAAAAAACACAAAAGTCATCTACATATAAGAAACATATAAAACAACTATTCAAAAGTTATCCTGCTTTCTATCCATAAATTCCAAAAACTATCACGTCCTACTGTTTATCAAGTACCAAAATAAATCCATCAACCATTCTACATAAATTCAAAAAAAAATCCATCAACCATTCTACATATATTCAAAAATAAATCCATCCATCAGGCTAAATAAATTTCAAAAATTATCTCATCTGATGTCCAGTACCAAAATAAATCCATCCACTATTCTACATAATTCCAAAAATAAATCCATCCACCGTTCTACATATAAGTATAAAACTTTTACTGGTTCTTGAACTAGTAGAGCTTTTCTTGAGTATTCCAGATTTTTTTCCCACAACATCTTGGGTTGAACCTTCAGATGAATCACCACTCTTATCTGTACTGCCATCTTCCGTAGAATTCTCATCTTGTTTTTCTTCTTTCTCATTTCTTTCTTCTTCTTTTCTTTGTTTTATTCTGTCTTGTAAAATCATCCTTCTCTCTATTTCTTTCAATGATTTAGCATCAAGTTTCTGATATTCAGCGACCTTGTCTATAACCTCATCATCATCATCGTCATCATCATCTTTATCATTATAATCATCATCGTCCTTATGGTCAGTTGATAAAGCGAGCCAATGTTTATTTACATCCTCTCTCCTGTCAACATAACTCAAATCATCGCTTTCTTCTGCTGAGCTGTTGAAATAATGTTCAGCATCTAATTTCGGTCTAGAGGTATCATGAAGAAAATTTAACAGCTCTATTTCTTCATCAAACTCAACACGTTCTTCAGGAAAGATGTCTTCGAATTCCAGCTCTTCCGATGTTGCTTTCATAAATCCATCTTTCACAACACCCCCCTTCCTCATCATGTCATATTCCTCATTTTCAGTTTTTGTTTTTGAAAATGGGTTCATTTTAACATTTTCGGTTCTTTTTAACGGTTCAGTATTAATATTACTGTCTTCCCCAACTCTGACTGTATAATCTCGCCTTTTTAATGACTCTGAGTTCAAGGTCGTCCATTCTTTTATACTAAATGAACTCAGACTCAACGACAGCAGACGGTCTTTACTCAGGTCCGTACTTCTTTGTTTCACTGATGATAATGATTTTGAAGTTTCCTTTGAATTCTTTAATCTTTCATTTGTCGAAGTACTAGGACTCTCAGAGAAATTTCCCTCTGTATTTATTTTTCTTCCTGCATCTGAATCTAGCCTGAAGCGAACAGATTTCATCTTTTTGTCAGGATCAGAACCTTTAGACTTTTTTATACTGTTCCTTTCAAAATCCTTGTACGGATCCTCGATCCCAAATAACCCCTTATTTAAGGTTTGGAGCACTTTTTGTCTTTCATCAGTTGCATGCCCCTCAGTTTTAAGTCTATCTAAATTTTCAATTGGTTCTTCTATCAGAACAGATAAGCGCCTTTTCCTATCTATTAAATCCAACCTAAAACTTGAAGCTCGCCTTTTTCTATCAAGAACATAATTTGGTCGAGGAGGAAGAATACGCATAAACTCATTTTTCTCAGCTGACATTTCCACAAAACTTCTTGACCTTTCAATGCCCTCTATGGAAGAATTAATGTAATTGGCCCTCTGATTATTGTCCTTTTCTTTTGTCCCATTATTTTTTATCAGTTTTTCAGTTTTATCAAAATCCTGAACTTCATACTTTATTTTAACTTTATAATCTTGAACTTCATCTTTTGCTGATATTTCCTTCTTTGTCATGGAATCCTCTTCCTCAACATCTTTAAACGATTTCATAATTGCCAAGGTAACAAGACATTTGGTCAGGTCATTGGATTCAGATATATTTTTTACAGGAAGTTCTTTAGGTGTTTTAATAACTGTTGTTTCAGTTTTCTTACCTACCACTTTTTCCACATTTTTAGACGATTTTTGTTTCTTCTTTTCAGTGATTTCATCTGCAACATTGTGTCAATAAAAATCTAATGCAGTGAGAGTCAACAAAGCACAATTTGAATCCCAACACCAATTATAAAGAAAAATAGATAGACTTCAATTGATGTTGTTTGATTTAGGAGTAATTTCTATTTGCTGCCATGACAATGCGTGCTCATAGTCCTTCATAAATCAACACTGCACTTTGTTGTAGTGGTGAGCAGCTGATCGATTGAGAACCCAGCCCTTTTCATATATCATGAGTAATATCAACATCTGATTAGTCTCAGATACTTATGATTCCATCAGCCACCATGTCATAATAATTTCTCAAACTTATCATTTATCACAAAACTTGAAAGAGTTACCTATTCAAGTAGCTCATCTCTAACACACTTTACATAGTTAGTGCATCCCCACCCCCCTCTTTTTTTTGGCTTGTACTGTGGATTCATTTGTTTTCGTGGGTATCAATTTTCGTGGATTGAGGAAAAGTTAAGGGTATTTGATTTCGTGGTTTTACTAATCCCTGC
>CALIJZ010000041.1 GCA_938017795.1 uncultured Bacteriovoracaceae bacterium
TTTAACACAGAGGTTCTAGATTCTCTTGATATGATACAGTAAAGGGGTATTTCACATGGAAGTGGAACAAAACTTATACCAGGTCACTGGCCTGTCAAAGCGCGTAAAAATTGAGAGTAAACCTCTCTCTCAAGGACGTTACCTTGTGGGTTCAGTTGATAACTGTGATGTTGTAATTAGTCACTCTTCAATTAAACCAATTCATGCAGTACTTGAAATCTTTGATAATAAAATTCAAATTTTTAGCTTAGATGCTGATAGTGATATTTTAGTAAATGGAGAATCTAAAACTGTTTCTGAGATATTGGTTGGAGATACTGTTAAGCTAGGTCATGTAGTTGTCGACTTTGACTTGTTTCACGGTAAAGGAATCCCAACGATCCCTTCTCAGAAAATTAAAGGTGAAGACTTTATTGCTAGTAAATCTCATAGCGTAGAAAAAGACGAGAATGTAGAAGCACCATATTTAATTTACCCATTTGATAAAAATTATAATTTTGCTGGCAGTGAATATATTTTTGAAGATAGTGATCAAATTTATCCAATTTTTAAATATAACCATAGCAAGGCAGCTGTAGAAGTTATTATTATTCACAAAAATAGAATTTTTTCAGTTGATTATATTGGAAGTCGAGATGGTATTTATAAATTAATAGGGATGAAGCTAAAAGAAAAATCAAGTATTGAATATCCTTACCTTCAGAAAAAAGAGTCAGTAGACTTTATTGAAGCGAAAGGGAATTCATTTTTTGTAAATAAGTTGAGCGGGTATAACGCTAGAATTTTTTCAAATGATAAATCTAAAATAGATAGTTTATCAATAAATATTGCTCCTAATGATATTATTTCTTTTGTTAAAGCAGATCTTTCAATTGTTGTTAGGAATGTTGAAGCACCACCTGAGGTAAAAGCAGCACCTCTTATTCCTAGAGATAAGACATTACTTTTCATGTGTTTGTTGGGCTTAATGATTACTCTTATCCCATTATTATTTTTATATAATATGAATATTGATAAAGAGCAGCTTAAAAAAGAAAAAGCTCCTGAGAGAATTGCAAAACTATTATTTAAAAAGAAAACTTTTGCAAAAATAAAACCAAAGCCTACGACAACGAAAGCTAAGCCAACGACTACAAAGCCAAAACCAACAACTACAAAACCAAAGCCTAAGCCTAAGAAAAAACCTGCCAAAAAGCCGACCTTGGCCAAGAAGGCACCTGGTCCGAAGTTGCCGACTAAGAAACTAAAACCTAAATTGTTAAAGAAAGGTAAGTTACCTAAAAAGACAAAAAATATTAAAAATCCTGCACCACCAAATAAAAAGGTTGGAAAGGCTACTTCTAGGCCTAAGAAAAATGCAGCACAATCTAATAGACCTGGTTCTAAAAAGGTTGGAAAAAATACTACTAAGAATACAAAAACTGTTTCACCTACGCCAAATTCAAAAGGTACAGTTGATGTATTTAAAAATGATAAGTTTAAATCTTCATTGAATAAATTACTCGCTAAAGGCGGTCAGTTCAAAGGAATTAAGACTCAAGGATCAAGTGGTGGTGGAGCTGGTTCTCCTGGATATTCAGGGACAGTTGGAGTTACTGGTGGTGGTGGTGTTACTACTGCTAACGTTTCAGGAAAACTTGGAAGTCCTACTGGTGTGAAAAACGGAGTTGAAGGATTTGCTAGTGGTGCTGATGGATTAACTAACGGTACAAAAACATTCTATCAAGCTGGTATTCCAAGTGATACAGCTGTTTTAGGATCTATGGATCCAGACTTAATTCGAAAAATCTTGAGAGATCATATCCCACAATTTAGATATTGTTATCAAAAAGAGCTCGATAAGACGAGTAAGCGCTTTAATGGTGTCGTGAAAATGGTATTTACCATTGGAGCTTCAGGAAGTGTTTCAAAGGCAGCAGTGCAAAGTTCAAAGGTGCCAGGATCTGTTAAGTCATGTGTGCGAAATGTATTGATGGGTATTCAATTTCCTAAACCTCTTGGTGGTGGGAAAGTTGAAGTTGGTCAGCCTATTAACTTTTATCCAAAAGGGTAAAGGTGAAGAAAGTATTCATTCTTTTCTTATTGTTTAATTGCTCTAGTAACAAAGGGTTTTTAATTAACAACTATCAACCAAAAGATAAAAGAATTGGTAAAACAATTCTTGTTAACCAAGAAAACTCAATAAATGCTTATGCTCAAACTGTTCAATACTCTATTAAGCAAAACTTAGATCAAATGGAAAAGTGTGTTGAAGATTCGAATGAGCCAGTTAGTTTTTCTTTAAACTTTTCAGTAAATACTGCAGGAAAAGTAATTGATAATTCAGTGGAGAACCTGAGGGATAAAGAGCAAAGAAAGTGCTTAAATAACATACTCTCTACCATTGTTTTTCAACAACCTCATTATTCAGGTACTGTTCATGTCTACCAACCAATCACTCTTAATCGTAACTAGTAAAACACTCAACTAAAATGCAATATCTTCCTAGGAAAAAAACTCCTAGATGCTATGCGTGAGATACATAAGTATAAGATATTATTAAGAACAATTTTTAAGGAGTCTACCTATGGAAGGTACAGAACAACAAGCATTAGAACAACAAGCACTAGAGCAGATGCAAGGAATGGATCCAAGTCTAATGGAACCAACAGTTGAGAGTCTAGGCTTTATAGAACAAATTGGAATGTATTTTCAAGATGGTGGTTTTTTTATGATCGTTATTGCCGCTGTTTGGGTAATAGGATTAGTAATCGCTTTAGAGAGATTTTTAAAACTTAATAAATTAGATGTAGATGGTTCATCGTTTATGAACGAATTACAAAGATATGTTTTATCAAATGACATACAAGGAGCAATTCGAGTTTGTTCTGGATCTGTTGCAGCTCTTCCAAAAGTTCTTCAAAGCGGACTTAAGAGAGCAACTCAATCTATGGATCAAGTTCAAAATGCAATTGATGCCACTGCTTTAGAAGTTATTCCTAAAGTTGAGAAAAGATTAAACTATATTTCTCTTATCGCAAATATCGCAACACTACTTGGATTACTTGGTACAATCTTTGGATTGATCCAATCATTTGAAGCCGTTGCCGCTGCCGATCCTGCGGAGAAAGCAGAAATGTTATCAAACGGTATTTCAAAGGCCATGCTTACTACAGCTGCTGGATTAATCGTTGCAATTTCATTAATGGTTCTACATTCAGTTCTAACAGCTAAAGCTGATAGAATTGTAAATTCAATTGATGAATTTGCAGTAAAGCTTTTAGATCTTATTGGAACAAAGAAAGAAAAAGATCAGGTAGCGTAGAAAATGTATACTTTACCAAGTAGAAGACAAAAGAAAAAAAGAAACGATAAGTTAAATCTTGTTCCAATTCTGGATTCAGTATTTATCTTAATTTTCTTTCTACTTTTATCTGCTCAGTTCATAAAGCTTTTTGAAATTAATAGTAATGTTCCTATTGTTTCTAGTAAAAGCCCCCCGCCACCTAAAAAGCAGAAAGAACCTCTGTCTTTGACAGTGGAGATGAAAAAAGATGCATTGATATTCCTAACAGGAAGTAACCAAGTGGAATTAAAAAAATTCCCAGCTACTCCTGAAGGTGATTATCCATTTGTTGAAGTACATACATTTTTAATAGAGCTTAAGAAAAAGCATATCGATGAACAAACGATAATATTTGAACCAGATGAAGATATTGAATACGAGAAAATTGTTAAGCTTATGGACGCAGTTAGATTATTAGAAAAAACAGATGAGACAATTTATCGAAAAGATGAAATTGAAGGGGATGTCCCTCTTGAGTTTCTATTTGATGATATTGTTTTTGGAAATATAACGAGTTAAATTATGGCAAGAAATAGATCCATTCGATTTAGAAAACTAAGAAAGTCTAAAGAGCCAATGGATATCGATATTACTTCGCTGCTTGATATCTTAGTTATTCTATTAGTATTTTTATTAAAGGCCTATAGTTCAAATAATATTATTATTAGTATCCCTAAAGGTATTACGATTCCAGATTCTACTTCACAGTCTTTTAATAATGCAGGTGTCATTATTCAAGTATCAAAAGAAAAAATGTATGTAGATTCCCAAGAAGTTGTTGATTATTTTTCTAACCCTGAAGGGCTTGAGATTTACGGTGATGGTGGAAGATTAGTTACTCCACTTTATGATAGATTAGTTCAAGTTCGAGAAGAGATTGAGCTTGTTAAACAACAGGCAAATATCGAAAAAGATTTTTCTGGTATTGTTAATCTCGTTGTAGATAAAGAAATTAAATATATAGAAGTAAAGCGAGTACTTTATACAGCTGCCCAGGCTGGCTTTAAGAGTTATAAATTCGTTGTATTGAGTCAAGAACAGATGTAGTTCACTTTGAGAACGTTGAAATTGTCATAATTCCCATACTTAGTCAGTTATAAAATTTTATCTTCGATCTTTTCTATTTTTCCAGTATGATCAATTTACTTAAAATCATTACCAAGGAGAAAAAATGAATTTAATAGAACAATTAATGGGTCAATTAAACACTCAAGAAAATGCAGAGAAAATCTCTGGAGCTGTTGGTGCAGACACAGGTGCTGCTCAAAGTGCTCTTTCAAATATTATCCCTATATTAACAAAAGCTCTTGGAAACCAAGATGCTAATGCAATGGGAAATTTATTAGATCAAGCTAAAAGTGGAAATGCTCAAGATATGGTTTCTAATCTTTTAGGAGATAAAGCTAATCTTATTCAACAATTTTTAGGAAAAACTGCGAACATGGATCAAGCTCAAAGTGGTAGCTTTTTAAATCAAGTTCTTCCAATGGTGATGGGTGCTCTAGGTCAACAAAAGCAAGAGCAAGGTTTAGACAATGCTCAATTTTCTTCAGCTTTAAATGAGTCTAACACTCAAGCTGCTCAAGGAAATAGTCAGTTTAGTATGTTAACTTCTCTTTTAGATCAAGATGGTGATGGTGAGATTACTGACGATTTACTTAATATGGGGAAAAACATGTTAGGTGGTTTATTTAAATAAGATTCAAAAATAATATTATTTTATTGAAGGCCTCCTGAATTGGAGGCTTTTTTATTTTAAGCGATAAATCATTATTTCAAATCAAACCAAGACTTACCTTCATTAATATCTACTTTCAAAGGAACATCTAGTTCTACGGCAGATTCCATCTCACTTTTTACTAGCTTGAGAATTTGTTCTTTCTCATCATTAGGAACTTCAAAAATAAGCTCATCGTGAACTTGAAGAATCATCTTCGTTTTTAGTTTTTTCTTCTTCAACTTTTCATCAATATTAATCATTGCAATTTTTATAATATCAGCAGCAGTTCCTTGAATAGGTGAATTAATAGACATTCTTTCGCCAACAGATTTCAGCGTTCTATTACTTGCATTAATCTCAGGAATAGGTCTCTTTCTTCCATGTAAAGTAATGGAATATCCTTTCTCTTCACACGCTTCCTTCAGACCATCAAGATAAGATTTCACTTTATTAAATCTTTGGAAATAATGCTTGATATACTCAGCAGCTTCTGTTCGATCTATTCCTAGCGATTCAGAAAGTCCATAAGAAGACTGCCCATAAATCAATCCAAAATTAATGGCCTTTGCCTTACTTCTAATCTCAGGAGTCATGTCATCCATCGAAACACCAAAAACTTCACTGGCAACTTGAGCGTGAATATCTTCATTGTTCTTAAATGCTTTTACCATCACTTCATCTTTGCAAAAGTGAGCAAGAATTCTTAACTCTACTTGCGAGTAATCAGCTGCGATAAATACATGATCCTTTTCAGGGACAAATGCTTTTCTTATCTTTCTTCCCATTTCTGATTTAACAGGAATATTTTGAAGGTTAGGGTTTTCTGAACTTAATCTACCAGTAGAAGCAATCGTTTGATTAAACTTCGTATGAACTCTTTTATCAGCTTTGGAAATCAGCTCAGGTAGGGCATTAATATAAGTCGATAATAACTTATCAACTTCTCTATATTGTAAAATTAACTCAGGAATAGGGGAGACCCCAGTTTCAGCTAATTGAGTCAGTACCGCTGAGTTTGTTGAATAGCCAGTCTTAGTTTTTTTAAGAGCAGGTAGTTGAAGTTTTTCAAATAATAAATCAGCAACTTGCTTTGGGGACTTTAAGTTTAGTTTAAAATCAGTCAGCTCAAAAATAGTATCTTCAATCTCTTGTAATTCTGCTGCATACTCTTTACTCAGTTTTTCAAGATATTGCTTATTCACTTTAATTCCAGTGTTTTCCATCTCAGCCAGAATTGGATTAAGCTTATTATCCATATCAAAGTAAATCTTATCTAGATCGTTTGTTTTAACTTCACTAATAAGTTTTTCTCCAAGTTCTAAAAGATCAGTTGAATAACTAATCATTGGAACTGATTTATCTACTTTTTTATCAAAGACTTTCTCTATCCCTAGTAAATCCTTTACAAGATTGGCTGGAGAATTTTTTCTATGAGGAGCTAAATTGAAATAAAGAAGAGAAAGATCATACAGGGAGCATTTAATTGGAATGTTTTCAGATAGAGCTATTTTAATAATTTCTTTGGCACTAAAGCTATAAATAGTCATTCTTGAACTTAAGATTTCTTTTAAAAAAGAGTGATCTTCATCTTTATAGGCAAAGCGAATATTAGAACTACTAACAATCAATTCATCGTTATATATTAAAAGAGCTAGAGAGCTAGTTTTTTTAAGTTTGCTCAAGAAATCAAATGCTTGCTTCTTTATAAAGATAATTTTATTTGCAAGAACATCCTCACTAACTACTGGTTTTTGCTTAGAAGTGGTAGCTACTTTTTCGGTTTTTTTCTCTTTAGGAGCACGAGGACTTTTTTTCTGATCATAAAGCCTTGTCACAAATCTTTTGAAATTTAGTCTCTCCAAGAACTCTCTAAGCTCAGGGCCAGTATAGAAATCTTCATAAAGAAGCTGGTCTAAGGATTCTTTAATCTTTAAATCACATTTAATTTGAATGAGCTTCTTTGATAAAATTGCATCATCTTTATGATTAGTAAGTCCATTAAGAACTCTCTTGTTTGTAAATTTATCGATATTTTTAAAAACATTATCGAGATCACCATACTCAGCTAAAAGCTTCGAAGCACCCTTGGCCCCAATTCCTTTCACTCCGGGAATATTATCAGAAGCATCACCCACCAAAGTTAAGTAATCAACGATCTGATCAGGTCGAACACCCATTTTTTCAAACACTTCATCTGGCCCATAGATTTTACTCTTCATGGTATCGACCATCTTCACTTTATCATTCACAAATTGCATAAGGTCTTTATCACTAGAAGCGATAAGGATCTCATCAAATTTATCTTGAAATTGAGTCGCTACGGATCCGATAATGTCATCGGCTTCATAAAGTGGCATTTTTAGTTTTGGTAATTTTAATACATCAATCATTTCATCAATTAAGGCAAACTGAGGAATCAAGTCTTCCGGTGGGGCTGATCGATTGGCCTTATAATCAACATAAATATCATGTCTAAAAGATGGGCCTTTAGAGTCTTGAGCGATGAAGACATGTGTCGGAGCAAGATCTTCAATAGCATTGTTAAGCATATTAAAAACACCATAAACAGAATTCACAGGTGTTCCATCTGGAGCACTTAAAGGTCTAATCGCATAATAGGCCCTGAAGATAAAGCTTGAGATATCAAAGATAAGAAGTTTTTTCATTGGAGTATTAGGTAGGAAAAGCAGGATATAGTCAATGAAAGAGTTAAGTTATAATCTATTGTACTGGAGCAACAATTTCTTGAGTCCAATCTTGAATTTTACTATTGATTGTTGGTTTTTCTAAACATGGATGATTAGCAATAACTGTAGTGTTTGCAATCATGTCACCGTGGCGTTGAAAGGATCCGATTTTTAAGATTAAGAAGACTTCAAAAATAACTATTGCACTAAAGAGGCATAAAGAAATCAAAGCTCCAATAAGACCACCAAAACAGAATATTAAAGGTAATGCTAAGAGTGCATTTCTAAAAATTGATTGTTTGATACTACAATACTTACCGGTTTCAAGGTCTATTACCCTTAGACCTATGATCTTTTTTCCAATAGATTGGCCTTCAAATAATGAATCAGATAGTACGATATAGAGAATACTAAAGAATAGGCCCATCACCCCTGTAAATGCTGCAAACAGTAAAGAGATAGCTAAATCAATAGATTTTGCGACTAGACGGCTCTTCCTGGCCTTCTTTTCTACACCTTGTCTTAATTGCCTTCTGAAATAGATCAATTTTTCCTCTCAATATCTATACCTTTCTAATATCAGATAATATACTTTGATTTCAAGTAAAGTGGTGAAACCATAAAAGGATTACACGATGGCAAATCTATTAGAAGTCGATGAGACGAATTTTGATGAAAAAGTACTAGGTCACTCTGGACCTGTATTAGTTGATTTTTGGGCAGAGTGGTGTGGACCATGCAAGGCATTGGCTCCAGTTTTGGACGAAATAGCGACTGAGATGGGCGAAAATGCAATGGTAGTAAAGGTGAATGTTGATAATGCTCAAAACCTTGCTCAGAAATACGGCATTAGAGGGATTCCTACTTTGGTCTTCTTTAAAGCAGGAGAAGTAAAAAGTACTCTTGTTGGAAATCAGCCCAAAGCAGAGATTTTAAAAAGTTTAAAAGAATTAGTTTAGTTTAAATAAGTTAAGCAGTGAGATGATATCTCACTGCTTAACTATTTTATGAAAATTTAGCTTTCAGAAGAATAGTATTGTTCTTCCAGGTCTGGATCAGTGTAATACTGGTCTTGAATAGAGTCAGTTTCATATTCATCATATTCATAATCGTAATATAAATCATATTGATCATCATAATGATAATCTTTTTTGTAAGATTCAACATTATATCCACCAACGTGACTATCATCTTTATTATACTTATTAAAATACTCATAGTTCTTTGGTCTGAATGTTTCAGCACATGTAAACCTGAACGAGTTTTCTAAATTATTTAAGTTAGTCCTTAGGCTAGCACATTGATCATACCCAACATTACAAGACTTATTAAAGTATGATTCAACTACTCTCATCGAGTACTTATCAATTAGTTGGTAGTTACAAGAATCAGTAGATGAGTACCTGTGCATATATCCATTGAAAACCCAATATGGATAATCATTGATGAAACTAAAAGTATTATTTACTAACTCACGATCTGTTTCATCAACACTTCTAAAGACCCAATTCATATATAGAGCATGTTGCATATCATTGTTTTGCAAGTATCTGTAATACTCATAACTATCCCAGTCATATGGTATAGGCTCATAGCTATATGAAGTGTACGAGTAAGGAACATGGAAAGTAGTGATGTAGTGATACCTTGCATGATAATAATGAAATGGTCGCCAGTAATAATAAGTACCGTAATGTCTTGCATGATGATAAGGCAAAACACCTGTAACTACTCTTCTGTAAGGACGAGTTACAAAGCATTTTCTTGGACGGTTAACAGTAGTATTGGAATACCTAAGGCGATGCCTTCTATTATTGATTTGCTTAACAGCTCGTTTTGATCTTGCAACTCTACTTTGACCATATATTCTAGTATTAGAAACACCTGATACAACTTTTCTATTGTGAACATTTGATCTACCAATTCTTCTAGTGACTTGTTTTGCCTGTCTTTGCTTAGCCTGACTTCTTGATTCTACTTTTAACCTAGAGCTCACTCTTGTTGACGGAACTTTACCTCTACCAGTTGTTCTTGTTGGTTTAGATGTTCTTGATCCTGGACTGGTTTGAGACCTTGAAGGTGATGTTCTTGGTCTTGTTTGTGCTCTTGAGCTAGTTCTTGATGGTCTTGAAGTTGAAGCACTGGAGCTTGATCTGGTTTGTGCTCTTGAAGAGCTTGAACTAGAAGAGCTAGATCTTGATGGTTTCGAAGCTCTGGAAGAGCTTGAACTAGAGCTAGATCTTGATGGTTTCGAAGCTCTTGATGAACTTGAACTAGAGCTAGATCTTGATGGTTTCGAAGCTCTTGATGAGCTTGAACTAGAGCTAGATCTTGATGGTTTCGAAGCTCTTGATGAACTTGAACTAGAGCTAGATCTTGATGGTTTCGAAGCTCTTGATGAACTTGAACTAGAGCTAGATCTTGATGGTTTCGAAGCTCTTGATGAACTTGAACTAGAGCTAGAACTTGAGCGAGATGAACTCGAGCTAGACCTAGAGCTAGATCTTGATGGTCTTGAAGAACTTGAACTAGAGCTAGATCTTGATGGTTTTGAAGCTCTTGATGAACTTGAACTAGACCTTGAACTTGAGCGAGATGAACTCGAGCTAGACCTAGAGCTTGACCGAGAGCTAGATCTTGATGAACTAGAACTAGAGCTAGGTTTTTTAGCAGAACTAGAACTAGAGCGTTGCCTTCTTTGACTAAAAGTTTCTAACGAAAAAATTGCTAGAAATAAAAAAAACATAAAACGATACGTCGAATGTCGTCGCACTGATTCCTCCTTTGTAATGTGAATTAATTTCCTAGAAAATCACAAGTGTAATGATTCTTTGTATCGCATTAAGAAAGTTTGATTAATAATATAATTCTAACTGTTAGTACTTATCAGAGGGCCACTTCGCCAATAAAAGAAACAACTCATTGGGGCATTAGTAAATAAAAAAATATTTTCAAAATAAAAAATAACATTTAAAGCTTTAGTGGTGTCGTTTTGAAAGTGGTTTATGCCACTTTGGAAATATTATTTTTAGATTCAGTGTCACTTTGACTAGCTCTTACAAGTTTTAATCTTTTTCTTCTTAACTTCCATTGTCTTTGTAAAGTGTAAATGCTCACAAAAATAACTAACGAAATAAAAAACTTATTATTTAAAGCCACTTGCTCTCTAAGAAGGCTGTAAAAAAAATCTCTTTCTTGAATTCTTAAAGTTTCTCCATAAATATTAAAGCGAAAAAATAAATAGAGATTGAACCCAAAAGAGGCAACAGCAATTAGAATTGAAAAAAGGAAAATTTTTAAAGGATTAAACAACTTATCTCCTAGGGATTATCTGACAGTAATTATTCGGAAACCACTCTGAAAAACTTTAGTATTAAGATAGGTTTTTTTTGTAAAGGTTGTCTTGAATTGAAAGGACCAGATTTGTTGGCAGTTTAGGAGTTAGGAATCAAATGATTGATATAATCTGAAAAGTTAATTCCATGATTTTCCATCATCTTAGGAAATAGAGATATTTCAGTCATGCCTGGAAAAGTATTAATTTCATTGACATAAATCCGGTTTCCTTCCTTGAAAAAATCAATCCTTGATAAATGCCTAAGGTTCATAACTTCAAAAACTCTTTGCGCTATGGCTTGAATTCTTAGAGCCGTATCTTCATCTAAAGTTGCAACAATTTCTGTTTTAGTACAAGATTTGGAAGAGTACTTTTCTTCAAAATCGTAGAACTTACCATTTGTGATTATTTCACCGGGCTTTGTGAAAAATAATTTCTTATTAAACTCAAAGGCAGCCACTTCCAGTTCTCTCCCGTTTATATATTTTTCTAACAAGACGAATTTTGAAAACTTAAAAGCTTCCTTAACATATTTATAAGCTTGTTCAAGATCTTGAGGGTGATAACATCCAATTGATGATCCTTCACTATTTGCTTTAATAAAAATATTTCCATGTTCCTTAAGGAAATCATCAATCGTTTTTGAATCAAAACTATCAAGAGCAACAAATGGTACAGTCAAAACTCCAAAATTATCTAATATAGACTTTGTAGTAAGTTTATTAAAACAATTTAAACTTTCTTGAGCATTGCATCCTAAAAATGGAATATCCAGTAAAGCTAGCATTGCTTGAATTTGACCATCTTCTCCAGGACGTCCATGAATACAAGGGATTACAAAATCAATCTTAGAAATATTTTCTTTCTTTGAATTAAGTAATCCTATTCTAGTTAAGAAAACATTTCCTCCGTTAAATACCCATTGACCACTTTTTAATATTTCAACCTCAAGAATATTAAGATTTGATTGAAGTTGGGAGACTAGGTAATCTTTAGACTTTCTGGAAATCTCGTGCTCATTCCCCCCGCCACCAAAAAGAACCAGTATGTTTTTCATTTAATATCGATCTCGTAATTTTTCAGGAGTAAATTCATTATTTAAATCAATGACAAGCTTTTTGAAATCCTCAAGTGGGTAATCGGTTGTTTCTTGTTCTCCATATTTTCGGACACTTATCTTGTCTGAATTCATTTCATTATCACCAATAACTATCATGAAAGGAGTTTTCGATTTTTGAATCTCTCTTGTTTTCTTTCCTAGAGATTCGTTCCTTTTATCAACACTTACTCGTGCACCAATTTTTTTTAATTCTGTAGCCAAGTTATCACAAAATTTTTCATGAGACTCAAGATTGACTGGAACAATTTTAATTTGTTCTGGAGTTAACCAAAAAGGAAAAACTCCGGCACAATGTTCAATATAAACTCCAATAAATCTCTCAAGTGAACCTAGCAAGGCTCTATGGATAACGACAGGTCTTTTATCTTGCCCGTCAGAATCAGTATATTTTAAATCAAAACGTTGAGGGAGCAAGAAATCTAATTGGATAGTACCAAGCTGATGATACCTCTTAAGTGCATCAGCGATTTCTATATCAATCTTAGGTCCATAAAATGCCCCATCACCTTCCTTTATTGTAAAATCATGACCAGAGCTTTCGAGAGATTTTCTAAGAGCATCTTCAGCTTGATCCCAAGTCGCATCATCTCCCATTTTTTTGTCAGGCCTAGTAGATAGGTTAACTTTTATATCAGTAAAACCCATATGCTCGTAACAAATAAAAAACATCTCCATAAGTTTTTGAATTTCATCTTGGATTTTTTCAGGTTGAATAAATATATGAGCATCATCTTGGCAAAAAGTTCTAACTCTTGTTAGTCCTGAAACAGATCCAGATCTTTCATAGCGATGTAATCTTCCAAAGTCTGCATACCGCATAGGTAAATCTCTGTAACTATACTTATAATGTTTGAACATCAACATATGACAAGGACAATTCATCGGCTTAAGAGCAAATTCTCTTTCATCGATAGGAGTAAAATACATATTCTCTTTATAGTTTTCATAATGACCACTAGTGTGCCAAAGGTCGACATCTAAAACTTGTGGAGTGATAACTTCATCATAATCATATTTTGTATAAATATTTCTCATAAAATCTACAAGTCTATTATAGATGAAAGCTCCTTTGGGCATGAAAAATGGACTAGCTGGAGACACTTCTTCAAAGTGAAAAAGTTTTAAATCTTTTCCGATTTTTCTATGATCACGTTTTTTTGCTTCTTCTAAAAAATGAAGATGCTCTTTTAATTCTTCTTTAGATTTAAAGCAAGCAGCGTAAACCCTTTGAAGCATTGGTCTCTTTTCATCTCCTCTCCAGTAAGCACCTGCAGTATGTAAAATCTTAAAACTAAAGGGTATTTGCCCGGTATGCTCTACGTGAGGACCTCGACAAAGATCAAAGAAATTCTCTCCTTGAGTGTAATAAGTAATTTCTTCACCTTCTGGAAGATCCTTAATTAATTCAAGCTTTAAATCTTGCTTTTCTTTTTCAAATTTACTGAGAGCTTCCTCTCTTGAAATCACATGCCTCTGTATTGGGAGTTTAGCTTTAATAATTTTCTGCATTCTTTTTTGAATCTCTTTTAAATGTGCAGTAGTGATTCTGGTTTCCATATCGATGTCGTAATAAAAGCCGTTTTCAATCACTGGACCTATCCCTAATTGAACTCTCTCATTAGGAAACATTTCAGTAATTGCTTGGGCCATTATATGAGCAGCAGAATGACGTATTGTGTCTAGAGGTTGATCTTGCATTTTTTCTCCACTAAATTGGCATTTAAAGTACTTCTAATATAGATCTTTGTATATTCATGCTCAAATGTAAGTTTATTAAAATCTAAATGTAAGAAAAATTTATCAAAGTCTATAATTTCAGTCTCTTAACTTAATTGTTTTTGTTTACTTTAATCCAATGTCGTTGTAAGTTAATGACAATTTTATCGTGAGGATTACGATAGAACTTCATTAAAACAACCTTAGGGGAAAAATTATGATGAATATGGAAGCTTTTCAGGAAATCCAGAAAAAACTCACCAGTGTAAGAAATCCAATGGCCAATAGTATGCTAGCCAATTCAGAGATGACTCAAAATAACTCTGAATCCAAAGGTACAAAAACCAGTAGGGAAATGGGAGAGAATTATTATCAATTAGCTAAACTTCATTATGATAAAGCAGATTTAGAAAAAGCTGAAAAGTATTTTCTTAAATCATTAGATGCATGTGTTCTCCCTGAAGATACTTTTGCAATGATGAAAATTTGTGGTTTTTTAATTCGAGTTTACTCTGAGTTTTTAAGGCAAGATGAAGTTAGAAATTACGTAGAGCTTTCACAATTATTATTAAATGCAGCCTTTTCTAACCCGGAATGGAGTGCAAAAGCAGATTATTTCTTCTATATGGGTGCAACGAAGACTTATGTAGGAGACTTTGAAGAAGCAATTAATAATTTCAATATTGCTTTCAAGAAAGCTCAAGAATCTAATGAGCCTGAACTTGTTGCAAAGTCATTATTATTTATGGCCCATAACCAATATTTAATGGGACATTTTGATCAAACAGAAGCTCTTCTTTCACAGTTAGAGCAATTACTAACAATTTTAAATAAAGGTTATCTTAAAGGAAGTATGAATATTCTTTATGGAAATATCTATAATCACAAAGGTGAATATAAAAAGGCCTTAGAATACTTTAGGAAATCTTCTGAAGAGCTTAATAAGAAAGTTTGTTGGAACTTATTTGGTTATACTTGCCTTGGAATGGGTAAGAGTTATAAGAAAATGGGGAATTATAAGAAAGCCCTATTGTATTTCGAAATGGCTAAGAACCATACAAATAGAAACTTCAAGAAATTACACCAGAAGATTGATGGTGAAATTAGCGAAGTAAATGACTCTAATATTGATTTTGTTATCGATAAAACTGAAAGAATTATTAAAGAAAAAACTCTTGGAGTTATAGACTTTAAGCATAGGTTTGTTCTTTTAGAAATTTTATATTTATTAGCATCTAATCCTGGTAAGTTCTTTGATAAAGAAGATCTTTCGAGAGATATTTGGAGAGAAGAGTATAATCCTTTGATTCATGACAAGCTTATTTATACAAGTATTTCTAGATTGAGAAAATTAATTGAACCAAGTGGCGAGAAGAATAAATATATCGTTAGAGGTAAAGATGGTTATACATTTAGTCCTCACGTAAAAGTACGATTCTGTCACAATACTCCTCAGTCAAGAGAGTCAATTGGAAACGTAGAGATTGGATCACCTTTATAAAAAGTTATTTTTACTATTACTGGTGAGCAGTTTTAGTTTTGCTAAAGAAGTAAACTTTGAAGACAAGGTTTACTTCCGTATAGATCAAAACTATTTTTCTGGATACGAGCTTGATAAGTCTATCGATGAGTTAAATTATTTTAAATGTCTATTTAGTGGTTCAAACTTATTTAAATCTATTGACTTGAATTCTATTAACAAGATCAAAAATGCATCTAAATATGATGAGGCTGCGAAGAATAAAAATTTCTTGAAATATTTAAGTCTCTTAAACTTTGGCGATAACCTAAGAGGCTCAAAAATCAATTATCAAGAATCAACCAATATTAAAGACACGATAGAAAAGAGTAGTTGTTCTATCAAAACAAAAAAGAAATCAGGCTTTGAAATAGCAAAAAAATATATGAAACTTGAATTATTTTTAACTTCTAGGTTTAAATTTTCAGAAGCATCTGCTGAAAAAAATATTAACGAGTTCTATGATTCTCTTATAAATCAATACGAATTTGAACAGTTCCAATAAAATCATATCAAAATCATTATTGATGAATCTGTCTGATTTATCTTGGGTTATGAATCTAGATCTTCGAGCAATGGATTATCCTTGGGAAGAGTCAATGTGGAGAGATTTAAGAAATATTAATTTAAATCTCTATTTTTATTTAGATAAGTCAGGTTATTGCTTGTTTGAAAAAAGTGATGTTTTTCATATTTATAAATTAGTTATAGATCCAAAGTTTAGGCGATTAGGTCTAGCTAGAGAGCTTATTGAGCAGCTCAAGGTTGACGCGCAAGGTAAGTCTATCTATTTAGAAGTGAGTGATCAAAACGAAAAGGCAGTAAAATTTTATAATTCCCTAGGTTTTGAGCAATTATTTCATCAAAAAAAGTTTTATTCAGACGGAACAGGCTGTTTTAAAATGACTCTTAACACTCCTTAGATTGATCTTTAGCGTTTTTATTGATAATAATTAAGCTCTCTTTAGTTAAGTTAGTAAATAGTTGTTTATATAAGGGTGGCCTAGACCACCCTTTTTTATTGGCTAAAGATTTGGAAATGTTATGAAAAGAACCGGAATGGAACAAAAGTTTTATGAAGCCTGCGAAGGTGTTGTTCGTGAATGCGGTTACCTTCTTTATGATTTTGAGTATTTAGGTGCTCAAAAAGTTTTAAGGATTTTTATAATGGATGAAGAGTCTTCTTCAGCAGTTATAGATGATTGTGTAAAAGTAGATAGAGCTTTGTCTCCAGTTTTTGAAGAAAATGATTGGATTCCTGAAGATATAACTCTGGAAGTTTCTTCTCCGGGGATTTATAGAAAGTTAAAAACTAAGCAACACTATGATTGGAGTCTTGGAAGAAGAATTCAAGTGAAGTTTAGAGGAAGCCCAGTTTCTTTTTCAGGTGACAAGAAAGCTGAAAAATACTTAAGGGGCAGGGTTGTAGTAGGAGTATTAGAAAAGGTGAGTGAGGAAGATAACTTTGAGATTAAGTTAAACGCACATGAGTCTGGTCAGGATATAGGAGTTGTTCTTTTGCAAGAGCAAGTTATTAGAGCTCAGTGGGAGCCAGTAATAAAAAGTTTTTAAAGAATAAAAAAATATAAGGAGAAATAGATGAGCTTTTCTGATTTAGATTTAAGTAAAGTTATCGATTTAATTGGTAAAGAAAGAGGCGTGAAAAAAGAAATTGTAATAGCAGCAATTGAGCAGTCTTTTATCGTTACAGCTAGAAAAAAGTACGGAATTCAAGGAGAATTTGAAGCTAAATATAGTGAAGATGATGGTGATATTGAGATCTTTCAATATAAGACTGTAGTTGAGAGCGTTAAAGATCCTATTATTGAAATCAATATGGAAGATGCTAAAGGCTTAGACGAAGAAGCTGAAATGGGTGACCAACTTGGAATGAAGCTGGAAGATGTAACGTTTTCTAGAGTAGATATTCAAACTGCTAAGCAAATTATTTTTCAAAAAGTTAGAGATGCTGAAAGAGATATTTTATTTTCTGAGTTTAAACACAGAGAAGGTGAAGTTATCACTGGAATCGCAAGAAGATTTGAGCGTGGAAACGTCATGGTAGATCTTGGGAAGGCGGAAGCTATTTTACCAAGAAGAGAAATTATATATGGAGAGAGTTTTAAGCCTGGAGATAGAATCCAAGCTTATCTTTCTGAAGTTGTGATGACTAATAGAGGACCAGAGATTCGATTAACAAGAACGAGTCCTTTATTTTTAATGAAACTTTTTGAAACAGAAGTTCCAGAAATTGCTGATGGCACAATTGAAGTTATGGCTGCAGCTCGAGAACCAGGTCATAGGGCCAAGATCGCTGTTTTTACTTCTGATCGTGAAATTGATCCGGTGGGAGCTTGTGTTGGTCTTAAAGGATCAAGAGTTCAGACTATTGTAAATGAATTACAGGGTGAGAAAATTGATATTGTAAGATGGTCAGAAGACTTAACTACTTTTACAAGATCGGCTCTTGCTCCAGCTGATATTCAGTCTATTAGCTTAAATGGTGGAGAGAAAATTATTGATGTTATTGTTGAAGATGATCAATTAGCTCTTGCAATTGGAAGACGTGGACAAAACGTAAGACTTGCTGCCATGTTAACGGGTTGGAAAGTAAATATTGTTTCTAAAAACAAACTACAAGAAAAAATTAAGACCTCTGTTGAGAGCTTCATTACTCTTGAAGGAATTAACGAAGCTGTTGCTCAGATGTTAGTTCAAAATGGTGTGATGAACGCGATTGACTTAAGTGCAAGCTCAGCTGAAGAAATTTCTAGAATTCTAGGAACTGACGAAGCAAGAGCTCAAGAATATATAGATCTTGGTGCTTCAGCGATAGAAAAAGGTCTAGTAGATATAGTGGGAGAAGATGAAGAAGAGGAAGAAATTGTTTCTGCTTCAGCTATTCCAGGAAGACATAGTTTCATCAGAGGAAACGATGAAGGTGGTCTTGGTGAAAAAGATAATAGTGATAAGTTTAGTGATGCTGAGAGAAGATTAAGAGAAGAACTCGCAGCGTTTAAATTGAAATAAATGGTATAAATTTTTTAAGGTGATTTAATGAGTAAGAAAGTTTACGAATTAGCAAAAGAATTAGAATTAAGCTCGATTGAACTAGTCGAAAAGATCAGAGGGTTGGGGATCAATGTGAGAAATCACATGGTGAAGCTCAGCGAAGAAGATCTTGGTACGATTATGAAATCTATCAACGAGAGTAAAGTTGAAGCTTCTACTGTTAAAAAGAAAAAGACTGTTAAGAAGAAAAAAGCAGTTCGAAAGAAAAAGACAGTAAAGAAAAAGACTACCAAATCTGTAGCTGGAGCTGAGTCAGAAAAGCCAGTTGTTGAAAAAACTGAAGTTAAGAAAAAAATTGTTCGAAAGAAGAAAGCGACGAAAGAAGCTGAAATAGAGGCTAAGAAAGAAGCTAGAGCACAAGAAAAGTTTGAGAAAGAACAAATGACTCAAGGCCTGAGAGTTGTAAAACAAGCTGAAAAACCTGTCGTTGCTGAAGAAGTTCCTGTCGGTGAACCTGAGAAAAAAGAAACAGAAATTTTTAAAGAAAAAGTTCATAAGTTTACACCTATCTTCATTCCAAAGCCTGGCGATAAACCAAAAGAAGCTGATAAACCTGTAAAAAGATTTACAAATACTGCTCCTGGAGCAGCGTCTGCTGGAGCTGGAAAAGGTAAAAAGAGAAGTATCGGTGATTTAGCTGCAATTGTAAGCAAGCGAGGTCCTGATAAATCTAAAGATATTCAGAAAATTAGAGTAGCGGAAAATATGAGGCTTGCTTCTAATGTAATGGGTAACGGAGTCTACGTTCCGGCAAGAAAGAAAAAAGTTTATGTCGGAGAAACACGTAATACGATCATTACCTCAGTAAAAGATTCAAAAAGAGTTGTAAGAATACATGACGTTATTACTGCTGAAGATCTTGCGAAGAAATTAAGCGAGAAGTTTAAAGGCTTTGCTAACAAATGTACTGATATGAATTTATTAGTAAAGAAAGAGGATTATATCGGTTTACAATTAGCTACTGAGATTGCTGCAATTTATGATTACAAAGTAGAAAACATTGCCTTTGATGAGGATGCAATTATTAATGCAGAACCTCAAAAAGATAAATCAAATGATCCTTTGAGAAACCCAATCGTTACAGTAATGGGACATGTTGATCATGGTAAGACCACACTCCTAGATACTATTAGAAAAGAAAAAGTCGCAGACGGAGAAGCTGGAGGAATCACTCAGCATATTGGTGCCTATTCAGTTAAAGCTAAAGATTCAACAATTACTTTCCTAGATACTCCAGGTCACGCCGCCTTTGCTTCTATGAGACAACGAGGAGCTGATGTTACAGATGTTGTTATTTTAATAGTAGCTGCCGATGATGGAGTGATGCCTCAGACTAAAGAGTCTATTAAGTTTATTCAAAAAGCTAACAAACCTGTCATTGTCGCCGTTAATAAGATGGACAAAGAAGGAGCTAACCCAGAAAAAATCAAACAAGAGTTAATGCAATTTGGAATTACTCCAGAGGAGTGGGGTGGTGATACACAATTTGTAAATATTTCGGCACTAAAAGGTGAAGGGATTGATGCACTCTTAGAAGCCATTTTACTTCAAACAGAAATCTTAGAACTAAAAGCTAGTCCTAAAGGAACTGCTGAAGGAATTATTATTGAATCTAAAATTGAGACCGGTCGAGGACCAGTCTGTACAGTTTTAGTACAAAAAGGAACTTTGAAAAAAGGTGACGCCGTAGTAGTTGGTGAAGCTTATGGTCGAGCCAGAAGCTTAATGGACCACTCAGGAAAGATGATCAAAGATGCTGGACCATCAATGCCAGTTCAAATCTTTGGATTAGATACTACACCTAGTCCTGGTGAAATATTAAACGCTGTTAAAAACGAAAGAGAAGCTAAAAAGATTGTTCAAAATAGAATTACAGAAAGAAAAGAATTAGCTGTTGCATCTAAGAAGAAGATGTCTCTGGAGGATTTCTTTGGAGCTGCTCCAGGAGATGGAGTAGAGAAGAAAGTCTTAAAGCTTATTATTAGAGCTGATGTTGTCGGATCTTTTGAAGCTATCAAGAACTCTCTTGAAGCAATGGGTAATGATGAAGTTGCTGTAGAGGTTGTTGGTGGGGGAGCTGGAGCTATTTCAGATAGTGATGTGAACTTTGCTGAATCAGTAGAGGGATTCATTATTGGTTTTAATATGAGACCAGTTACTTCAGCTAGAAAGTTATCGGCACAAAAAGGTATAGATATTAAGACCTATTCAATTATTTATGAGCTTTTAGATGATGTGAAACTTGCTCTTGAAGGGATGCTTGATCCTGAAAGAATCGAAGTTTATATCGGAAGAGCTAAAGTTAAAGAAACTTTCAATATTCCAAGAATTGGTAAAATCGCTGGTTCAGAAGTTATTGATGGGAAGATTGCTAAAGGATGTAATATTAGATTACTAAGATCTGAGAAAATTATGTTTGATGGCAAGTTATCAACTCTTAAGAGATTTAAAGACGAAGTTAAAGAAGTTAAAAATGGTCTTGAATGTGGTATTGCTCTTGAAGGGTACGATGACGTTTTAGCTGGGGATTTATTCGAAGCGTATATGCTTGAAGAGAAGAAAAGATCTCTTGATGAGGTAAGAGCTTAATCGATGAAGAAAAAAGAAAGTTTTTCAAAAAAGAAGTTTGAAGAGAGAATCTTAAATGAGCTCAATCAACTTTTAAGAACAAAGTTAACTGATCCAAGAGTTCAATTTGTGAGTCTTACAAGTGTAGATTTAAATAGTGATTTCTCTGTAGCGACAGTTTACTGGGATACTTTCAATGCAGGAACCAGAGGTGATGCCTCCAGTGCGATGAAAGGAATGTCTGGAAAACTACGAACAGAGCTTTCAAAAACTATGAAGCTTAGACATACTCCTTCTTTAAATTTCTTATATGACTCTCAATTTGAAGATGCTAATAAAATTTCTGAATTATTAAAGACAGCAAGAGAGTCTGATTCATAATAAATAAAAGTGAATTTAACGACTGATCCATTTATTTTTAATATTTATAAACCTAGAGATATTACTTCTTATGATGCCATTCGAGTTTTAAAACGAACGACCTTGAAAGGAATTAAAAAGATTGGTCATTTCGGTACTCTCGATCCTTTTGCAGAAGGACTATTACTAATTGGAATTAATTCGGCTACTAGACTAAATAACTATATTCATGACGGTCTTTCTAAAACTTATATTGCTCATGGTATCCTTGGTAAAGAAAGTAATACAGGTGACGTTACTGGGGAGATTATAAAGTTAGATGAGTCTAAAGATTTAGAAGAGAAGTTCTCTAAAATGGATATTGCATCTATTGAGAAAGAATTAACTGCAAAATTCATTGGAGACTATTGGCAAGCTCCCCATGCTTTCTCGGCTGCAAAGTTTGAAGGTAAAAAACTTTATGAATATGCTAGGCAAGGTATAGAAATAAAAAAAGAGAAGAAATTAAAGAAAGTTTATAGCTTAAAAGTTTTAGAATATAACTTTCCTGAACTAATTATTGAATTCAAAGTAAGTTCTGGAACTTATATTAGAACTTTATTTTCAGAGTGTGCTAATCATCTAGGGAGTCTTGGATATTTAGATAAATTAATTAGAACTCAAATTGGTTCTGTCTTTTCTAATACAATGGATCTTGATAATCACAGTTTATCTGAAATCAATGTGGATCTTGAGCAACTTCTTCCCTTCCAGTCAGTGAGCTTAGATGAGTCTATGATGAATAAAATGATTCATGGCAACCCAATTACACTAAATGAGATACCTGATGAGGAGAGTCCAGTCAGCGAGAGATTTTGTGGAATAGTCCCAGAAATAGAGAAAATGTATTGGGTAAAAGATGAAAATGCCCAAATAAGGTCACTTGGGGGCCTATCAAATGATCAATTAAGGCCAGTTATTAACTTCTGATCAGTTTAAAAATTCTAAAAATTTTAGTATAATTCTTAAAAGAGTTTCTTTTGGAGAATACATGACAACAAGTTTTATTGCTCTTGGAATTGCTGTAACTTTAGTTTTAGGCCTAGTTGTAGGGCTTGGATTTATGAGTTTAGGTGTTGGAGTTTTCGAAAAATTTTTTGGTGGAGCAAAGTTAAATATTTTGCGGGCCACAGAGTTTGATCATGGTTTTGCATTTTCATTTCTTTGGAATGCGGCTAAAGAACCAGCTAGAATCGATACAATTAAAATTGGACTTTATAATCCTTACGGTACGCCAAAGCAACTTGAAGTAACGAGAAGTTTTGACGCAGAAGATTCATCTTTTGCTAGAGAGCTTGATATGGGCAAGACATTCTTAAGCCTTCTTGGTGCGAAAGGAATTGAAAAAGCTCGAGTTCAAGTTGAAATGAGTTCTACTAAAAACGGAAAGCAATTTAAGTTTGAATACCCTGGAACAAAGTTTAGAGACCTGCTAACGAATGCAAAAAAATCTGTAAACGATTTAAATGAGAGTAAGTCTGTTAGTACGCCTGCTCGAATTTCTATTCCTGATAGGACATTTATTGCTGATACAGTTGCTGGCAAAGGTGCTCAATTGGCGATAGCCACTAATCCTGCTTTTGAAGCATATTTTGCTAACCAGGGCGGTGGAGTAGCTGTTGCAGCTGATGCTCCCGCTAGAGAGAACTTTACTCTTAAGAAGGTATGGATAGAGCCAGGCTGTATTGTTTGTAATGCTTGTGAGGATATTTATCCTGAAGTATTTGATGTTCAAGCAGATAATTGTGTTATTAGACCTGGGTCTCCACTTGATGATGGTTTAAGAGTGGAAGAAGCAGCTGAAGCTTGTCCGGTTGAAGTTATTAAGTTTGAGCCAGCTTAGTTTAGCAAATACAATATTTTAAATTCAATTTAAGAAAATCCAATTATTGTAAAATAAATCGACAGTACATATAACTATTATAGATTAAGTAAGTTCCGAATATTCTTTGTTATAAAATTAGTAAAATTTCAATAACAAAGGAGAAAATATGAAATTAGCTTCAATGCTAGCAACAATTGCACTTTTAACATCAACTATTTCCATGGCTCAGACTTATAAAGAATGTAGTGAAAGCTCGCCTGATATTAAGGTTTCAAAAGAAGGAGTTCAAATTGGATCTGGAGCAACAATAAGGTTTTCAAGAGGAAATACTCTTTCTTACTTACACCCTTATACTCAGACAATAAAGAGGTATAGAAAGTATTCAAAAACAATTCCAGCTCAATATAAATATTCAGATGTTGTAGAACTTGTTGAATGTAATGGGACTTGCTCTAATTGGAATAGATTTTATAATTTAGATGATAAAGATCTTAAAATTAAAGCTTTAGCTAAAACAGTTAAAGGAATTGGGGAAGCTAGAGCGACAATCATTCACTCAAGCAATGTGTTTAAAACTGGAGCAAATAAGCCTAAGTCTTGGAAAGCATTTGTTAATGTTATGAAAAACTTAGAGTCTAACAACAGTGATCTTAAAGGTTTAGTAGCTGATATTTTAACTCATGAAAAAGATAATAAATTATCTCTTGGGTATGCTAAGAAAGCGTCAGTTAGAAAAAAAGTTAAGGTTGCAGATGCTAAAACAATCATTGAAAAAGCTATTATATCAAATGATTCAAATACTGATTACTTTAAAGTAAATCTTTCAGCTGATTTATTACCACTTTCAGGCGAAACTGAGTCAATCAAAGTTAAGATGAGAGAGTGTGATGGCAAAGGTTACCAAATCGATAGTCCAGATAAGCTTTATACTGCTTCTGCTCAAGGAACATTTAGTAATGCAACTATAAAGTTAAGAAGAAATAGAGTTAATCCAGGTAATATCTTCTCTTTTAATTCTTCGCTTGTTGGAGCTGCTGGAAGCTTAAAGA
>CALIJZ010000042.1 GCA_938017795.1 uncultured Bacteriovoracaceae bacterium
AGAAAAAGAAAAAGAGGTACTTATTATAAAGACCCATTTAAAGCCAGAGCGGCAATCAAAAAATTAGAGATAACAAACCAGGCAGAACATAAGAGAAGGTACAAGGAAGACTATAAACTTATGCGATATCCTCACAAATTCTATAAATTAGATATGAAGTTAAATGAATTTATTCAATTAAGTGATAGCGAGTTTATTGAAAGAATTAAAAGTAAATATAATAAAGCTTCTTGATCTATTTCAGGTAAAGAATTGGTGTTTTTTGCCGATATTTTATTATGAGTAAGATCAAATCAATTTATAGAAAGAAGTCAAAGTCATGGAAAGATATTTATGATTCTTTAATTTCAATTAGGGGAGATGAAAAGCATTCTGAGGCCGGGCGAATTTTTGAAGTCTTTGCTAAGCATTATTATGAAGTTTTACCTGAAGTTAAAGAGGTGTACTTTCTAGAAGAAACTCCTGTGAAGTATTTGCAAGAATTAGGATTAGATAATAAAGACTTTGGAGTAGATTTAGTTATTATTGACAAGAGAATGCGTAAGATTGCTGTTCAGGTGAAGTTTAGAAAAAATGAAGAGAGAGAGATAAGATATGGCAAAGATAAGCTCTCTAATACATCTGGGCATAATTCATTTGATGCTCATTGGTTCTTTTCAAACTCTATGGGTATTTGCGACAGAACAAAGAGACTTGGAAAAAATGTAGAACAAGTTTTTATTCAAGACCTTGAAGACTTAAACTCATCACAAATAAAAAAAATTATATCTTCAATTCATAATGTGAAAATATCAAAGGATGATCTGAAAAAACCTAGGGAACATCAAAGCCGAGCAATAAAAGAGGTAGTTAAAGGGCTTAAAGAGAGCAGCCGAGGGAAGTTGATTTTACCCTGTGGTACTGGGAAAACGTTGACCTCTTTGTGGATTAAAGAAAAAATGAAATCAAAAACTACATTAGTTTTAGTCCCATCATTGGCTTTGTTAAGACAATTTAAGAATAGTTGGTTGCAACAAGCAAGAAAAGAGTTTGACTTTTTTTGTGTTTGTTCAGAGAAAGATGTTGATAGGGGGACCGTTAGTTCAAGATATGAATTAGGAAGAACTGGCTTCGGAGTCACTACTGATGAAACAGAAATTCGAGAATTCATTAAACTCGCCAAAGATAATTTAGTTGTTTTTTCAACTTATCAATCTTTGAGAAAAGTCTCAGGTGCATTCCAAGGAAATCTTTTTGAATTTGATTTAGTAATATGTGATGAGGCACATAGGACAGCAACAAGAAAGGATACAGCTTTTGCAGTTGTTCATGATGATAAGAAAATCAAGGCTAAGAAAAGACTGTACATGACTGCTACACCAAGGGTTTTAAGTAGAAAACTAATAAAGAAAGATGAGGGTGTTACAAAATATATCTCAGATATGAATGATTCAACTGTTTTTGGGAATGAACTTTTTAGAATGAGCTTTAAGGAAGCTATCGATTTGAAATTGCTTGTTGATTATAAAATATTAGCAATAGGGGTGACGGAAAGTGAAGTTCGTTCATTAATTAAAGAGAGAAAATACATATTAGATGAAAATACTACTGTTGAAGATATAGCTAACTTAGTAGCTTTAAATAAAGTTATAAAAAATCATAAAACTACTCATGCTTTAACTTTTCACTCAACGATAAATAGAGCAAAATCTTTTAAAGATAGATATAAAGAGTTTTTCCCTAGATCTTGGGTTGAAACAATTACAGGGAAACAAAAATTTAGATTAA
This sequence comes from uncultured Bacteriovoracaceae bacterium, assembly GCA_938017795.1. Classification (GTDB taxonomy): domain Bacteria; phylum Bdellovibrionota; class Bacteriovoracia; order Bacteriovoracales; family Bacteriovoracaceae; genus JAHDHG01. The sequence continues at coordinate 1,768 of CALIJZ010000042.1, forward strand.
GAAAGAAAAAGCTAAGTGAATATGAATCAAGGAAAAGTGGAGTGTTAACAAATGCTAGGTGCTTAACTGAGGGTGTCGATATACCTTCAATTGATTGTGTGTACTTTTGTGATACAAAAAACTCAAAGATTGATATTGTTCAAGCATGTGGTAGAGCATTAAGGATAGACGATACAAGGAGAGGTTCAAAGGTGGGGTATATTGTCTGCCCTCTGTATCACCCTGAAAACACTAGTTCAATTGAAGACTTTATAGAAAATAGTAGATTTGATAATATTGTTTCTGTTTTAAGAGCAATGAGTAGCCATGATGCAAGGATTGAGGAAGAAATTAGTAAGTTGATATATGGGAAGGGAAAAAGACAAGTAAGCAAAAAAGAAAAATCAAGTGTTTCTATTCATTCGATTCTTCAGTTAGATCTTAAAGGTTTAACTGAAGATTTATTCAAAGAAGTATTTATCGAAACTATTAGAAAATCGATTCCTTCTTTAAGGTGGAGGCCATTCAAAGATGCTCATTCTTATGTGAAAAAGCAAGGGTTGAAATCACATAAAGAATGGAAGAAATACTGTGACGGGGAATTGAGCCATTTAAGCCCCAAACCGATAGATATCCCTAAAAGCCCTAAAAAAGTGTATCACAAAGATTTTTCTAACTGGGGAGAATGGCTTGGCTCTGGAAATAAATCGACTCATTCATATAATTTTAGAAGTTTTAAGCTTGCACGAAAGTTTGTTCATAGTTTAGGACTTAAGTCATCTAATGAATGGTTTCGGTATATTAAAGGTAGTTTCTCTAATTTACCTGAATTACCTGAAGACATACCTCGAAGTCCAGCAGATCATTATAAAAATGATTGGATAGGAATTCCTGATTGGATTGGGACGAATACCTCTAAAACAAGACATCGAAGCTATACTGATGCAAAAAAATTTGTACATAAACTGAAGTTAAAGAATGAAGTGGAGTGGAATGACTATTGTAAGAAAAAATCTAAAGGAGTTTTAATAAAACCTATAGATATTCCAGCTTCGCCAAAAAAAGTTTATAGAGATGAATATGTATCGATTGGTGAATGGTTAGGGACAGGTAATGTTGCAACTAAAAATAGAAAGTACAGAAGCTTTAATAAAGCTAGAGAATTTATACATTCACTTCAATTAAAAACTCAAAAAGAATGGTGGGAATATTGTCGAAATGGGATCAATGGCTTACCTGATTTACCAGCCGATATTCCCAAGACACCAAATAAGGTGTACTCATCTGAATGGAAAAATATACCGGATTGGCTAGGGTCAGGAAAAACACCTCGGAATGTAAAGTATCGAGACTTCGAAGAAGCAAAATTGTTCGTGCATAAACTAAAATTAAAGAATAGAGAGGAATGGAACTCTTATTGTAGAGGAGAGTTTGAAGAACTGTTGCCCTCTTTACCTAATGATATTCCCAGAACTCCAAGTTGGGCCTATAAAGGCAAGTTTTCAAATCTAGGCAACTGGTTAGGGACAAACAAAGTTGCTAATCGAGATAAAGAATTTAGAAGTTTTAAAGATGCAAGACGATTTGTTCATAAACTTAATTTAAAATCATGTAAAGAGTGGAAACTATATTGTAAAAACGAATTATGTAAATTGCCAGTTCGGGATATACCAACCTCTCCCGATTCAACGTATAGTGATGAATGGAAAGATTGGTATGACTGGCTTGGTACAGACAAGTTAGCCTCTTGAAAGAATTAGTGATTGGGGATAATTTGGGGATATTCTATTTGATACCCCCTAGTTCTATGTAGCAATGATTAGCAATTAAAGTGATCAATGTTGTGTTAAATCTCGTAATAATTACGAGGGTTTATAGTTATTTGTTGATATCAGTTGTTTTCGCTTGTTATTCTGACTTGATAGCCCGCGAGAGGGCACCATTTGTCTGTAAGTCGTTGAAATCAAAAACAAAATTCAGAAATGAAATTTATAATGTCCCGTAATAGTTAGCTTCTATTTAATAAACTACCTTATTCTAAAATGTTGATCTTTAAATACCCTTCTAAAGTTTTATTCAAGTTTTCAAGAGTCAGATATCTTGGCAGAGAGGCTGAGCAGTTTATTCTGAATGATCTCTTAGTATTACCGAAAATATTTCTTTCAGATTGGATTCTAATATAATTGTCTCCTACACTAGACAGAAATGGAGATTGTTCTCTATGAGAAGTTCGTTCAGAAACAATCAGTTTTGTTGACGTAAAAGATTTAAAGTTATCCCAAAGTGCAAAAGCAGGATCATCGTATTCTAGGTCACATGCCATAACAGCGGAATAATCTTCTTGGAGTCTATAGTTTGTAGAATTCTTAAGAGCTTTTAGGTCTTCTCTTGAAAATATAAAATTATCTATACCTGGAATGGTAGGATCTATTCGATCTTCATATAGCTCATTAAAAAAGTAATTATATTCTCTTCCATCAACTATAAACTTCACCTGGGAGAATTCTTTATATGATCTATAAAAATCAAGAAATTTAAAGTCATCAAAATTGTGATCCACAACAGAGCCGATGTCACTTGATATTACTTCAACTGATACTTTCTTAACTCCTGTTAATCTTTTATGACCAAGAGGGTTGTATTTATCCATTATTCTTCGTTTTTCTTCTAGGTACTTTTTGAAATCATGATTTTGTTCATTGTCTTCGTATAGATTAAGTAAGCTATTGAAAGAATATAGATTGTTATTTCTGTGGGTACAAACTGCTTTTGCTTCTTCAGATAAGTCCTTGTTACTTTCTCCTTTGCATTCATATTCGTTTGAAAATGTGAGTTTATGACTAATACATTTTTTATTAATTTCAATTGCTTGAAAAAAATTATGATATTTCATGTTGTATGTCTCTGTATTGTTTCCTGAGCGTGAGAAGAAAACTCTTCTAGTTTGTTCTTCTTGATGATCAAATTCATTAGAAGCACTAATAATATCTCTTAAACTATCTTGAAAAGCATTTGAACACTTCAGAGGTCTCTCTTGGTTTTTAGGAGAGTTTTCACTGGAGACTTGCTGCTTTTTGACAGGAAGCTGTGAAATTGAAGTATTCGGATTTCTTGGGTTTGATTTAGAGCAAGAAATCACTGCTAATAAGAGAATGGTTGCACTTTTTTTGAAAATCATGAAATACTCCTAGATCTATAGATATCATAGGTAAGGTAGTACTTAAGGCTGGATGTAACTATTACTTTGTAGTCACAAAAGGTGAAAAAAGAATAGACATTTTATAGGTGATACTTTGGCTAGAGGGTGACGAATAGAGTCCCTTTAACTCATAAACTCAAGTGCTTCCCTTTAGAATAATCCAGTATTCTAGTTATAATTAAAGACAGAATTAATTCATCATGGAGGAAGTATGAAACTTTTAATTTTAGTATTATTTTTAGGATTAGTATCTTGTGGAGAAGATACTAAGGATCTGTTCTTTAAGGAGCAAGTTTCTTATATCTCTGAGGCACCCACGTCTGCCCAAACTGGAGGAGGAGAGGTTTTTGAAAGTGTTACATTTTTTCCTAATGGAGAGTGTGAGTATAAAGGAAGTGACTTTATTTCTGAAGGTACATATTTAATCAAAGAGGATGAGTTGATATCAGAAAACTGTAGAAATTTCACTATAATTAGTGATGTTAAGATCCAACAAGGAGACGTGATGTGGCTATTGGATGAGTAGCATGTTAAGTATTTAATGCAGGCTGAGAAAACGCATCTCAGCCTGAACACTCAACAAGCGGACAATCCGCCAACTCCGTTATCTCTCTATAGCTTTTACCTTTGCTCTTGGCGTTTTCCATCCTAGACTTTTCGCTCTGATAATCTTTATAAAATAGAAACCTCACTACAGCAAAGATTGGTAAATATAGATTTAACTTCGTTTAAAGTTATGTTACTTCCTATGGGTGCAAGTAAATACTCAAAGTCCAATTAGAAGTCTCTTAAGCCTTTCATGGCCAATTATTATTGGACAGCTTGGTCTAATGTTAGTAGGGACAGTTGATATACTTGTTGCCTCTGAATATTCTTCAAAGGCTCTTGCTGCGATAGGGGTTGCTAATTCTATTTTAAACCCTATTTTTCTATTCGGCCTTGGAATTATGTTTGGATTAAGTCCCTATATAGCAAAGAAAAGAGGAGCGGGATTTGATATTGATTCTTATATTGGTGATATATTAGGCTTTGGACTTATTATTGGAATGATTGTTTCATTTTTAATTCTAGTCATGAACCAATTTGTGGGCTCTTTTGGGTTTGATCAAGAGATTGTTCCAACTATTAAGGCCTATAATGAAGTTGTCGCTTGGTCTTTTCCTTTTTCTATTTTATTCCAAGCAATTAGAGAATACCTTCAGTCTTTTGAAGATGTTTTTATGGCAAACTTAATTTCGATATTAGCTGTTTTTGTAAATTACTTTTCAAATTACCTCCTTGTTTTTGGAATAGGTGACTTTGGGGGGATTGGAGAAATAGGACTTGCTTATACGACTCTTGTGATGAGAGCATTTTTATTTTTAAGCATCTTCTATTATCTTTATAAAAAAGTAGGTTTTATAAGTTTAAGTTTTTCTAGATTTAAAGAGCTTTTTCTTTTTTGCTTTCCAGTTGGTTTAACTGTTTTTTTAGAAGTTGGTGCCTTTGCTTCTCTTGGTTTTTTCTCAGGTCAAATAGGAGTAATTGCTTCTGCCACAAATAGTATTTGTCTTAACCTTATTTCTCTAGCATTTATGGTACCTCTCTCAATCGCAGGAGCAACTTCTGTTAAAATTGGCTACTTTCTTGGAAAAAAAGATTATACAAATATGAAAAACTATATTTATTCATCTCTTTATATTGTTTTAGGATTTAGTTTTATCACAACAGCTTGCTTTTTCTTTTTTCCAGAGTTTCTTATAAAGTTTTTTACAAAAGACCAATCAATCATCACCCTTGGACTTTCTCTTTTGGTTTATGCTTGCTTTCTCCAGTTCTTTGATTTTCTTCAAGTTCTTCTCTGTTCAATTTTTAGAGGATTACAGTTTGTTAATATCCCAACAGTCGCAACTCTTATAAGTCATTGGCTGATTGGAATCCCACTTAGTTACTACTTAGCTTTTTATCAAGATTGGGGTCTAAAGGGACTTTGGTTTGGTCTCTGTGTTTCCCTTGTCATTATGAGTTCTTATTTGAGCTTGAAGCTAAAATGGAAGCTTCAAGGTTATAAGTAAAGCTTAACGGAAAAGTTATTTCACCCCAGCTAATCCCGAAGACATTGTGGGTTAAAAGGATACAATATTTTCGGATATTCCTGTTATCCAAGTTGATAAATTCAATAATCTAATCTTAAGTATAAGAAATGACAGGGGAGTTCGAACTTCCATTGCCTAAAAAGATTAATTGTCTTCGAGATTAGCTGAGCTGTAGTTAAACCTAAAATTAACTATCCAGAAAAAGCGAACAATTAAATGATTCAGTTAGCTCCATAAGGTATTGCTTATGATCAGGATTCGGGATCGCTTCTATTTTTGGAATTAAAAATTCTTGGAGATATTCTCTACCTTCCTGAGCATTAAGAAATGATTCTACAAGCGTTAACTCGCGAGCTACTTGTTGTACTAGCGTTTGTGAACTTGGCTCCGAATATAATCTTAAGAGCTTAATAGTCTTTTCAGTTAATGATGGGAAATTCTCTATCGTTTTACCCATGAATTGAAGGTGCCAAATAAGACCATTAAAGCCATCTATATAAGCTGAAGATTTCGCTGTGCCTCCACTAATGCCTAAATGAGAGAACAGGGATTCAAATTCTTGTTTTGAAAGATTGTTTGTTATGTTGTCGGCAATAGTTCCATGATGAATCAATTGATCTAAGTAATGATTTAGATGAGTCAGTTTCTGATCTTGAGTAAAAGTATCAATGTTGTCTTGTATATAAATTCCATAATGCCTTAAATACATTTCCCATAGATGAGGAGGGAGGGTCGAGTTTTTTATATCCACTGGATCAATGTTAATTTTGAGAAAGTCCTCTGGAGAAATAAGATCGAAGTAGTTACCCATTAATAAATTATTTAGGTTAACATGGAAATCTTTTACATTTAGAATATTGGTTTGAAATTGCTCCATTATTCGATCGTAACTTTTAGATACATCTTGGGTAAGGAGTGATTGATTAAGAAAGCTTAAAGATGGTGATATGGAGTTTGGTACATTTCTATCTATATTAGGTGGAATATTACTCAGTTCTTGGTCTATTCGATTTAATTGAATATTATATTCCTGAGCAGAAATTAATCCTCTTCTATTTAAAACTTTGAGTTCCTTGCTTTTAAAATTTTGTGCTTTTTCATTTGCTATTTGAAACGTCTGCTCTAAATCAAGTTGAGAAGGATTATTATCCAACAATTCAGTGAGCTCATCGGTGAATCGTTCTAACTCCCTATAATCTAAATGCTTAGATTTTACTATGATTCCTCTTCTTACTTTTGTTACTACTAAATCTTCGGAAGGACGAAATGAACTAATTTCATCCTTAAATAATCCATCATTCCCAGATTCAAGCTTTAGAGTTGCTGCGACCTTTAACAGTCTTTTAAAATTATTTTTATAGTTTACATAAATATCTGCAAATTCAGACATTCCACGCAATGACTCATTAGGAGGCTCAAGTTCTAGATAATAAGAATTAAGACAATTAATAGCTGCTCCTATTTCATCTATCTTTGTAACCCTTCCTGCGAGTGCATTTTTTGTACTCGTTATACAATCAGCATAAGTTACATGTTGAAAGAATGAAAAAAATAAAACAATAGGTAGATATTTAAACCTCATAAACTCTGATTCGGTAAATATCAATTATTACTTTAGTTTCAGGGCCTAAAAAGACTAAATGTTTTTGAGGTTCACTATGCTTAATTAGAGGAGGAACTGAGTGTTATGTTAGCTTTGATCCCTCTGCTGATTTTTCTGGGGTAACTCAGTGTTTTTACAAAGGTTGTGATAACGAGAATATCTATGATTCTGCCCTTTACATTTAAACTCGAAAACCCAACATGCTGTTTTTCACGATCTTTGTAGCCAGATTATCAAATTATAAAAAATTTGCTAATCTTGGGAGTAGTATAAAGGAAATTTATATTTTTAAAATGCTACTAGTAGCTGTTAAGGCTTTTTAAATATACAAGTAAGGAGTAGAAAACAATGAATGGATCAATTGTTATGCCATTGTTTGGTGGAGTTTTAATTGGGTTATCAAGTGCTTTGATGATGTTTTTCTTAGGAAGAATTACTGGGATAAGTGGTATTGTTTTTAAATCACTCTCAAGTTTAAATGATAGGCGTGAGGACTGGACAAGAGCATTTATATTAGGACTTTTCTTAGGTGGACTTTTCTTAAAGCAAATCTATCCAGCGTTATTTAGTTTTCAAATATCAACATCTTTAGCAAAGATTATAATTGCAGGGCTGCTAGTAGGTTTTGGAACAAAACTTGGAAGTGGATGTACTTCAGGGCATGGGGTTTGTGGTTTGCCAAGGCTATCAAAAAGATCATTTGTTGCGACTTTAACTTTCATGTTCTCAGGTATTGTCACCGTCGCATTAATGAGGTACCTATGAAAAATTTAGTTTCATTAACTATGGGAGTTTTATTTTCTATCGGGTTATCTGTTTCAGGTATGATCAATCCTGAGAAAGTAATTGGTTTTCTCGATCTTTTTGGTATTTGGGATTACTCTTTAGCTTTTGTCATGGGAGGAGCAGTTGGAGTAAATCTAGTAATATTTCCAGTCATTTTAAAAAAGAGACCGGTGTTTTCAAAAGTTTTTCACTTGCCGACAAAAGAAAAATTGGATTTGAATCTAGTGTTAGGATCAATTTTATTTGGCATAGGTTGGGGGCTTGGAGGAGTTTGTCCTGGTCCAGGTATTGTCAATCTTGCTAGGCTTGATATTCAAAGTGTCGTTTTTGTTTTATCAATGTTGATAGGGATGTTTCTTTTTTCAATTTATAAAAGGATTAAATCATGAATACATTAAATTTATCCGACTTTGACGAAAGAATAGAAAACAATAAATTTAGTCATCTTTTTCGTGTGGATAATCTGTTCAGTGTTTCAAAAATTGTTTTTTTGCGGATGTAGATAGATTTTGCTTGTCTACTTCTTCATTAACTAAAAGACTAATTAGCTTTGATCGAGCTTGTTTTAAGAATAAGAATCTTTTTAGAAGTTTACCTATATTGATAGTTGATTCTATAATTTGGTGATTCTTAATCTCATGACTGGTTGTCTATCTTTTCTGGGTCTCAATTGCTTCACTTTTCAATTTTCAGAGTTGTAAAATAGTTTCCTCCGAGTAAATTCAAATTCAAAGGCTTTGAATTTTATAATTATTTTATCTCTTGATTGTCAAAAAGGTCTAAAATATCCATTGCCATTTTTTTACTATAAAACGAATTCTTTTTCGCTTCAATTACATTTGCAAGTATAATAATGGAAAGATCATGTTTTTGGGAGTAAAGATAAATTGAGCTATGACCCGTTCCAGAATACCCAGTATGATGAATTATTTTATCATCTTGTCTGTTTATACTCATCCATCCATACCCATAATACGAAACTTCTGGAGAGTGAAGCTTATAAGTCGTTTTGCTATATTGTCTAAATAGCTTTGATGTCGATTCTTTAGATAAAACATTATTATTCTTAAGTTCAGTAAACCAATGTAGCAAGTCATAGACCGTTGAATGTGTGTACCCCATACCAGCAGCAGCAGTGCCTTTAATGTAATAGATTATCTCATCAGTCCATTGACCATTTTTGATTACATAACCATGAGATAAATTTTTTATTGTTTTGTTTTGATACGTTCTGCCGTGATCATAGATATTGATTCCCTCATAGCCTTCGTCTGTATTTGTCATCGAAAGTGGAACATAGAATTCGTTTCTCATAAACTCTTCATATTTGAGACCACTAACCTTTCTTATAATTCCTGCAAGAACTGAATAGGCTATACTACTATATTCCCATTTCTCTCCTGGAGAGAACTTCAGAGGAGCCTGTATTAAAACTTTAAATCTTTCATTGAAGTCTTGCGCGGCGTAAGTACTCATCTCTCTGCGTCCTTCATATACCCAGCTAACTAATCCTGATGTATGAGTTAGTAAGTGGTGAAGAGTTATCTCTTTCCATGTTTCTGGAGCTTCTGGGAAGTATTTAATAATACTATCATCAAGTTTTATAAGCTTCTGATCTACCAATCTCATTATCCCAGCAGCCGTAAATTGCTTGCTAAGTGATGCTAGTGAATGTTTTGTGTAAATAGTATTAAAGACATTAAAGCGGTAATTGGCATAACCAAGGGCATTCTTGTAAATAACTTCTTTACCTTTTGCTACGAGAATTGATCCAGAGATATAATTACTTTTTTTAAAGTTATTCACTAATTCCTCAATGTTCTGAGGAGCGATCTTTTTAGCCTGTGATAAATTTATTATTGCTAAGTTTAAAAGAATTATAATTAGTTTCATTTGTATCTCCCAATTGATATTTGTAGGAAATATAAGTCAAGAGTGACTACTTCACAATACATAAGAATAAATTCTAAATATTTTATTAGAAAGATAGAAATGAGTTTGTAAAACCAAAGAGTTAGAGCAGGGTGTTATTCATTTTAGTAAATCATTAAAGACCTTGAACAATTCTAACAAGATCTTTGTTTACTACCTGGATTTTATCTCAGAATCCTATATAATAAAGACAGAAATAAATTCTTTATGGAGAACATATGAGAGCTCTCGTTTTATTTATGTCTTTAGGTTTAGTTTCTTGTGCGAGTTACGAGAATACGAAAAGTCGACATGTTGCTAGTAAGAAAATACAGGATGAAGTACTTTTAACTTGCAAGGACTTCTCAGATCGTGATAGTTGGAAAGATCGTGTAGTACGAGGACAAGTTAGAGTTTCCAAGAAGAGCTTAAGCTTTCACAATGAAACTTACGAACTAAGAAAGTCTTCTCCTTATGAAATGATGAATGATAAGAAGTATCGAATTTATTCACTCGATGGAGATTTTATAAATGGCTTACAAATGAGAGTTCCTCATGATCCTTATGAAAATGAGATAGATCAAGCCTTAGTAGAAAATGAAAATGGTCGATTCACTTTAGTAAGGCTCCATCCATCAGTTTATGAGCCAGTTTTTATTGAATGTGAAAAATAAAAGTAATATCTATTCAAAGTTTAATAGCATTTCAGGTTAGTTGTGATTAAAACTATATTGATCTCTTTTTTATGTATATTCTCTTTTATTGCTCTGTATTTGTTTAATTCGCAAAGTCACTCAATACTAGAAGATCATTCAGTCATTCCTGAAACTAAAACTTCTAAGAAGTCAGAGAATTAGTTTCATAGATAAACTAAAATCTTATTTCATAAATATCGGGAACAATTATCTAAAAGAACATCCTTTCAATGAAAAAATGTACTCTTTTGTTGGCTACTATTTAAAGTTGAAAAGTTAGTGCCATGTTATGTTGTCGAAATCAACTAATGAAACTTGAGAGACCAAAGGAGCTAAGTTGTTAATTATTAACGATAGACTCACTTTAGTCTCTCAAAGCAATGATCCGTAAAACGTTCTTGAGTTAAAATTATTTCATAGATCATTTAAAGAGGATGCTGTACGTGAATCAAATTTTAACAATATTAACGATTACTCTTTTAAGTATAAATTCATTATCAAAAACATTTGCTACTGATGGTGAAGGGGTTTCTCCTTTAGAAAAAGCTCGTAGTCTTTATGAAAGAATTAACTCTGTTCCTCCTAGAGGGTTAGTTTTAGAAGAAATGAAGACTTTGATAGAAGAAGGCCATGTAATTGAAGCTGCTAAAATTGCAACTCAAGGTAAAAACTTTATTAACATTACAGTTACAGACATGGCACGTAAATGGCTTGATTCAAACGGTGGAGATAATATTGATATTCCATTAAATGATTTTGTTGCGACGATTGCGGGCTTTGTTAAAGATAACAAACCTTTTAATGAAATTTTGTATACAGATGTCGTTTATGAAGTTGATGGAAGCCCTGTTCCTTATGCTATCGATAATAATGATCATTACCGTCAAGCTGAATTAAGAAATATTGATCTTTCGAAAAATCTAATTGAAAGAAAACAAAGTGACTCGAATCCGCAATTAGCCTCGGAAAATGTTGCAGGAATTATGACTACTAGAGCTTTTTCTCAAAACTACTTAGTTGCTGGAACAAATAGGCTAGCTGGCTTTGCTTTTCCAGCTCATCATGTTTTCTGTAAAGGTTTGGAAAATGTAATGGGTGTTTCTCAATTAGGAGGAAGTCGAATTAGAGTTGACGTGACAAGAACACCTTCTAATCACGCTGAACTTTTTAAAAATGATTGTATGCAATGCCATAGTGTTAATGATGCTGTCTCTCAATCATTTTGTAGTTATGAGTGGGATGAGAAAAATGGGAAAATCGTATACTTACCTAATGCAGGACAAGAGGGGGATAAATTTAGACATTCTGTTGTCTCGGGAGAGAGTGGAATCATTCACCCTGGATTATCAATAAAGACAAGTCCCAATGTTGCGGCAAAGTGTAATAAAGCTGGAGTTGATGAGGAGTTGGGCTTTACGATGGGATATCAGGTAGTTAATGATTCTTGGACTAATGCATGGACAGACTCTAGTGCTACTAAAAACTTTGGCTGGCATGAGGGTGTTGAGCTTAGTGGACTGGGACCCAAAAGCTATGGGAAAGCACTTACTCAAAATGATCAATTTCAAAAATGCATGGCTACTCATGTTTTTAAATCAGTTTGTTATCACAAACCAGAAACTGAAGCAGAAAAAGCATTTATTGAAAAAATCGCACAAGATTTTAGAAGTAAATATAATTACAACTTAAGAGATGTCTTTGAAAGAACTGGAGTGTTTTGTATTAATGAGGAAGTTAAATAATGAGAGCTAAGTTTATTATAATTATTCTATTGGGGCTAACTCAAAGTTGTTTTAGAGATTCTCATTCTAAATTTGATGATGAAGTTATAGACATCAAGCCAACTACAAAAACAACGCCCGTTACTATTCCTGAACAAAAAGAGATTATCGAAGCTAATGGGATTAAAACTTTTCGAGCGATTAATCAAACTTTCTCAGTATTAACTGGAATTGAAGCAGATTTTTCCGACTTGGATGGAGAGAATCTTCCACAAGATTCGATTGCGGTTGTTTATAAAGAGGTTTCTAGCTCTCTACCTAAAGGAAATAGTATTGATGGTTTAAGTGAGTCTGTTTTTAAATCAGTCTATCAATTAAGTGCAGCTTATTGTGATAGATTACTAAATAATGAATCACGACTAAGCATAATCTTCCCAGAACTAAGAGACTTAGATGGGGAGATGAATGATCAAGAAGCAGAACATCTTTTAAATCAAATTAAAAATATATTTTGGGCCGGATCTGGTAGTGAGCAACTAATTGGTGATATCAGTTCTAATCTCATGGAATTTATTCAGAAAATGCAAGTTGATAAACAGGCTAAGAGAGCGGTGATTTTTGGGGCTTGTACGATTTCATTATCATCACCCAATATTATCTTAAAATAAGAAAGAGAGAACGTATGAAGAAAATTGATGTAAAGAAAATGACGATTGCTGAGAAGGTCGAATTTATTAAAAACAATGATAAAGGTCGATATAATGCTCTCAGAAATCATGACGAAAGAATTGTTACTCGACGTGACTTTATGGCTCATGGTCTTTTGGGAGCAAGCTCATTTATGTTTGGATCAATGATTCCTTTCTCTAATGCCTTTGCTCAATCTTGCAATATTGTCTCAGGCCCTGCAGGAGTAGATCAAAACCAAATTAGCTTTATTTCGATTCCTGTTATTGGTGGGCCAACCTTTACGAAAGCCTTTTTGCCTATAAACCCTGATGGCAGCTTACTTACCCCATCAGCTTATGTACGTCATGGATATTCTGGTGGTTTCTCCGCAGATGAGGTCTCTAGGGATCATGGCGTTCCAATGACCAAAAATTCTGAAATTTATAAAGCGATTCTAGAAAAATTAGGTGCTGAGAAAATGTCAAACATAAGAGCTCTTCTCATTGCTAATTATACTGAAAATGATGGAGGAGGAACTGCTAAGTATTCAGCTGGAGTAATTTCAAAAATAAATGCCTCTAGAGATCAAGGGAAGTTTGCTGAATTAGTTGGAACAGCTACCCCAGTAAATAAAATCTCCAGGACAGCTGGTAGAACTGAAATAATCGGTCAACCAGGACCATTAATTAATATCTCTACTAGTTCGGATGCTGATAATCTAGTAAAGCCTGGGATCATTGGATCATACTTTGATAAAGATTCAGACTTATTTACAAAGTTTATTAATTCTTTGACTAAGGGAGGTCATAAATTTGTCAAAAGTAGTAGGTTTAAAAAAACATTCAAGGATAAATTGGATTGTAATTTAAAGAAAGCACAAGCTGCATTAATGTCTCCTCTTGATCCCAATCCTTCTTCAGGGCCTGAAAGCGGTGGAAATGTTGCAGATATTATTTCGAACTTTTCTGAAGGTGGTAATGTAAGTCAATTGGCTACTCTTGGTTGGTTGACATCACAAGGTTTTGCTTCAGCAGGAGTTCACCCTCTTGGGGGAGGAGATTATCATAGACAGCCAAGAGCATTTATAAACAGAGTTGATAGAAGTATTGGTAATGCTGTAGGGGATATTTTTAAACTACATGACGCTTTAGGGAAACCTTGTGTCATTGAACTCTGTGCAAACGGTGCAGCAAGTTCAGCAAGACCAAGTCCTGATGAAACAGGTTTTAATCTTGCTGACAGTGATGATTCTTCGATCACTTCCACTATTTTAATTGGTTATTTTCCAGGTAAGAAACCTCTATTGTCTGGAAAAGCTGCATTGATTGGAAAGTATCAGTCAAATGGAATTGTTGATAAAAGTCATATCATTGCTTCTTCAAAAGAAACTTCTGGAATGTTATCAACTATTGCTGTAACTGCAAATTTTTTAGCTCTTACAGGGCAGCAAGACTTACTAAAAGATATCATTGAAGCTCATGGACTAGAGAATGTGTTGAATGCTCAGGATATTGTTAGATGGAGCAAGATTACTTAGTTTAAATTTAAAGGTGCGTATGTTGAAAATGGTAAATGTTATTATGATAGTCATAAGTTTGTATTCGTGTAAAAAGAAATCTAGCGAGTTACCTGAAATTAAAGATGAACGACTGACTACTTCAGAAGAAGTTTTTTTTGAAACAGTTCAACCTGTTACTCAGAAATATTGTATTAGTTGTCATGGAGATAAAGGAGATTTCAATAATCAATTCCCAAGTAATAATAAATTGGCTCATGATCTTTTTCTAGAGAGAGGTTTTATAAATTTAAATAATGTAGATGATTCTAAAGTTCTAGAGAAATTAAGTATAAGAGGATCACATACCCAATCAAGTGGGAAGTGTATCAAGGACTGTGAGGAAATATTAATGGAAATGAGTAATGCTCTCCAGGAGTGGTTACCATCTATCGATATTTCAAAAGATGATGAGAAGTCATTAACTTTATCCGAAAAAAACATTCAAGATTCTGAGATTATATCTGAATCAGCCAGTGGAGATAGAATATATTTATTTAAACATGATCTCAGTGAGATCCTTGAAGGGCAAGATTCGATAAAGCTACAGCTTAATATTATTCACAGTACAGATTCCAAGGGTGGTATTTTTATTCTTAGTGATTTAACTATTGATACAAATCTCCCACTCGTAGTAAAGGGTATTTCTATTAAGTTGAATGGAGTTAATATTCTTTCAAATCCTTATAGGGTCGTAGATGAAATTTTAGAAGCTCCAGGCAAGACCTTTTATGAGAGTTATGGCTTTGTCGAAGTCGATGTAAATGGATCAGAAGAAGATATTATTTCTATCAGTTTTGATGAGTTAGAACTTGATTAAATCCTTGTAGATTTTTTTAAAATGCTCTGTAATGATTCCCTTTGCTTGAGTTTGAGAAATGTTTTGCTCTTGAGAAAATACTTTAGAGAGTTTATTAATTGATACTGCCCCAGAGATTTTTGAATATAATTGATGATAGGTATGATAAATGTTTTTTCTCATTTCAAGGTTTGGATCTACTTTGATTGTTTCATTATGATTGGAGATCCAACTAGGGAAATTACAATAATCAACTTTAAATCCGTGAAAGTCATAATGTTTTATCTTTTTAAAAGTAGCAAATAAAATTTTTTCCATCCTGTATTGAGCATTATAAGGGTTTTTCAAATAAGGAACTTCTAAGATTTGAGATTGACCCAGTTTAAATCCATATGTTTGAAATTGTTCAATTATTTCCTCTGGCGAATAAAAAGAGTCTTCTCCAAACTCTTGAAAAGAATAAGCTCCTATATAATGGAACTCACCATCTTCTTCTAATAGATAGTTAATTTTTTTTATAATATCTTCAAGAGGGATTTCTAGAATATCAATAAACCAAGGAGCAATAATGTTGTTAAATGATTTTTTCTTAAAATGATTACCTTTAAAATCGGTATTGAAAAATGAAAGATTCTTAAGAGGTTTAAGATATTGTGATTTAAGTTTAACTCCTATCTTTTTTAGAGACACTGGATGTTCAGGAAGGTAAGTCAGCTCCAAAGGAGCTTTAGTTATTTTATTAGCAATATGTAAGAATAGGTAGTTAAGGTCACTTGCAATGAAATGATTATCAGGACTTTTGAGAGCTAAATCGTAAGAAAATCTCGATGGACCAGAACCTAAAATAAGGTTGTTTGATTTTTTATCATTAAGCTTTAAAAAATTAGTATAGAAAAGATTTTCTTCTGTATCCCAAAACCAATCTCTAAATACATTTGTGTAATAGCTCATTAAAAATGAATTGCTCTTTGATGATTCATTATCATTTATAACCACTTTAACTTGGTCATAGTGATTAGAGTAGAAGTTATAAATCGATTCATTAAATAGGGATTCTATTTCTTGTAGGTGTTGATCTAGGTGATGAATTTTTGATCTTATTCTTTCTAAACTAGTTTTTGGTAAGTTTGATTTTAAATATACATTAAGATTTTTAATTTGAACTAAGGATCTTTCAATATAATTAGTTATGTCGTTGTAATGAGCCAATAAATGATTCTGAGGCTCTTTTATAAGGACTGGAATTTGATTAATAATAGGATATTTGAAATTTGAGAAATACAAAAAATTGTCATCAGTATTTTGTAAATCAGAACCATCATTAGGACATTTTAAAAAGCTTAAGAAATGAGAAAAGTTATGAGAATTCATTAGATTTGATAATATTTAAAAATATATGTAGTCGCTAGTTTTTTATAACCAACTAGTATGATCAGTAATGTTTAATGAAATTTATAAATTGCGTTAGTTATATAATTGTGAATTTCAATTAAATTCACTTATAATAAATTAATTATTAATAAACTTTAGGAGCAATATGAAACTTTTAATATCAATATTATTTTTAACTCTTATATCTTGTGCAAGTTACCAAAAACCTGGATCTCGACTGGTTGCAAATGATGATATAGAAACTTTCAATTATTCAGAGCTTTCTGCCAGTGAATCATTCGAGGTTGGATATGAATTATCTAGCAAAAAAGAAGTTAGTAAATGTTTAAATCAATTAAGAGGGCAAGGCTTTAGAGTTACTAATATAAGTAAAGCCTATAGTGACGTGATTCTAAAAAGTGACGCGGAGGATCCTTATGTGGGATTAGTAAATGAGTTAACTCATAGATATAAGATTTCTGGATTGTTAGGCTCTGGCAATAGTTATATTGGAGATGCTGATTTGTATGTAGATGTTTACTTCAATGATAATAATACGGAAGGTAAAAAAACATATTATAAGTGTCAATCAACTACTAGATAGTGATAAAAGTTATTCTAGTGGTAAAAAATAAATAGATTTCTTTTCTAAGATAATATTCTCAGATTGAATTTTTGAACATTTAAGATTTGTTTGTTGGTTTTTTATTTCTAGATTACTCACAAAACTACATTGTTCTTTCACTTTTTGATTCTTAAGATGAATTGTTTTATCTTTACTGGATAGATTTATAGCTAATACGGTTTTTTTATTCTTTACGCTTTTATGAGCATAAATTCTTAAGGATTCGTCTTGATACTTTTTTGAAGTCATTAATACTTTAGTACCCATAAATTGCTTCCAAAAGTAAGAGGCCCAATAATCTGGACGAGGAGTAAAGTCCGGATTTAAAAGAGCATAATCTCCTCCATAAATTGATTGTCTTATAACAAGCTTTTGCCCTGTTCTGGCAGCGAGTCCTAGTTGATCAAGCCACCAAAATGAACTCTCAACTTTATCTGAAACTCCTTTTACTCCTCCACATTGTGCAGAACCTGTTTCTCCTAGCCACATAGGAGCTGAGTTTTTATATTTTTTCATTTTATTAATAAGTTTAATTGATATCTTTTTAAATTCGTTAAGATATTTAGGCTTAAGAAAACTATCCTTGGTTAAATTTCGAACTTGTAGCGGGCAGCGCTTTGACTGAGTTGGATAGTAATGCCATGAAATAATATCAGGATATTTATGCTTCATTGCATGATCATTTAGTCCAAAAAAAGTTGATCCAGGTTCTCCAATTATTGGCCAAAAAGCACTGGCAGGACCAAGTGTTAAAGAATTAGGATTATGATCTTTTATCAGCTTTTTAAATACTAAAAAATCATTTTCATACTGATCACTGGAAACAGTACTTAATGGTCCATGAATCGCCCAGAATGAACTTATCTCATTGCCAAATTCAAAATATGGAATGTTATAGTTTTTAATTTTCAAATATTGAAGAAGCATCTTTAATTGCTCTTCCTGCCAAACTCCATTTTTTCTGACACTATTTCCAGCATTAACTGTGAAGATAAGTTTTGAATTAATGGCTCGCAAAAATTTGAATATTTGATCAATTCGTTGTCTGGAAAGACTTGAGTCAAAATGCTTTGGAGTATCTTGATTATTAAGTTTATAAAATACATGATCAGCTTCTGTTCCTCCAATTCTAATCAAGCTAGGAGAAAACACTTTCATTTTATTTATTAGATCTTCATTTTCTAAATTAAGTTCTTGGGCTTGAGTACCACCTCGTCCGCTTGAGAATGTTTCTTCATTATCCCACCATTTAGCTCCAACTATTAGGGCCATATCTATGGCAAAGGATAAAAAATTCTCTGGTATTTCCAATGTTGTACTTTCGGAAATGGTTATAATGTTCACTTCTGGTTCTTGAGTTTTTGAGCAATTTAGTAAAGACAAGGATAGAATAATAAAAAATAAGATTTTCATGGATCGTTTTTTATCTTTAGTTAGATTTTTATTTAAACTTATTGATAAGTATTATAGTTATAAATCACACAATTTGAAAGCTCTTTCGTTATCTATTTCAACTAGTTTAATCTTTACTAGTTTAGTGAAATCAATTTTTTTCTTTGTCTTTTTTTTGCTTGTAAGCTCTTGCCAGTATTCTAGAACTCCGTCTGTTACTTTAATCTCTTTGAGCTTGGCATAGGCCCATAAGAAATCTATCAGTGCTAGCTCAAAGATTAATCTATCTTCTTTGGCTGCATCTAAGCCTTTTAAATAAAATAGAAAACTTTCGGAAGATTTAAAAATATTTACTGAGCCAAGTCCTTTATCTAAAAGAAAAGATCTAGTGAAGAATAAAAAATTGTTTTTCCCTACATAGGACTTTGTAGCAGGGAAATCGTTTGAAAAATTTGAGAAACATAATTGAAGGTAGTTTCTCTTATAGATTCTCATGTTTTCTATGTCTTTCTCTATTATTCCTTCACAGGATTCATTAGATGTTTCTAACGATAAAACATTAGTAGAGAATAGATTTAACATCTCTTTATAGTTCATAAAACTCATTTTCAATGCTGACTCGTTCTTTTTCTAATTCTTCAAAACTAGGAAGATTACCATCTCGCTCTATTATGCCAGCGATTTTTTTCCCTGATTTACATAAACTTTGTAAAACTTCTAAATCAGTGTTTTGAACTTTTTGAGTATGAGAGTCAATCCAGAGTCCACTTTCATCTACAAAACCACCGGCCAGATGAAATTGTTGGACGCTATCCATTGGGAAGTTATTAAAATATGACATATAATCTTTTTTTCTATTATTATGATTTATAATAACATTAGTAATGTCTAAAAGAATTTTGCAATCTGTCTGAGCAACGATCTCTTTAATAAATTCAATCTCACTCATCTCAGAAATTGAAAAATCTATATATTGAGTAACGTTTTCTAAGACTAGTGTTCTTTTAAAATAATCTTGTAAGAAATTAACTCGTTCAACGACTACTTTGAGAGCTTCATTCGTTTTTGGAATAGGCAATAAATCATGATGGTATTTCCCATTATGAGAAGACCAACATAAGTGATCGCTTATCCACTCTGGCTCAAAGATTTGGTAAATATTTTTTAAGCTTGCTAGATAATCTATATCGAAAGGATCTATTCCTCCAATATTCATTCCAATTGAATGTAGAACGATAGGGTAGTCAGCCCTAAGCTTAGTGAGTTTGTCCCAGTGGGGACCAGCTTCTAAAAAGTCATCTGATATAACCTCAAACCATGGAACATTGTGAGAAGTATTTAAAATATCATCAAAGTGCGGGAAGCGAAGTCCAAGGCCTAGGCCTTGAACTTTTTTTATTTTATCCATCTATAACAATTTTCTTACCGACAATTCTCCCAGCAGTAGCATTACAAACTTCTTTTCTAACATAAATCCATTCATTTTTATCAAAATCTACTGCTGCTTTTCCACCACAAGTGTGTCCGTTTGCTCCGCAATGATTTTTTCCTTTTTTGACAATACCAGCGCATTTTACAATTACTTCTCCGACCCTTGGATTATTGACAGTGTCAGGGAAAGAGCTTTTTTTCTTTGGCTTAATAGCATTAGTGTTTTTTTGAGCCATTTTTTTACTATGCTGTCCTCCTGATGCTAAAGCAGCAAATGAAGCGAGAGCTAAAGTTGAAGTAAATACATTTTTTAAATTCTTCATGAATATTCCTTTTGTTAACGTACAAATTCTCTATTAACTAGTTCGTTAAAAAGTTTAGATTTGTTACAATCCCTCATGAAACTCTAAATATTTGACTTTGATGAGTTCTTTGTATGATCTCAGAACAAAGCATCTTGTTTAGTTGAATGCTATCCACTACGCACATTTCCCATTATCACTCAGTTACATTTTCTAGATTTAAGTAAAAATCGTTAAATACTACTTTTTTGTCAGTACCAATAATAAAAAAAAAGGATAAAGAGATTGGTAGGAAATTAAAATAAATATATCTACTGTATTGATTCGATTGAACTTCCGTCTAGTAACATAAACCATTTGTCTTGTTGGTTGTAGTCCAACACATCTACTCCTAGTTCTGTAGCTAAAACAGAAATAAAGTTATTAAAGTCAACAGGCCCCAAAGCATCACGAATAGTTCTTTGATTAAGATTACAACTCTGACCAATAAGAGGGTAGTCAATTGCAAATTGTTTAAGTGCTTTAGCCCAAACCTTTGAGTCATATTTAAGGATTAAAGAAGTTGGCTTCATTTTAATTTGAATTCTATGGGGACCAAACCTGCTAATCGTACCATCATCATTACGTGAGAGATAAAAATTTCTCCAACCAAGCACTCGTTCTTCTTGATAAAGATGTCCTGGGTATCGACCTCCAGTTAGTCTTAGATAATCAAAGATTGTTTTTACTTTCTCTGAAAGAATAACTTCTTTATCTTTCATGTTATTAGCGAAACTCGCAGCTTGTGTCCTATGAAAAAAAGTTAGTTCCGGTACATAGTCTGTTAATGGAGTGATGAGTTTCATTAACATGGAGGATTTTAATCGTTTGTACTTTTGTAATGTTGCTTGAGTCGCTCTAGAGCATTCTTGACCTATTCTTGATTCCATAATTTTAACCATATCATCACGAATTAAATAATCTCTATAACCATGCTTGGATTTACCACTTTGGCAATATAAAGTGATAATTTTTTCACTGGCTCCGTGTTCAGTTTTAATTTCTTTTACTATCTCTGGAGTCTTACCGTTTTCACAATACCACTTAATGTTAATACTCTTATCAGCTACTTTGGGTAATGGAATGTGGGTACGCATATCAAGGTGACAAACAAACATGTTTTCGCATAATTTCTGAGCTTTTTTTGTGAAACTTTGCTCACCCGAAAATGCACTTAGAATTTTTATGCTAGGGCCTGCTGCTAAAGCCTTTGAAGTACTAAAGAATATAAAAACAATAGTGAATATAAATTTGTTCATAGGTTCTAGAAGGTAGCATAGAAGAAATGTTGAGAGAATATTAACCTGTAAAAAATACCTATGCATTAAATCAGATTAAAACCTTACTCTACGCATAGAAACTTTCCTGAACATCCACAATCTATTGCAATTTTCCCTGAGGCTTCACAAGTCTCTTTAAACGATAACTCTGCACTCGTGGGATTAGAAATATTGGAACATAGACTTTGCTCAACAGGAGAAACACACCACTCAAGTTCATTACCCGGAGCATCAGAGTCAAAACTCCCGTCCCAAGTGTTCGAGGAAAAACCTTCATATCGTTTCTTTATAATCTTTTTAGTACAAAGCTCTACTTCATAAGAATATGAGCCAGCTGGTGGACCACAACTGTTACCATTGCTGAATTCAGTTAACTCGCATTTGAATATTTCTCCTTGAGCTTCTGAACAGAGATCACTTAAGCTTATATAATTCTGTGAAATCGCTGGAGAAGGTGCAGCAGGGACAGGAGAACATGCATAAGCAATATTAGGTTTTAATAAATTTATTATAAATGAAGCAATATTTCTCTGCTCACAAGTTACCAGTTCTCCATATTCTCGGTATCCAATTTTTGAGTTATCTTTAGCACATGAGAAAAGAAATAATACTGTTAGAGCGATAAATTTCATTATGTTTCCTTTGTTACTTAAATACTATATTAAAACTAGGAAGAAGAGGCTGACAATTTTGTCTAGAATAAGAGACAAATTTTCCTCTTTTCGATATAAGCCCCCAAAAGGTTTTAGATATTAGTTCTTTTACCGAAAAAAAAATACATATGTTCATATATGAAGCATTAGTTACGTATTAAATCTGATTGGGATTTATATTTAAATCAAGATGAATATGACTTTATGAATAAGAAGAACACGGATCATAAGTGTCGAATTGATTTAAAGATTGATCAATAATTGTATTTTTTATAATCGATAGAAAATCTGTATAGTAATCATACTTGCAATTCATTATATTTTCTTAATTCTTACCTATAGTTTAATGCTTAGGAGGAACTTATGAAATTATTTATATTATTATTAAGCCTATCCAGTTTGACTCATGCATTTGAGTGTTCAAAGACGACATCTGGAGGAACATTGGTAAAGGTTATAACGTCCAAGAAGAAAGCGTTTGTAAAATTTGGGAGCTTGAAGAGAGTAGTTAAACTTCATCAAGACTCATGGGATGGACATGCTGGAGGACTTATCACAGGTAAGTCGTTTGCACTAAAGTATTCTAATCATTATGGATGTATAAGGATGGTAACTCTCATTACTTTAAATAATTTCAGAAACTTATCAGAGGTTCGATTTGATACCTGCAAGGGTGGGAGTACTCCTGATGAAGTTTGTTTAAATGAGTAATCATTAATTTCTTAGGGTTCTATCAGGTCACATGCAAATGATTGATCACAGTCATTTGATATTTTATCATTTAGAGTATCCAGTCGGTTCAGTATACTTTCAATCCACGCATCATCACCACTCACGACTGCATCAATATATGCAGACTTAATACTTGAACATTGTGATTGAAGGTTTTTACATATAGTTTCTTGAGGCGAGGGTGTTTGAGATGAGATGGCCCTTTCACTAAATGGATAAAAATCTAAATATACTTTAAATTGTCCATTACCTAGATTTACTGACCTTGTTCTAAGGGCATTCCGATTAAGAAGACTACTATCGTGTTTACCAACATAAATTAAGTCATCATTAATTGAAATTCCTGCTAATACGCTCCAAGGTTTGTTAAACTGATAAGGCTTTAGTGCAAAGCTCCAAACCTTATGGCTTTCTAAATCAAAATTTACTGATGTTATATGAGAAGTTGTTCTATCATCGCCATACAGTCTTTCTTCAAAAGGGAATTCATAAAAATTATAAATACTATAAATTGTTGAACTCCATAAATCGTAGGCCATGTTTTTATTATCTTCAATTAATGATTGTATTTTTCTTACGTCAATGAAAAGATCTTTTGAAATTTCTAATTGATCTGTTTTTCCACTTTTTATTCTTATAAACATTTTTTTATTGTTGTTAAGGTTTTCACTTGAATATTCATTAACAATAAAACTTTGATCTAAGTAATTCCCTCTAGATTTTTCTACTTTATGATAATGTATATTGGAGAGATATTCTTGTTTCTCTAGTTTCCAAGGGTTATATAAATGTGCTGATAACTCAAGGTCTTCTGTAATATAATTTCCACCCATCGGACAAATTAAGTCACCGTATGTCACATGGCTTCCTTCTTCTGTTAACCTGGCAGAGTGCCTAAAATTTTGGTTATGACCCAGCTCATGAACTAATAAATCGACAGTTACAGATTTTTTTAAAGTCAAAGCTTTACGTCCCCAAAGTCTTGCTGCTCCTAAAGTTCCTAAACCTGAAGCTCCACAACCTCCCATGAACTTGCCATTTGGAAGGATATAGACTTTGTAGTCATAATCAAATTTCTCATTAAAAGTTCTTTTGACCGCTCTCCCTCCAGCATCAGCTAGCGTGAACATACCTAAATTAAGATCAATTAAGCCTCTATCACAATATCCTTCTACTTCTTTGTTTAAATGGACAACATAAACATCTTCTTTACCGTCATTATTTCTATCAAAGTCAAAAGTTAGTTTCTTGCTAGAGACAGACTCTATGATCTTTAGGCTTTTATTCATTTTTTTTGTTATATCTTCAACACTATTATATCCATCGTCTCCAGTATTATCGTAATCATTAGTATTAATGATTACGACACCAATCGTTTTCATATTTGTATTACTCTTTCTAAATTTATGATTAGCTTGAACATTTATCTCTAGAGAATCAAGGTTAATAGGATCAGCGGGATTTGGTTTTGACTTTTTAATCTTGGAACGAATGGTTAATGCTTTGTTTTTATAGAATGAATGATAATCATGTTCTGATATCCCATTTAGTTTAAAAGTTGATTCTCCATTGTTTAATTCTATGAAGTATCCTTTTTCTTCTTGTCCAGATTCTTTATCGACGAAAACCTCTATGATTTGTGCCTCAGTTTCCTCTCCTTTGGTAACAAGTCTATCGAGAACTATTGAATTCTGCTCAATAGGTGAATGCATTTTTTCAATACAAGATGATAGGATGAATAGAAAGGTTAAAAGAGTTTTCATAATATATAATTATAAATGTATGAAAGATTTTATTTAGACTAAGTTTAATAATTTATGAGATTTTAAATACTTAGAAGTTTTGTTCTAAAGAGTAATTGATAAAAAAAGTAGGCACTTTCTCACAAAAATCCATTATAAATTCAATGATTTATTGAGAGAATAAAAGTGACGAGGAAAAAATCAAATATTAGCTAGTGAGATGATAAATTATGATTGAATTAAAAAAAATAGGAATAGTGAAATCAACTCGCAAGGAGATTAGGGATGATAATTGGGATAGTGAAAAGTCTTATATTGAAATAGATTCTGACCAATTTGACTCAACTTCACTGGAAGGTGTATCTGATTTTTCACATGTAGAAGTAATTTTCTATATGGATAAAGTAAAAGTTGAAAAAATCATTACTAAATCTAGATATCCAAGAAATAATAAAGATTGGCCTAAGGTCGGAATTTTTGCACAACGAACTAAAAATAGACCAAATAAAATTGGTGTTTGTATATGTAGAGTTTTAAAAGTTGAAGGTTGCAAGCTATTTCTTGAAGGTCTAGATGCTATTGATGAAACCCCTGTGCTTGATATTAAACCTTGGGTCAAAGAATTTTCACCTAGAGGAATACAAAAACAACCATTATGGATTTCAGAGTTAATGAAAAATTATTGGAGGACGAGTGAATGAATTATTAATAGGAAGTTGCCATTGTAAGGCTGTAGAGTTTGAAGTTGAACTTGAGGATGGTTTGGAAAACTTGAGAAGATGTAATTGCTCTCTCTGCCGTCGAAAAGGAGCAATAATAGCAAGTGTACCTATAGAGAAACTTAGAATTTTGAAGGGAGAAGATCACTTGAGTCTTTATGAATGGAATACTAAAACTGCGAAACATTATTTTTGTAATATTTGTGGGATTTATACGCACCATCAACGAAGGAGCAATCCTCATCAATTCGGATTTAATATAGCATGTATTGAAGGAGTGAATCCTTTTGATTTTAATTCTGAAGAGATAGCCGTAGGAAATGGTGCATCCCAAAGTTTAAATTAGTCGAGAAGTTAGAATCAGAAGAAAATCGAAGGATTGGATATAGATTTTTCTGATATCATGTATGTAATAACCGATAGAAATACTTATCCTTGGCTGATCTTTTTAGTCGCTAGTGACTATATATGCAAAAAAAAAGAAATTCTTTCGTCTTTGTTAATTTAAAACGTTTATCTCCTATAATGAATATTGAATATTGTTAAGGGCGGTAAGATGAAGTTTATCCTGATATTTCTATTTTTAATGGGTTGTGGCAGTGATGATGAAGAACGAACGATTTCAGAAGAAGACTCTAAGTTTTTAACTGTAGCAAGTTTAGATTCTATAAATACTATAAATGTTACAAGTTATACAATTTCAGGAACATGCTCTGATGATCAAGGAATGATTTCTTTAGAAGTAGACGGAACTTCGATGAATTCAGATTCAACTTGTAATGGAGGTATCTGGAATGCTACATATGACTTTTCTACGATACTTGATGGTTCTCTCGACTTTAGATTTACTCATAATGATATAAACGGAAAGGTTGTAGCTCAAGAGAGTGTAGTAGTACAAAAAGATACAATTATTCCGGTTGTAGGATTTGGAAGTCTTGCTTCGATCGACTCTATGAATGACTCAAATTTTGAAATTCTTGGAACATGTTCTGATGATAATCAAGCTGTTGAAATTAGTATTACAAGTATCACTATTTCAACTCAACCAACTTGTATAAGTGGAGTATGGAATCTATTTCTAGACTTAAGTGCTCTCCCGGATGGATCAGTTCAAATTCTTGCTGATCATGAAAACTCTGATGGAGAAAGTGCTATCCAAGCTTCAGTTAGTATTATAAAAGATGCTTCCTTACCACTTGTTGCAATTACTGTTGCAGAAGATATTGATGCAGATAGTGAGTTTTCTTATACTATTTCAGGAACTTGTTCAGAGGAATCTCAGGAAGTGGTTGTTGACATTGGGGGGGAAGCCCCGGCCCCAAATCCTCCTTGTTTAAGTGGCACATGGGAAGCAACAATTAATCCAAGTGCTATTTCTGATGGAAGTGTTAATATTACAGCCGATCATAGTAATTCAACAGGAGCGAATGCGAATCAAGCAACAGTAACAATAAATAAGGATGTTGCTCCTCCATCAGTCTCAATTGATATTGCACCCAATATTAATTCTGGTAATCAATCTAACTATACATTCTCAGGTAGTTGTTCTGTTAATGGTGCAGAAGTTACGGTTGTTATAGGAGATACAAATCCGAGTACTCAGCCGATTTGTTCATCTGGAGCGTGGTCAGTAACAATGAATGTTTCAGCTATTGCTGATGGACCTGTAGACATTTCTGCTGATCATGATTTTGCGACACAAGCTGCAATCACAATAAATAAGAATACAACCTTATTACTCTAAGGAGAAAACAGTGCTTAAAATACTCTTAACAATAATGCTTCTTTCATGTGCTTCAAGAGGGTTAAAAATATCAGAACAAATACCTGAATATCATCCCGAGTATTACCAAGGAAGGAAAATGGTTTTTGCTTATGGTGGTGATAAAAATAAAATTATGTTTCAAAATGTTGATCATAAAATTACCCCTAGGGCAATGGATCAAGAAGAAGATAGAATTGCAATCAATCATTTAAAGTATGATAATAAAATTGAAGGCTCTACTAAAGTTCTTAAATCAAATCGATCTATTGCAAGCATCGCAAAGTATGAGGAAGATGTTGTTTATGTTGCACCGAAGATTATGTATTCAAAAGAAGAGACTTATCAAATAAAGTCTCATAAAAACGAAAACATTGAAGAAATTGCGATGAAATATTTAGGTTCTAAAGAAAAATTATATGAATTAATGCTTCATAACCCACATCTGTTTCAAATTAAAGAAGGTGATACTGTTAATATTCCTTCAAAAGATAGATAATTGTAGTTAATGAAACTCTTATTTATAATTTTATTTTCTATAAATTCTTTAGCAATTGATATTGTTCATTCTAAGAAAAGTCATTCCTTGACTTACGAAATGTTAGAAGATGGTCGTTTGTATAATTCTCACGTGTATTCTGATTATGACTTATTGTTTCAATTACACTTCAATTATGTGGAAGATCCCTTGGTTAGAAAAACTCAAAGCAATTTAAAACAGGTTGATACTATTGTTGATAGTTTATCAAGTGTACACCTTGGTGCTGCTGCATATCTAACAAAAAATATTTTAGTAGGATTACAAACATATTATGGTTTAGTTGATTATGAATACTACACTCCCGGTAGTCCCATAAATTCTACCAAGATAAGTGATTCTACTAGTGGTTTTTCAGATTTGATCTTAGATGTGAAATGGCGATTTTTAAGTAAAGAAAGATACTCTATGGCCTTAATGCCTTTTTTAAGAATTCCAACAGGAGGAGGAGAAATTCCAATTCGAATATTCTCTCCTGGAACAAGTAATTTCCAAGATATAAATCATAAAGTTTTATCTGAAGATTCATGGGGATTAGGCGGACGTTTAATCTATGAGAAATACTTTGATTTTATGAACGTTGTTGTAAATCTCGGATATCTTCAAGCCGACAAAGCTGCTTTGGGAGAATTAGACCTTAGGAAAAAGTTAAGTCTTGGTATAGGAGCCTATGTTCCATTAAGTTCTAAAGTAGGTGTTAACTTAGAATGGTTAAGATATTTTTCTCTACCATTTAATTCAAACCAAAATCCAAATGAGTTATTTGCTGGATTGAGTGCAGGAATTACTAAAAATGTTGTTGTTTTTGCAGGTGCTGCTTTTGGAAATGTATTAAGTGATGATGATGGAAATGATTTTAGAATTAGTGCAGGGGTTAAATTTTCTCCAAGAATTTGGGGGGATGAAAAAAAACCAATAGAATTATTAAATAATGATCCTGTTATCAAAAATGAAATAGTTCAAATACAAGAATGTAAAGAACCGTATATTTTTGAAAAAAGTAATAAGGTTATAGTAAGGTTCCCACATAATGTATCAACTATATATGATTCTAGAGAACTAAATGATGTTATTAGAAGAATTAAGAAAAGAGCTGTTGATATTATGAATGTTCAAATTGTTGGTCATACAAGTCAAAAAGGTAGTGAGGAATATAATCAGAGACTTTCTGAAAAACGCGCCCAATCTGTCACGAATGTTTTAGTAGAACATGGAATAAATAAAGATATAATTTCTTCCTCTGGTAGAGGAGAGCGTGACCTATTAGATCATGAATCATCTTCAATAGCTGATGAAGTCAATAGAAGAGTAGAATTTGTTGTAACATTAAAACAAATTGATGGTTATTATTGTAAGGAGTAAATCTTTATTATTCCCGAGCTATATACTTAGTCTTTTTAGAAAAAATTTCAAGATAAATATTCCAGGTCAAACGTAATTATCCAGAACTATTTATAATATAATCTGGATAAAATATGCTAAAATTACACTCGATTTTTCTATTTATTGCTTTGATTTTTATTTCCTCATGTGGAGATAATAAACATCTTTTTGGTTACGACCAAGATGGAGTTAATGAATCATTATTAGAAATTGAGCCTTCAACGTGTTTTGAATCTGGAAATAATAATGCATTTATTGCTGGGAAGTGTGACTTTCTTGATCCTCAAGTCGTTCTTACTAGTCCTGATATGACTCCCGGTTCGATTACTTGTCCTTGTTCAAGTAATGGAACTTTTACTTGTGCAGCAGTGAGTTTCGATTCCAGTGGGCCCAATGGAGCGTTTCCATTAGTAACAGCTTCGCAAACAATAAATTCAAATACTATTTCTGATACAGATGTTGGGAGTATTTGTGCTCTTGATTTAGCTATTTCCAAAGTAGTTGATAATAATATCCCAACAGAAGGAGATAGTATTACATTTACTATTTCTGTTACAAATAATGGACCAGGACTAGCTTCTTCAGTTGAATTAACAGATATTCTACCGGCAGGATTCACATTTAGCGCAAGCACTGCTTCACAAGGAGCGTATAGTTCAGCTACAGGGATTTGGAATGCAGGTACAATTGCTGCAACAAACTTTGCGACTTTAGATATTACAGCTACAGTTGATCCAGGTACAGGTGGAACGACAGTAATAAACCGAATTACAAAAGTAAGCATGGATCAGCAACAAGATCCAACTTCTATTAATAATGATGATTTAACAGAACCGGTTTATATTGATAATAAAGCAGATATTGCAGCTACAAAAGTTGTAAGTAATACGACGCCTGAAGAAGGGGAAGTTGTAGTTTTTACTATTACTTTGCAAAACAATGGGCCTAACACAGCAACAAACTTGAAGCTAATAGATTCTTGTCCCGCTGGTACAACTTATCAAAGTTTTACAAGTTCAATTGGAACTTATTCAAATACAACAAGTGAATGGAATATAGGAAGCATTTTAGTTGGAAATAATGAAAGCTTAAATCTAAGTTGTAAAGTTGATGTCGGGACCTCAGATGATACCATCACAAATACAGTTTCTGCAGGTGATGTTTCGATGGATCAAATTGACTTAGTAAATACTAATGATAATGCTTCTGCCGGCATTACTGTTGATAATAATGCTGACCTATCAGTTTCAAAGTCTGTTAATAATACAACTCCAGCTGAAGGTGATGTAGTAACATTTACTATTAGTATTTCAAATTTGGGTGTTGCTCAAGCTACGAATCTTAAAATTAATGATGGTTGTCCTACTGGTACAACTTATCAATCTGCAGTGGTCTCTACCGGATCTTACGGCCTTGCTCCAATTGCTCAATGGGATATTGGAACATTAAATAATGGAGGAGTTGAGACTTTAGATCTTAGTTGTACTATTGATGCCGGAACTTCAAATGATCCTTTTCAAAATACAATAGTTGCAGCAGATATTCTTAGTGATCAAACAGATTCAAATACTGCTAATAATACAGCTAATGCTGGTGGAACAGTACAAAATGCTACAGATATAGAAACTACAAAAAGTTCTAATCCTGCAACAGTTCTAGTTGGTGAGACAATGACTTTCACCATTACGGCTGTTAATAATGGACCTGCGAGTGCTACAAATTTAAATATTACAGATGCTTGTCCAACAAATACAACGTTTAATTCTTTTAGTGCTACTGCCGGAACTTATACATCAGGAACTGGAGTGTGGGCGCTTGGAACTCTTAATTCAGCGGCAAACGAAGTATTAACTCTAAGATGTGATGCTGACTTGAGTGCATCCGGAACAACTGTTAATAATGTTATAACTACGGCCAATATTTCTTTAGATCAATCAGATAGTAATAATGGTAATGATGGATCTAGTGCTAGCGTAAATGTAAGTGATGGAACTGATCTGTCTGTAGTGAAAACAGTTAATGGAGTTGATGCAGTAAATGTTAATGAAGGCGTAAATGTAACTTTTGAAATCGTTGTAACGAATGAAGGACCAGCAGGAGCAACAACAATAGAAGTAACAGATCTTTGTCCAACAGGTTCAACGTATTCAAGTCATGTTGCAGGAGTTGGAACTTATACATCTGGAACAGGTTTATGGGCCATTGGATCACTTGCAGTAAGTGGCAGTGCTAGTTTAGATTTAGTTTGTAGCGTTAATAATGGTACTAGTGGAACAATTATTACAAACGTAATCACAACAGCAGATATAAGTTTAGATCAAACTGATATAGATGCCAGCAATGATGGAGCGGATGCAGAAGTCTTTGTAGGTGGAGATACAGATATAGCAATTAGTAAAGTTGTAGATAACACCGCTCCAGCGGAAGGGACCAATATCGTTTGGACTATTACAGCTCTAAATAATGGACCGGCCGATGCAACTGGATTAAGTCTTAAAGATTTATGTCCAGCTGGAACAACTTATGTAAGTGATGCTCCTAGTGTTGGAAGTTACGTATCAGCTACTGGTGTTTGGACAATTGGAGCTCTCGCTAACACAGCTTCAGCGACACTTGGATTAACATGTTCAGTAGATGCAGGAAGTGCAGGTCAAACAATTATAAATGAAACAAGTAATTTAACTCTTGATAATGGAGATACGGTTGCAACTAATAACGTTGGAACAGCTAGTATTACAGTTGCAGCACTGGCTGATCTTGTAACAACTAAGATTGTAGATAACTCTACTCCTGATGAAGGTGATATAGTTAAGTTTACAATTACAATTACAAATAATGGTCCAGCAGCAGCTGCTGGGGTTAGCTTAACTGATGCTTGTCCAGTAGGAACAACGTATTCAAGTAGTACTACAACTCAGGGAGTATATTCAGGAACTAGTGGAGTGTGGGACGCTGGAGATATGGCAAACGCAGCTATTGCTAGCTTAGAATTAAATTGTAAAGTAGATGCATCTACTGCTGGGACAATTATTACTAATACGGCTACAGCACCAACATCAACAAATACAACTGATCCAAGCACAGCTGGAGATGATTTATCAGAAGATATAACAATTGATAATAACGCTGATATAGAAACAACTAAAAGCTCCAGTCCAGCAAATGTATCAGTTGGTGGAGTAATGACTTTTACAATTACGGCCATCAATAATGGACCAGCAACGGCAACGAATTTAAATATCACAGATGCTTGTCCGGCCAATACAACTTTTGATTCTTTTAGCTCAACAGTTGGAGGTTATACATCAGGAACTGGGGCATGGGCGATAGGTACATTAAACTCAGGGTCTAATGAAGTATTAACCCTA
>CALIJZ010000043.1 GCA_938017795.1 uncultured Bacteriovoracaceae bacterium
GGGCTAGACGATGGGAGCACGGATAGAAACAAAAATGGTGATCCCTCTGTGACTCGAACACAGGACCCCCTCCTTAAAAGGGAGGTGCTCTAACCAACTGAGCTAAGAGACCACACATTTTTAGTTAGAAATAAAATTTAGAGCTTCAAAGCTTAACTGTCAATCTGAAATCTTCATGAAATCAACAAAAGCATAAGACAATTTTAGAGATAAATGTTATTTAATTTATCGCAATGACTGATTCACAAAAAACCGTTTCTTTTCACACTCTAGGTTGTCGGCTCAACTTTTCTGAGACAGGCTCGATAGCCAGTGGATTTGCCAGTAGAGGCTATAAAATAGTGCCTTTTGAGCAAAGTTCTGACCTTGTTTTTCTAAATACCTGTACAGTTACTGACGGGGCTGATTCTAGTTGTAGAAACCTTATAAAGAAGGCCAAAAAGCATAGCCCGGACTCAAAGGTGATCGTTTCAGGGTGTTATGCCCAAATGGAATCTGAGAAATTATCCCAAATGCCAGAGGTTGATCTTATTCTCGGAAACTCTGAAAAGTATAATGTCTTTGAACATCTAGGAGAAATTGAAACAAAAATTAAGATAGATCAAACAAACGACTTTTGGGGAGCTTATACAACTCCTGCTGATTTTAAACACACGAGAGCATTTCTAAAGATCCAAGATGGGTGTAATTATATTTGTAGCTTTTGTATCATCCCTCAAGCTCGTGGAAGATCTAGAACTATTTCTGTAGATCAAGCTTACAAGAATGCACTTGAATTAGTTGAATCAGGCTATAAAGAAATTGTATTAACTGGTGTAAATATTGGTGAGTATGAAAAAGGTGGAGAAAAGCTAACAGATCTCGTAGAGAAAATTGGATCAATAAAACAACTTCAAAGACTAAGACTATCATCAGTAGAGCCTAATACAATTACTGATGATTTATTAAAAGCTCTTAAAGATTCTGGTAAATACTTAAATCACTTTCATATTCCGCTTCAAAGTGCAGATGATGAAATTTTAAAGTCAATGAGAAGAAAATATACAATCTCAGATTATCAAAGTGTTCTTGAGAAAATTCATAAATATTTTCCAAAAAGTGCCATCGGAGCAGATATCATAACTGGCTATCCCGGTGAAACTCGAGAGCAATTTCAGAAAACATATAAGTTTTTGGAAAACTCACCTATAACTCATTTTCACGTCTTCCCTTTTTCTTCTAGGCAAGGAACAACAGCTGCAAAGTTACCAGCTCACCTCAATAACTCAGAGAAAAAAAAGAGAGTAAAACTACTGAATCAATTAGGTGATCAGAAGATAGAAAAGTATTCTGAACAATTTAAAAATCAGCTCACTTCCGTTTTATTTGAACAAAGAAAAGGTGAATTTTGGGAAGGCCATAATCCCGAGTTTTTAAAGGTTAGAATCAAGTCTAACGAGGATTTAAAAAATAAAATTAGGCCTATTTTAATAGAATCGACATATTCTCCATCTAAGCATCAAATGTTAGGAAAAATAGTGCTCCACTCGCAGCGTCAATAATTTACATCACTAACCATTTTTTTTAGGATACCTTATGAAAAATTTAATACTTACAACCCTCTTTTTAAGCCTTTATTCTTATTCAAATGATATAAATTATAGAGTCCTGGCAAGGTCTTCTGAATCAGATTCATACAAAATGCCAGCATATTCTCCTCTCAGAGGAGTAAGTCCTCAGATTAATTATAGAAATGCGATAGCCTTTAAAGTTCCAGCAAACTTATCGGTGAAACATGAAAGAATAATTTTTAACACAGAAAAAAAATCAATACCGGTTTTCAAAGCTCCATCAAATACTTTTGTCAGTGATCCTAAAATTGTTAAAGATGGTATTTTATTTACTTTAAATGATACAAGTGGAACAAAGTCTCTTTTAAAATACCTTTTTAAAACTAAAAAAGTAAAAACAATTCTAGATGCAAGCGAAGCTAAACTCATTAGTATTTTTGAATTTCATCAAAACAAAGATGCCATTTATTTTCGAGCAAAAAACGATAAGGAATCATTAGGGATTTACTCTCTTGATCTCAAAGATAAATCGAAAAAAATCAAGCCTCTCTTTGAAACAGGACAAGTTGTTCAAGGGAAATCTATTTCTTATATTTTCGGCCTAGACATGAACGATCAATATGGTGTGTGTAAGGTTCGTTTTACTCACCTAAGTGAAGATGCACCAGATTTAATTGTAAGACTGGATCTTGAAAATAAAGTCCACCGAATTATCGCTGCAGATAAAGATTTTTCTAAAAAATCAAAAATCATCTCTTTTAGGAACTCGGCAGCCATTAATGATTTCGGGAGCATTGTTTATATAGCTAATGAGAAAAACAAAACAAAAGTTTTCCTTAATCACTTTGAAAAAGATAACGAAACAAAAGAAATTGCTTCAACTTCCAAAGGCATAAAAAGCATTTCTTATTTCACTCCAGACATTAATAATAATGAAATTATTATTTTCAGAGCAAAAGATTCTAAAGATAGAGAAAACCTATATATTGCAGATACTAACGTTGTTAAAAAAATCATTCGACAATATCAAATTATAAGGACTGATCGAAAGAAAAAAGCGGTGTTAATGCATAGAAAAAACACTCCTGTTTTTGCGGGCAATCCACAAATTAATAATATCGGGACGGTTGTGATAAATTCATATATTAGGCACCTTAATTCTTATACGAATTATCCTGAAGATATCCAATCAGCGATCATTGGTATTTATGATGCTCCAAGTTTATTATATTAATCTTTGGAAAACTCATTTAAATCACTATTTATTACTCAGTGCTTAAATGCGTTCAATGATAATATATTTAAAAACTCCTTAATTCTTATTGTTACCTATGAGAGCTTATCTGCTTACGGTCTTGAGACAACTGAGATCATATCTGTAGCAAGTTTCTTATTTACCCTACCTTATTTATTATTTTCAGCTCTTGCCGGCTCACTTTCTGATAAGTTTCCAAAAGATAAAATGGCTCAATATATTAAGCTGATTGAAATTTTTATCATGGCACTTACTATCATTGCTCTTCCAACAAGAAATATTTCTTTTCTTCTCTTTTTACTATTTTGTATGGGTATGCAGTCTGCTTTCTTGGGACCTGTGAAATATGCAGCCCTACCTGAGCTCGTTAAATCTAAAAATCTTTTAAAGGTAAACGGGATATTTCAAATGGGAACTTTTTTTTCCATTCTTGCTGGTACAGCAGTAGGTGGAATTTTAGTTAAACTATTCTCAGGTCAATCTCATTATATAGGTATTTTCATGACAGTTTTTTCCATCCTTGGATATATTAGTGCTTTAAAAATCCCTAAACTCAAAGCTCAAAATTCTCAAATGACTAATAACTCAAACTTTATTCAGAACTTACAGATGGCCTTTCAATATCCATCTATCAAGTACAGTATTATTTTTGCATCATGGCTTTGGTTTATTGGAAATTACTATATAAGTACACTTCCTTTGCTTATAAAAAACTATTTCTTTCTAGATGAAGGTGTCTCTACGATTTTCATGGCCAGTTTTTCAGTAGGTATCGCAATTGGATCACTTTTATCTAATAAAATCAGCACTAGTACTTCAATTGCAAAGTGTATTTTCACAGGGATACTAGGAATGAGCACAGCTCATATAATTGCATGTTTTTTTCTTGAGCTACCAGTACAAGCAAATCAAAGCATTGAGGGAATAAGTACATTCTTAAAAAAACCAAAAGCGATTGCTCTACTAATATCAATTAGTGTTGTTTCTATTTTTGGTGGACTTTATGTTGTTCCTCTTCAAACTCTTGTACAAATGAATGCTAAGAAAAATGAATGTGCTCGTATGATCTCAGCACTAAATATTATTCAGGCAGTTTCCTTATTACTCTCTTCATTAATGTTGTTTTTACTATTTAGGATCAATCTCAGTATTCATCAACATTATTATATCCTAGCTCTCCTTTATATCCTCGTTAGTATCTTCACATTCAAGCACCTCAAATACTTTCAAAAGAAAACGGTATAAAAATGAATGAAAAACTAGTCTATGATGGTAAGTTTGTTAAAATCAAAGAACAAAAAATCAAAGAAAACACTTGGGAGAAAATTTATCTTCATGGTGGAATAGTCGTTTACCCATTTAATTCAGATGGAGATTTGTTATTAGTTAAAGAGCTGAGACCTCATGAAACACCTCAACTTAGATTAAAGCCTGTGACGGGCATTTTTGAAGATCAATATTCAATTTTTGAAAACGCTAACCGAGAGATGCAAGAAGAAATAGGATTGCGAGCTCAAAGCTTCGAAATAGTTTTTGAAACAAAATCAAGTGGAACAATTAATAATTTTCAATACTTTGTAAAGGCTACGAATCTAGAAAAATCTAAACTCCCAAATCCTGATGGAGAGGAGAGCATTCAAGAAATCATTGAAGTTTCTTTTGATTCAATTATTAAGAAATTACTCACTGGTGAGATTGCATATAGAAATTCATATTTAGGACTTATGCAAATGGCCCTAAAAAACAAATACAATCTTTAATCTCTAGAATTTAATTTAATACGACAAGTTGTTCTATTAATATCAATTATATTTTCATACATGGCAGGGAATTTTTCTTCAACTAATCGACAAACTATTTCTGGATAAGGCTCTGCCTCTAGCTGAAGTTCATCACCTAAAATAGCTAAGTATAATTTGATAAATTGAACTAAATACTCTTCAACCTGTCCGGCTGCTGCTAATTTTGATAGACCAATTGGAGCTTGACCAATATATCGAAAAGTTTTGTTAACAACTTTCAATGACTCAATGGGACCTAGACTCACTTGAGAGTTAATAGAATAAATAAAATGAGAGAAAATGGCTCCAATCTTATAAATATCAGTAAACACTAAGTTACAAGGTGGCTTGAAGGCTTGGTTACCAATTGTCTTGAAAATATTTAATCGATTTCGATTTAAAACTTTGCTCACATTAGATTTTTTCGAATAAAAAATCGGGCTCTCTAAATCTCTATCATACTCTAGGCACAGTGAGTTCTTAAATTGAGTGTATTTACGAGGAAGTGAATAATATGAAAATAAATCTGCATAAAGTTCAGAAGCAAAACGTTGAAGTCTTAATTTTTTTTCTTTCGTATCTAACACTTGATTCTCGGTTCTCGATGATTCTCCAATCACACTAAAATGATTCGTATGATTGAGAGAGTAAGTCTCCCTCCAAATATAAGTCGATAAAACATGATGCCCATATTCATGCATAAGCACGAATGGAAAACTCCATAATGCTTGTCCTGAAAATGGTGACCTTATTTCATGGTTTTTACTAGCTTCTAAAACTTGCTGACTTCTTGGATAGATAATTATGCTAGGTCCCTTTAATTTTCTCTCTTTAAAAGATTTATAACTAATATTATCTGTTTCCCATTTATAAAAATCAGTTACAGAATTATCTGTATTTTCTCTTTTTAAAAAAGATTTTTCTTGTGGATGAATTAATATATTCACTGGATTAGCAGTATAGCCTTGATCAACCTGAGTCATTACTTTTTTTGATCTTTTAATTATATCGAACATATTTATTGCAATTTGCTCTATTGAGTTTTCTGGTGTTTTTTGAGACATACAAAGCTCTAACTCAATCCCCTCATCATTTACAAGATCATCTATGAAATCAAGCTCACTATGATAATATATTTTATTAATCAAAGATTTATCATTATTGTCTAAATTAATATTTATCTTCTCTAAGCTTTGTTGATCATCATTAAAATAATTTACTGATTGCTCGATAGCTTGGGCAGGACAAGTTTTCTTTTTCGAATATGAGGAGAAATATTCGACTTCACCAGAGTGTTGCTCTACCAAATAATAGGTACTCTCCTTCTCTAAAGAGGAGTCAATTTGTGTACAAGCACTCAGTAGTAATGTCAGAAACATTAGCTTCACAGTGAACTTATACAACAATTCAAAAGTATTAAGATTAGGCTTGTAAGATTTGCAAAAAAGATCCTAACTAGCTGATATTACAATCGATCATCTAGCTTCATGACAAGTCCTGGAGAGGAGAATTTCATCAAAAAGTTCTTACTCACAACCTTATCTAAATGCTTAGATGAGACACTGAAATAATAGGCCGAGACCTGTTTATCTTTTAAGAAGATAGAGTGCCCCTTATCTGAAAATTTTCTCATTATGAAGTCCGAATCTAGGAATAAAATATCCTTCATCATGAAATTATCATTTATATAAATAACTACACAATAATCACTCATCTGAACTAAGGTTTTTCGGATCTTTACACCTTTAGGAGAAGATCGGTCATTCCAATACACAATGACTTCGGTTCTTTTTCCATCTTTAGTATAAAAATCAAATCCACGTTGGGAACTAGATTTAATTTGCTTCAAACCAAAAATACATTTCCCGTACCACTCACCTAGTTGAACTGGAAGATTTTTTCCATTATTAATAACGTGCTTTTTTCTTAGAATCCCATAAGAATTCACAACACCTTCAATAGCTTCTAAAATTTGTAATTCATCCGGATAGTGAAGCAGACCAATATTTCGTTTTGCTTTTAATGTCAGCTTTTTATTAAATTGTCTTTTATACCAATCAGAAAAATTTTCACTGTCTATAAAGTCAGCAGAACTAAAAACGAAACCATTTTGTTGTAGATCGCTATAAGTTTTAATCTTTGGTATTTTCTTTGACAGGTATGTTAATGGTACATACGCCATCGGAGAATCACCCATGACAAACACGGGGTCCTCGTTAAAGCTAGTAGATCCATGAGTCTCAGAAGAGAACTCTCTGGCTAGCTCAAAAATTTCTTTTTTCACAGCTTAACCGCCTAAATTTTAATCATTTAAATTTTAATACGTGATTATGATATCACGCCGCCGATCAAATCACTAGATCAAGGAGGTCATCTTTATTTGCGTTGATAGTATGAGCTAGGCCTGAGTTTTTTGAGAGATAGTATAAACAATACAACTTGAAATCATCTTTTTTCGATTTCATATAGTCCTCAGGGAAGTTCCCGTTAGGCTCAGTCATTGCATGCTTTCCTAATAGCCAAGCTACCACCAAATGAGAAGTCATCATAAGGACGTCATGACAGTTTTGTAAGATAAGATTATATTTTTTATCCCCAACATATTCATTCATTGTTCCCATAACTTTTTCATATGTTCCTAAAGCATGAATCAAAGTTTTTTGTTGAGCACTAAATTCAGTCCCTAAGCTTTTTGTAAACTCAGAAATTTCTCCTAATAGCTTCTTTAGGTTTTTCCCTTCATCTTTTATGATTTTTCTCATTACTAGATCGGTTGCTTGAATTCCATTGGTTCCTTCATAAATTTTACCAATAACTGAATCTCGAACAAATTGTTCAACCCCATACTCTTGGCAAAACCCATATCCTCCATGAACCTGAACAGCATCAATGGAAACTTGTAATCCTTCCTCAGTACAATAAGATTTACAAATTGGTGTTAATAAACCAATTCTATCTTCATCATGTTTATCAAATAAGTTTGCGACATATAAAATTAATGCCCTCATTCCCCTAGAAACTGCTCTTGATTTTAAAAGCATTCTTTTCACATCTGGATGATGAACAATCTCTTTTTTAAATTGAATTCTCTCTTGTGCGTAATGCTTAGCAAACTCATAAGCTAAATTACCTTGAGATTCTCCTTGAACCCCACAAGTTAGTCTTGCTTCATTCATCATGATAAACATTGTGGCCATACCATCAAATTCATCACCAACAAGCCACCCTTTACAATCTCCAGATCCTCCAAAAGTTAATTCACAAGTCGCTGAAGCATGAATCCCCATTTTGTGCTCTATTTTCGTACAATCTACATTATTGTGAGCTCCCAGAGAGCTATCATCATTTACTAAAACTCTTGGCACCAAAAATAATGAAATTCCTTTTGTTCCTTCAACTCCTTCTGGAGTTCTTGCTAGAACAAGGTGAATACTATTTTCATAAAGATCTGTTTCTCCTCCTGAGATAAAAATCTTTACACCTTTAATATTAAAACTTCCATCACCATTAGGTGTTGCAGTGGATCTTAAAGCACCAACATCACTACCTGCTCCAGCTTCAGTGAGGCACATTGTTCCGCCCCATCTCCCATCCATCATTCCAGGAATATATTTATTTTTTAAATCTTCAGATGCCTTGAGACGAATTACATTTAAAGCACCTCGAGAAAGTTCTGGATATAAGCCGTAAGCACAATTGGCTCCAATTAAAAATGAGAGGCAAGCTGTTTGCAAAGCAACAGGAACAGGTGTTCCACCAATCTCTTCGGGGAGGCCTAAACTAAACCAACCATTTTCATAATAACTTTTATGAAATTCATGAAAGCATTTTGGAGCATAAACTTTTCCATCAATATGTTTAACTCCTTCAAGATCTGAAGGTTCTCTAGATGGAAAAACTTTATTGGCTATAAATTTATGATATTCAGTAATAATACCTTTACTATCTTCAGCCTCTAAACCGTAACTAGAATGTTCTTGAATTTTTAAAAACTCAAAAAGATTAAACTCAATATCTTTTAAATCTACCGAATAACGTGCCACTGTCTCCTCCAAAGTAAAAATCGCTCTACCTTTAGAATAAGTGAGTTCATGGCAAAAAAAAAGGGGCTGAATCTTTATTCAGCCCCGTAAACAAAATATTTTTTTATCTGAGAAGAGAAGAGAGTTATATTGTCTAGTTACAGTTATAGATTAATCTATATGAAAGACCTAATTGATAAATATTTTTAAGACCAAAATGCTTTACTGTATCGAAAATCCAAAATAAGTCTTCATTTTGAGAGTGACTCGAATACACAGGATTAAGGTGTAAAGGAAGGTCTGGACTTACAACTCTTTCAACTGAATCACCATTTAGTAAAGAATGAGTTACAACATATCCAAGTATTTGCTCTAGATCTCCAGAGTTAGTATTTAGAATACAAAGTGAAATTGGAGCTAAACGAGCTGACTGTGCTTCACCAAACTTTGATGTATCAAAGATTTGATCAATAATTTCTTCTTTAGTATCTGAAAAATTATCAATTGCATCACCGTTAGCATCTACAATTTGAGTAACTAAATTAGATCCAGAAATTGAATATTTAAATTTATGGTCTCCATTATTATCATATAATCCAATTGCAGAATTAAAACTTGTACTTACCGTTAAAGATAAATCATCAAATTGGTCTCTTAATTCTTCTATTGTATCTACTTGTCCTACAGTATTTCCTGTAATTACTTCAGGAGCTAAGGTAGTTGGAGTAGTTGTTCCATCTCTATCTTTCCCACAAGAAACTAAGATTAAGCTTGTTAGTAAAAGTGTAAATAATGTTTTCATTTTCCCTCCTAGGGTAATTTTTAATACCTTTCTATATACAAGCTTCATGCCAACTCTAGAGGCTTTGTATTAGACTTGAGATAAATTAGTGTGTAGGAAATTCAAAAGTGTATAGTTTTCATACACTTTATTCAATTGGGTTAGAGTTTCCTCTACAGGCAAAAGAGCAAGCTTTCTCTTAAAATTAAAGAATGAATCTATTAAAATTATCAATTACTTTATTACTGGTTTCTTGCTTTAATCAGAAATCTTCAACAACTGAGCAAAGCCAACCAGAGAGTAATAAATTTATGAGACCATCACAAACAATGGTTCCTACTATTGCAACTTTACCAAAAGCTCCAAAAGAATTTTATAAATCTATGAGTGGAACAATCAGGAGAATATTTGTTGATAATGATGATAATACAGACGGAACACCCTATACACTTATTCAAAACCAAGGTGAAGTTTATAATATTGAAATGAAAGACGAGTTTGATTATTTAGAAACAGGTGATGAGGTCAAGGTTAGTTATATTTTCACAAAGTCGCAAAACCCACCTGATAATATAAAAACAATGAAAGTTATAAAGTTAACTCTTCTAGATAGATCTCAGCCAGACTCAACTAGTACCACCAAGGCATTCCCATCTACAACTTGGCCCAAAGAAAAAGGTCCCTTCAAGATGGTTGGTGGATTCAACTTAGAAAAAAAGAAAATAAAAATGTTAGGAGTAATCATAAGCACTAATATTAGTGGTAATGAGCATCCTAAAAGAACGGAGCAATTCTTAGAATTATTAAAAATTTTTCAAGAAAAACTACCGACAGCCACTTTTAATCGGTACGAAGCAAGCGAAGTTAAAGTTTCCAATGTTAGAATAACTGATGACACAGAAGATTCTCACTCGACTCATCGAGAAGCTAAAGCTCATGAGCTATTGAAAAAACAAAATATAGATGTCTTGGATTATGATCATATCGTCTATCTTGGTAGAACTTTCCGAGGTTTAAACTGGGGTACTGTTGGAAGCGTTGATAAGCCAGGCCGAAGTATTTCAATAGCGTCAATTGGTGATTATATAAATAGTAACCTTCCAAGTTCAAAAATCAGAGTTCTTTTTCATGAATGGGGCCATAATATTGGGATGCTCCACTCAAATACTTGGGGTCCAACACTAACAAGTTATTTTCAAGATAAGCGAGAGTATTTTGATAACTCCTCAGTAATGGGAAATTACCACTGCTTAAAATTGAATTTTCTCTCTTTTAATTCAGCTAATGTTGCAACTCACTTTCTTGGCGATGATCATGAGTCCGTTAAAGAAGTGACTGATTCTGGAAAACATCTACTTCAAATTATAAATACAGTTGAGCAATATTCACCGCTTCGAGTTTTAAAATTTCAAGAAACTCTTACAAATAAGGAAGATCAACAAGTCATTAATCCATTTTATGTTTCATTAGTAAGACAATGCTCCCTTACTGGAAGAGGAGCACATAATGTATTAATTCATCAAAAATCAGGCAAAGAAACTTATATCGTAGGAGAACTAAAACCTGGCGAGAGTGTTAAAATTTTAAATCACGAAGTTGTTTTTGAGGGTCTTTCTGATGACTTTATTGCAACGATCTCAGTGAAGAATTAAAAGTCTATTCTAGGGTTGTCTTTTTTCTTAGCATTTTTTAGAGGAATTCTTATACCCATTCCATATCTAGTTGCATCTTTATTATAAACTTCCGCAGCATAATCAGGATAATTGGAAATAAATGAATTTACATTGTTTTGTCTCATATAAAAATAAAGTGACATTTCTTTAAGTACACCTTTTTTGAAAAGTCGTCCTATTTTCATATCTATATTTAGCTCTTTTGAAACTTTATCAAATTTTATAATATTGTTAGCTCCCCTAATATTTACAGAGTCTAAACTCATTCCTACTCTTGCTTGAATGAAATTGAAAAGTTGAACTCCTATAGAAAAGCTTGAATCCCCTAGAAGACTAGTAAGCGTATCATTTCTTTCTAATTCTTTATCTGTATCAAGAAATGATAAAGCATCACTTGTTAGCCCAAAGGTTCCA
Organism: uncultured Bacteriovoracaceae bacterium; assembly: GCA_938017795.1. GTDB lineage: Bacteria > Bdellovibrionota > Bacteriovoracia > Bacteriovoracales > Bacteriovoracaceae > JAHDHG01. The sequence continues at coordinate 11,477 of CALIJZ010000043.1, forward strand.
AGTGGTGTATCAAGTATTTCCTCACTCGCAACAGTAAAGTCATGAATATATGACTTAAAAGCTTGATCAGTTTCAATAGTTCTAACTCTTGGAGTTGGAGAAATTTCACCTTCAAAAACTATTTTAAACTTATCATTAGCAAGCGATACAATTCCAGTATACTTAAGATTAAAATATTTAATTTTATCAACTATTAATGGCTCAATATTAGATCTTTGTAGAGTTAAAAGATCTATCGATACGAAACTTTTAAAAGTTTTGTTTTCCAGGTTTGATCCAAAGTTTTTTCTGATTAAAGAAATTTCATACTCTGAAAGTCCTTTTAGGTTATTACTATAAACTTCAACTCTTATAGGCAAGGCAGCCGTATTATCATACTTATCGTTTTGAAATATGAATCCTTCGGACTCAAGACCAACTTCTAGAGTTTTAGCACTCCCACTTTCGGTAATATCATAACCTTGATTTCCAACGTAGATTCTTGTTCGACCAAGGTAGTTCTTATCAAAGCTTTGAGAAAAAGAATGAAAAGAGCAAAAGAATAATAAAAGCGTGAATAATTTATCCATTGCTATAAAATAGCATTTTAGACAATCGAGATGTCTTGGGATGTAAAATGAACAATTTTGTGACTAAAGATTTGTCGCTTTAAAGACAATTCAATTACTCGTCTTCAGCACAGCCTTCATCAGCACCTTTAGTGAGGCTGAAAGCATTTTCTTTATCTGCTTTTTCTTCTATTTCTTTGATTTTCTTCTCGATAGCATCCTCACCATCACATGGTTCATCATGGTCTCCGGCCTCACCTACTACTGCTTTCTTAGCAGCATCAACCTGAGTTTCAACGGTCTTGGAGTTACAAGCTATTAGAAAATTTAAAGTTAGAAGAATTTTTAGTAATTTCATCATTACACCTTTTTTAAGTTAACTCTGTATAAGCTCATTAATAATAAGCCTAGAAAAATTATTGCACAACCAGTGAAAAATGGTCCATTTATATGTTCATGAAAGGTAGCGAGGTTAATATTTAAAGGATAAGTTGTATAGAAATAGTCCACGATATAAGAGGCCAAATAAGCAACTCCTATAATGGTAAGAATATTGATGATTACACCTTTTTTTCCAATATACTTTTGTATAACTGCAATATTAGAAATATTGGTGGCCGGTCCTGCTAGTAAAAAAATAATAGCCGCTCCGGGTGAGAGCCCTTTTAAAATAAGTGAAGCTGCAATAGGAGTTGAAGCGGAGGCACAAATATAAAGCGGAATTGAAACAAGTAAAATAACGAGCTTCCCAACATGTGGGTTTAGATCACTAAAAAAACTCTCTGGAATAAAATAACTAATGAGAGCGCCAAGTAGTAAACCAACAAAGAGCCAATTGGCCATGTCATCTAATAATTCTACAAATCCAAATTTAAAAGTTTTAGCAAGAAAACTATCACTGTCTTTTGCGTGATCATGACTGTGTGAATGTCCATGATCATCATCTTTTGAGTGACAACAATCTTTTTTCTCTTCTTTAATAACTTCATTAAAAGGATTAAATATATGTTGAAGAGTTCCCGCGATGGTAGCAGTTACAAATGCAAAGACTGGTCTAAAAATGGCCATTGGTAGATCTAAAATACTTAAACTCATGGCAATTGAATCAATGCCTGACTCTGGAGTAGAAATTAAAAAAGCTGAAGTTGCTCCATTACTAGCCCCGGCTTTTTTTAGCGTAGCCCCAGTTGGAATCACAGAGCAAGAACATAGAGGAAGTGGAACTCCCAACAAAGCGGCCCATAGAACATCAGTCTTTTTATTATTCTTTAAAAGTTTCTGAATTTTGTTTAAATGCAAGAATTGATGCACCACACCTGAGATCAAAAATCCAAATAATAAATAAGGAGATGATATAAGAATATAATCCCAGAGGACTTTTATGAATTCCATAGCCTATATTTTAACATTTACCAGATCCATTGAACAAATGGCTGATTTAGCTAGACACAAAATAAGAAGATTTCTATAATGAGAGTTCGTTAACGGGGGTGTAGTTAAGTTGGTTATAACGTCTGCCTGTCACGCAGAAGGCCGAGGGTTCGAGTCCCTTCACTCCCGCCAACACC
>CALIJZ010000044.1 GCA_938017795.1 uncultured Bacteriovoracaceae bacterium
CAGTTCTTGGTCTAGAAGTTGTTCCGCCAGTTCTTGGTCTAGAAGTTGTTCCGCCAGTTCTTGGTCTAGAAGTTGTTCCGCCAGTTCTTGGTCTTGAAGTCGTTCCACCTCTTCTAGGTGATCGACCTGTTGTTGATCCTCTGCTAGCTGAACTTCGACTTGAACTTCTACTAGGAGCTGTTCTAGTTGTGCTGCCTGAAGATGATCCCCGACTAGCTGAGCTTCTACTTGAGCTTCCACTCCGGCTTCTCCGCTGTGCATATGTTTCCGTACTGAAAGCAAGCACAAAGAAGAATGTAGCAAAAGCGTAAAAATAATTTTTCCGATTTTTCATATTCTTTCCTCCAAAAGTTTTAGAACTTTAATAAATTCTATTGAGATTCTTTCCCACCAAATTATATTCTCAGCCTAGCAAAGACCTTTTTAATCTCAAAAGAAATAAGTCTGACTGCCATGACAGCTTTAAGGATCTAAAATTGTGCTAAAAATGTCAGATAAGTATTATGGGTAGAGATATTTGAATTTGGGCGTAAATTTAGTATCAGTTTGCACCATTAAGAGCAATATACTTGTTATATAAAGGTTCAAGTTGAGCTAAAACTTTTTCCTTTAGTTTTAATAATGGGTCAGATTCAATAGATTTTTTAAAAATATCAATTGTATATTGCTTTAAAATTTTCTCTGAAACTTTCGTATTACTAATATGCCAAAGCTCAACTTGATAACTTTTACCATCTAAGTAAGGCCTAAAATATAGATCTTCATTATGATAAAGCTGCGCACTTAATTTTGCATTTGGTCCAGTCCCTGAATATTCATCATTGGCAAGACGAAGGCGTCTTCCAGTTTGATAATAAGTATAATCATAAACATCTAAGTCTGTGCCCCAATGGTGTCTACTCGTTCCCGGAATAGAGCTCCAGTTTAAAATGGCTTGAAAAACTTCATCACAGTTTAGCTCATTATAATTAAGAGGATTTCCTTGAGCATCACGAAGAGTTCGTTTTCCTTCTGCTTTTTCATTCCAGATGGTTCTTTGTCTTTGATAGCTTCTGAAGCCACTTGCTATTTTAATGTCGATTCCTTTTTCGTGCATTCTACTCTTTAGCTGCAAGAAATCACTAACTGTATCTATATGAAGCATTTGATTACCTTCTATAGAAACGAGATGAGTATTGGTTCGACCTGTTAATTCATTAAAATTCATATGAACTCATTAAAGCAAAGATAGAACCAATCGACAAAATGAGGACCAAAGGATTGGTTGTCTATTTTTTTTACATCAAAAACTCAATAAATATAAGAACTTAGCCTGCAGCGAGTCCTAGCTTGGTAAAACCTACATTTTGGGCCATGAATTTCGAAGAAGAAGGTAAAATTTAGGAGTAATTATAAAAAAAGGAATGAATTATGAAATTTTTAATCTTAAATGCTCTTGTAGTTTTAATGGTTGCTTGTGGAAGTAAAGAAGAAATAGTTAGAATTCAAAAGAAGACGACCCCAACTACTAAAGCTAATAACCTAAAAGATGCTCCTACTAATAACTTTATAGGACAAACTTCTTCAGAGATAATTGTTGAAGATGTTGAAAATAATGAAGAAGTTGATTGTGATGAATCACCAAACGCAAAACCTTGTCAGATTCCTCAGATTGGAAATATTGATAATGTATATATGACGACTCCAAGTCAAAGAGCTGATATTCATAGAAACTGTGTTGCTGGAACACGTGATTCTAATGGGAACCCTGCAACTCACGCAGATGTAATTGAATTAAATGCTGAAAGAATTGAAACAAATAATAACTACGCATGTTTAATCAGAACTAGCCTTACTCCTAAAGTAGTAAAGGTTAAGATGAGAGCAAATATGTATGAGTATAAGAGTTTTGAAAACAGAGAAGAGTTCATAAGCTTTGCAACAGATGGAAAAGACTTTTGTGGTGAAGATGGTGATAAGCAAATGAGAAAAGCTGCTGCAATGATTAAAGCAATTGGATGCCAGCCTGTTTATAGTTTTGCAAAAGATAATAACGGAAATAAGAAAATGGTTGGACTTAAAGCAAGATGTGTAGATCATTATTCTTATAATGAGTGTAATAGATTTAAGAAAACGATTAAGATGTGTAAGGATCAAAAAAATGATGATACTTTAACAATCAAGTTTAAGACAGATCTTTTAGAAGATGGTCAGTATGAAGTTTATAGAGTTTATACTAGACAAGGAGATAAAAAATCTTTTTTAAATCCTTCAAGAATCTTTACTAAAAACGATTATAAAATTGACTTTAACTTTAGAGCAATTGAAACTCTTTCACCGATTGATACTGATGTTGAAGGAAGAGATACAAGAGTAATTAAATATATCGATGATAACTCTGCTGAAAATTAAAATTCAGTAAGACCTCTCATAACCAACGCACATAAAAAGCCTCATTGTCATAATGAGGCTTTTTAGTTTTTACCCTTTAAGAATTCTTGAAACTCTTCAAAAGTCTTTCCAGTAGATTCCATTTTCTCATGAGACCTAATAACCCAACAATCATTATCATGATTATCGAGTAAAAATCTTGCTGAAAAATGAGTTCTTAGTTTTAAAAACTCTTCAGATTTATACCACGCTCTCGGGACAGTTATCTTGCAATATGCTTGATCAGGATAAGTAAGGGCCCGAATTCCTTCTCCATGATTTATAGGATTACTTAGAACTCTTTGTTTGAAGTCATGTAAAAATAAATCAAGTGTTTCATTTAATTCAGGTTTTTCAAGTGACCACTTCCTTAATAGAGAGATGAAAGTCGATGTCGCGGATCGCAGGTTTTGATCAAAACTTGAATTTTCAATATTATCAATTAAAGAATCTGTGTTTTTCTGAGCTATTAAAAATGAATTGTTTGAAAGAAATTTTTCTATAATAACTGGAATAGTCTTTAGAACGTTTGTTTTAAACTTTTGATTTCCTGTAACTTCATAAAGTCTAGAATGAGCTTCGAGAAACATGACATAATCAACAAAGTATTCAGTACTGAATTCTTTAAGGTTGGTATGGTGAAGAGTTCGAGTAGTCTCATTTTTTTTACTAAAAAAAGTTGAGTGGATATTTTGTAGAGACATGTTTAATAAATTACTAGCTTGTTTGTGTATAATATCAATATTAGCAAATTGAATAACATCACATAGGGCACTTAAAATAGAAAAGTTCCAACCACTAATACATTTTGAATCAGTTTTTGGGGGGATTCTTTTAGCTCTTTGTTCAAACAAATGTGTTTTTACTTTTCTAATTTTCTCCCAATTTTCAGGAGTTAAAAACTCTTTGACGTGTTGAAAATCGAGGACGATTTCATTTAATTGCTTGGGTAATGACCCTAGAGGAAGAATATTAAACCATTTCTTAACTTGCTCTATATCAATATCTTCAAGATCCTTTAGAGCATCCTCAAACTCTTGTTCGGTAAAATTAAAATAGAGACCTTCAATTCCTTCAGAAACTGAGCCTTGAGCAGTAAAGAAGCCAGATTGTTCATCAAACATTTCTTGTTCTAGATATTCTAGAGTTAATATAATGGTATCTAAAAAGACAGGACTAGGATGCATGAGTGAAATCTTTGATAGGACTCTTAGAAAGTTTCCTTGTTCAGGAAGAGACTTTTCATAATTTACTTCTCGCCAGTTTTTATTTCTACTAAAAAGATGAATGCCACCTCGGACTTGATCAGATAATGGGCTCATACAGATTTGTTCTATAGTCTTAACAACAAAATCTACATGTTGCTCTTCTAGAACGCCTTCAAGGATTTGCTCTATGGCCCATTCAAGAAAAGTTAAGTATGGAAATTTTGTTTGTTCTCCAAAACCACCGAACTCTTGGTCTTGAAACTCTAAGAGTGCATTCATAATTGAGTTTGGACTTGGAAAATGACCATCAAACTTAATGGGCTCTTTTGGTAAGATTTTGGCATGAATTTTCTTGGAAATTGCTTTTGAGTTTTTACTAATTTGTTCTGGGTCGTTTTTGGCTCTCTCAAGAACAGTTGTACATATTTTTTCAAGTCCCGGATAAGTTTCATTTTTTTCTTTGGGTAAAAGTGTTCCTAAAAAGATAGGCTCAAGACTAGGAGTTAGAAAAATATTTGCAGGAAGACCACCATCACCTAACTCGTAAAAGAGCATTTTTTGATAATACTGATGCACTAGTGGGTGTTGATCTTTATCAATTAAAATAGGTATAAAATTTGAGTTTAAGATTTTTGAGACATCCTCATCGTCAAAAGCACTTTTTTGGATTTCAGTAGAATAAAAAGAAGTACCATATCCAATATGTAGAAGAAGAGGTTTTTGTTCATTTTTAGCTTGTTGGATAGTCTTATGTGTAAAAGGATACCACTTGATATTAGAGTCGCTTAAAGAGGCTATAAATTGTGATTTTATTTTGGCATTCATAGCTTATATTGTTTCAAATAATGAGATCTTCGTACACCTTCAGATTTACTAAAGTAAGTAAAAATGTTACTTCTTAAATGTGGATAAACAAAATATTATAGCCGTTGATGGCCCTGCTGGGAGCGGTAAGTCTAGTGTTACTAAGGCCATTGCTAAAAAGTTCAATTTAAATCATGTTGATACGGGTGCAATCTTCAGAGCCATTGCTTTAAAGATCGATGATAGCTTTGATGAGTTTGATGATGATTTCAATGATTTTATTGACTCAATCAAATTAGAATATGAAAAAGTGGATGGTGATCTATCTCTTAAAATAGATGGAGTGCAAATGTCGGGTAAGATCCGTGAGCACCACGTTTCTGCTCTTGCGTCTAAACATTCTGCAAATATAATGGTTCGAAAAAAAGTCGAAAATATTGAAAAGCAAATTGTTAAAGATAGCAAGCAATTATGTATCTTAGAAGGTCGAGATATTGGAGCTTTTGTTTTTCCAGATGCTATCTTGAAAATTTATCTAGATGCTAGTGTGAATGTGAGAGCAAAAAGAAGAATGGGTGAGTTGGAAGATTCTAAGTTAACTCTTGATGAACTTATAAAAGATATTAAAGATCGTGATGATCAAGATATGAATAGGGTGCATGCTCCTTTAACAAAAGCTGAAGATGCCATACTTATTGATACGAGTGATCTTAAGTTTGAAGATGTTGTAGAAAAAATAAGTCAGTTAATAACAAGCAAAGGTATTGCATGAATCGTGAACGGGCAAAAGAGATTTTAGCTAAGTTTTCTGATCAAAAGATTGCAGTTATTGGAGATGTGGGGATTGATCTTTATACCCAGGGTGATGTTGAAAGAATTTCTCCTGAAGCTCCGGTTCCAGTTTTAGGTGTCAGTAAAGAATGGAAAAAGCTAGGTCTTGCGGCTAATGTAGCTGAAAATTTAAAAACTTTGGGAGCTGCTCCAACTTTAATTGGTCTGGTCGGGACTGATGAGACTGCTAAAGAATTACAACTTATATGTGATGAGCGCTCAATTGATCATCTTTTTATTGAAGATGACTCTAGAACTACGACACTTAAGCAAAGAGTTATGGCAGGTAATCAACAAATTTGTAGAGTTGACTATGAATCCAGTGAATTGATAAGCGATGATTTATCAGAAAATTTATTATCTCATATTGATACAAGTTTATTCGATGGGTTTATTATTCAAGATTATGGTAAAGGATTATTTACTCCCTCGAATTTAAAAAAAATTATTACCAAAATAAAAAGTGTAAATAAAATGATTATGGTTGATCCTTCTGTGAAAAAATCTATTAAGGATTATTATGGATGTAGTCTTTTTAAGCCAAACTATAAAGAAGCTCAGAGTTTTTCTAAAGAGCTTGGAAGCTCGAAAGTTGAGTTACAAGGTTTAAGAGAAGCCAGTGGTGCAGAAGCCGTTACGATGACTAAAGGTGCTGAAGGGATTTACCTTTTAAACTCAGAATTTAATGAAAGAGTTGAGACTGCTAGTATTGCTGTTTTTGATGTCAGCGGAGCTGGAGATACTACCTTAAGTACACTTACAAGTTGTCTCTTAAGTGGTGCCAACCTCAAAGAAGCGGCTCAATTAGCAAACCTTGCTTCTGCTATTGTTGTAGGGAAAGTTGGAACGGCGACTGTAACTTGTGATGAAATACTGGAGCGATTATGAATTCTTTAAAAAAGATATTTTGAATTTGAATTTTATGGGATCCTAAAAGCCTAGGCTCCCATAAAATTGTAGAAATAATCTAGCTTATTTAGACCTTATTGGAATTCTAACTCCACCACTTAGAGTTGATTGGTTTTCAAAGAAACTTTTTGCTTTGATTAGTTCAGACCTATTAGCTACGAAAAGAGTAATTTTATCATTTTTATATGCAACTTGAGTTTTTGTTTGAAGTCGTGCTCCGTTAATGTTGTCATGTCCACTACCAAGCGAGATTTCTGGAATCATATGATAAAATGCTCTAGCACTTAAATCGATAGCAGAATTTTTACCGAGTTTAAAAGATGCTCTTATCCCTAGTTCAGGGCCTCCACTAAAACTATGATCGTAGTACCTGTTAGTTCTAGCTAATCCATTATCAAGGTTTGTTGATTGAAATCCACCAAAACTTACTCCATGGTCAAAGTAAACACCTTTTCCCAAGTCTACACTTCTTAATATTCTTGCAGTGTAATCATTAAAATTAGAGTTAATGTCTACATCTACTCCAGCAGCAATATTTAAATCACTATCTGAAAGAAAGTAAGCTCCCTTTACACCAAATGTGATTGTGTTTTCAGACTCATCAAAAGTAATATTATCGATAGAAGAAGCTAGATGTATTGAATGATGTGTGTTGTATGAATCTGTTTGATAGAAAAAGGTACTAATTAAAGATTGACCTTGAGAACTACCATTTTCTCTTAAAGAGAAGCTAATTCCAATATCGTCATCATCGCCATGAGGATAAAAAGGAACTTCTTGAGAGAATGAATGAAAAGCAGTGAATAAAAATAATGAAAATAAATACTTCATTTTTGATCTCCTTTGTAAATTAAACTTAGGTAGCTTTATCATAAATCTTTCTTGAAAATGGTTGCTTTGTATATTTTTCAGGGTTTAGCCTATATTTCGAATTGAATTTTCTGAGCATTTTAATTTTTTGTAATGAGCACACGACATTTGAAGTAAAATGACTGATAATATCTAGCATGATTAACAAAATAGGATCTCTTTGGGAGAGTTTTCAAGAAGAAGTTGGATTACTGGAGAAACAAGCAGATGTTCTTAATTTAAAAGCCAAGTATATTGGAAAAAAAGGACTCATTTCAGAGGTGATGAAGGGACTAAAAGATGCTTCAATTGAAGAAAAGAAACTTATTGGTCCAAAGTCTAATGAAGTTAAGAAAAATATCGAAACGTCGATTCAAGAAAAATTAAAAGATATTCAAATTAAAGAGATGAATGAGAAACTTGAAAAAGAGAAAATTGATTTTTCTGTTCGTGACTCTAATCTTGATTTAGGGCTAAACTCAGGTGGCATTCACCCTGTTCATCAAATTCAAAGAAGTATCGAAGATATTTTTCTCTCAATGGGATTTGAAGTTTTAGATGGACCACATATTGAAACAGAACATTATAACTTTGAAGCACTCAATATTCCTGAGACTCATCCTGCTAGAGATATGCAAGATACGTTTTGGTTTAAAGATAAAGCTCATCTTTTAAGAACTCATACATCAACAATCCAAATTCGAGGAATGGAAGAGAGAAAACCACCCTTTGCTTTTGTTGGTCCTGGAAAAGTTTTTAGATGTGAAAGGATTGATGCCACTCATGAGTCTTGCTTTCACCAACTTGAAGGAATGATGGTTGGAGAAAATATTAATACAGGCCACTTGATTTACTTCATGAAAACTTTATTAAAAGAGATTTTTCAAAAAGATATGGAAGTTCGTCTTCGTCCTGGGTACTTTCCTTTCGTTGAACCAGGTTTTGAATTAGATATACGATGGAAAAAACCTGATCCCAAAGATGAAGATGCCAGACATTCTGGTTGGTTGGAATTATTGCCTTGTGGGATGGTTCATCCCAATGTTTTAAAAGCTGGAGGGGTCGACCCAGATAAATATACAGGTTTTGCTTTTGGTCTCGGTTTAGACCGATTAGTTATGGTTAATTATAAAATGGATGATATTCGTTATCTTCATAAAGGTGATTTGAGATTTAATACTCAATTCTCTCACTTCTAGGAAAGTATTATGCTTATTTCTCTAAATTGGATTAAAGATTTTATTGATATACCTGAGAGTGAAAATATTCACGATCTTGCTAATAAATTTACGATGACAACTGCTGAAGTTGAAGAGGTGAAAAAAGTAAACGCTCACCTTGATATTATAAAAGTTGTAGAGATTACTGAAATTGAAAAACATCCTGAAGCTGATAAGTTAAATCTTGTTACTTTTAATATTGGTGACTCAACAGCTCGAGTTGTTTGTGGAGCTCCTAATGTTAAGCCTGGATTAAAAGTTCCGTATGCAGCAATTGGTACAGTACTTCCTGGAGGATTTAAGCTAGAGCCCAAAAAAATCAGAGGTATCTTAAGTGAAGGAATGCTTTGTTCTGAAACAGAGCTTGGTTTAGGTGATGGAAGTTCTGGTCTTATGGAATTAGATGCCGGTGCAACACTTGGGCAAAGCCTTAAAGAATATTTGAATCAAAGTAGTGACACTTTAATTGATGTTGATAATAAGTCTCTAACTCATAGACCTGATCTTTGGGGGTACTATGGAATAGCTCGAGAGTTCTCTGCTATTTATAAAACACCGCTAAGAGATAGTTTTAATAGTGATTGGGTAAGCTCAGTTGAATCAAAATTTAATGATCAAGCAGCTCCTAAAAATATAAAAGTTGATCCAAGTTCATCTTGTCTTGGTTTTTGGGGAGTCAGTCTTGAAAATATTAAAGTTGAAAAATCACCTCAGTGGATGATCGATCGACTTGAAGCTGTGGGATTGAGAGCAATTAATAATATTGTAGATATTTCTAACTACGTGATGATGGAACTAGGTATGCCAATGCATATTTATGATAGAGATCAAATTAAGGGTGATATAACAATTAAGCTTGCTAGCGATGGTGATAAGTTCACGACCTTAGATGAGGTGGAAAGATCTCTTGTCGCTACAGATACTCTTATTAGTGATGATGAAAAAGGCCTAGTGCTTGCAGGAGTTATGGGTGGATCAAGCTCAGGAGTTAATGAAAGTACAAAGAATATTTTTATAGAAGTCGCAAATTGGAAAGCTGAAGAAGTGAGAAAAACTTCAACTAGACTTGGTTTAAGAACTGACTCATCTACAAGGTTTGAAAAATCTCTTGATTTAAATTTATGTTATCGCTCACTCTTGAGAGCAATAGAGATTGTCTTTAAAGTTTGTCCTGAAGCTAAGATCGTTGGAAAACCAGTTTATGATGGACAAAAAATCGATGATACACGTCAAGAGATAAAAACAAGTGTAAAATATATTAATAAAATTCTTGGACTAGAATTAAGTTCAGATAATATAAAAGAAATCTTTAACTCTTTAGACTTTGAAGTTTCTGGCGATGATCAATTACATATAAAAGTTCCAACTTATAGAGCGACAAAAGATATTCAAGGTCAACATGACCTAGCTGAAGAAATAGGAAGAGTAGTTGGTTATGACACAATTCCAATAGAGTCTCCAAAGCTTGCTGTTAACCCTGTTAGATTAACTCCTTATAAGGAAATAGAGCGTAAGGTTCAAGACTTTATGAGCTTAAATGCTAAAAGCTTAGAAGTATTAAGTTATCCATTAGTAGGCGAGAAGTTATTAAAAAAATCCTCTTGGCCTGATCTGAATGTTGATCTTCAATTAGTGAATGCGATTTCGGTTGAACAAGATAGAATGAGACCTAGTCTAATCCCATCTTTTTTAGAAATGGCTGCTGTAAATGCAAAAAACTTCTCTAACTTTAGTTTCTTTGAATGGGGGAGGTCATATCTTCCAAATACTGAAAAGTTTTTTGAAGAGAGAAATATTGTAGGTCTTCTGAATTACTCAAAAACTGAAAATAAGTTTATTGATACCTTAAATTCAACTGAGAAGTTTTTAAACTTTCTTGGGCTAAATTATAAGATTCAAAAAAGTTCTAAAAGGCCAAACCCTTTAGTTGCTGCAAATTGGAAAGGCCTTCATCCTGATGAGATGGTTGATATTGTAGTACGAGGTCAAACATTAGGAGCTGCCTTTTCTGTTCATCCTATGGTGTTGCGAGATTTTAAAATCAAAGGCAAGATTTCAATGCTCATGCTAGATCTAACTGATTTTTGTAAAAAGAAAACTACAAAGACTCATAAATATAGTGCGATTTCAAAATTTCCGAGTTCTCAGTTTGATTGTACTGTATTGGTTCCAGTGGGTAGTGCAGCGGATGAGTGCTTGAGTGTGAGTAAAAAGCTCAAGAATAAGGATCTTTTGTCTTTGAAGATCGTGCAGGTTTTTGCTTTAAATGAAGAATTTAATGCAGTAACTCTTAGGTTTAACTTTGGAAATATCAATCATACATTAGAAGCCTCGGTGATTAAGAGTTATGAAGAGCAAGTGATGAGCGAACTTGAGAAAATTGGTTTTAAATTAAAGGTCTAAATTTCAAGTCAAAGAATCTTTAAGAAGTATCATTTAAAATTAAATTGATGTTCATTAAATTTTTATTAATTTTTAGTCTTTCAATACTTGGAAATGATTCCTTTCAAGAAGGGTTAAACTATATTGACCAAAAAAATCATGATGATCCGGCATGCTCAATCCCACTTGATCTAAACCGATCTATTGATCATTTTGACCCAGGAGGCGATGGTTGTTTAGATGGAATGGAACTCCAATTTGAGAAATATTATGAAGTTTATAAAAAATCTTCCAAGCTTGATTCTTCTTTAAGCTTATCAAAAGATAAACCATTCTATGATAGATTCTCAAAACTTCCAGGTGGCCTTTTGTATGATGAAGTATATTTACCTGAGACGGCGTCACTCATTTTAAATTTTTGCAGTGACTTTCTCATTGAGACTTGTAAAGTTCAAGATAGAGATGCTCAGTGGAGAGATGAAGATGGTCAACTTGACCCTCAGTTGGGTGAAGTCGATTGGTTTTGGAAAAAAACGAAAGCATTAAAGAAAATTGATCCTAACAATAAAGCAAAAGGGATAAACACATATGATTACGCTTTATATTTAAAAGCTAAATCTTTAGGTTTCGGTGGAAGAATTGATCCTGTGCCGTTAACTTTTGATGAAACAGAATTTTTGGAATCATTTAAATTTAATTATTATTCTAGTTATTATGGTGACTATTACGAACCTCTTCTTAATTATGATCCTGATGAATTTGAAAAATATAAATGTCCAGATACTCTTAGTCTAAGAAATGCTGCTATCAGAACGATGAATCCGTTTGATGATCCCATTTTTGAAGCAGTCTCGCTAGGAGCTTTAACTGTTGGAACACGGCTGTCAAAAAAATTATTGAAATTCTCATCAAAGATTTTAATTGAATCTATTCAACAAGTTTCAAAAAAAATAAGTAAGTCAGCATTGAATAAAATGTCTAAAAAAGAATTAACACAATACCTTATTAAGGCCGGAAGTTTAAAGAGAAAGAAAGCGATTGTGAAAATGAAAAAACAATTATTTGAAAGGAAAGAGAATTTTCTAAGAATAAAAAAAGCACAAACTTTCATTGGACGTAAAATAAGTAAAATGGAAAAAGAAGCACTTATAAAAGCTCACCTTATTGGAAAATCACGAGGGGCGAAAGTTGGAGAGTTTACCAAAGAAGAAATCGCAGAAAAAATCAAGATCTTAAAAGACGCTGGATTTAATAAACAAATAAGAACAAAAGATGGAAAAAAAGTTGCTGAATGGAATCTGTTAATGAAAAAAGGAATCGCGGGAAGCGGAGATGAAATAGAGTTAACTTTAAAAAGCCAACAAATCATTGATAGTAAAATTGGAAGTGCAATAAAAAACCAATGGAGCAATACAAAAAAGTTCTTAGATATTCATGATGGAGCATCTAATATCGATAAAGCAAACTTATTACAAAGAGATATTGGTAAAAAGTTTTTTGAGATGAATAAATTTGCATCTGAATTAGCAGTTTCTAAGTTTGATGATGTTTATAAGCAAAAAGATTTTAAGAAAAAAATAAATAATGTTATTAGTGATATTAGCGAGGTTTTAAGAGATGCAAGTAAATCTCAAGCAAAGGCCTTAAATAAATGTCAAAGTAACCCGGCCTGTGAAGAGCTGCAACAATCGACAAGGACACTGGCAGAAAACTCAACACATCATTACAAATTGGTATTAAAAACCTATCGAAAAGAAGTTGCGAATTGGAGACAATCTAAAGAAGAGCTTCTTGATTACGCCAAAGAATTTCATGATGGTAAATTTCTATCAGACTTTGAATATCAAGAATTAGTACAAGTTATTTCTAATGGACTATAACTCCCAGTTTATGCCACGTACTTTTTTACTCTTTAGATAAGCATTACATTTAGAAAAGTGCTTACACCCCCAAAATCCTCTATAAGCAGATAGTGGAGAAGGGTGAGGAGCTTTTAATATCAAGTTTTTACCAATATCAATCAAAGCTTCTTTAGTCTGGGCATTTTTTCCCCAAAGCATATAAACCAAATGTTTTTTTTCATCATTAAGTTTTTTTATAATTGAATCTGTATAGTCTTCCCAACCAATTTTTTGATGAGATCCTGGTTTTCCAGGTTGAACTGTTAAAACTGTATTTAATAATAAAACACCTTGTTTTGCCCAAGAGGTAAGGTCTCCATGCTTAGGATTTGAGATCTCTAAATCACTAGATAATTCCTTGAATATATTTCTTAGGCTAGGCGGAATAGGAATAAATTCAGGAACAGAAAACGCCAACCCATGAGCTTGATTTTCTCCATGGTAAGGGTCCTGTCCCAGAATTACGACTTTCGTATTTTCAATTGGACATATTTCTAAAGCTTTAAAAATATGTTTCTTATCTGGATAATAACTCTTAAAGAGAAATTTATTTTCTTTAAGAATTTTATCAAAGACACTTTTACTCACACTTTAATTTAAATTAAAGTTCTTAAAGAGTCATTCAGATTTAAATCCAATATCAATAAGATTGATGATTTGTGACCGGTCATCCACTCGAAACCAACCAGCACTTACATACTTCATTTCCTCACCAGATAACTTCACATCAGGCATTTTACCTGTTTTTTTGTAATGGTCTAAGCCATCTTCTCCCCATTTTCTTACTACATTTCTGTAGAGCCTTAAACTTTCAATAGACATGCACCCTCCTTCGCTTACGTACTTCGTTTAGGTAAGGAAAAGTTTAACAGCATGTTGAAAATTGACCGTCTGAGACATGATTTAGAGGTATAAATTATGGGAAATAAGATGATTGACCTTAAAAGTAGTCAGTTTGAGTAATTTTGAATAAATTTTTACTATATTTGTAAGTCTTAAAACTAAACGGAGGAGTTGATGAGAAACTTTATTATAATAAGCATCATCTCTATTTTCTCTCTACCTACTCATGCTTCTAATCTTTGTTCAGCTTTCCCAGAAAATACATTAAAGATTCCCGTTACAGCAACAACTGGTCTATCCAAACAAGAGATGGACAATCTTATTCTTAGATTTATGAATCTCTATGCTCAAGAGGTAAAAAACAGTGAGAAGTGCAGATTAGATATTAAAAACAATTGGAAAAGTGAGCAAGTCAATGCTTTTGCTATGAAGAGATATAGGCCACAAACTTCTCAAGATTTAAGATGCTATATAGAAGTTTATGGAGGGCTTACAAGACATAAACTCAATAGTTTTGATTCAACCCTTGCACTTTTATGTCATGAATTAGGTCATCATATAGGAGGAGCTCCACAAAAAAGTATTCTTGGATTACCATTCCTTACTCTGGGACTTTCAAATGAGGGACAAGCTGATTATTGGTCTAATCTAAAGTGCTTGAAGAAAGTTTTTAAATTAGATGATAACGAAAAGATTATGAAGCAGCGAGAATCAGCTGAAAATCATTTATTACCCGTGAGTAAAATAGCAAAGAAAAAATGCTTTAGTGTTTATAATGATAAAAACAAAGCTTTCTTGTGTTATCGATCAGCAATGGCCGGTTATAGTCTTGTTAGAGTCTTAGCATCTAATCGATCTTACTTTAAAGATCATTTTAAAAAGCCGTCAAAGAGTGAACTTGAACTAAGAAAACCAAGTTTTGAAAAATCTAATAATAAAGTCGTGAGGTTTTCAAAAAATTCTCATCCAGAAATTCAATGTCGATTAGATACCTATCTTGCAGGATCTCTATGTAATATTTCGGAGGATTTAATAGTTAGCAAGAAAGATCCACATTTTAATACTTGTACTGTGAAGAATGGATATGAACTTGGATTAAGACCTAGTTGTTGGTTTAGAGAGAAAAGCTTATAAATCAGGCCACTCATCAGTGACGTTCTTTATTTTTTTATTTCTTAATCTTTTTTTGAGTTTTCGTTTTTTTGGTCTATACCTTTTTGATCTTAATTGAGATTTTTTGATACTGGCAATAGATCTTTTACTATATCTTTTTTTCTTTTTTCTCTTTATTTGAGGTTCATCAATACTGGCGATAGATCTTGTATTAGAGTTTACTGATTTTAGTTTTGCTGTAATATTTCTTTTGGTCTTACATTGAAACTTTCCAACTTTACCGGCTTGTCTCCACCTTCCCCATGAACACTCACCTGAGCGTTTACAACTAGATCGAGCCTTGTTTGAGCAAAAGTCTCCAAAAGAGAGTCCTGAGATAAGAATGATAAATAAATATTTCATTATTATAATTATAGGCTTCTTTGTTGCTACATAGTATTGATGGAAATTTCTTCAAAAAGTCTTTTTTGCTATGGTATTGATAAGCTTTTATATTCATTGCAAAATATTTGAATAAATTGAATAAGTTCTACAAATTATTTCATAACTAAATTTTTAGTTCATCTGAACAATAGAGTATTGGCATAACTGGAGCCTCTGATGCTCCTTCCAAACCGATAGGAAAGCAATTTAAGAAATAGTTTCCCTCTGGTACATTTTGTAAATTCAGCAGCTCCAAAATTAGTGCTTGAGAGAATAAAGTATTATGAATAGGTCTATCTTTAGACCCAGGGTTAAAGTCACTAGACTTCCAAGAGGTTCCATATAAATGAAAACTTGATTCACTGACCAGGAATTCTGCTGCAGCTAAGCTTAATGTTAATATAAAACTAGGATCGTGAAATCCATTGCTTATTTGGGGGTATTTAGTAGTAGTAATTATGACTTTCTCAGGAACTTCAGTTGAGTTGTTAACTCTTAACAACCCTTTCTTTATATCCTCAATCTTGATTTGGTATTGTTTCTGTGTTCCTGAGATTGATTGCCAATTTGGTTCATCAATTTTGATGACAGAGCATTTTCCAAAAAAATAGTTGGGATGGTTTTTCAGATAATAATCCAATGCTTTACCAGAGTTGCTTGTATGCAATCCTGATTCAATATGAGTTAAACTATGAGGTTTTAAGGTGTGAGCATCATAATTAACTGGAGGATGCCCTTCTTTGCCTTTTTGATAAATTGATTCTTTAATGTATGGAGGACCTTCAAACCACATTCCTTCAAATTTAGACGTTATAATTGGTGCTAATTGATAAGGCATAATATTTCCTTGCTTATATTTAGTTAGACCTTAGCTTGGTTAGTGAATTAAGTTCAATAAAGTGCAAGAATTTTAATATTTTTGAATCAAGATTATTACTAATTGAATTTTTTTCAAAAAATTTGAATAACACTGTTGACTTAACAATCTTAACCCTTTATATTCACAGACCGCTCAAGAAAAACAGATTATTTTCTAAAGTGTTGCATCGCGAAATTCGCGAAGTATTAGCTCTTTGACAATTGAATATAAGAAATTAAACACAGACTTTGGTCTGTTGTTTATATAATGAAGATGAGAAGAACTCCGTTAATGGAAATTTCAAAGATTTGGCGTATTGGTTTGGCCAGCTTGCTGGTTAAAAGCTAAATCGAGAAGTTTCTAAATTTTTTTGAAACGTCTACAAACCATAATTTTAATATCG
>CALIJZ010000045.1 GCA_938017795.1 uncultured Bacteriovoracaceae bacterium
CATGGAGCATCGAAAATAGTTCTACTGCACGATAATCATCTATATGTTGTTCGCGATAAATACACTCTAAAATTTTATCGGTTTCAAAAGTAGTTAACTGTTTGAGGGTTTGTTTATATTTATTCCATCCAGATTCGTCGAGAGTATTAATATATTCGGGAATAGAATCTCCAACTAAAATTACTTTGGCATCCTTAACTTTTCCATTTCTGTTACATCGTCCTACTCTTTGAATAAGATTTTCTGGAGAACATATTTGAGAAATTATTTTTTTACTATTAAGATCGCAACCAACTTCGATCGCACTAGTGGTAATTAGGATATATTTTTGACTATTGTTATCTCTTTCTTTTAGTTTTTGATATATCTCAGGTCTAAGTTTTTCTGCAATCCGACCATGATAAAGAAACAAGTAATTATCTTCGTTTTTGGTATTAATGTTTAATTGCTTTCTAATATTTTGATAAATAGCAGCAGCATCTTTTACTGTTTCAATAACAGCAATTATTTTAGAATTGGATTTACTTTGCCATTCTTTTAAGATAATTTTAGTAAACTCAGTTTGAAATGCTTCTGGGTTATCATCATCCTTTTTAATATTATCTATCCATTTGAAACTTCTATGATGTTGAGATAAATTTAACTTGGCTGCATTTTCAGGATTATCCACATAATCAATAATATCGTCTGCTAAGTAATCAAATTGTTGAACTAATTCTTGGGGCATTGTAGCAGTCATCAAAACAAGCGATCGCCCTGCTTCATACAGACTATCAATTAAACTTTTAAAATTAGTAAAAGCTAGATTTTCATAACTATGGGCTTCGTCAAAACAAATTAGAGTTTCTCTATTATCAATCTTGCCGTTAATTCTGAGAGGAAAGACATAGTTTTTGTTAGCATCTCCAAAGGAGAAGTAACGATATAGAAATTTATCCAAGGTAGTTAAGATAACATCTCCTTTATATAAATGTCGTCCCGGGTTGCTAACTCTTGAGGGTATTTCTTTCCCATTTAGATATAGATCACGCTTCATTTCCGAACCAGTATCAATTACTAAAGAAAATTCTCTTTCTGGATATAGTTGAGAAAGTCTTTTTAAATACTTTTCAATTCTTTGTTGATGGTCTTGTAATAAGCTCTTGGCTGGTAATGGTAATATCAAACGAAAATTTTTGACTAAAGCAGGGAATAAAATAGCTTCTAATTTACCTTTTCCTGTCGGTGCTTTAACAATACAAGCAGGATGTTCTTCAACTATGATTTTATTAAATACATCCTCTTGGATTGGATTGGGAATAAAACCTGCTAATTCTCTATACCAGTATTTACATTCTTTATTATGAATAACTATTTTTTGAGTTTGAACTTGGTAAGGTCTAATTATTGCTTTTATAGGTTCTTTAGGTTCGAGTTTTGGATTACTATCAAAATTTCGCCACCATGTTTTTACTAAACGGTCTAATTCTTTACCTAAAGCTTCATATTTTGTATTTTTAGCTAATTTTTCTAATTTGTTTTTTTCTTTGGCAGATAGATTATTAGAAAGCCAAGACCAATAAGTAAACTTTAATTCAATTTGAGGATACTTAAATTTATCAAATGGATAAGGATCTAAATAATAGATATTATCTCGATCTTTTTTCAAAGAATACTCCATGAATGTTCTTTCGTTGCCGTGTTGTTCATCATCACAAACAAAACAAGCTAATTCTGCTTCTATTTGGTCGCACATTTCTAAGATATAAAGTTCTTTAGCATAAGCTAGAGGATCGCGTTCTAAAATATCTTTGTATTCAGGATTTTTCTTAAGGCGATAGATATCTTCAGCAATATCTTTTACAGAATATTTATGATGTCCAATCGCTAAAGTCTCTTCCCAAGATTGTTTGTATTCTGAATTATTTTGTTCGGCAATTCTGCGATATTTAATATCTTTAGCTGCAAATCGATGACCTCTAAAAGAATAAATATATTTTTGAAATTTACCCTTTTTATTGATGTCAGCTAAAAGCTTAAAGGTTTGAGGCTTTGCCATATCATGTAACTCAATTCCTTTAATAATTCTTTGTCGTGATGCTTCATTTTCTAAACTCCAAACTTTAGTTAAACGTTTGACATTACCAACATGATTACCTAAAGGCTGAAAACGAATTTCATCGGGGATTACTTGGGATTTATCACCAGGAAAAAAGACACGACCAAAATTAAACAGGTGTTTCTTATTCGGTTTAGACATTAACTTCATCACCCTGTATGAGATTGACTAAAGACGTGGGAATATTAATCTCCCCATTGGTGTAATATTCGAGAGTTGCTAAAGATTCGGATTGAGGGGGATAATAACCAGTCACAAAAGGAACAAAACCATTGATCGAGCTATTATCATTACTAAAGCTATCTGTATTACTCTGGTTTGAAGACCATTGATAGCGATAGAGATTATAGATATCGCAACCGTTAATAAATTCTCCGCTTTGTAATAATGCTTCCATCGGTACAATGGTGGATGGATTAGCGCTGACAGTTTCTCGTTTTAATTTAATAGGTGCAGATACTTCTTCGACTACAGCAAATCCTTCTTTACCTAATTTGCATCCCCTATCTTTTATCTGTGAGAACTTTTCTAAATCGGATTTTGACTCGCTCATTACATATCCAATCAACTTCTCGGCGATTAAATATTCCCAAGTATGTAATTGAATTTCTTCTGCTTTCTTCTTTTTCGTTGGTTTAACTCTATATATTTTAGAAAATGAAGTGTGTGCAAACGAAAACATCCCCTTACGATAGGTACGATGCACTCCAGTGTAAGTATCAGTAACCGGATAGGCACCCAAGGAAACTATGTTGCGAGGTAAAGTATAAAAAGGCGGATTATCTTTATTGATAGTTGTTTCGGGAATATCTAACCCTGCGCTTAACATGGCTACTCTTCGCAGATATCCCGATAAAGTAGTTGGCGGTACAAAAGGATAAGTAGCAATATTGAGAATCGACCCAGGCAAAATCCGAAACGTCATCGCTGCGGTGGGTGTAAGATTAATTTGAAGACAGTACATTTATTTATGCTTGCAAAACTGTATCGACGAAATTTGTAGCGTATTCTTGTAACTTAGTTAAAGC
>CALIJZ010000046.1 GCA_938017795.1 uncultured Bacteriovoracaceae bacterium
CCGTCATAACGTTATAGCTCATGCAAAATGTTCCAAAATTTGGAATTGGCTCAAAAAGTTCCTATTTTTGGAACAAATGAGGATAATAGCTAAAAGTACACTTAGAGATTTCTGGGAAAAACATACTGATTGTGAACAGGCTCTTTTAAGTTGGTACAAATTAGCTAAACAAGCTAAGTGGGAAAATTTTAATGAAGTTAAGGCACAATTTGGGACGTGCAAAATCTTAGGAGTTGATCGAATTGTATTTAGGATTAAAGGAAATAACTATAGACTAGTGGTCAAGATAACATTCACAAATCAAATCATTTGGATTAGGTTCATTGGAACTCACACCGAATATGATTCAATTGATGCAAAGGAAATTTGAAAATGAAACTGAAGCTTATAAAAACTGAAAAGGATTATCAAAAAGCTCTCGATAGATTAGAGCAAATATTTCATGCTAAGAAAGGGACTAAAGAACAAGAGGAACTTGAAATACTGGTGATGCTAATAGAAAAGTATGAAACAGAAAAAGTGGGTGAGTTTCCTGATCCTGATCCAATTGAAGCAATAAAGTTTAAAATGGATCAAATGGATATGTCCCAAAAGGATTTAGCAGAGGTGATAGGCTTAAAAAGTAGAGCTTCTGAAATCCTATCAAGAAAAAGACCAATGAGTATAAACATAATTAGGAAACTAAGTAAAGCTCTTTCTATACCAGCAGATATCTTAATCCAACCTTATGAGACAATTTAAATATCAGCACAGTCTTAAGCGGGACGCATAAGACAACGGAGGTGGGGGATTTCAAAATTGCAGTTAGATGATGATCAACTAGTTGTTAAAGAAAAAACAGCCACCATCCTGCAAGGATGGCGCTAGCGGGTCCTGAAAAGGTTACTAAAATTCTTACTTTCGCAGATAAAATTAGTGCAACTGGAGCTGAGTTTAATATACTTAGGTTAGTAGATGAAGTACCATAAATGCAAAGTATGACTTTAGAAAATGCTAAAAAAAGAGAAAATCTTGCATTGGAGAGATTTAAAAACAAAGGATTAGATAAGCCTGTGATGTTTCTTCTAAGCCAATCAAAATTTGTTTCTGGATTGCATTATCTATCAAATAAATCAGACTATTTAAAAGTAAAACAGCTCTTTTTTGAAGGAGGGTTGTTTTATTTATTAAGTTTAAAACGAGGGGAAGAAATAATATTTGGAGAAAGGGAATTGTGTCTTAGTATTCTTAGTTGCCATTTAGATTTGAATAAGAGTATTTATGAAGAAATTATAAAGAAGAAGAAAGTAAAAGATGAATATTTGTTTTATTACCTATTGTTTGATGACTTTGGAAGAGCAAATGGCCTAATTGAAAAAAATAAAGGACACTTGTATAATTATAACATAACAAGAAACATTAGCAATTCCATTATTGCTGGGAATTCGAAACAAATTGCTAATCAGATTGACTTACTATTTACTGCATCTGCAATTAAGGAAAGAGTTAAAGACAGGAAATCAGAAAGACTCGTAAATTTATATGGATTAGTGTTTTATTATATATCTCAGTTAAAAAATCTAGAAAAAGAGATAAAAGAAAATAATCTTTTGCCTCTCAATTATTTTGATGAAGTTCCAAAAGATTATTTTTTTAATTATTCATTTCTTAAGAAGGAATTGAATTCTTTATTGCCAGAATTAAATCTAAATCAAAATACAAGATTTGATAGTTAATAAAATAATATTAATAATCTTAATTTTTATTACAAACTTTTGTTATTCCCAGTGCCCTGAAAATGATATTGAAATATCTAATAGTATACAGTTAAGTAATTTTATAAATAACTATTCAAATTGTGATTCCATAAATGTTAATGTAGTTATTTGGGATACAGATGTTGATATAGATTATTTATCTAATGTGAAATATTTTGGAGGAAACTTATCAATCCATGATTATGATACTTCCATTGAAGGACTATTGAATTGGACTTAATAGATTCAGAATTGATTCCAATGAATTTTTTAAAAGAAGAAGTAGAACAATACACCGTTCCTTATAGATACTTATTCAATTTTTTGAACGAACAAAATGTAAATTTTGAATTGAAATATAATCCAGGAGAATTAATTGGATACGACAAATCATCTTAGAAAAAAATTATCACTTCGTTGCTTGAGGCGTCTCGCTTCAAGCTATCAGCACAGTCTTAAGCGGGACGCATAAGACAACGGAGGTGGGGGATTGCTAAAAAGTAGTTAGATGATGATCAACTAATTGTTAAAGAAAAAACAGCCACCATCCTTCAAGGATGGCGCTAGCGGTTCAGGTGGAATATAGTCATTAATTTGATTAATCCAATTTGTCAATTTGAATTTTACTAAGATGAAATATAAATTTATTTAAACTTTCAATTTCACTTGTGATAAATTTGATTCTTACAATGCACTTATCGAATTTTTTATTTAGTTCACCTATAAAAGATTGATTTTCTGCAGCCTTAAGTCGAACCACACTTAAACGATAATCTTCATTTGAATTTTCCATATATAATTGTCCGTAATTAGAATTGATGATTTTATTCAATTCTTTATCTTGCCAAATTGCAATTGTGTCTATGGAAGAGAGAATACTATATGTACTCTCATCAATAGTTGTTATTTCTAAAATCAAGTCAGACTTTAAAAATTGACTATTATTGATGATGGAAACTTTATTAATTAATTGTTTGTGAGGCACCAA
>CALIJZ010000047.1 GCA_938017795.1 uncultured Bacteriovoracaceae bacterium
CCAGAGCATTGGCAAAACAGAAGAGTAGAATTTAGAATTTATAATTACTAATTCATAAGTAAAACTTTACTAGAAAAAGAGGGAGGCTTTATGTCTCCCTTTTTTATTTGAAAGCTGAATATAAAAGTCTTGCAGCTGCTAGAGAAAGACTTGTTTTAAAAATAAGAGTAAACATGTTTGAATTTAGTTTTTTAAGAACTTTTATCCCTAAGAAATTTCCAATTAAAACACCTGTTAACAAGAATAGAATCTCAAAAGTGTAATGAGAATAATTAAATTGTAGATATAAGAAAGAGGGGATTTTAGAAGTATGAACAATCATTTGCATTGAAGATTTAGTTGCTACTAATTGTTCTTTACTAATATCATCTCTTAAAAAAAATGGAGCAAGGAAGGGACCTACCGAACCTATTAAAAGACCTAGTGTTGAAGCTGTGATACCAACGAAGAAGAATTGCCAATCTTTAATTTTTAGTTGCGGCATTTTTTTAGGCTTGAAAACAGTAAAGATAATGAATATAGAAATTAGGATTTTTAAGTGTTTTTCAGAGATATCTTGAGATAGTAATTTTATTCCTATTAATACACCAACTGGCATTCCTAATAGGAAGAAAAAGCTCATTTTTTTTATTATATACTTTCTTAATATATAGCTTCTCGAAATATTTGCTCCCATTTGAACAACACCATGGATTGGGACGACTGTTCGTATAGGAAAGATAGTAGTTAGTATGGCCAGCAGGATTGCTCCTCCGCCCATTCCTGAAACTGATGAAATAAATCCTGTGATGATTGATGGTAAAATATATAAGATTGTTATTGGAGACATGGTCAATAAAATTACTTTTGAAGAGCTGGATTTGCAAGGACTATTTTTCTTTATGATCGGCTACTTATTCAATATCATCATAGAATGCAACCTACTATAGTTAATCATTATGTCAGATTAATCTCTGCTAAATTAGAGCGATGGGTAGAAGCAGCTGTAAAAATGCTTCCCAATATTATCGTCGCGTTAATCATATTTTTTATTTTTTATTGGATTGGTAGAATTTTCCGAGATTCATATAAGTCTATTTCAAATAGATTTTCTGATAATAGAAGTATTAATTCGATCGTAGGGACCACCATTTTTATAACAATTGTTGGTATAGGTTTATTTTCTGCTCTTGAAATTTTAAAGCTCGATAAAGCTGTTACTTCTTTATTAGCCGGTGCCGGGGTTATTGGTTTAGCACTTGGTTTTGCTTTCCAAGAAATTGCTTCTAACTTTTTAGCCGGTTCAATGATTGCTGTCGAGAGGCCTTATGAAATAGGGGATATTATTGAAATTAATGAGCAATTAGGGACTGTTAGACAAATCAAGTTAAGGACTACGCATGTAGAAACTTATCAAGGACTTGAAATAATTATTCCCAATAAAATGATGTTTACTAGTACGATGATAAATTATACTTCTACACCAAGACGAAGAATTGACCTAGAAGTAGGAATTGCTTACAACTCTGATCTTAATAAAGTAAAAGCTGTTTTGAGAGATTCACTTGAAAATCTATATGGACGAATTGACTCTGAACCAATTGAAGTTTTCTTTAATAAATTTGATCAATATTCTGTAAATCTCAATGCCCAAGTATGGGTAAAGTTTCCAGGCAATAAAGGATATTTCAAGGCCTATGATGAGGCCATTTGCCTTATTAAAGAGGCTTTTGAGAGTAATAAAATAGAGATTCCTTTTCCGGTTCAAAAAATTGAAATAATAAATCGACCTCAAGCTTAAAAAATTGATTACTACTTTATTATTATATTTATAAATGAATTTAAAGTCCTAGATATTATTTTTGTATATCATTCCATTTTTTACTGAGCCATTTACCAACTCTGCGACCTGCTTCTGCTATTACAACTGTTGCCTTGATTGCTATGGTTTTTGGTGAGTCAGTAGAAGTAGTGAATTCATTTGTCGAGTTTTGGGTTTCTATTTCAGATAATACTTCTTGAGCAACTTGAGAATCTAACGATTTCATATAATTTTCATCTACTATATCTTCATATTCTAGATTTGAATAGAACTCGATAATAAATGCTTTTTGTTCGTAGAATTCCTCTGCACTTATTTCATTTGAAATTATTTCTTCATCATTATTTTTCTCTAAAGAGTCTGATTTTTGATTTGAAATATTATTAGTATTTTGTTGTACTGATTGACCAATTCTTTGATTGCACGAAAAAATTAGTAAACCTATAACCATTATTGAATTTTTCATTTTAATCTCCATGTAGTTCTTTATCGGTGTGTAATTATTAATCTTTAGTTTTATATTGTGAGATCAAAGATACTTTTCAAGAAAATATCTAATTAAAAATATTATGGTTTAAGAGAAATTATTATTATGACCTTGTAATTCCAGTGACTTAAGGTCTATGTAATGTTTACTCGCCGCGTTACTCTGTTGTCATATTTAAGCTATTATCTCCGCACTATGAAACTAATTCTTACAACCATCTTACTATTTTCTATTACATCTTCAGCTCAAGAGTTTTTTAAACCAGACTCTGAATATTTAACAAGACAAAAGGATTTTTGGAAAAATATTTATACTCACTATACTTCGAGTGAAACAATTATTCATGATAAATCAGAACCTTCAATTATTTATAAAGTTATAGATCATGAAGGATATACTCATCATGGACGGAAATCTTATGTAAGAAAACAAGTAAAGAAATTAAGAAATACTCTAAAGAGTATAAAGAGAAAAAGAGGGAAGCGTCTTACAAAAAATGAACAAGAAATATATTCTAAGATTCCAAAGAAATATAGAAAGAATTTATCCAAAAGGATTAAAAGATTAAGGTATCAACAAGGAATGAGAGATCGATTTTTAGCTGGTTTAGAGCGATCCAATAAATATCTACATATTATTAAGAAAATCTTTTCTGAATACGATCTTCCAGAAGAGTTAGCTTATCTTCCCCATGTAGAGAGTTCTTTTAATTATAAAGCTTACTCAAGTGTTGGGGCAGCCGGGATTTGGCAATTTATGAGAAGTTCGGCAAAGCTTTTCAAACTTGAGATTAATAATCATATCGATGAAAGATTAGATATTACTAAAGCAACAGTTGCAGCTGCTAAGCACTTTAAAGAAAATTATCTGATTCTAAAACAATCATGGCCAATTGCTATTACAGCTTATAATCATGGACCTTCTGGATTAAGAAGAGCTATGAGGAAATTAAGAACTAAAGATTTTACAAAAATTATTACTCAATATGAAACTAGAAATTTTAGTTTTGCTTCGAAGAATTTTTATGGCTCATTTTTAGCCGCAGTTGAAGTTTCTGAAAACTATTGGGAGTATTTTCCTGAAGTTGAGTTTATGCAAGAAAAACACTTAATTACTGAAAAGTTAGATTCAAGTAAAAAAGTAGAGGATTTATTAACAGAGCACCAGCTAACACTTGAGAAGTTTAAAGAATATAATCCTGCAGTAAAGAAGAGAGTGTATGCTAATAATCTGAAACTTCCTAAGAATACTGAGATTTATCTCCCAGCTGCTGTTTATGAAATTCCAGAGGTTCAAGAAAAGACAAAAAATATGTGGGAGAAATTAAAAGATTATGTTCTTAGCTTTTTAAACACTTCAGACTCAAAAGTAGCCACGAAGCAACAAAAGATAGACCTCCCAAAGGAACAATCATAGCAAACATTTTTAGCCCAGTTAGAGCGTAAAGATAACAACCTCCACTAAATATTGTGATACCGGCAATTAATAGTATTTTTGGTAGTTTAAAATTAAATTGAAATTTATCTTCTAATAATAAAATAAATCCAAAACCAAGAGCATGGATGAAATGATAAAAATTTCCAGTTTTATAAGTAGCAAGAGCTTTTGCACTAACTGAATTTTCAATTCCATGAGCTCCAAATGCACCTAGGATAACTGCAAGAGCTAATAATGAACATGGCAGAAAGAATTTTCTCAATTTAAGCTTCTATATTTCTTGATTGATTCTCTTATTTTCTCAACTCTATTTTCTGGATTAGGATGTGTGCTGAAAAAGTCAGATTTTTTACCATCACCACCACCGCTAGCTTCCTTTAAAATTGCCATGACTCCAATCATTTCTTCAGGGTTATAGCCAGACTTAAGCATCATTTTAATACCAAGATCATCGGATTCTAACTCTTGGCCTCTTCCATATTTCATTCCAACTACTGAGCCAATCATGGCAGCCATTTGACCAGCACTATAATCTCCAGTCACTAATACTGCAGCATTGGTCAAACCTTTTGTGAGTTGATCTTTTGCAATTCGTTGAGCTCCATGACGAGCAAGCACATGTCCAATCTCATGACCTAGTACTCCTGCTAATTGATCTTCGTTTTGCAATTTAGAAAACAAAGCCTGGGTTATATAAACTTGTCCCCCAGGAAGAGCAAAAGCGTTCACGGTTTGTGGGTCAGCTAATAAATGAAAATCAAATCTATAGCCAGAAGTAGCCGCTATGGAGTTTTGAACTAATTTATTTCCAACCGAATCAACATAGGCCTGAGCTTTAGCATCTGGGTGTTGACCTCCATGTTGCTTTTCCATATGAGGTGCACTTTGTAATCCTAAGGCAATCTCTTGATCTTGATTAATTCCAATTCTCTGACTTTGACCTGTATAAGGGTTTGTTTCTGTTTTGGCATAATAACTAAGAACATGATAACCAGCATAGACTAATCCAAGTACGAGCATGATTTTTAATCTGCCACCACCCATTCTTCTTCTGCCCATTCCATTTCCCATGCCTCTGTAAGCATTTGATCTTCTGCCAAATAATCCCATCATTATTCCTTATTTTTTTAGTCAATCTTACTTGATTTATCTGGATCTATCCAGGGCGATATAGTGAAGAAAAGACAGGGTCATTTAGTTTTTTGTCTATTTTGGCATATCAGTTTTTCAAAAATTTCTGAAATACATGAGTTGTTTAAAATTTTAGAGAATTCACCGATAACTTTCATAGCTAAACTTATGGGGATTTTATGAAAATATTGATGTTTTTATTAGTAAATGTGTTGCTGGTTTCTTGTATAAATAATCAAAATGCAAGGCTTTGGGACCCAGCTGGATCTAGTGTCTTATCATTATCTATAGATTTAGATCCAATTACTGGCCCTCCAGGTAGTACTGGTAACACATTAACTGGAATCTGTACTCCTGATGATTCAATTGTCAGTGTCGATTGTGGTGCCGGAGTATTTACTGGAACATGTGTAAATGGAAGCTTTTCTATTCCAACAGTGAGTTTTGGTTCTTCAGTTCCAGTAATATGTAACTCAACTATCACTGATTCTAGTGGTAGTACTGCAACCGATAATGAAACTTCTTCTGCTCCAGGTATAATCTTAAACGTAAACATAAAGCAAGACCCAATAGATAATGGTACTGCTTACACCGATGGTACTTTCGAAATTTGTATTGAGTCTTTTTACAATGATAATAGTGACTTACAAAATGGAGATTTATTAAAGTTAGTCATTAATGATCACTTAAGTATCAATCATGCAGATGTTGAATTAATTGTCGGGCAAGACCCTACCACTGCAGCAGGTTTTCAAAATGATGTTGGTGCAAATTGGGCAACAAATTTTGCACCTAATATTGATCCTTTTACTCTTGATGGTGCAATTTTAAATACTACTCCAGATGGACAATGTTTTAATTTCAAGAAAAAAGATTGGGCAAACTTGTCGAGCAATTCATATTTAGACGGTTCTGGATCTAGTTCTTCATGGGATTCAGGAGCTTTGAAGTTAGACTGGGAATTTCAATCAATAGGGAATGGAGGAACATTTTTATCCCAAGTTGATAATATTGAACTGGAGAGATTTGTCGACTTAGTATATGCAGGAGTTCATGAGGTTTCAGCAGGAAGTACTGATTATTCTCAACGTTTAGTAGGATCAGGTGTTTTTATGAACGCGACTACTTATACAGGAACATATGGTCCATCGGTATACTTAGGGCATACTGCCCCTGCTATGAATTTTAATGTTTTTTTTCAATCTTCCAATTCTGCAGTTGGCTCTCCGGCGACTTCAACATCAACTCCGTATTACTATCAATGTGATTCATCATTTCCTAATGGAATGCGTAGTATCTCCGAAGGTGTTATAAAGATTAGACCAAGTTCAGGAACCATCTCTGGGTACCATGAAACTATACTGAGAATGCCTGGAAATCAGTTTGTGAAAAATTACCAAGGAGATCTAGAGTCTTCTGCTTTACTAAACTGGGACTTACATCTTTATGTCCATGATCAAATTAGAGATCCAGATGATGAGCCGACAATGGAGAGGGTTGATTTTTCAGAGATAACGGTAACAGATGGAGGGTCACATAACTTCAATTTTTTTATGACTTCAAGAGTTGATCAGAATTTCACTGTATTTGGCTCAGGTTTAGTGAATTTTACAAGTATTGGACAACGATTACAATTTGATGCAGTTATTGGTGACTGGGGACTTAATAATTTATCTAATGAGTTTGATGTTGAATTAAATTATATTTACTAAGAACACTTTGTATCTTAATTAGTTATAAGTTATATAAGAATGCTTTTTAAAATTTGTATTAAATTATTAGATGTTCCAACACTACTTCTCATGCCTTTATAAGCATTTGATCTTCTGCCAAATAATCCCATCACAACTCTTTGTTTTTTAGTCAATCTTGCTTGATTTATCTGGATCTATCCAGGGCGATATAGTGAAGAAGAGACAGGGTCACTTAGTTTTTTGTCTATTTTGGCATATCAGTTTTTAAAAAATTTCTGAAATATATGAGTTGCTTAAAATTTTTGAGAATTCACCGATAACTTTCATAGTTAATCTTATGGGGATTTTATGAAAATATTGATGCTTTTTTTAGTAAATGTAATGCTGGTTTCTTGTATAAATAATAAAAATGCAAGGCTTTGGGACCCAGCTGGATCTAGTGTATCTCCAATTTCTGTAGATTTAGATCCAATAACAGGCATCCCGGGAAGTAGTGGCAACACGTTAACTGGAATTTGTACTCCAGATAATTCAATTGTCAGTATTGATTGTGGTGCTGGAGTATTTACTGGAACATGTGTAAATGGAAGCTTTTCTATTCCAACAGTGAGTTTTGGTTCTTCAGTTCCTGTAATATGTAATTCAACTATCACTGATTCTAATGGTAGTACCGCAACCGATAATGAAACTACTTCTGCCCCAGGAATAGATGCAGTTGATCAAACAGTTAAAAAACTAACTGTAGGTGTACCTAAGGTAATAGACGTATCTAGTAATGATTTAGATAGTAATTGTGCTCCAATAACTTATACAGCTGGAACTTGCACAAATTGTACTTTAACAGGTTTACTGCCTTCGGTTTCAGTCACAGTTACAGCTTTAGGTGCTTGGGACTTTACTTATACTGCGACTTGTTCTGATGGAACGACAACTGATTCAGCTATCGTTTCTGGAAATGTACTTGCAGGTTCTTTAGCATCAATAGATGCTGTAGATGATATGGTCAGTTCAAGTATTGCAGGAACTCCTAATCCATCAATTAATGTAGCAACTAATGATACAAAAAATTTCTTTTGTGGAACAGTGACTTATTTAGCGGGAATTTGTACTAATTGCACTTTTACAGGTTCACTTCCAACAGTTACTGTAACTCCTACAGCACAAGGTGCTTGGAACCTTGCTTATACTGCAACTTGCTCTGATGGGTCTACTGCAGATACCGCTTCAATTTTTGGAACAGCCGCTTCTGCACCTGTGGCAGCTATCATTGGTCATCAACCATCTGGTCCAATAGGAATAAATAATAATAAGGTTGGAATCATTGGAGGTTTTTCTGATGACTCAACTTATAATGATACTTGTACGCCTCCAGGAACTAGAGAGATCCAATGGACTTTTGAAGTTAATGGGACAGATGTGGGGTCGATTGCTTATGCGACACTTGCTACACCTATTACTCTTGCTGGCTCTAATTCTTCTTCAACGCATGGAGATCTTTTAGTTGATGATTGGACAACTTTTTTACCAGCAGTTGGTGGATCAGCTCCAGGATTAGGGGATGTTATTTGTGTTCGAAATAATGTTAAGAATTGTGATGGTACATCTGGCTCGAGTGACTCTAATGAAGTTTGTTTTTGTTCGCCAAGTAAACAAGTTTTTGCTTATACAGGAGCTGATCAAAATATAACCGTGCCGATAGGAGCATCGGAGACTTTAGTCAAATCATGGGGAGCTGGGGGTGGATGCGAAAAAGTATGGAACTCTCTTCATGCAAATGGGGGAGCTGGTGGATACTCTGAGTCTAAGTTTAGCGTTACTGTAGGAGCAGACTACTCTATTGTTATAGGAGAAAGAGGTTACGAAGGCGATAATGGAACTCATCCTTCTATATATGGTTTTGGAGCTCCTTCAGGAGCAGGTAATGATGGAACTGGAGCAGGATTAACAGGCCTATTTACAGGTAATTCTCCAGTTTTAAGTTCA
Source organism: uncultured Bacteriovoracaceae bacterium (assembly GCA_938017795.1). Taxonomy (GTDB): domain Bacteria; phylum Bdellovibrionota; class Bacteriovoracia; order Bacteriovoracales; family Bacteriovoracaceae; genus JAHDHG01. The sequence goes on from CALIJZ010000047.1 coordinate 8,534, forward strand.
GATCAAGTAAGATCGGTTGTAATTGCTGGTGGTGGTGGCGGTGGTGGAATCCATCGTACAGATGATTGTGCAAGTTCAGCATTTGTAAAAGATCATGGTGGTGCAGGAGGAGCACCAAACTCTGGTGGTGAAATCGATTTTTCAGGAGCAACTGGTATTTGTAATCTTCACAATGCCGGAGCAGGTGGAGGTTATGAAGGAGGAACTAATACATTTTCAACTGTTAAAGGTGGAAGTAGTTTTATTCAAGCGGGATCAGGCTTTTTACAATATAATCCTATTTTTGGTGATATTAATTCTGTTAACTCTTTGGATGTAGATTATGCAGTAGGTACTTCTTTAGGATGCGATGGAGAAAACAATGCTCTTTTTGGTGGTCATGGACAATTAGTCACATATTGGATTCCACAATGTACGACAGCGACACCTGTGAATTCTTTATCAGTTGCATTTTGGGAAAGTACTTGGGGAAGTGGAACTTATCAGACTGGTACTCAAGGAGACACTAAAGCAACATTTGCAGATCTAGGAGATGGGGAGTTTGAAGATACGATGTACTTAAGAAGAGATGATGGAACTATTGTTTCATCAGGTACTGCTCAAATTATTTTAACTACAGATTCAGGAGACACACTCTCTCTTGATTATACGATTGGATCAGCTGCAAGTACTTTTACAAATGAAACAGGTTCAGGAGTTTTTGTGGGAGTTGAAACAGATGTAGCAGATGAAATTTCAGGAATAATAGGAGACTCGGAATTAATTACGATTAAGAAAAAAGTTATCGCTGGATTGATTGGTCTTCGTGCAACTAATGCAGAGTCAATGAAAATAGAAATAAAGATTTTAGATGATAGTGCTAATGGCAATACTTTTAGTTCTAATAGCGATAATGTTACAAATTTAGAAGTTATTCATGGATATGCTTATGATAATCAAGTAAGATTTAATGTTGGTTCTAGTACTCTTGTCCCATTTGATCCTATTCCAGTTTATAACTTTTCTATTGGGTCTATAACTACGAGCACTAGTGGTATCGCTGGTTTTGATCAACCAGGTTCATCTGCAAACTGTGACACATCCTTACCAGGAGAAGAAGTATATACTGTTGGTGATCCTGTTGTGTTAACAGACTTAGTACTTTCGGGGGTTGTAAATCCGCTAAATATAACAGTGAATGGAGGGAATGCAAACACTTGGAATACGGCTATAACAAATTATTTTGCGACAGAGAATATCAATGGAACAGTTATTACTCCTAGTACTACTATTACTGATTATTTAGGTACATCTGGAACGATACCAGCATGTTTTTCAAGATGGCATATTTGGAATTTAGTATGGATACCAAGCAGTGCAGGAACTTTAGATAAATTAGTTCTAGATATAGATTCCGGGACAAATATTATAGAAGTAACACCTAATCAAGTCTTAAGTTATTAAAAAAGAATCTTAAGTTATATAAGAATGCTTTTTGAAATTTGTATTAAAAGACTTACCTTTACTAAAGCCGATTGACTCGGCTTTAGTATTAGATTTACCAGATGTTCCAACACTTCTAACATTTCCATAGATAAGCTTAGTTGCATCTTTGACTAATAATTCAAGCTTTATAAGAGCGTTTTTTTGTTCATCGCAATATCCCTTCTTTTTACTTTGAAGATTGGAGAGTACTCCTTTAGAAAAACCCGCAAAAAATGAGTTTTTAGCCACTAATCCTTTCAAATTAGATTCTCTTTTTTGCTTTTTCCAAATCTCATCAAGAGAACTTTCGAGAAAGTTAAAAATCTCTTGAGACTGCATAACTAGCTCTTTGGTTCCAAATGATTCAAGGGCATGGAGCTCATTACCATAATGAAAAATGACACCAAAATTCATAGATTGCATAATGTGATAGATTGAGTCTATTTTTGAATTCTTTCTTTTAAATTCACAAAGGCAATGGACATAATAAATCTGTTCCGTATCTAGAAATTCATTTTCAAGGATTAGTTGATTTGCCTTCTCTAGGGCCAGGGATGCTTCATGTATATTATCACTTTTAGATAAGGCGATAAGTTTCTTGTATCTGGATTCTACTTTGTTAGAGCTTTGTTTCACATCTTCTATTATTTCAATAGTTGCAGCACTTACATTTTTACCCCAATTATACTTTTTACATATTTTGTTAAATTCATGACCATGTGGAAGTACCTGATTTCCATACTCTAAATAGGTTAGATAATGGGCCAACTCATGTCTTAGAAGATCCAACAAAACTTGATCACTCAAACCAGTGCAGTAAGTATAATTTAATTCAATCGTATATGTATTGCTGTTAAATCTTCCGAGAGTTTTCGATTTTAATTCTTGATCATCAATAAACGATTCTACACAAATAGGGTAGAGGTAATTTTTATACTTGAATCTCTTAGTCTTTACTTCTAAACCTATCTCAGTTTTTAAAATCTCTATCAAGCTTTTATGTGCTTGTTTATTGAATATAATGATCTTATTGGAAAAATGTCTCACAAAGAATTTTATAAATATTTGATGCTTTTAACAATTAAATTAAATTTAATTTTTTATTAGCAACATTTAGAGGCATTTTTTTGGACTCTGACAATGTCGTAAAAGTGTCACGAATAGAAGGCATTTCTAAGCTGAAATCAAACAATTCGAAGCTAAGAACCACATCGAAAATTTTCATTACTATATCCTAAAGAGAAAGATCTAGTTTTCCGATAAAATAACAGTATGAAAAAATTATTAACTTTATTCTCGCTCTTCCTTTTATTTAATAGTTGTCTTGAAGGAGATACTAATGTTGGGATGAATTACGGAAACTATAGGAAAGCATTTGAACCAATTATGGGCTGTATGAACGAAAAGGCAATCAACTTTGATAAAGTGTATGAGATAGAAGATGGAAGTTGTAGTTTTGTATGGTGTGCTGCTGAAGGATTTGATGAAACAAACACTGAATTTGAAAGCTCCGTGGTTACGCCGTATTTAGAACTAATCAAAACGATTGTTCATGACCATACAGGCGAGGGGATTGAAAAGCATTCAGGTGAGCTAATTAAAGATGCCTGTCACACGATCTCTGGATGTATGAATAGAGAAGCATCGAATTTCAACTCTATTGCCAATAAAGAAAATGGTAAATGTACTTTTAAAGGCTGTCCTCTTTTAGATAAAGATTTAGAGAGAGAATTTAATTCTTATAAAGAACAATTCCCTCAAACAGTTTTAGATAATAATTGTGAAAGTTTCAGAGGATGTATTGAAGAAAAAGCGATTAATTTTCAAAGTGATAAGAAACTTCCTAATAATACATGTATCTTTAGAGGATGTCCGATCTTAGATGAAAAACTAAAGACTGATTATGCCAGGTACAAAACTGAATTTCCTGATGCTAAAGCCTTAAGAAATACTTGTAAAAGTTTAACGGGTTGTATGGAAGAGAAGGCATTTAATTTTGATAAGAAATTTAAAATAGCAGATGCAAGTTGTAAATTTAAAGGGTGCCCAACTTTAGATGAAGATTTAGGGAAGGCATTTAATGATTATAAGATGAGATTTCCAACTGCTGCTCAATTAGATAATACTTGTGATAAATTTACAGGTTGTCTAGAACCTCTGGCAATGAATTTTGAAAAAGATAAGAAAATTGCTGATGCAAGTTGTGAGTTTAAAGGTTGTGTTTTATTAGACGCAAAACTTAAGAGAGCCTATAATAAGTATAGAATGAAGTTTCCAACTTCTAAAAAAATTATAGATACTTGTCCTGATTTTGAAGGGTGTTTAGATTCAAATGCTACTAATTTTGAAGCAGATAAAAAGTTAGAAAATGGGAAATGTAATTTTTCTTGGTGTTCGAGAGAAGGCTTTGAGTTTACAAATGTTTTAATGCAAGCAAAGGTTGATAAATATCTCGAGACTTTAGCAAATTTAAATATTAATTATACTGGTGTGACCAAAGATCGTTTCAGATGTGGTAAGAGATTAGGATGTATGGAATCAAAGGCTAAGAATTTTTTAGCAGCTGCAACAAAAGAAAATGGAACTTGCGAATTTGAAGGATGTCCAATTTTTGACCCTGAACTAGAAGAATCTTATGAGGACTATAAGAAAATATTTACAAAAGCAAAACTACAAAATACTTGTCCTGGAGAACAAGTAGAGACTTTTAATCAAAACGATAGACCCCATCTTGGAGTCTTATGGGTTATAGATAATTCTGGTTCAATGTCTGGAGATCAACAGAATCTAGCAAATAACTTTAGTTCTTTTATTCAGAGTTTTCTTGAAAAAAACCTCCGTTTTACAATGGGGATAACAACAACAGATAATCAACACAGCACTACTTCTATGCTTAAGTTAACTTCAGAGAGAGCAAATCAGAATAAGACTCAATTTATCGCAGATTTTCAATCTCTTATTAAAGTAGGTATTAATGGATCTTTTGTAGAGAGAGGCCTAAATGGGGCATTTAATTTCTTAGCAACCCATGAAGATGGTTTATTAGTTACTCCTGAGTCTCCTCTTGCTGTTATTTATGTTAGTGACGAAGAAGATCAATCACCATTTGCTGTCTCACATTATCATTCTCAGTTATTAACAATGGTAAACAAGGCATCTCAACTTCACGTTAGCTCTATAGTTAGTCCAAGTTTCGCTAGATATAATAGTATGGCTGATCTTACAAATGGATTAAAATTAAATATTAACGATAATGACTTTGGAAGTCACTTAAGTAAAATCTCTGATGATTTAGTAAAGCTAGTAGACTTATTTAAGTTAAAAAATCGACCATTTACGCCTACGTTAAAGGTATTTGTAGATGGACAAGAAGTTAGTAATTGGCAATACAATAGCGTTAAGAATGCTATCGATTTTACATCGGCTCCAGACTTTAATTCAATAGTTGAAGTGAAGTACTTAGTAAAAGAGAAATAAAACTACTTATTAGAAAGAGCTGACTTAAAGAATTCTCTATTCATTCTAGCAATGTTAGAGAGTTCTATCCCTTTAGGACAACTTGCCTCACATTCAGCAGCATTAGTACAATTTCCAAACCCTAGCTCATCCATTTTCTTAACCATACCAAGAGCTCGTTCTTTAGCCTCAGCTTTCCCTTGGGGCAGCAGAGCAAGCTGAGATAGCTTAGCCGATGTAAAAAGCATCGCTGAAGCATTTTCACAGCTTGCGACGCATGCTCCGCAGCCAATACAAGCTGCTGCATCCATTGCAAGTTCAGCTGTTTCTTTACCGATAGGAATTGCGTTTCCATCTGGAGCGTTACCAGCGTTCATAGATACAAATCCACCAGCGGCGATAATTTCATCAAAGGCAGTTCGATCAACCATTAAGTCTTTATGAACGGGAAAAGCTTTTGCTCTAAATGGTTCAATAATAATAGTATCACCATCTTTAAAACTTCTCATATGAAGCTGACAAGTAGTTGTTAGTTTTTGAGGACCATGAGCTTCACCATTAATCATGAGAGAGCACATACCACATATTCCTTCTCGACAATCATGATCAAAGGCAACAGGGTCGGATCCAGAATTAATAAGATTCTCATTTAGTAAATCAAGCATCTCAAGAAAGCTCATATCTGGGCTAACATTATCAAGATTATAATCTTGCATGGCACCCTTTGAGTTGTTATCAGCTTGACGCCAAATTTTTAATTTAATTTTCATACTTTGTGCACTCATAAGTCTTCCTCTACTTATAACTTCTAGTTGTTAGTTTTACGTTTTCAAATTCTAGATTTTCTACATTTCGGATTGGATCTTTGCCTTCTCCGTTATATTCCCAAGCGGCAACGTGAGTGAATTTATCATCATCTCTTCTTGCTTCACCTTCTTCTGTTTGAAATTCATCTCTGAAGTGACCACCACATGACTCATCTCTTGTTAGAGCGTCTCTTGCCATCAGTTCACCAATTTCAAGGAAGTCACTTACTCGTATTGCCTTTTCCAGCTCAGTATTAATTCCTTTATTTGATCCTGGAACGTTTACATCTTGTTTGAATTCTTCTTGTAGCTTTTTAATCTTGTCGATACCGGTTTGTAGAGAGTCAGCATTTCTACTCATCCCAACATGCTCCCACATAATCTTTCCAAGTTTTTTATGAATGGATTCAACTGATTGAGAACCTTTTGTTTCAAGTAGTCCGTTAAGTCTAAGCTTTGTACTTTGAAGGGCATCTTTATAAGCACTATGATCTGTTGTAATACTTTGATCAATAACGTTTGATGCAAAATAATTTCCTATTGTATAAGGAATGACAAAGTATCCATCAGCCAGTCCTTGCATTAAGGCACTTGCTCCTAATCTATTAGCACCATGATCAGAAAAATTCGCTTCCCCTAAAACATGTAGGCCTGGAACAGTAGTCATTAAATTATAATCAACCCAAACTCCACCCATCGTATAATGAACAGCAGGGTAGATTCTCATAGGAGATTTATACGGTGATTCATCAGTAATTCTTTGATACATCTCAAAAAGATTTCCATATCGACCTCTAATTGTATCTTCACCATCTCGTGCAATAGCATCTGCAAAGTCTAGATAAACTGCCACACCCGTGGATCCAACACCTCGTCCACCATCAACTTGAAGTTTTGCATTTCTACTAGCAACATCTCTTGGAACAAGGTTTCCAAAACTTGGATAAATTCTTTCTAGATAATAATCTCGCTCACTTTCAGGGATATCATTTGGCTTCCTAGTATCACCTTGTTTTTTAGGAACCCAAACTCGACCATCATTTCGAAGTGATTCACTCATAAGTGTTAGCTTGGATTGATTCTCTCCATGAACTGGAATACAAGTTGGATGAATTTGTGTAAAACATGCATTAGCAAACATGGCCCCTTTCTTATAGGCCTGCCAAGCACCTGAACTATTTGATGCCATAGCATTTGTAGATAGGTAATAAGCATTTCCATATCCACCAGTAGCTAAAATAACGGCATCTGCATGATATGTTTCTAACTCACCAGTAATAATATTTCTAACGACTATCCCACGGGCCTGACCATTGATCACAACAAGTTCAGTCATCTCTCTTCTTGTATGAAGCTTAATCTTTCCTTTAGCAACCATTCTCATCATCGATGAGTAAGCTCCAAGAAGTAATTGTTGACCAGTTTGTCCTCTAGCATAAAAAGTTCTAGAAACCTGAGCTCCACCAAATGATCTATTGGCTAAATATCCACCATATTCTCTTGCAAAAGGCACTCCTTGAGCAACACATTGGTCAATAATATTATTAGCAACTTGAGCTAATCGATATACGTTAGCTTCTCTAGATCTATAATCTCCACCTTTAATAGTGTCATAGAAAAGTCTCCAAACACTATCGCCATCATTTGGATAATTCTTTGCTGCATTGATTCCACCTTGAGCTGCAATAGAGTGAGCTCTTCTTGGAGAATCTTGAATACAAAAACTTTGAACGTTATATCCAAGCTCGGCCATCGTACTTGCTGCACTTGCACCAGCTAAACCTGTTCCGACAACTATCACATTAAATTTTCTTTTATTAGACGGGTTCACAAGTTTCATATCAAACTTGTATTGCTCCCACTTATCTTCTAATTTCCCACCTGGTACTTTTGAATCTAATTTACTCATTATATATATTCCTTAATAATTTAGCGTTGTGGAGATGTAGTATCCATAAATTGAAAGCCCAGAAAAACCTACAGTTAGAAACAAGCTTAAAGCACATCCTAATTTTTTAATTAATGGTGTGTAACGAGCATGTCGGAAACCAACAGATTGAAAAGCAGATTGAACTCCATGAGATAAATGTATTCCCATGGCAATCATGGCCAAAACATACCAAGCTGTATAGAAAGGGTTTGCAAAGTATTCGATAACAGTACGGTATAGGTCTCTGACAATAATTCCATCTAAATCGAATTCGTAATAAGTTCCATACTTAAAACACCATAAATGTAGACAAATAAAAATTAAGATAACAATTCCTGTATAGGGCATCGTATTAGAAGCAAAAGTTGCTCCTCGGCCGGTTCGTTGTTTTGAATAATATTTTACGGGTCTTGCTTTCCTATTTTGCCATACTAATGAAATAGCTAAAACAAGGTGGGTTAGAAATATTGCTAATAGAATTATTTCAGCAATTATTAAAAGAGGTCCTAGGCTCATAAGTTTGTGTCCATATTCATTAAAAGCAGCTGGACCTAGTAAAAGAAGAAAGTTTCCCAAAAGGTGAGCTTTTAAAAAGCCAATGAGTAAGAACGCAGTTACACCCATTAATTGCTTCTTTCCAATCGATGAACATAAGTAACCACAAATTCCAGACGTGCAAGCTTGCGAGGCCATAAGATATCCTATTAATTTTAAAGGTTTGTTAAGTTTATTTTAGGGGAGAGTGAGATTAATGTATAGATCATCTAAATAGTGTTTAATGTGGCTAGAAGTGGAAGTGGCAAGTATAGTTGTAGAATTTGAAATATTTTAACTTTAATAGTTTTATGAAAAAACTCATTGAAAAGACAGTAATTACAACTAGTTATGAGTTTTTTTGATTTTTTTTTTCATTCTTCTTGATTAAGAACTCTAAAAAAACACAACAAGGAATTAAAATATAAGAGAGTAAAGAACTTTTATATAGGAGGGAAACATGAAAGGGATTATTAATTTTTTTAAATCGTACTTGAAAGATGAAGAAGGTCAAACGGCCGTTGAGTATGTACTTTTACTAGCTGTTGCTGCTTTGGTTATTTTTAAAATTAAAGATCAAGTTAATCAAGGTTTAGGAGATGTTATTACAGAAGTTTTCGGAAAGATTAAAGGTATAACTCAAGAGTTCAAGTAAGATTGAATTTTTCTTTTAAGTTATAATTTTTTTAAGAGGTGCGTATGAGTAACGTTTTAGCTTTTGTTTATACATTTATGTTAGTTCAAATATTTATGGTTGCTATAAATGATGTAAAATATAGAAAGATTTCTAACCAATGGTCGATCTTAAATATATCATTATTTATAGCACTACTATTTATTGCACCTGAGAATTATCAACTAACAACTGAAACGTTTTTTTATAGTTTAACGTTTTTATTAGTTGGCTTTATTGGATATTTCTTAAGAATTATGGGACCTGGTGATTCGAAATACCTATTTTCATTATTTTTAGTAACTCCTTTAGTCTGGCATAATTCATTTTTTAGTGTACTACTATACTCAACATGTATTATCGGAGGGTTTAGTATCCTGACTCAATTAGCACAGAATCATGAGAAAATTGCTGATTATGCTAGAAGCGGATATGCTCAAGGTATTAGAGAGTGTCTAGGATCAAAGTTTCCTTACGCTCCAGTGATTTTAATGTCATGGGCATGGATGGGGCATCACCTATATTTCTAGAAATTATCCTCTACAATAGAGTGAGTGCTATATTTATTCTTTTTTCTTTTTATTTCATTAAATATCTATGGTGTGGAACATCCACTTGAAGATTGTGAAAGAACAACTTTACTAGATTCTAGTAAAGAGTCTTCAAAAAACTTCTCAGATGATAAAGCAGGGGTAAAACAAATTATTAATACGATTCACAGTCAAAAAGGCTATGGAGCATGTCTACTTGCATCTTTTTCTACTGAGTTAAATTATTTAATCCGAAGAAAGTATAAAGAATCTAACGAAGTATTATCATTTAATTATTTGCAATATATTTCAAAACAATGTGGCGTAAAACAATGTAGTTTAAAAGAAATGAGAGAAACGTTAAAAGCGGGGAATTATTTAGATGATACCTTTAATAAGTTAGTTGAAATTGAGTCTGAGAATTTCAAGAAATTTGGTAGGGGGCTTTGTTTTCAACCTTATTTGGAAGAAGTTAAAATGAACTCACTAAGTACTAATGATCCTAATTATTATTTTGCTCCAATTACTATCATTCATTATTACCTTCAAAGTGATAAAGACTTAAAAAAAATACTAGACGTTTACCCCGAACTGAATTCGCAGACTTGTAATCAAGAAGATAAAGATGAGCAGCTGGCATGTATGATCGATAATTACTTTGGGTATTTTAACCCCCAATCAATACGTCAATGTCATATGGGTACCTTTGAGACACTCATAAATGATGTGAGAGGAGTTTTGAAAAATGATAAAAGAGGTAACTTTTTTGAATTGTTTCAACCTCTGATTGAAGCTCCTCTTGATTGTAAAGGAAAGTTAAGCCAAGAACCAATATTGAGTGAAATGAAAAGTCATCATGGAGTGCTACATAAATATAAAGTTGATGACAAGACAGTGATAGTAAAACCAGGACTTTTTAAGAAAATCCAAAAAGAATGTGAAACACTTATCCCGGATAGTTTAAATGATCAATTGGATTGTATTTTTGAAAAGCAGGGAAAAGTCTGTAAAGAAAAAAATGGATGTCGAGAAATGTGGGACTTTTATGAAAATGCGATATCTCATCCTAATATGAATGCTCGACGACCAATAACTATTGGTGCGAGTATGAAACTGTTTAGGCCGGTAGCTGATATATTTGGATTTGTGAAAGATCCTTTGGATGGTCATCATGCAATGGCCGCAATAGGTACAGCTACTTGTAAACAAAAAAAATGTTTATTATTACAAAACTCATGGGGTACTGAACGGATTCCCGAAGAGAAAATTCAGTGGGAAGATAGTTATAAACTAAGAAGTGTCTATCCTTATAAAATAGATTCTAAAGGAAGAATGGATTATTCAAGGATGTGGGTCTGTGGAGATGAATTGATAAAAGAAAATATCAAACAAATAAATTATATTCAGAGCTATAGGCCTCTACTTTAAGTAAGGTTTAGTCATTGGACACTCTTTGGATCTTATTCATACAATTTTAGTATGTTTAAAGTATTTTTACTATCTTTTCTAACTAACATATCAATAGCTCAAGATATTGATATGCAATGGAGTGAAGCTTTTGAGTTTTCATCTATTGGTAAATGGTCAATTGAGAATCGAAGTAATCCATTTCAATTAAATCCTCTCCAATTAAGTTCAACTATTGAAAAAGGAAAACTTCATGCTCTTAAATATCCAGTGACAATGACGCCTTTACTTTTTCCATACAGCGTCTTTGAAAAAGCCTTTGATGAAGCACCAGTAAACTCAAGAGCTAGAAAATTAATTTATAAGATTTTAAAATTAAGTAGCGGTTATAAAACGAAAAAAGAATTTTTTGATTATGCTGGTCATAATCAATATCCTGAAAATGAAGAACAAAATTATTCGCATATTCCTTACCCGTCTGAAAAAAACAGGGGGCTTCCTATGGGGGGGACTTTAATTGAAAGATATCAAGTTGAAGGCCTAACTTTTGGATGTGCAAGTTGCCACTCTGCTGATTTATTTGGAAAAAAAGTTTTAGGCTTAAGTACAAGGTTTCCAAAAGGAAATGAGCTTTTTTTAGATGCAAAAAAAATGAAGAGAACCTATCGAAGCTCAATTGGTAAATATATTTTAGGAATGAGTGATGGAGAGTTAAAAATGATGGCAGATACGCTTGAAACTCTTGATTGGGTTCAAACTAAAAAACCAGTTGTTCTTGGTCTTGATACATCTTTGTCTCAAGTGGGAGCTAGTCTTCACTATAGACAAAAAGATGAATATGCTACTAAGCTCAAGCGCTTTGTTGATGGTCCACATATTTTAGAATCAAAAGCAGCTGATAGTAAGCCAGCAGTATGGTGGAATTTAAAATATAAAACACGTTGGTTATCTGATGGCTCTTTAGTGAGTGGAAATCCAGTCTATACAAATTTTTTGTGGAATGAAATAGGACGAGGTACAGATTTAAAAGAACTAGAATCATGGATTGATCAAAATCAATCGACAATAAAAGAATTAACAACTTCTGTTTTTGCTACGCATGCTCCAAATTATTTAGATTTTTTTGATGAAAAAGAATTAGATATACATAGTGCGATGCGAGGAGAGAAGCAGTTTAAAAAATATTGTGAACGCTGCCATGGTCAATATATAAAAAACTGGAGTATAGATAAAGATCTAGAGTTTAAGCAATTAGTGAAAACTAATGAGGTTCGATATCATAAAAAAACACCTGTGATAAACGTTGGTACTGATCCAGGTCGCTATGAAGGAATGAAGTATTTTTCTAAAGATCTAAATCGTTTGGCCATTCAAAAAAACAAATCGATTTTAGTAAAACCACAAGTTGGATATGTCCCTCCTCCTCTAGTTGGAATTTGGGCACGATGGCCATATTTTCATAATAATTCAGCTCCAAGTTTATGTGCTGTCTTAACTAGTAGTGAGCTCAGACCAAAAACATATTGGGCAGTCAAAGCAGTTGATCCTAAAAAAGATTTTGATCAAGAATGTAATGGTTACCCTCATCCATCTAAGATTAGTAAGAAGTGGAAAAAGCAAAAAAAATATTTTTATGATACATCCAAGGCAGGTATGAGAAATACTGGGCATGATAAGAAAATATTCTTAGATAAATCAGGTAATGAGTATATGACAAAGCCTCAAAAACTTGATTTAATTGAGTTTCTTAAAACCTTATAAATTACTGCTCGGGTGGTGGAATGGTAGACACGCTACGTTGAGGTCGTAGTGGGCGTAAAAGCCTGTGCTGGTTCAAGTCCAGTTCCGAGCACCATATTTTAATAAGGTTGTCTAAATTTTTGACATTTAAATATAAATTACAAGCCTAACTAATTAGTAATTAAAACAATGCTACTCTTAAATCTAGGAGCAATTATATGAAAAATACTTTTTTAATTTATTCAATTTTATTTTTCTTTCTACCGCTTTCTTTCTCTAAGATAAATTCTGTTTGTTACAATGAGGTAAATAATTGGATTTCTAAAGATGCTTCACTAGGAATCAACCGTACATTATATATCAACGATATTTGCAAAGATGTAGAATATACTAAAAACGATTATATATTGAACAATTGTCTTGCTGAGAGCTGGTCTTTAGCACGTACTTTAGAAGCTTCTCAAGTTTTAAGTGAAGTTGAAAAATATAAATTTGTTCAGCAAATGTGTACAGGAATTAATTATTACAGATCTGAAGTTGTTAGTTGTTTTCTTTATGCTCAAAAGAATATTTCGAATGATATTATGACTAGTGCAAAATATTGTAATAGCCTTGGTCTTCCAGGTATGGCCAGTCCAGATCTTGACCCAGTAAAAAATAGAGGCAAATCTTCAGTTAAACCATTGGATTTATCATCAAATATGAAACCTAATCGATTTGATCTTTGTGAAAATGACATTTCACAATGGTTCTATAACAATTCTTATTCAGGATCTCACTCGGTCATTGCTGATAAATTTTGTAAAAATATAGTTAATTTAAATGCTACCAAAAGTTGTCTTAATATAACTAAAGACTGGTTGTGGATTGAGGAATTAATGCTCGGTGATGAGTTAAAGTTAAACGATAAACAGAGGATGATAGTTTATACAGATTCATGTTTAGGAATTCAACATATGCCAATTAACCCTGGTGGAAATTCTTGTCTTGATTATGCTTATAGATATGGTGGATACTCTAAAATTGATAGAGACTTCATAAGAGTAACTTCAAGTGGTTTGGATTTCAAAGGGTTTGATCGATTTAGAGCTGCTTCTAAGTATTGCAATCGGGTTGAGTTCCCTCCCTTAGGCCATGGATATTACGAGAAATCTGCCAAAAGAAAGAGAAGTTCTTCTAATGCTAGTCTAGAGATGCTTAGATATACTGTTTTAGATATTACTAAAGATTTTGGTAAAAAGCTCAAAAAAAGATTGATTAAAGGAATTCTAAATCGCGAAAATGACTAAAAAAATTTAGCAAAATCCTAAATGTATTACTTGGAATGGTTTTAGTCAAGTATGCCAAATTGTTGTGAAACTTTCCTATATACTTTAAAATGAATGTTGTAAATCATTCATAGCAGGAGTAAATATGAAACTTTTCACATTTTTTTCTTTTATCTTTTTAATAAATTGTTCTCATACGAAATCTCATTCTCATAACTCGGTAGACTCACATCATGATCATAAGTCTCATGGACATCACGGTCACCACCATAGTCATCATAAGAAACACACTCATAAACATAATAAAGAATGCGGTCATAAAGCTATTAAGCATGATGGTCATGTTGATTATAAACATGATGGTCATCTTCATCATCAACTAGATGGTCACACTCATGATTGTGAAGAACAGTAAATAGGGGCTCAGGTACTAGGGGTATATTAATTTGAATTTTTGTACCAATTTAGTTTAGCGAAAAAGTTTAGACAGGAGTGTAAATGAAAGGAATCGTTTTTACTGAATTATGTGAAATGATAGAAAAAGAATTTGGTGCTGCAACACTGAATAATGTTATAGATAAGTCAGATTTGGAATCTAAGGGTGTATATTCTTCTGTTGGTACTTATAAAGATCAGGAATTGGTTAGTCTGGTAACTCAACTTTCTAATGAGACTAAAATTGCGTCACAAGATCTTGTTCATGCTTACGGAAGGTATTTCTTTGATGTTTTGAAAAATAATTATTCTATGTTTTTTGATAAGAATGATTGTTTTGAATTTTTAAAGAGTATTGATAATCATATTCATGTAGAAGTTAAAAAGTTGTATCCGGATGCAGAATTGCCTACGTTTTCTTACATTGAGGAAGGAAGAACTCTGAAAATGAATTACTCTTCCCCGCGCCATTTATCGTTTTTTGCATTAGGTTTAATGGAACGAACAATAGAACATTATGAAGAGGATATTGAAATTATTCGAAAAGATTTGAACGTTGATGGATCCGAAGTTTTATTCACATTGACTAAAAAATAATGTCTGATCATGAGTATAAAAAAATACATGAACGAGAAAAGAAAGCTCGAAAATTAGCTGAAAAGATATTGGAAGAAAAATCTTTAGAACTGTATAATTTAAATATTCAGTTGCAAAAAACAAATGAAGATCTTGAAAAAAATGTAATTGAGAGAACTAAAGAGTTAGAGGAAGCTAAGAATACTGCAGAAGAATTGGCTGAAATGAAAACGGTATTTTTATCAAAAATGAGCCATGAAATGCGAACTCCTTTAAATGCTATTATAGGTTATGCTTCATTATTAGAGGAGCATGATATTAAATATGAATCAAAAGAGATTTTATCTAAAATAAATTATTCAGGTAAGGTTTTGTTATCACTGATAAACAATGTTTTAGATCACTCACGTCTCGAGGCCTCAAGAGAAACCTTAGTAAATAGTCACTTTGACTTGGAACAGGAATTAAATGAGTTATTTGGTATTTTTGAGCTATCTGCTAGAAATGAAAAATTAGATTACAAATATGAAATTTCTGATAATTGTAAACAGTTAGTATCTTTAGATTTAGGAAAAATTAAACAGATTTATATAAACTTAATTGGGAATGCAATTAAATTTACAGAAGTAGGTTCAATTTCAATACTTGTGAGCTTGGAAGAAAATATCTTGATTTCTAAAATCATTGATACAGGATTAGGGATCTCTAAAGAAGACCAAACTTCTATGTTTGAGCCCTTTGTTCAGATAAATAGAAATGAATCTTACAAGTATAAAGGAACAGGTCTTGGACTATCAATAACAAAAAATTTGATAAACCTTCTATCTGGTGAGATCGAAGTCGAAAGTAAAAAAGGAGTAGGAACAAAAATCCAATTCTCTCTTCCTATAGAATTCAGTAATAAAGAAGTACTTAGCAAGGAAATTTCTAAGGAAGGATTTACTCATTTTAAGAGCCAAAAATTAAAAGCACTTATTGTTGAAGATAATTCCATGAATGCAGATTTACTTGGAAGGATTTTAGATAAACAAAGTATCCTTCATATTACTTGTGTTGATGGACGGAAATGTTTAGAGCTATTAGAAAAAAATAGAGATTTTGATTTTATCTTTATGGATTTAAGAATGCCCGTTTTGGATGGATTTGAAACTACCACTAAAATAAGAGAGCTTTATCCAGAATTTAAAGCTAAGGTTATATTACTAACAGCAGAGCCAAGTATTTTTTCAGGAAATATTAAGTTTGAAGCAATATTTGATGCTTTTTTAAATAAACCTTATCAAGTTAAGGAAATTCTTAACTTAATGCATGATATCTTGGAGAAATAATTATTCTAAAATTGAGTCTATTTCTTTTCTGAATATTGGAAGTATTTCCTTTATTTTTTCTATTAATTCTTTGTCTGTTGGATCAAACTCTAAAAGTTCTATATAACCTTGGATGCAATTAAACTGGTTGATCAAAGTATGATGGGTTTGCTTTAAATCTTTACTGCTCATGACTCTCACTCATTTGTTGGTATATTATATTTTTTAATTTTTCTATAAAGAGTTGTTCGACCTATCCCTAGCTCTTTAGCCGATAAAGATATATTTTGATCATTTTTTTCTAAGACTTCCAGAATAAAATCTTTCTCTTTATTTGATAGATTTCCACCATTTATACTTACTATATTATTTTTCATCTTTAAGTGTTCAGGAATATCTTTAACAGAAATGATATTATCTTCTGATAGAATTGATATTCTTCTAATTATACTTCTTAACTCTCTTATATTACCGGGCCATTGATAAGCTGTTAACACCTTTAATGCTTCTGGTGCAAGAGACTTCTTTTCACAATTAAACTCTTTAGAAAACTCTTCAAAGAAAAACTCACATAAATCTCCTAAGTCTTCAGTTCTATGTCTAAGCGCTGGGAGCTGTACCTCAATGTCAGCAAGTCTATAAAATAAGTCAAGCCTGAAATTATCATTATCAATTTCATCCTTTAAGTTTTTACTACTGGCTGATACTAATTGAATATCTAGAGCAACCTTTTTATTTGAACCTACCTTCTCAAGTTCTCGTTCTTGTAAAACACGCAAGATCTTAGCTTGGATTTCTTGAGAAAGATCTCCTATTTCATCTAGAAATAAAATCCCACCATTGGCTTGTTCAAATTTACCTATTCTATTATTTTCAGCTCCAGTAAATGCACCCTTAACATGACCGAATAGTTCAGATTCAGCTAAATTTGCTGGTATCGCGGGACAGTTAACACTAACTATTTCTTTGTTGCTGGCCTTGGCTAAAGCCTTTGTATAAATTTCCTTGCCTGTACCACTTTCTCCATGGATATGAATATTAACGGCCTTATCCTTAACTTTATCTATTATATTATAAGCAATCTTAAGTTTTTCACTATTTGTTTTCAAAATAGTAGGTATAGTTTTTTCCTTAATCTCTAGTTTCACTCCTTTATCATTTAAGCATTCTTGTACAGCACTAGTCATTTCAGCAAGCTTAAATGGTTTAGGAATATAGTTATAAGCACCTAATCTCATACACTCAATTACTGAGTCAAAAGACTTCTCAGCTGTCATCATTATAATTTTAGATGCTGGATTGATACTAAGAAAGTGAGAGACTAGATTCAAGCCGCTCCCATCAGGAAGGTTGATATCTAATAATATTACTGCATATTTTTTATCTAAAGTCTTTGCATCTTCGAAGGAATGAATTTTATCCGAGTTAATTTTAAGCTTTTGTTTAATTGCTTTTTCGACAATATTTGAAAGATATAAGTCATCTTCGCAAATTAAAATATTACTCATCTTTAACTCCAAAATACTTTTGTTTCATTATATCAAAAGTGGAACACTGTTTCGTTCTAGAACAGATTAATCGATTAAAGTCATATCATTTCAGTCACTTAGAGTTGGCACCTGAATTGCTCTAGTAAAGGCATCACTTAATTATGAGTGAGTTTTACAAAGGGGTAAGGATGAAAAAAGGAAAAGGTTTAGGGTTTTTAATGGTAGTATTAGGATTCTCACTAAGTTCGATGGGAGCAACAACTGATAGTTTTATTTTAAGAGGTAAACTAGATAGTTTTTGTGAAATTGATGTTCAACCAACAGCTAAAGCTACAGCACTAGATTTAGCAAATGGGGAAAACAGAAGTGTAGTAGCTAATATGGTTGCTTACGGTAATGATCCAAGTGGGTTAGAGGTTCAGATTGCTTCAGGAAAAGGTGCAAAGGTTGTTCACACTGCAGATGCGACTCAAGAGTTTGGATATGCTCTTAATTATGTTGCCAGTGAAGGAAATGATAATACTTCAATTAGTATTAACCAGCCAAATGTTTATGAGAAACTTGATGAGAGATCTAGTTATGGATCAATGAAAGGTGCTTTAGACATTACACTTTCTGGAGATTCTACAAAAGCTGCTGGTACATATGAAGATGTTGTCTATCTTTCTTGTTCACTTCCAGGTGAAGGTAAGTAAGAAAAACTCAATTAGCAAAGGAGGGAATTATCCCTTCTTTGTTAATTCTATAAAAAGGGATAATCATGAAAAATATCACATATTTCTTAACTTTAATCATTAGTTTTAATATTTTCGCTTTAAGACTTACTCCAATGGCTGGTTATTTAGCTCCATCTGGAAATCAGTCAGTTTTCAACTTCACTGCAATAAATTCAACTTCAGCTCCAGAAGCTGTAAAAGTTAGGATCGAATATAGAAATCCACAAGATCAAAGAAAATATGGAAAAGCAGCAAAAGATCTTTTCCAAATTTATCCAAAGAAAGCAATTTTGTTTCCCAAAAAATCAGGCAAGGCCTTTAAAAGAGATATTAAGCTAGTTTGGACTGGAGGAGAAGTAAAAGATATAGAAAGGTCATTTAGATTAATTGTAGAACAAGTTCCTCTAAATTTTTCAAAGAAGAAAATTAATGGAGGTAAAATGCAAATTGTTTCTAGATATATAGCTTCAGTATATGTTGCTGCTGAAAACTTTAAATCAAACATTAAAGTTCTTTCTCAGAAAGTTCAAGGAGGAAAGCTAATCGTTGATGTTCAAAATTCAGGAAAGAAGCATCATCTCTTTAAAGATCTCGGAGTTAAAATCAATGTTAACGGAAAAGTTAGAAAGCTAACAAGAGATGAGATGAAAGGAATGTATCTCTATAGCGTTTTAGCTAAGACTAGCAGACAATTCATTGTTGAACTTCCTAGAGAATTGAATAACTCGCGGATTAGTTCAAATAATATAGATATTCAAATTTAGTAAATGAAAATATTGCTCTTCATTATTTGCTTTTCAATTAGTTTTGAAAGCTTGGGTGAGGAGCTATCTTTAGATGAAAAATCTTTATATTTAGAGGCCTTTGGTGAAGAGATGGGAAATGAAAGTGTTCTTTACTCTTTATACCTAGATCAACAAAAACAAAAAGATATAAAAGTTAAAATAGAAGATGGGAACTACTTCATACAAAATATAGCTCTTTTTTCGAAGATACTTAATAAAGTATTTAAAGATGAAGTTCTTGAGTCTTTAAAGAAAAAAGAAAGCATAAATGTTAAAGATTTAAAAAAAATAAAGATAGATTACATTTTAAAGAATGATCAATTAGCATTAATAATTTCTTCAAAAGCAAATCAGAAAAAAATATTAACTGATGACTTTGCAGATGATCACTTTGAGGCCGTAAATACTGAAAGCAATTGGTCGTTATTTACAAATCATTTTTATAATTATGGTATAGGAGTTAATCAATTCAATTACCATGGAGATTTTGGGTTAAATTCTTCAACATGGACTTTAGAAGGAAATTATTCAAAATTTGTAGAAAAAGATTTTTCTTTTGAAAAATTAACACTTGTTAAAGATTTTAGAAAACCATCTCTAAGACTTGAAGTTGGAGATATTAGTCATAATTACTCAGGATTATTAGGAGCTATAAGAGGAGGAGGGATTTCTTTAACCAGGGAGAGCTCAATTAGACCTGATATTAAAACTAGAAAAAACAATGAGTATGCCTTTTTTTTAGAAAGATCTGCATGGGTGAAAATTTTGATTAATAATAGGGTTTATCAAAAGAAATACTATATGGCGGGAGAGCATAAAATTTCTGGTTTTTCTCTACCAAGAGGACTTAGTAAAATTAAGTTAGAAGTTAGATTTGATGATGGAGAAAGGAAAACAATAGATTTTTCTCAAGCTTATGATTATGCACTTTTAAAAAAGGGTTATAGTGATTTCCAACTAAGTTATTTAAATGATATTGCATCTATTGGGAGAGAGTATAAAGATGAATCTCTAAGAGATGGTCTGCTTCTATCAAGTTTTAGTTATGGACTTTTTGATAACCTGACCCTTAGTAAGCAATTTAGTTTGAATTCAAAATTTCGATTTAACGGAATAAGTGCTCGTTACTCATCTTCATTGGGTAATTTTGATTTATCTTATGGGAATTCTAATTATCAAAACTTTAGTAAAAAAGGTCATGCTTTTGATTTAGGATGGTATTTTCAATATCATAATAAGTCGGATTTGGGATTTAGTGGGATTAATGTGAATCTAGGACATCAAAGCAAAGGTTTTAGTTCTCAATATAAGATTGAACCTAATGAAAAGTTTTTTTGGGAGCTTGATTCAAATGTTCAATTTAGAATAAAAAATCAATGGAACGTGAATTTACAATATGGGAAAAAGTGGGTTGGAATTCAGGGAGACAAATTGCAGCTTAAAGTTAGTAAAAGATTTTCTGATAGTTTGCAAACAAGCTTTCAAGCTACCCGGGAAACATTAAATAATATTACTGATAATTCATTTGCACTTAGGTTAGAGTATTTTGGGAATAAAAAACCGATTGATTTAAGTGCTGCTATACACTCTACTGGTGATTATTCAATGTCTGCTGGATATGAATCCCTAGCACGTATTCCAGGTTATGGAGCAGAACTAAACTATCGCGAAAATGCTAATATTAGTAATTTAGGTTTTAATACAAATTATGATCATCCCATTTTTACATCTGGTTCAAATTCAAGTTGGTCTGAATCAGATAATAAGTTAAAAACAAATGTTAATCTGGGCCATGCTCTTAGTTTTGTTGATGGTAAAGTTGCTCTTTCAAGACCCATCTTCGGGAGCTTTTCAATTTTTGAAATGGAAAACTTTGAAAAATCAAAAAAACTTCGTATTAATTCAAATTCTCAAGGAGGGTATCTTGCGAAATTAGGAACTTTACCAGTCGCAATTGGGAACCTTACTCCTTATGCTGGGAATAATTTCGAGGTAGATAACTTTGATATTGCTCCGGGCGAAGAACTAGAGAATCGTTCAAGTTATATTGTTCCTAATTATAAGTCTGGGAATATAATTAAAATAATTCGAAAAAGTAATTTTTATGTTAAGGCAAATTTCTTATTTAGAGAGAAAGTATTATCTAACGTAGTAATTGATGTTTTGAATCTAAAGAGAGAAAGTATTTCTCAAGCATTTACTGATGAGTTAGGTGAAGTTTTGTTTGAAGGGCTAGGTGATGGGGAGTATATTCTGGACTTTGGTGATTATGCACCAGAGAAGAAAATTAAAATTAAAGGAGACGGCAATGAAGTATTGGACTTGGGCAATATTATTCTTGATTAGTATTAATAATTATAGTGCTTGCTCTCTTAGTTGGGATCAAAGAACATATACTCAAAAACTAATTAAAGATCAAAGTACACAAAAAGTTAGTTTGAAAATAAGAAAAAACTCTATCGATGAAATGTGTAGTGATATCTCTATTAAAAGTGAAGCTGTTTCGACTGCACGAGATTTGGTGAAAGAATTGGTGAAGATACCATTTAATATATATTTGGATTCTGCTAGAGCGAAAGATTTACCTTTTAATGGAGAACAAAATTTAAACTCTGAGTTATTGAACTTGAAAAGTAGAGGGCAAGGTTTTGTTGAACTTTTTATTAAACTAAATGATCGAATGTTAAGTGCTTTCTTATTAGCTGGAATTTACCAATATACTGAAAGATTAACTCTATATTCCAATGGCAAAAGACTTGATTCTATTAATCTTCAGTTTTCTTTAGAAGTTCCAACAGAGATTAATCTTAAACTTTTAAGAAAGGGATCTAACACTTCAGTTGGAGAATCTTTAAGATTTAATAAAATGATAGAAGGAGAGTCTGTCGATTTAGATGTGAAAATGATATCAAATATTGGTCATTCTTTATGGATAGAGAGTGAAAATTCTGGATATCTTAATCATGAAGGCTTAGGTGAGAAAATAAAATATAAAGTCTTTGTAAACGGTGAAACTTTAGGTGATTTAAGTAGTTCAAAACAAAGAATACTTTCAACTTCTAATAAAAGCTCCGAAAAAGGCGACAAATTAGGTTTAAAGTTTCAAATAAATCAATCCATAGATAAGCTGCCAGCAGGTGAATATATGGATGTTATTAGGCTTAATATTCAATCTGAAATGTGACCTACTACTGCTTTAAAATTGTTTCAAAGTGAAACAGTGACTACTTCTGTTTTTTTATAAATATTAATAATTTCAGGGACTTACCTGATTTATAAAGATGGTAAGGATCTTGCTTTGTAATAGGTAAGAAAAGGGAAAGTTTTATGAAAAGATTAATTATTTTTGGTTTATTATTTGGTTTATCCTGTTCAAAGACTGTTGATTTGCCTGATTCAAGTTCAAATAAAAATGAAAATAAAAATCCAATAAATGAAAATTACAAATCAATTACATTACAACACTTCACACAAGCATCTAATCAAATAGGATTTGATATTATGCCAGTTTCAAGTGAAGGGACACCAATTGGTTGTGATGATACTAGTTTAGAGTTTAAGGTTGAAAAGTATTTTAATGGACAACTAGTTGAGGACTCTTCAAATATTTCTATAGATTGTAAAAATAGTGAAGCTGTGGAAGTTGGATTGGTATTGGATAACTCAGGTTCAGTTCGTGATTATCGACTGATTGTTGAAAATAGTGTGAATAGTTTGTTAAGTAAACTCTTCTCCCTAGATAGTAAAGTTTCTTTGACAGAGGTAAATACTAACTCAAGAGTCTTATCTCCAGTTACTAAAAATATGTTAGATTTTAAAAGTGGAATGAAAAAATTATCAAATAAAGGTGGTTGGACTGCTTTGTATGATGGAATTAGAATGAGCCACGATACATTGATAGAAAAAATTAAATTAGACAATGAAGTTGTTAATGCGTGTAATTATAAACGGAAAGCAATAATTGTTATGACTGATGGAGAGGAAAATAATTCTTGTGAACAAAAGTATGAAGAATATTCTTTGGAAGATTTTCCAGGAGATAAAGTAGATACAACTCTTGAAGATCTATTAAAATTAAAAATTGATAACAGAACAATTCCAATTTTTTCTCTTGGTGTAGGTGAAAGTATAGATCAAGAAAGTTTAAGTAATATTTCTAATAACAGTGGAGCCAGTTACATGGCCCTTAATAGTTTTAGTGATGTTTCAAGTGCGTTCAATGATATTAGTAATTACCTTCAGGCACCATATCAAGTATGCTTTAATACGAATAATATAGAATGTGGTGATTATAAAATAGTTGTAGATTATTCAAGTGAGAATGGTCCAGCTGGTCAAAAAGTTTTAGAATATATTGTGGCCTGTTCTCAAGATGAAGATACTGAAGAAACAACACGGAATACAACAGAAGAATTCATTAATGAAGAACCTATTGAAACAGCTGATGGACAAAACGAATTAGAACTAAACTACTCCAAAGAAGTTGTTTACCCGTTATTTCATGATGACAATGGTAGAAAAGAACTAATTACTGTTAATTTACATTTTGAGTCAATTAAAAATTTAGATTTAACTACTGTTGGAAGTAGTAATCTAGAAAGACAAAGTAGTTTTAACATTTCAGACAAAACAGGTGAGATTATAAACCTTGAGAAGTCTTTTAATGTAACTGAAAGATTTGATCAAGGTTTCTCTGATAAGCAAACCTTAAAAGGTATTTATAAGATTCCAAGTTCATATTTCAGTCTTTTTATTGGTGAAGGAAAAGATGAAATTTCTTTTACAGCTAAAGATTTTCTCA
The DNA here is from genome assembly GCA_938017795.1 of uncultured Bacteriovoracaceae bacterium. Classification (GTDB taxonomy): domain Bacteria; phylum Bdellovibrionota; class Bacteriovoracia; order Bacteriovoracales; family Bacteriovoracaceae; genus JAHDHG01. The sequence continues at coordinate 32,452 of CALIJZ010000047.1, forward strand.
AGTGGAATACCACAGAAAAAATTACTGGTAATTTACAAATTGTAGGAAATTTTATTATTGAATATATTTGGAGATATAGGCAAAGAGAAGGTGTGATAATCCCTGATTCGAATCTAAGATTAGCTGTAAGGAATGCTACAGGAATTCGTGTAGGAGATATTACTCCAGAAGCTATGGAGAAAATTACGAAAATTGATGTGAGGAATAAAGAAGTTTCAACTTTTGAAGGACTACAATATGCTATTAATCTGAATGAAATCTTACTGAGCAATACAAAAACTAGAGATATTTCGTTTCTTAAAGTTTTTGAAAAGTTAGAATATCTAGATGCAAGTACCAATACGATTGAAGATTTCAGTGTGCTTAATGAAGTATTGACTCTTAAGCACTTGTACTTAAATAATACGAATCTTTCAAATGCTAATGATATTTCTAAGTTGCTCTCTTTGAAAACGTTACAAGCAAAAAATACTGACCTTATAGATATTTATCCTTTTAAAGCATTAACAAGCTTAGCAACATTAAGTCTAAGGAATTGCAAAATAAATAATTTTTCATATTTTAAGATTTTAAGAGCTCTTAGTAGTTTGGATTTATATGGTTGTAAGAATAATCCTAATGAGAGCTTTGAGTTAAATAGTGAGAATACATATTCATATCTTAATATAGGAAATACTGACTTTTCTAAAATTGAAAGATTGTCTGGATATGAAATTTCAAATCTAGTGATTTCTCATAATGAATTAAGTTCACTTGAAGGAATTACACAAATAAGAAATTTGAAAATATTAAGTGCTAATAATAATAACTTAGATCATGTTGATTATCTTGCAGCACTTGAAGTAGTTAACCTTAAAACGTTGAACCTTAACTCAAATTTAATTAATGACTTAACAGCTAAGAACCTACATAACTCAATCAATACTCTCTATGTTCAGTCAAACAAATTATCAAATCTAGATGGGCTAGTAATGTTTCCCAATTTATATAGAATATATATTTCATTTAATAATGTTGAGTCTTTATCTATTCTTGCTAAGATGAGTAAAATTCAATTGATTTCAGCTGTTAGTACTACTTCGAATGGTGTTGAAGATTTGGCCCAGTTACCACTTTTGAATTATTTAGATTTAACCAGTACTGACCTTTCAACCTTACCATCGTTAGATTTTTCATTATTTCCTTCGCTTAGTTCTCTGATTATGAGAAGTACAAATAATTCGAATCTGTCATTCCTGACTAAAGAAAACTTTTCGTCTCTTGATATTAGATATAATGAGTTAACTTGTATTGAACAAAAAATGATTGTTGATCAGCAATATTTAGGAAAAGTTATAAATTATACTTTAGTAGAGGATTGTCCCTATGTTTATCAATCAGGTGCTTCTACTCGTGAATATGACATTCAGGATAGGCAAGACCTTGGAATAGATTTCTTTGGAGATTTTGATACTTCAAACTTACTTGAAACAATGTCAGGTTCATATACTGGAAGCTTTGAACCAATTGAATTAAATAAAAGTGAAACTCTGCAGGGTGTTTCTATTAAACTTGAAATGAAAATCGATACTACTTTATCAACAAATGAGCAGAGTGATTTTATCGTTACATTATTTGATAATATGACTTTGAAATTAAGAACTGATTCAAATGTCTTTCATGAAAGCAAATTTGAAGTTAAAAAATTAGTTGATGTAGATTCTGGGGATACGATAATTGAGTTAAAAACAAATTTTTCAGAGACAAGTAAATTAAATGAAACTGAAGTTAATATGATCAAGAATTCTGTCAAGGTATTCTTCGAATTGAACTATGCTTCAACTCCTTCGCTTAATGATAGTTTGGATAGAGAGTTCAGTGTGGATAATAGCAGTATAGGACATTTAGAAATAAATTATCATTTACTTCAAGAGTTGTAGTTAGATTATCCCTGTGCCTCTAAGAGTGTCATGACTTTTAGGGGCAATCTTGTTTTTAATCAATAAATATATATATCACTCGATGTGATTAATGGATTTAGGCAATCTAAATAGATTAGTCTAGCGGTATTATACTCTTATTCAAAACTAAAAAATTCTGATTTTATGAACTTATTTGGATCATAGCCTAATGCCTTAGCTTTTAGATGATATTTTTTTAAAACATTGTTAGGAACTTCCTTAGTTCTAGACATTATGAATAATTCTTCTTGATCTTGAGTCCCAGTCAGTAGATGTTTGTAGTCTTGGTCAACACTAAGAATTTCAAAATAGAATTTAAATCCAAAGAAACCAAGAACCTTTAAAAAGAAATTATGATATTTAATCTCAAATTTAGAATTTTTTTCGTTAAGTATAATTCCGGTCCCATCATAATCTTTTATTTTTTTTTCAGATTTTATACATGAGCTTGTCAGCCCAATTTTTTCTGGATTAATGAACCAATATTCAGAAATTAAACCAACACACTTTTGCGTATTTTTAGAGATAGCAGAATGAACATACCACTTACCTTTGAAGTGATTTAAATCAATCTTGTCTTGAGCGTGAAGGTTGATATTGATTAGTAAAAATATAGGTAATAATAGTTTTTTCAAAAATGCTCCTCAACGTTTTTTTTATAAATAGCACTGTTTTTTTCGTTTTTACAAGGTTGCAATGTGTATTTTTCTATGAAAACTAGTCATTTTAGACAATTTTTCTTAAGTGAGTAAGATAGTTAGATTTAATTATGTTTAGGGCCATCTAAATTGATATAAGCATTGTTAAACAAGTAAATACAGCATAGAAGTTTAACTATAAAAAATAATACAATAAGGCAGTCAATGATAACATTTGAAACTCTAGATCTTTTACCCTCAATTAAAAAAGCGATTAAGGACAAGGGCTATGAAACACCGACACCAATTCAGGCCCAATCAATACCTTTTTTATTAAAAGGTCGAGACTTATTAGGAATTGCTCAAACTGGAACTGGAAAGACTGCAGCTTTTTCTCTGCCCTTGATTACCAAACTTGTTGAATCTAAACAAAGAGTGAGATCAAATCAAGTAAGATCTTTAATTTTAACACCTACAAGGGAGCTTGCCTCTCAAATTGAAGCAAACATTAAAAGTTACTCATTAGGTTTAAAGATTTCCACCAGCGTCATCTTTGGAGGAGTAGGGCATAGAAGCCAAATCCAAAGTTTAAAAAAAGGTATCGATATATTAATTGCAACTCCGGGAAGACTTCTTGATCTTATGTCGGATGGATATATTAAATATGATCAACTAGAAGTTTTTATTTTAGATGAAGCAGATAGAATGCTTGATATGGGATTTATTCATGACGTTAGAAAAGTCATAAAAAAACTTCCACCTAAAAGACAAACTCTCTTATTCTCAGCAACTATCCCGGATAGTATTCTGGATCTGGCTAATTCATTACTTAATGATCCAATCAAAGTTGAAGTTAGTCCAGAATCTTTGACAGTAGATAGAATAGATCAAACGTTACATATTGTTGCTAAAAAAAATAAACAAAATCTCTTAAAGCATATTTTAAAAAATAAAAAAATTGAAGCAGTCTTAGTTTTTACTAAAACTAAACGTGGAGCTAATAAGGTTGTTGAATTTTTAGAAAAACATAGTATTTCTGCTGCAGCAATTCATGGTAATAAATCTCAAAATGCAAGAGAGAGGGCCTTAAATAGTTTCAGATCCGGAAAAATGAAAGTTCTCGTAGCTACCGATATAGCATCAAGAGGTATTGACGTTGATCATGTTAGTCATGTTATTAACTTCAATCAACCAATGGAACCAGAAGCTTATGTTCATCGAATAGGGCGAACTGCAAGAGCCGGTAGAGAAGGAGTTGCGATTTCGTTTTGTGATGAGACTGAAGTGAAACTATTAAAGGCGGTAGAGAGATTTATCAAACTAACTATTCCTGTTGATAGTACTCAACCTTATCATGTCGAACTTGATAAGCTACCTAAGGTTGAGAAAAAAGCAAAAAGGCCTAGTCAGAATTATAAAAGATCTGTTAGGCGAAATACGGGTAAATCTAAAGGAAGAAAAAAGAAAACAAGTAGAAAGTAAAAAAGTATAATCAGAGTTAAAGTCCATCCATTATTTTTGAAGTAAGTATTGAGTCTTGTTCTTGGAAATTTATGAAGAAATACACCTTTGTATATTTGATCAACTTTATTTCGATTTTATATTGACCAGGCCCATTTATCTCGACTAAGTAACCAAATGCATGCTGATAGATTTGGTTTAAGTTTAATAATTCTTAAAATACAAATCCAAACAACAAGGATAGATAAGATAGAGAGATTTCATTTTGATTTGTTTTTAACGTTTTTTGATACATTAATTGAACTTTTATAGAATCAAAAAATTGAACTCCTAATACCCCTGCAATAATTGGATGAGAGCAATGAGGGAAGGATTCAGAAAAATTACTCCTAACATTGCATAGACCCATTTTAAACTTATTTTTTGAACTTATTTGGTAACCAGCTCTAATTTCAATTCTATTTTGGATTGTAGGATTTGATAAGGCCTTTATCTCATGTTGGTATCCAAGATAAGGAACCAAGCCAACGTGCCATTTACCTGCATTCTCATATGAGTTTATTCCATTGACTATAACTCCAAGACTATAGCGATGATATAATGCTGGTATTGACGATTTATTAACTACATTACTGATCCCAAAATCAAATGAATTACTACCAAATAAGGCATATTTTTCGCTAAAGTTAGGGGAATAAAATAGATAGTTTAGCATTGGGGCCGATAGATTCTTTAGAAGAATACGTTCACCTATTTCTTGACCATTTGCTGCATTTTTTATTGCTATTCGAAGTTTTTCTTTTACTTTGATAAGTCCCATTGAAGATTCATCTTTTTCTAGGCCTAAATCCTTAAATTCAAATTTATAAAAGCTTAGTCGTCTCATTAAATAATCTAAGGATGTTTCTTTTTTTCTTTTAGCATATTTCTTACTCCAATTAGGAAAAAGCTCTGCTAGATTTCCACCTTTTTGAGCAAATGAGCATAACTTATTCTCTAGAGAATAAGATGAATTAAGTAATCGACAATTTTCAAATAATCTCTCTAGGGCAACTTTTAATAAAATTTCAAAGTTTGATTGTCCAAAAGTGCAGTGTTTTAGCTCCTTTCTGTTTAGATCTTGGAGTGCAACATAACAAGATACAAATTGATCAACAGAATTTTTTCTTCGATTGAAATCAAATCTAATGCCAGATTGTTTTAAAAGGTTTCTTCTTGCATTGGCAACTCCCACAAGGAAATCAAATGCTCTAAAATCCTTTTCAAAAAATCCAAAAAATCCTGAGATTGCATCTGAAGCCAGAGGAAGTTCCCCTTTTATGAGTTGTAATTTTTTTTCTATTTGAGGATGAGAACCAAGAAAATTTGAAATCTGACTAGATCTAGATGATAGAATGAAATTTTTAATAAAAGACATTGAATTTGTGAGTACGCTTTTTTCTTTTTTCACAATTTGCTCATCTTCAATTAATGGATAATTTTGAATTTCAGGATCAAAAAATAAGAAATCTGTATTGTGTACTTTGTTGAGCGACTTACTTACTTTATAAGCAAGATCTAGTGGCCCATTATTAAAGACTCCACCGTCGATAAAATTATCAATACGAACATTTTCATGGTTACATGTGGATTTTTTTTGTGGATATATCAAGCAATGTTTTACCGGTTCTGGTTCAAATGCTAATGGGAAGCTTGAAGATGCCATCATGATATTTTTAATTATTTCGAAGTTGCCTTGCTTTTTAAAAGGAAGATATGCATGAATTGAGCCATCATTTAAATGATGGTTTTTAATTTCAGGTTCTATTCCTATCCCTTTCCCAGTTATTACAAAATAAAAAGATTCAATTGTCCTAGGTGAGAGCAGTTTTTTTCCATTTATGAAATTTAGAGGGTTTTTCCTTGTTACAGATAAGGCAAGATAGGATTTACAGTTTTTCTTAAGTCCTCTTTCCCAATAATTTTTTATATTTGAGAATAATTTATTAAAAGAATCTCTTGAAAGAATACTAGATTTTTTTTTGACTTCTTTATAATAAAAGTCATCAATATTTAACTCCGCCCAAGATTTCCAAAAAAGTGAGTCTTTCATTTTTACTTGCTTAGGTGAACAAGTTTCCATTATTGAGATAAATGAATTCATTGCTCCAGCAGATGCTCCCGTGAAAATAGTACCATTCTGTAAGTTTTTTTTACTTAGTCTAATGGCTTCATATAAAAAACCTGCTTCATAGACACCCAGAGAAACTCCCCCTGTAATAGTAATTGCATGAGTCTTTTTTGCAAAACTACTAACTGAAGAAAAGATAATAAGCAAAAATAGAATATTTTTCATATTCCTTTATAATAGATTTCGTTTTTTATTACAATTCAAGGGTGTCTTAAATAGGGAAATATTCTACTTTGGCCTTTGTTAAACCATGTTTGTTTTTTACTTCATATATAAAGAATTTTTCAGTTTTTGACTCCTCACTGTGCCTGAGTTCTATGTCAATATACCACTTTCCATTTTTAGCTTGTATACAATCTCCAGTTTGGCGTATTTTAAGTCCCTGGCTTGAAATAACCCTACAATGAGTTATTGGTGAGTTGTTTTCAATAAGATCTTGAATATAAAAGTGTTCTACAAAGATATTTTTAGTTTCTTTTTTTATATCTAATAAATTTGGAGCTAATTTTAATTGAATCAGTTCACCTTTAGTATTTATAGAATTTGCTCTTAAAAATCTATGTTTACTTATATTAGACCAACCATCAATGTCTTTAACTTTTACTTTAAAGTAAATTTCTTCTTCTGGGACGTCACCATTAACTGCGATGTCAACCTTCCAGTCAGAATTTGTTGCTATGCATTTGCCATCATTTCTAACTTTTAAACCAGATATTTTAACGATTTCACATTCAATAATATCATTCTTTTCTTTATCGATTATATCGAAATAATAAAATCCTACAAACGGTTTTTTAAAGAGAGTTGATTCATTTTTAACTTTTGGCTTATGACCACTGTAACCAACGTCTCTCTTATTCATGATGAAAAATTGTTTCTTTGTTGTTAGGTCTTTGAGAAATATTTTAAATTTTATATTTAATTCATTGTCTTGCTTGATTTTCACAAGTAGTTTTTTATAAAGTTCAAAATCATCATTTAGAAAATGATCAAGTATATTCTTTAAAAAAGACTTACCATTATCTGCTATTTCTTGGTTAAGAAATGTAATGAGTGCACTACTGTAGCGATAAAATGAAAACCCTGACGAATATTTTGAATCAATGATTTCAGATATACTCATTTTACTTTCATCTCTAGAGATCATTTTTGATAGTTTATTTCTAAACCTTAAACCATCTATATGACTTCCTGTTAAAACCTCTGCAATTCCTTCTTCAAACCAAGGCATGTTAGAGTCCTTATAAAAACTTGTTTCACCCCAAAATCCATGATTTATATATCTTCCAGTTAGATAATGAACATACTCATGTTTCGTTAGCTCTTCTAGTGTATATCGAGATTGATTCTTTTTTCTTTGATATGTGTAAAAAGTTGCATCTTTTTCTATATAAATTCCACCATTAGAACTTGGTAGATCATGTAGAAATGGTTGATATTTTTTATAATCTTCTGGAGAACTGAATATAACCATTTTCAACTTTTCATTTTTATCTTCTTTAAGTGGGTTTTTCACTCCAGTGATAAGATGAAAATTATCTTTTACTAATTTTACTTCTTTTATCAGTGAATCAATGGTTTCTTTAGATAGGCTAGTAATAACATCAATTTTTTCTTTTTTATAAGAAAATGTGTTTTTTAAAATTTTTGAATAAATTTTTTCATTTAAATCATCCTTACATATTTGTTTCTCTGTATCTATTTTAAAGCAATTCTCATCTAAGAGTAGGGACTT
>CALIJZ010000048.1 GCA_938017795.1 uncultured Bacteriovoracaceae bacterium
TCTGCTTGCCATGCAGAAGGTCGTGGGTTTGAGCCCCATCACCCGCTCCACTACTTAAAATCAATAAATTCAAATACTTAGAAACAAAAACGAAAAAGAAAAGACCTCAAAAAGAGGCCCAATTTATCAAATATGGTCTACATGTGGTCTTTGCTTAGCTAAACACTAAGACATTTAGTCTTTTTCGGCCATGAATATTCGTTTTCCCCTGTGATTTTATATACTTATTTCAGATTATTGAAACTATTAATTCTCTCCGATATGTAGAGTACATGAAAAAAACATATAACTCATATGACCATCGATTAAAACTCTTAGCTATAGATTGTGACAATCTTGAAACACTAGAAAAGCGTGGAATTCCTAAAACAACCTTGGACACCTGGCAACGAAAAGAAATCAAAAGAGTTTTCACTCTTGAAGAATTTGATATGGATAAAATTGAACTTATTAATGCCCTATTAGTTGCTGATGATAAAGTAGAACTACTTGAACAAAAAATTGAAGTTCTAAATGAATCAAGAAAAATCTTTAATATCCTTCCAAACTGGAAAAGATTTAAAAGTGCAAACATTAAAGAAAAAATCTTAAACTTGTATAATGAAGCAAAGTTAAACATCACTACTGATTCCTTTTGCAAACTTATCGACATATCTAGCTCAAGACTAAAGGCATGGCAAAATAAATTTTTAGTATGTGAACTTGAAGATTATTCATCTTGTCCTAAATCTATGCCCTCAAAAATTAACAATGTTGACCTAAAGATCATGGAGAAGATCGTTAAGAGTATTGAGAATGTTCATATTCCTATTACTAATCTAGCGATCAAAGCGATGAAAGAAGGTTTGATTTACTACTCACCTTCTACTTGGCTTAAGTATGTTAAAGAATACAAATGGAGAAGGCCTAAGTTTAAAATATATACAAAGAAAAGCGATATTGGATACAGAGCAAATAAAGTAAATGAATCATGGCATATTGATATTAGCATTATGAAATTAATGGATGGGACTAAAGTTTATATACAAGCTATTATTGATAACTTTTCTAGATATATTATCGCTCATAAAGTATTTACAGAAGTATCAGGAGAAAATACAAAAGAATTATTAACTAAGGCGATCGAAAACAGAAGAGTTGATGAGTTGATATCAGATGCAGGTGTAGAAAATATAAATAAAGAAGTTCAAGGATTTAGCATAAGAAATAAAAATTGATCAGATAATTGCTCAAATAGATATTGAACAATCAAACTCAATGATTGAAGCATTTTTCAGATCATTGAAAAATAATTATCTCTACTTCACAGAGCTTAGAACTTTTGAATCTCTAGAAAGGAAAGTTGAGTTCTATGTTAACGAACATAACAACTCAATCCCTCATGCAGGGATTAAATATTGTATCCCAGTCGAGATTTATAATGGAAAAAACATTGAGAAAGAACATAAAAAATTAAAATTAATTCATAAAGAGAAAAGAAAAGAGAGAATTAAAAGGAATCAAGAGATCAAAACATGCATCACTTGTCCAGCTGTGGCATAGCCTCCTGAAAATCTATCTTTTAAATAGTAAGATCTTTAAGTATACGAATATTCATGGCCGAAAAAGACTAAATGTCTTCGGGATTTACTGCGCTGTTAATCTTTATTCCACCGTATCCTAGTAAATAAAACTAGGAAACCACTTCAAGATGCCTTTGAATAACATTGCTTAATATTGGCTCAAGTTCATCAATCTGTATAACAAGCAAGTCCCCTGCTTTAACTATCAGAAAAGCTTGATCCAGGGCCTTTTCTTTATCTAGAACCACTTTAACAAAACTCTTATCAAGCCCACCTTTAATTAAACCTTCCAAGACCAAATCAGTGGTCTCTCCGAGAGCTCGTCCTCGTGGATCAAAATCACTTAAGACAACCTTATCATAGACAGATGCCAGCGCTTGCCCATACTCAACAAGTTGCTCATCCGTACGACTTCCTGTTCCATGGCACAAGATAACCTTTCTACCATCTGAAAAACGAGGTAAAAGGCCCTTGAAGGCCCGTACTGAATCAGCATTATGCCCGTAATCAATAAGAACTTTATATCTTTTGAAATCAAAGAAATTCATCCGACCAGGGTTTTGAGTGGTTGAAGCATGAAAAGTCATCACTCCATTTCTTATTTGATCAGTAGATAACTCAAGAGCGTGAAGTACTCCAATTGCAGCTAACGCATTCGAAATATTAAAATCTATAATCCCACCAAAAGTAATTGGAACTTCCTCAATAGAGCAAATTATAATATCAAGGCTCTTTGTTCTAATAATAATATTTCTCTCGACCAAAGTAATTACTGTTGCCCCGCTTTCAACATGTCGAATAATTTCATCATTTTTGAAATCAAGGGAAAATAAAATGATATTCCCACGCGCGCGATCAAGTACACTCATTGTTGATAAATCATCAGCATTCAAAACTGAGGTCCCAGATTCTTTAACAACTTCAACTACGGTTGATTTTACAAGACACAAGTCTTCTCTAGACTCAATCCAATCTTTTCCTAGATGATCTGTCCCAATATTAAGCAACACACCAACATCAACCGCTCTAACTCCAAGTCCTCTCCTAACCACTCCACCTCTGGCAATTTCCAGAACTATATGATCAACAGTAGGCTCACGAAGAACAATTTTTGCTCCCTCTGGTCCACTATAATCACCCGAAGCGATAGACTTTCCATCTACCTCAATACCTGTAGTACAGGTCAAGCCTACTTTACTTCCAGCATATTTAAGTGCATGAGCTATAAGTTTAGAAGTTGTTGTTTTTCCATTAGTCCCTGTAACTGCAATGACAGGAGTTTCAGTATATCCATCAGGGAAAAGCATATCAACCACTGGTTTTGCAACTTCACGAGAAGCTCCGTGTGTTGGCTCTAAATGCATTCTAAAACCAGGAGCAGCATTTACTTCAATAACATGAATGCCAGACTCTTTAACCGATAAAGAAATATCTTTCGCAATCGCATCAAGCCCCATGCAGTCAAGGCCAATAATCTTTGATGCTCTTTCTGCCATAATTCGAATATCTGGATGTACTTCATCAGTAACATCTGTCGCCGTACCTCCTTGGCTTATATTTGCAGTTGTTTTCAAATAGACTTTCTCACCCTTCTCAGGAATAGATTCAAGAGAGAACCCCTTTAATAAAAGAAGCCGTTTCGTCATCTGATTTATTTCTATTTGAGTAAGAGGCTTCTCATGTCCAAATCCTCTTCTGGGATCTTTATTAGTTTCATCAACTAAAGTCATTATTGGTGATTCACCATCTCCAATAATAAAAGCGGCCTCTCTCTTTGCTGCTGCTGTAAACTTTCCATTTATTACTAGTAAGCGAAAATCTGTTCCTTCTATAAAATTTTCGATAATAACAAAAGGGTGCTTGTCCTTAGCCATTTGAAACGCAGACTTAAGCTCATCAATATTTTCAACGTTAATTGTTGCACCATTTCCATGGTTTCCAATATCAGGCTTAACAACAACTGCCCCTTTGATTTCATCATAAGCGGCGATTGCCTCGTTTAAATTTGAAACAATACGACCACTTGGTACTGCTATTCCTGATTCTTCCAGATACTCTTTTACCCTCGTTTTTTCATCAGCAATTTCAACAGCTATTGCCGATGTATCTGAAGTCATCGATGCTTGAATTCTTTTTTGATTCCCTCCATACCCAAGTTGAATATAACTATCACCATTTAATCGAATATAAGGAATGCCTCTTCCAAGTGCTTCTTTTACAATGCTCCAGGTTGTAGGCCCTAGCATATCACTCTCACGAAGGACTTTAAGTTCTGAAATTATCGCTTGAACATTTATCAATTTTTCGTTGGCCACAGCTTCAAAAATGGCCACAGCTTCTCTCGCAGCTTTCATACCTGCAGATTCTACTTGATATCGAAAAACAACAAGATAAACTCCGTCTTCTGAAGTACAAAATGTTTTTCCATAACCAACTTCCATACTTGCCAGGCATTGTAGTTCAATTGCAATGTGCTCAATTATATGTCCGGCCCAAGTACCTTCTTCAAGCCTTTGAACTAGACCTCCTGGTCCTCCAATCGAACAGCCATGCTCTTTAAGACTAGGAATAAGAGTGATCAGTCTTTCCGTAAAGCCTACCATTTTATTTGAAGGTCTTTGTTCATAGCCCTTAATATCCAAAACCATAAATATTGCGGTATGCCTCGTATATCGATTTGGCCCTCGTAAGGCCCGTAACTCTTTTATTTCAATCATTGTCATCCTTCTTAAATTTTTTCAATATTACTTTGTTAAAAACTTTCTATTTTTAAAGTTGTAACCATACCCACTCACAATCGAGTGAACATGAATGTTTTCAACTGCGATAGATCCCTCGGGCTCAATATTCATTATATTTGAATACCCAATTTCACTACCATCGATAATAATCACTTGCCCTGTACCAATAACTTCACTTGTTCCATCACCATTTAGAATAACTCCTGAATTTTCACCTAACCCAACTCCTATACATGTAGGATTTGTTGTTACGATTTGAACAAGTCTTCCTATACGCCCTCTTTTCATAAAGTGAGTATCAAAAACTATATTCTTCACAAATCCAAATCCAGAAGTTGTAAAAACTTTTCCTTTTAATAATCCTTCTTCACTTTTCCCTTCATAGATCATGATGTCCGAAAAAACTGCTGCACCAGCACTAGTCCCTACAACTAAAGCTCCCGCCTCAAGCAGAGAATATATTGCTTCCAAAATTTTCGATCCACCTATAATTGTTGTTAACCTTAGTTGGTCACCACCTGTAAGAAAAACGAGATCAACACCTTCTAAAGTCTTAACTAAATCCTTGTTATTCGCTTGAAATCTTTTCCTTATATCTAAGACTTCTACTTTTAAAGCTCCAAGATTTTTAAAAACAGCACTATAATCCTTTCCTCTTTGCTCCGGCTCTTCACTTGCAGTTGTTATAACAGCAACCTTGAACTCTTTTTTGCCGATTTCCTGAACGACACGTTTTAGAACGATAAGATCATTGGCCTTATCTTCGTTTCCACCGATTGCTATCAATCGACCTCGAAACATTTCCACACTACTCATACTAATCGCTCAATTTTTTTGGACCAGGCCATACCATGTCGAGAATGAGCAGCAAAACTGTCTTTAGTTAGAATAATAAGACCAATATCAACATCTTTTTCAAACAGTGAAACTGCTTTTGAAACTGCGGCATCTGGATTCATCCCTTCGACCAGCCAATTATAAACTTCTTTTGCTAAAATTTTTAGTGCAATCGCTTCTCCATCTCCTGTACAAGCTACCGCTCCAATCACTCCACAAAAAAGTCCACAGCCAGGAAGGGGCACATCACCAACTCTCCCTACTGATGATTCTTCAAGACCTCCAGAGCTCAATGATGCCGCAAAGCTTTTACCATCAAAAACTAGTGACCCAACAGTGTCACACTTAAAAAAATTATCTTTACTAGAATCAACTATTGTAGAATCTATAAGACCTACTCCGTGCTTTATTGCAAAGGCCAAAGCACCTTTGCCTGAAAGAATAATATGTGAAGATTTTGATAATACTTTTTGAGCTAGCTCGATAGGATTTCTTATATTCTCAACACATGCAATCGCTCCAAACTTACCGTCACTTGTCATACAAGCAGCATCAAATTCCTTAGTATATCCATCGCAACGGATACTTGCCCCAGTACCAGCATTAAAGCGAGGATCATCCTCGAGAACCTTCACTGCAATGACAGAAGAATCAAGAGCGCTCTCGCCCTTCTTTAAAGACTCTATACCTTTTTGTGCTGCCAAATCAGGCCCATCTGAATCATTCGGATCTGAGCTAGCACCACCATGAGTAATCACTGCATATCTAAATTGATTCTTTTTTTCCATAAGTTAATTTTTATCTTTTGCAAGATTAATTTTCATTTTCCGCCCTTTAAAATCAGCCCCGTTAAATTCTTTAAGTACTGCCGCTGCTTCTTGCTGATTTTTCATTTCAACAAATCCTGATCCATTATTTCGACCTGTCCTTTGATCTTTCACAATGTCTACTGAAACAACAGTCCCCAATTTAGAAAAAAGCTTTTCTAAATCAAATTCTTCAGTGCTAAAAGACATATTCCCTACATGTAATTTTGACTTCATCTTTACCTCCAAGGTAATCATTTTTTATCTGAATAAAATTTTGCTACAAATTCTTTACTATCACTTGCATTCATTTTAAAAACTATCGAGCATTCTAACTCTAGGGTCTCAAGTAGTTTATCGATTACATTTTGCTCTTTTAGACTCCGTTTATCGACTGAACTAAGCTCAAAAATCCTTGTTGTAATCTGCTCAATTTTCAAGCCAAAAGCACTATCAAAGTGAGATTGCCGCTCCTTACTCGAACTAAATTTTCGAAGGTCACTTCTTTCCCTAAAACTCTTTAATGACTGCTCAAGTAATTCTTTTGACGAAACAAATCGAATTTTTTTATTATTTTTTATTGGAAAGTAATTTTTTACATTTTTCTTCCCGTATTCAATAACATAATAGTCTTCTTCTCTCGCATCGATTCTCTCTATCGCTGTAATTACCCCAACCCCAAAGTCCATTGATAAAACTTTTTCTCCAACTAAGTCACTACTACTTAATCCAATCATCGCAGCTCCTCTCTACCAATAGACATCGCTATTTCTTTATTTTCATTTCGTGCTAAATCAACGTTGAGTACTCTTCCTTGAAACTCTTTGTTATTAATATTTTCTATTGCCTCCCTCGCCTCTTGCTGATCTCCCATCTCAACAAAACCAAATCCTTTTCCTCTCCCAGAGCCTCTCTCTTTGATGATATTAATCGACTTAACCAATCCGTTTTTTGCAAATAACTCTTCTAAATCGATTGTTTCAACATCAAAAGGAAGATTTCCTACATATAACCTTGATTTCATTTTACCCTCCAAGGACAACTCAACACTCCTTCAAAGAAATTGAAGGAAATACTAAAACTAATTATTTTATGTAAATTTATTTTTCTTTAACTCTCACAAGAGTATTGTGCCCTAAGGTTCGGCAACTAAAAAAAGAGCGGCCATTAAAGCTGCAAAGAATATAAGAGAATTACAAGGAATAGTTACAAACATAATCGGCCCCTCCTTCGGGAAGGTTCTCAGTCATTAAAAGCCTAGAGATGATTATAAATTCAGAGTGGTAAACCACGGTGAGCTATAAAGAAGCTTCGATTAAGCACTATAGCTTGTCTAAGGATCAATAGCAACCAACCAAATAGTGAACACTGCTAAATCCGAAGACATTATGTCTTTTTAGGCCTCGAATATTCGTACTCCCCTGTGATTTCTTATACTTAGATTCAAGTTATTGTAAATATTTTCTCGCTCCGATATGTAGTGAGCATGAAGAAAAAAACATATAAGAGATACGACCACAGACTTAAGCTTCTAGTAATAAACTCAGAGAATCTAGAAGTATTCAAACAAATGGGTATTCCTAAATCTACTCTATCAACTTGGCGAATATCTGGTGTAAGTGAATTTATCACTCTTGAAGAATTTGATTTAGGTAAGTGTGAACTTATTAGTGAGATTTTAGAGTTAAAAAGTGAGTTAGAACTAAAGGACGCTGAATTAAATGTCTTGAAACAATCAAGAAAGATCTTTGGTATTCTCCCGAATTGGAAAAGATTCAAAAACGCTGAGATTAAAGAGAAAATTCTAAATCTATATAAATCTTTTGAAAGTAAAATCAATGCTGATTCCTTTTGCAAACTTGTCGACATATCTACTTCAAGACTAAAGGCATGGCAAAATAAATTTATTAAATGTGATTTAAGTGATCAATCATCTTGTCCTAAAACTATGCCAGGAAAAATACTTACTGATGATTTGAAGATCATGGAAAGATTTGTAACAAGTATTAAATACATGCATATTCCTATTACTAATCTTGCTTACAAGGCAATGAGAGAAGGTCTTTTATTTTTCTCTCCAAGCACTTGGCATAAATATACTAAAGAGTTTAATTGGAGAAGACCTAAGTTTAGGGTTCATGAGAAGAAACAAGAGATTGGTTATAGAGCAACTTCGGTGAACGAATCATGGCATATTGATATTAGTATTATGAAACTCCTTGATGGATCTAAAGTTTATATTCAAGCAATCATTGATAATTTTTCTAGATATATTGTAGCTCATCAGGTCTTTACTGAAGTTTCTGGTGAGAATACAAAAGAGTTATTGTCCAAAGCAATAAAAAATAAAAAAGTAAACGAGTTAATCTCTGACGGCGGAGTTGAAAATATAAATAAAAACGTACAAGAATTTAGTATCAAAAATAAAATCACTCAGATTATTGCTCAAATAGATATTCAGCAATCAAACTCAATGATTGAAGCGTTCTTTAGATCTTTGAAGAATAACTACCTCTACTTCAAACCCATAAATACTTTAGATAAAGCACAAGAACTCGTGAACTTTTATGTGAATGAGCATAATAATTCCATTCCGCATGCAGGGATTAAATATTGTATACCAGCTCAGATATATAATGGAGCTAATATTAATGAGCAACATCAGAAATTAAAGGCCATTCATCATAAAAAATTAAAGATAGAATTGAGAGAAATAGAAATATTAAAGCATGTATCACTTGCCCGGCAGTGGCATAAGAATTAATGGCCTGGCAGTAGAGAGAAATTATTAAGAGTTCGAATATTCATACCTGAAAAAGACACAATGTCTTCGGATTTAGCATTGTAGAATGTCCAATCATAGTCAGCCTTAGAAGCTTAGATCTAATAGTTGAAGGCTTAGAAAATAATTGATTCTCTACTGTATTCCAGTTCTCTCTATTAGCAGTAATGCGCCATTTCAGAACACTGAAGAGACTTTTATCTGGAAAAGGTTCTATATTATTAAATTTTTTACCATCAAAGGGAGCAACGACATTTTTATTACTCATATTTTTAACTCCTGAGCAACTAATCAACATTAATAGCAAGGAGAGAATACTTACTTTTTTCATGAGACCCTTTATATTTAACTTTTAAAAGTAGTATATCTAGAAACAAAAAAATTTATCTATATAATCATTCCTATATAAGTGAGTATAGATGATTGGGGAAGCCACATAAAAGAAAATAAATTAAGAGAGATGAAAAAAAGATTTATAATTGCAAAACATGGTCTACCGAGTTTAAAAAATTATACTCATGAAAGATGTTCTCATATGAACTGGACTAGCTGAGATATTAAGGAGGAAGTACAGTCTGTAAGAATTACAGACTAGAAGAAAGAAAATGCCGCAGCGTGCTATACAGGTTGTATGAAAATTTTAATAAGTATGCTTTTGCTAATTCAATTTAACTTATACTCAAATGATAAAGTCCCATATTTGACTGTTTTAAAGTCAAGATCAGTCATGTTACCTGATTCTTATGATGTTGATTTTTTAGAGTTAGAGCAGGTAGACCCAGAAGAAGATTTTAAAAAATACGATGTTAACACTCATATTATCGCTCCTTATGGAGGAGTGAATTATGCTATTTCTAGAGATAAGCTCAATGGCTTCCATGGTGTAGTAGGAATTTATATTGCAAAAGGAAAGTTTCAAGGACTTGGAGTGGCCAAATCAAGTGAAGATGAAGACAAGCTTGAACGGATCACATATTCCATATTATCTGCCATAATGGGCTCTTCAGATTATCAATTTTCGGGTATCGATCTTAGAGGAAGTTTTAATAGTGAGCGGTCAAAATATTCAGCTGCCTACTCCTTTGTCGATGGATCTACATTTTTTTTCTTACCTACTTGGACTAGATTTAGAGCAGGAATCTATGGTTCAAAGGCAAAAAATCATTTAGGAGCCATGGACAATGACGAAGTCTATGACGATGAAATAGGTCTTGATTTAAGTGCTGCTCTGGCATTTGGTTTTATTGAATTTGAGTTTGGTGTTGAAATTGGTAAAAAGCTTAGTCAAGCTGGGTGGGGACTACGACCTAATGCCAATGTGTCGGTAGTTGTGCCACTTTATATGAACCCCAAAGGATAGAAAGTATAACAATCTAATAAGTAATTCTTTGGCATCTCACAACCAACTTTTATAAGTTCAGATTATCAACGTGAAATCACCACTTTATTAAACTATTTTCAAACTTCTTTATAATTAAAGATTCTAGGAGAATATCATGAATAAAATAGATTTCAGCTACTAGTATACATATACATCCTCCACTACTTCAGCCCTCCAAAGTGAGGTCGTTCGGCGACTCCAGGTCTTATTACTTAATTGGAACTTTCCTTAATCACTTCTTAACTTTTGATAAATCAACATAATACATTCTAAAACTTATACTCTCGAAAAGGGTATATAAGTGTCTTTAAAAGAACACCTTGCTTATTCTACAAGCAGACCCTGTAAACTTCAGCTGCAATACAATACTTTGTCTCCAAATCAATCGGTTCGTTGTTACTTGAATTGTTTGTAAAATAGTCATTTAAGAAACTAGATAGTTGATGAGTTTCTTCTATCGGGATTGAATCTTGTACTGTTCTTAATTTTTGAAAGCTTTTTTCTGTGATAGCATTATTTATTGATTTTTGTTCTGGTGAATCAGGAAAAAAATAATAGCTCCTTCCAATTATATTCATAAAATAAGAATCGCCGTTTATCATTGTCAGCATATTGCTTTCTAATTCTTCGATACTTT
Organism: uncultured Bacteriovoracaceae bacterium; assembly: GCA_938017795.1. GTDB lineage: Bacteria > Bdellovibrionota > Bacteriovoracia > Bacteriovoracales > Bacteriovoracaceae > JAHDHG01. The sequence goes on from CALIJZ010000048.1 coordinate 10,747, forward strand.
CAAGTGGAGAGATAAATAATACTCCACTTTCACCTTTTGAGAGTCTTAATAACGATTTTGTAGAGCATAGAGACTCTATGCTTATAACCGGGTTCTTCTCCATACAAGAATCTGAGCCGGTAGTAATTTTGACTTTACTACTTTCATCTTTCCCACAAGAAATTAAGATTGAAATAATAAAACTGATCAGAATAATATTTTTCATATTAATTATATTACAGTAGTTTGATTCTGATGAAGTCATAAGATTAAAAGTTACTGAAATCATTATAAGTTGACTTTAAATTACCTACTGAAATTATTGGCACTTAACTTGTTTAGATATCTTGTAGTCGATCGATAGATTTATTCAAAGGATCCTATATACCATCAGACTCTGAAGAATTATAAATTGCAAACTCCTCTTTTGTAAGATAAGGATTACTAGAGTTGTGTATAACATCTTCTGGAGAATATTTTGTATAGAAAAAATCTTTTCCCATTGAATAAAGTTTAGCTCTTAGATAGAGAACTTTATTTTGATAAGATTCAAGTTTAGTTAATGCACTTAAAGCGATTTGTTTACCAAAAACAAAATTAAGACTTCCCCCTATCTGACGACTCATTTCCTCGAGAACTCGAATATTGGCTTCATTTATATCATTATTATCTATTGCTTTAAGAAAACCTTCTCCTGGCTGCCCTTCAACGAATATTGGTACAAATTTTGTATTTTCTGAATTTTCTCCAACTCTAATAAGACTCTTACTCCATGGAGAATCTTTAACAACCCTGCTGCCTTCTATAGATCGTCTTGATACTTTTCCAGCCGGAAAAATAAGTAAAGCTCCTCCATTTTTAACATGCTCATTCATTGCACTAATTACGTTTTTATTAACCTTCTTGCCGGTTAACCAACCTCTTTTGGGATAAACTGGAATAAGGTGTCCTTCTTTGCCTTCAAAGCTCTGAGTCATGAGATTCATCATAACTAGTTTCACATCACTTCTATATTTTTCAATCTCGGCTGCAATTGCAAGACCATCAACTCCGGATAAAGGATGATTTGAATAAAAAACAGTCGGTCCCTTTTTGGGAATATTAAATGAATTCTTTGGATTAAATTTAACATCAAATATTTCAATAACTTGTTTGAAAAATGGTTTTTGCTTACTAATCTCTAGCTTACTAAATTTTTTAAATAAAACAGACAACTTATCTAGTCCATACTCTTTCTTTTTTTTCTTATTTAAAAACTTCAAAGGATTCAAAATATCAGGCAAGTTAGGCAAAAAACTAAGTTTACCTAAAGAATTAACTCCAATATAAATATTATTAAGTAAAAACTTACCAAGGTAGTGAGTACAAGGTTCAGGATAATTATCATTTTTATCTTGAGAATATACTGGAGATAAGTTGAAGCAACCTATTAACATAAATATAAATATTATTTTTTTCATTTTTAACTCCTAGTTGAAATATTGTTCACACAATAAAACACTCCCGTTTCGTCTTTCCTTGAAACCTATAAAGTCTATAATTGATACATATTTTACGGGGTAATCGATTTTACTATTTTTTGTCGTGATACTATGAAACTGTCCATTTTTATTACTATATTTTAAATTTAAATCAATTTCATAATTTAATGCCACGTTCCTAGACCCAGTTTCTATGTGACTAATTAATTTTTCAGGATTATCACTTTTTAGAAAGTCACTTATCTTACGAACCCAAAGATCAATATCTTGCAAATAAATTTTTTGATTTATTTCGTTAGCAGATAAAATCTTTTTTTCATAAAAATTAAAAACCTCTAGACTTTTTTCATAAATTTTCTTCTTATCCTGACTGGATACTTTAGAGTTAATTAGTTGAGGTAGAAATGATTTTTCAATATAAAATTTTAAAGACTCGACATACTTACCCATTGTAGTAGAACGATTAGACTCAAATTTCTCCAATGGAAATTGTTTGTCTTTACCTTCAATATATTTCAAATATTTTTGGCTAAATTCAGTATAAACTTTATCATTGTGATTGCTTGCAACTTTTTCATATTTTTTCTTATCAAAAAATTCATTTATGTTACTAGGTGCATAAAAACCTGAAGTTAATTTAACCTTATTTTCTAAAGTACCAACTTCATTGGCCCAAAAATCATGGTAATTAATAGATCGATTTCGAAGATAATGTGGATAGACTTTCTTTAATGGGAATTCTAACTTCAAAGAAGTAACAAGGTTTTTATAACTCTTGGAAAGAGAGTTAAAAGAAGCATGTTCTGTGATATTTCGATTTAATCTAATTGCATCTTCATATTTCACTTGTAATTTTCTTGCAACTTCTGAATCAGGCGTATATTCAATTGCCTGTCGAATTCTTCTACCTAATAATGCCGTAGAAGTTCGCAACTTATTTTTATCCCAAGATTTCACATATATATTTGTATGCTTACCAATCCCAGGGTCAGTTAATGGTTTACCTTCTACTAACTGATCAATAAACAAGTCAGTTCTTTTATATAACTCATCCAGCCTGATTCCATAATTAAAGTCTTCAGACCATTGAACCAACCATTTCTGAGTCGAAATTTCTGCTAAAGTTTCACAATAATCAAGAAAACCTTTGTAAGCAAATTTATTATTTCGAAAAAAAAGTGGGAAAATATATTGTTGAAAAAACATACTAATTTTAGAGTCAAGTTTAGAACCTACAAATTTTGTAAGATCAGGCATAAAAGTTGGGATGCCTAGTTCTCTTGTTCTTTTCATAGAAGCTGAACTTAATTTCTTACGAACTAAGTTTTTAAATGAAGAAGTGTCCCCATAAACATATGATCTTATTACTTCCATTGAGGTTGCATTATCTAATGGAGCAAAACCAGACATCATACCTTGATTATACTCATCAAAGTCAGCAGGAAGTCTAAAATTTGGATCTTTAGCTTTCCCTTCCTTTAGTAGCCTCCACTTTGTAAAGGCAGGAATGTGTATTTTAGATGAGACTGCAGTTGCAAAGTATTCCTTATGAAATAAAACATCTATCAATTTTCTTTTTGTTTCTTCTATATTCTCCGGTAATATATCTTCTAATCTTATGCCAGGGGTACCGGCCCAATGATGAAACGAATCATGATAAGGCAAGTGAGTGGGACCAGCATTAAAATGAGGCAAAAAATTATTAGATAGTGGATTTTGAGTAGGCCAGTTAATCATTGGAAAATAAACGTCAAAACTTTCAGATACATTCGGGAAATACGTTGTAGTAATGGGTATACCGCTTTCCATTAAATATTTTGCAACTTCAGGAGTAAAGTCTTGATTCATTTTGAGTTGCTCAGGAAACTCAATATGTTCTTCAAAAAAGAAGATCTCAGGATTAGATGGATCATTTTGAGCAAAGCAAGGTATAATGTAGATTAAAGAGATTAATATACTTAAATACTTCATTCCATATTATACAATTTTTCTTATTCAAAAAATGAATAGGCAATCATAACAATTCCCGACTAATACGATAGAGAAATTGTTTCGATTCTGAAAAAGGCATAATTATAAATGCGTGAGGCATTGCTTTGACTATTTCCAACTCTATATTTTCATACTTATTGCTAAACTCTGTGACAATATTTAGAAGTAATTCCTCAGTACCAACATAACAGCGAATTTTAGCATCAAGAGCTTCAATATCACCATAAAATGGTGATACGAAATCATTCTTTAAATCTCCATTGCTATATTTTTGAGCACAAAATTGAATAGATTTTTCAACTAGCATGAAATCTTTCTTTTTCAATTCTGAATCAAATTTATGATAAGATAAGTCTACCCATGGTGAAAAAGCAAAAATTTTTTGTGGTCCTGGTATTTTTAACTTCTTTAGTGCCAAGCAAAGCCCAAGACTCAATCCTCCCCCAGCAGATTCACCAATAAAATATATATTTTTATAACCATTATTTATGATAAAATTCTTATAAAAATCTAATATAAAAGCATAAGTATCTTCCCAATTATGTTCAGGAATTTTAGGATAATCAGGTATAAATCCATCACAATTGGATTGGGTACAAAGATAAGATAAAGATTTGAAATGTTCTTTAAAGGGTCCTAATAAATATTGGCCTCCAAAAAACCAAATAACTACAGAGTTAGACTTAGTCTTGTTATTTTTAAGAAAATAAACATTCCTATTGTTAAAAGGAATATTAGAAAATTTCAACTTTTTTACAATTCTGTGTTCCGGAGAAATATTATATTTTCTAAAGCCAAGTAAAGATTTTTCAAGATCTCGCTTAAAGATTGAACCTCTGAGTTTACGTAAATTAAAATACGTTTTCAAAGCCTGAATAATTATAAACTTCATATGTTTTTAAATACTAAAAACTGATATTTTTTAACAAAGATAGTTAAAAATCCCTATTATAGACCTAAATCTGAAAGTACCTTATCAACTGCACCCTTTAAATTTAAAATTCCTCCAGAGACAGTTTCTCCTTCAAAATGAGTGGATTTTTTAACAGTCCCAAGTAATGTTCTTTTTAAATATAGTGCTAACTCTTCAGGATTTTGTCTTGATGTAACTCGAAATTTTTGATCATTAATCATATGAAGCAAGCCTATGGCACCTGTTACGTGAGGGGTAGCCATTGATGTGCCTGTCATTTCAACATAATTGCCGCTTGTGACCGTTGAAAGAATATCTGTTCCTGGAGCTGCTAGATCGATTGTCTTTGCTCCATAAGCTGCACCAGAATTTCGCAAACCTTCGGAAGTAGAGTTAGTAACAGAGATAATGAATTCACTATCACAACCTGTTGGGACGTCACCTACTTCATCTATGTTCCAAGATCTATTTGCTGTAGCTGCGATTGATAAAATACCTAATTTTCCCATTTTATTATAAATATCATTCCAAGCAGGATATTCACCATCGTTACAATCTGCCCCATCAACACCAAAACTAGAATTTGTGGCAACAACATTAGCTCCTGCTTCTCCCTTAGTATTGAGCCATAACTTTTTTTGGTCCAAGATATAGCCGTAGGCACCCAAAACCCTAGAAGTTAATGAGCCTGAACCACCACCACCATATGTAACAGACATTAATTTGGCACGAGGACTAACACCTATAACCCCAATTTTATTATCACCTTTAGCACCAGCAATACCACCAACATGAGTTCCATGCCTCCCTGGTGAAATGTCACCATTTTTTTTGGCTGCATTCCATCCATAAATGTCATCTACATAACCATTCTGGTCATCATCAATCTCATTTCCAGGTATCTCATTTTTATTGATCCACATATTTTCCTGAAGATCCTCATGTTCATATTCTAAGCCACCATCAACAATAGCCATAACCGGCTCTTTTCCTTTAGGAACAGAATGAGCAAAAACTCCTTCCCAAGCTCCTAAGGCGTTAATATAATCTAGTCCCCACTGCTTACCAAACAATTCATCACTAGGTACAAAAGACTCTCTGACTTTACGTTCTGATAAATAGTGGTCTCTTTGTATATAAAGTACAATGTTATTATTACGTTTCAATGATTTAATTATCTTTCTAGGATTAAATCCAGAACTAACCTTAACGACATGAAGGTTTAAAACTTTTGATAATGTTTTCTTGGCACTGAAAAACTTCGTCAAAGACTTAAGAGACTTATTTTTTTTCAAACGAACAATTAACTGTCCTTCCTTGTATCGTGGAGCAGCAAACGACAATGAGCTCATTAAAAAAAATATAAAAAATGCTCTAAAATTCAATGACATAACAATACCTTTTAATAAAAAATTATATTAACTATTTAAGTTTATTTACTAAGTTCAATAAGAACGGGATTATTGATTTTTATTTCTAATTTTGCTTTAACTATACTATTAACTTTACTTATAAATACTTTATATTCTCTTTTTATTGGTAGTGCCCTACAATCCCCATCGCTTTTATCTAAAAGCTCAACTTCCCAAACATTATTAATATCGTCATAATTTCGAGAGGATTTGTTAATAATTTTAACTTCAAACATTCTTTCATCACATGAATAATGATAGAAGCTAATGAAAGCGGAATCGACTTCTTTTGAACAGCTGTGGCCAGTTACATCTTTTTCGATTTCAATTTTAGGATTTAAAATCTCAGGTGAATAAGCAAATGCAGTTAAGGTTGATAATAATATTAGTAAAAACTTCACAAGAACCTCCAGAGAAAACAGCCTACAGCATTAAAATTAATTGTCAAAATGTTTGTCTTTTTATAAAGACGAGGAGAGACTACTAAATGAGATTAAATGAATGACAAACAGCACTACTTTTATCCACATCTATTCACATTGAACTTATATTTCAATAGTATTTGCCCTAAGCGTACAGTTTTCTAATAACTGTTTTTACAAAAGTTTAATCACTTTATAGAAAATTTAGGAAATATTAGAATCCTTAATTTTTAAAATCTCTTCTAATTGGAGCATAATATTATCTTCTGAAGTATCAAGAGCACCATCAGCGACAATTGCTAATCTTGCTACTTCAATGAGCTTTGTAGAACTTTTTCGATCTTCCCGAAATTTTTTTATAACTTCTCTTGTTTCGATCATAGTACCTTTAAAATCATTAATAAAACGTTTAGAAATATATTTATAAAAGTACATGAATTGTTCTATTGATTTATCATCGATGATTCCAAAATTCTTTAAAACTGACCTAAAACTTTCTTCTTTTTCTAAATCTCCATCAGAAGCTGAAATCCAAGCATAAATATGTGCTGCAGCCATAATCAAGTCATCATTAATATTTTCGTTCATGATAATCTACTCTCTTTAATTAAATGATCTTGCTCATCGTAGATCTCGACATTCAACATGTGTTCAATAAGATCTTCTAACGAGATAACACCGGCAAAAATCTTCTTATCATTCACAATGGCACAAATATGTTCTCGACGGTTTAATAAGAATCTAAAAAGCCCTGGCAAAGATATTTCATGAGAATAAGTAGATATAGGATGAATAAGATCTTTAACTTTTTTTAATGATCCTGCGATATGTGCTTCTAAGAGTTGATTTCTTAAGATAAAACCAGAAGCATTTTCTTGAGCATCCAGAACTATAATTCTTGAATACGGATGAGATTGTATTTTCTTATAAGCATCTTCCAAGGTATCTTCAATTAAAACGCTTTCCACTTTTTCTTTTGATGTCATCACCTCTTGGGCCTTAACTTTTTTAAATTGAATCAATCCTTTTAAGGCGTTATGTTCATTTTTTTCAAGAGCACCATCATGTAGACCCATATCGGCCATACTGATAATTTCATCTCTTGAAATTCCTTCAGCTTCTCCCTTAAACATTTTTGAAAATTGGTTTGAAATCCAAACAACTGGAAAAGAAATCCAAATCATTGGTTTAAGAATTTTTGCACTTAAGGGTAGTAGAAGTTTCCATGATTTTGCTCCAATTGACTTAGGAATAATTTCACTAAAAAATAAAATCCCAAATGTTAAGATAGCAGAGAAGATGGCAAGAGATTCACTTCCAAATAAGAATTGGGCCTGAGCTCCGGCTCCCGCAGCTCCAACAGTATGAGCAACAGTGTTAAAAGTTAAAATTGAAGCAAGAGGTCGATCAATATCTTCTTTAAGAAAACTAACATTTTTAAATAACTTTGGGTCACTTTTTTTCAGTGTTCCAAGATAACTTGGAGTAACACTAAGAATTACTGCCTCAAGGATTGAGCACAGAAAAGAAACCCCTATTGAAAGAACGATGAAAAAAATCAAAAGTGTCATTTTTATTCTCTTAGATAAAATTAATATTATTAAGAAGAATATCACCGTGAGATTGTTTTAGGCAAATTCAAGCCTAAATAGAATTTTATAGTCTTGTTTTAATGACAATAATGCTTAGTCAAAAGACCCAATTACTTAAAGATTGCTTGTTCTAATATATTAATGTCCAGACCAATCAAAGTATAAATCACTATAAGCTTGTCCATCAGAGTTTCGAAATACTTCGGCATTTTGATCAAAAATCAAATTTGCTTGCCAATTAATATCTCCCTCTTGTCCATCTTCATCTCTACCGTCTTGATAAAAACCTATCGCTCCACCAAGGACTTCTTCATTCTCTCCAAGAAGCAAGCATAAAGATAAAATTTCTTCATCACCATATGCTTCATAGTCGCTTTGCTCTATCGATTCCCTGCTAATTTCTTCATCAGAAGTTTCAAAGACTTTCTCTACAAAATCTCTGAAATTTCTTGGAATATCTTGTAGCGAGAATTTATCTTCATCTCCTAAGCATAAAACCTTAAGGCCTGGTAATGTATCGGTTTGTTTGTATTCTAGGTCAGTTAAAAATTCAGCTTGGTCATCTCTAGATAATTGCTCCCATTGTGATTGAGCTGAAACTGTCATTGAAATAATAATACTAAAAAACAGACATGCTAATTTCATTTAAATTTTCCTTTAAAATTTTTCTTAAGAATATATAGCATTAATTCATGACACTAAGATCAAGCTTATAATTTTTACATATAGATTTCGTCTATCTATAAATCTCTTATGTTCCACAGAATGTTTGATAAACTTTCTCATTAGGTCCTGGTGCAGACATGAACTTTTGATTTTCCTTAAATGGTGTTTTAAGAGCATTATTAAATTCATTAAAAAGACTATAATCACCATCATATGCTTCATTAATACATTTTTGAATCATGTGATTTCTAGGTATGAAAGCAGGGTTAATTTCATTTAAACCTTCCACACTTTTGACTCTCACCTTCCAAGCATTTAAAAACTTCTCCCTTAATGGATCTTCTGGATAGCCACTTAAGTCTCCATTAAATAAACGAGGTAAGTTTCTAAAACTGATGGTGAAATCTAAACCTGTACTTTCAAGGTATTTAAAAAATATTAAAATTAATTTATTATCACTTACTTGATATTGTTTTATACCTAGTTTCTCACCAAACTTCTCAAAACGTAATTGCCCCATATTAGAAATAATTGGTTCTAATTCAGATTTGATTAACTCTATACAACTTGTTCCATTTTTATCAAGGATAGGAACAAAACATTCAGCCAGACGAGATATATTCCAAGCCACCATTGGCACCTGATTAAAAAAAGAATACCTAGAGTTTCTATCAATTGAACTAAATACTTTTTCAGCTTTGAATTCATCCATAAAAGCACACGGACCATAATCTATTGTTAGTCCACCTACCGAACAATTATCAGTATTCATAACCCCGTGAATAAAACCGATTGAACTCCAATTTGCTACTAACTCAGCTTGTTTTGTAGCTACAATTTTTAAAAATTCTATTGATTTTTCAGTAGTATTAGATAGTTTTGTTAATTCGGGATAATGACGATTCAAAGTATAATCTAATAAGGTCAATAAAGAATCCCATTGTTTTCGGAAAGCAAAATATTGAAAAGAACCTACTCTTAAATGACTTTTAGCTACTCTGGTAAAAATTCCTCCAGGCTCTAAACCATCTTGTCTATGAACACTCTCACCTGAAGCTACAGCACAAAGGGCCCTTGTAGTTGGTATTGCTAGAGCATGCATAGCCTCACTCATTAAGTATTCTCTTAAAACTGGCCCCAAAGCACTTTTGCCATCGCCTCTCCTTGAGAATTTAGTCCTGCCTGATCCTTTTAATTGGATATCATGACCATTGATCTCACCTAAATGATGAGCTCTACCATCACCTAAAATAGGAACAAAGTGACCAAACTGATGACCGGCATAGGGCTGAGAAAATGGGACGGATTCGGGGAAGAATTTTTGACCACTAAAATATTGTGACAAATCATCTTCAGAAATATTCTTACAATCAAAATTTAATTCTGCGGCTAAATCATAGTTAAATTTTATTAACTTAGAATCTTTAAAAACCTCTGGGTTATTGAGTTCGTAAAAGTTAGAAGGCAGATCTAGATATGAGTTTTTAAACATGATAAGAGGTTATCAGAGTATTGGATTATTGAAAAACACTGGTCTTTAATCTATTGGTCTACCTTTATTGGTCGATCGTTTGCCTTGTCTAACCTTCCAGCGTTTAAATCGTTTTTGACCAAGTTCTTTTAAAAGTATCTTTTCAACCTCTCCAGGAGTGAAACCAAAAATCTTTTTAATATCAAAATAAGATACTTTATCTGCGATAGTCATTTTAACGAGTTTCTTCATCTCTTTATCACTCAATTCAGAAATTCTTAATTTTAAAGATTTTGATAGTCCCATATATTCGTGTACCAAAAATACTTAATTTTCATAATTTAGCTAGTTAGAATTGATATAATTTAACCTAATATCATGTCTAGAATAGATAAATAGAAACATTTGACGGATTTATTCAAATTTCCTAGAAAAACTCATAAGGATATTTATGAAAACTATGATAATCACATTACTCATTTTTATGACTTGCTCAGAAGCTTTTGCTCAAAGAAACACTAGATATCAAAGACATAATGAAGTTCGCAATAAAAGAGCAAAAATTAACAAAATGATGCGACGTTCTCAGATGTATCAAAGACCAAGAAGACGTGTTGTGACCCCATATGTACATAACCCATATATTTATAGAAATCATATAAGACCTGTATGGCAACCTATACAATACTATAATCACTTTCAAGCAAACTTCAGTGCTCATATATATGCTCAAAACTGGTTTTTAAGACCAGCTGTGAGTAGCTTTGCAGGTTATCAATTTACTTGGGGAAATCATTTCTACTTTCATGCTGGAATTGCTCATAGATATAACCCAGTTGAGCAATGTAGATATGAATTGATTGATTCGGCACTAATCAATACTGGAATCAGTCCTGTTATAAACTTTAGCCAAGGCTTTTGTAATATTGCTCTAGATCGATGCTTAAGGGCCTTATCTGGGTTAAATTACCAAGCAGGATATAATAGATTTTTATGTGCAGAGAGAATTTGGAGAAATTGGTAAAATTCTTTGTGCTACTATTAATTAGTACTTTTAATTATATTAATCTCTGCAAGTGCTTGCTTTAAAGCTTCATAAGAAGCTTGGTCTCCAGATTTCTTATGACTCTGAGCTAACTCTTGCATAGTTTTTTGTATTAGAAAAATTCTATCTTGTGAACCATAGGCTTCACTTAAATTACTTACTTCCTTTTTTGATAGTCTCTTAGCATTATTTAAGTATTGATTAGATAGTTTTTCATAAATTAATACATTTTTTATAGCAATCTTGTTGTCTTTCATTATTTGAACAATAGTTTTAGGAGGGTCTTGAGTATTTGATTCAAGATTCCGATAAAGAGTTTCATTATACTCATCATTAACTAAATCATATAAATCTTTTTTATCATCATTATTTAATGAAAAAACAATTGTCGCCTTATCTACGATTTTTCTTTTCATTTCATCAATTTCTTTAACCTTGTCTTGGTTCTTAAGAGTAGCAACATCTAATTGATCTCCTACTTCTTCAGATGCAAGTGCAGCTAATCCTGTTGTACTTAAAGCTGCTCCCATTATGAATAATGCTGATCCACTAGAGCCTAATCCAGAAGCATTTGTGTTCAAGCTATAAGCATGAGCATCTAACAAAACACCTAATCCAAAATATGTAGCATAGGCACCTATGACTGTTATTCCCGATGCCATTAGGCTAACTCTTAATTTTTTCGGTAAACTATCTACTCTAAAATTATATCCTTCTAATTGAATGAGTTTCATTGCTTCTTCAAAGTCTCCACCTTGAGAATGAACTAAATCATAAAATCCTTTATATATTTCACTTTCAAATCGACTCAAATCCTCGCTAGAACTTTCTTGAGATAAACTCCTAAAACTTCCATTTCTATGATTATTCATGCTCGAGCATGATAGGAAAAAAATCAAAAAACTAATTAGTGAACATTTCATAAAGACTCCTATTAATTATTTAAACTCTTATTTATTAAATCTATCTCAGCTAAAGCTTGCTTTAATGCATCTTTGTTTTTGATATTTTCTAAACTGGCAGCTAACTCTTCCATTGTCGCTTTCATCAATGCTAATTTATTCTTATAAGTATACTCTTCATTAATTCTTTGTATTTCTTCTTTAGACAAATTCCCTAAATCATTTAAATGCTTTCTGATAAACTCTTTATAGATTAAGACCTTATTAGTTGCGATATTATTATCTAACATGATTTGACTAATAGATTTAGGTTTGAAATTTTTATCTTTTTTTAGATTTTCATAAAATGTATCGTCATACTCCTTATCTACAAATTTTGATAAGTCACTTTTTTCTTCCAGATTAAGATCAAATACAATTGAAGCCTGATCAACTATCTTCATCTTCATTTCATCTATTTCTTTAATCTTATTTTGATTTCTTAAAGCTTGTGCATTCACTTCATTTCTATCGTCTTTACGAAAAATTGCCCCACTCCCTTTATAACTCATTAAACTCCCAACAAACGCAGAAGAACCTCCGACACTTCCTGAAAGCCAGCCTAATTGGTTACTATTAAGAATTAACGTCATTCCTATAAAAGCAGTGACTGCACCTCCCGTAATGGTTGTAGAGATCACTACACTGTTTCTAAATCCTTCTGAGAGACTATTAAGAGGAAAACTATATCCATCTTGCTCTATCGTTTTCATTGCAGCTTCGTAATCTGAATCATGTTCTTGTACTAATTTATATAGGCCTTTAAATATCTCTCTTTCAAATCGACTTAAGTCTTCTTGTTGAGAATTATCCTGAGATAGTTCTCTATAATTTTTACTTGCATTCATAGTTGAACAAGAACTTATCAAGACAAAGAAAGCAATAAATAATAATTTCATATTAGCTCCTAAAATTAACTATATAAATAAAATATCATATAATAATATAAAAAATGATTGAGGAAAAATTAGCTACTCTATAAACACCGCTCAATCAAAGCATTATGTAGATCACTTATTTCACTTTGCTTAAACTCTATAACTTCTTTTGCTACTTCAGCTTCGAACCTCTGACTAAAGCTAATTGCCATTAATTCTTGAGTGAACGGGTCGTTCTTCTCATCTAATAATAAAATATAATTTTCAAATGTTTTAACTATGGCGAAGAGATTTAAGAAATCTATCTCATGACATTGTTTATCATTTTCTTTTTTTAATATTTTCTTTACAGCTTTGTATGTAGGCATATTTTTATATCTCTGAGAAATCTCTTCTTTTAATTTAATTTGGTAATCAAGTTCATAATCATTAAACCATTGAATTTCTGCTTCATCGTGACTGAGATTAAGATAGGTTTGATAAGACTTCATTATAGGCATAAATTTTATGAAAACATTACTTTCTAAAACACTTAAATATAAAGTTCTAAAAAAATGATATTTTTTTCTTTCACTGTCCTGAGTAATAATATGTTCAAGTGATTGGACGTAGGAGGATTTTTCAAAATTTTGTTGTCCGTTAAGCCAAAGATTAATTTGATTAGGAGATGAATCAACAATAAATGGAATATTAATAGAAGTATTCTTCTTTAAAATATTTACAATCATGGTTGCACAATCATTTACAGTCGTAATATTTTTATATGTCTTATTAACATTTGACTCCAGATCATCAATTAATTTTAATCTCTCTTTGGGATCAATTGTAAGTGTACTAACAATTGCCGAGTGAGCAGAACCTGGAAGTTTTGACTTGATGTTAGCACTAGAATGGCTATCAGATTCTTTATCATAACCTCGAATCGCCATCCAATCTTGCATCGTAGCTGATCTTAAGTATTTTTTAAAATGAGTTCTAGTCATTTTCTCCATCCCATAGCTATAAATATAGTCTCCTACCCTTAGGGCCAAATGTGGGAAGGGTTCTTCATCTACAATAATTTGAATCGAATTATCCTCTAAGCTTCCTTTGTCTATATAATCATCCAACTCAACTTGATTAGAAGATAATGTCATAGCAAAATCGACAACAGCGATACTTGATAAGGCCATTAAAATTGATAAATTAAACTCTCCAAATTTTTTCACTTTAAAGTAAAGACTATTGCTTCTAAGAAAATTCCCTCGGTCTACATACACTTCATATAAGTTTTTTTCTTCTAAAATTCTCAGATCTTCATTTAAAAGTTGATATTCAGGGTTTTGATATTGACGTTTAAAGATCTTTCTAACACTTTTCAAAGTAGTTTCATTATTACCTCTTGCTAGAAAACCTGGGGCAAGTGTCTTAAAATGACTAATGGGAATAGGGTTCACGATATCTAATAAAAATAATAATTTATCTACTGATTTATATTTAATTTGATCAAAGAATGCAATATCTTTGTGTAAAAATGATCCAAAACCCGAGCCTGAAGTTAGCAACTTACTTAATGTACTTTTAATCTTATCCGGAATAATAACAAATAAAGTATTAAGCTTTTCAGTATAATATAAGACTCTTTTAAATTTTTCATTATTTTTTAATACTTTCAACTCCGACATTGATAAAGACTTTTGAGCATCTTTTGTGAATAGTTGATTTAGTAAAAGATTGGAAATATTGGCATCTATAATTTCAAAATCAAGATTATTTTTTAAATCTCCTTCTTTGATTAAATGATTTAATTCTTCTACATAATTACTAAAATTTTTCAGTAAACTAGCTTCTTCTGGGAATGAAATTTTTTCATTATTGGCAGGATTAGTAATTTTTCTGATAAAATGAAGATCACAATTTTCACTCGAAAAAATATTTATAGAAAAAAATAGAATAAAAATTAAAATCTTCAATAATATAATATTATATGAAACTTAAATTATATTTTTTTAGTGATTGAAAATTCCTTGTTCCTGATCTGTTTTCTCTACCATTTGAAATTGTTAAGTTGAGATAAAACTAAGCTTTAGTTTGATTAAGATCTGCTTTCGATTCAAGTAACCCACATTTAGGACAACAGAATGTAGTTACTTCAATATTTTTTTTAGGATTATTAACAATTATTGATAAAATAGGAATTTTTTCTAGAAATGACTTGCTACTAATAGGCCTCCAAGATTCTCGATAAACAACCGAATTATTATAATCAACTCTATATCCTGAAATCATATCAATTTTACAATCTCTACAAATCATAAGTAATCCTTTAGTCCCAAAAGTGAAGACAAGATCAAAACCTCAGGAAAGATAAATTTATTTTTCACATATACTTTTTCGGTATTTTTAAAATCTTCTTTAATTGAAGAGATCTAACGAAGTTATAAGTTTCACAAAATATAACATTTCTTTATTTTATCTTGAATTTCCATCACGGAAGTCTTTTCCATATCTATAACAAGGTATTCAAAACTTTGATTAAGATGACTTATCTCATCTAAAACATTGAAATATGCAGCTCTTAAAGATTCTAGGTCACTAATATTCTCATGCAATTCATTGATTTTATTTTTTCTTAATCTCTCTATTGCAACCTTGGGATCTAAGTCTAAGAATAAGCACTTTTTAGGAAGTTCAATTTCTAAAAGCTTTGCAACTTCTTTCAAAGCATCTGCCCTCGATAGAGTTAAGGCCTTTTTAAATATATGAAGGATTTGTATATAACTAGTAGTTTTATGAAGATTAGAAAATGAGAGATAATAGTCCTTTGCATTTTTCTTATTAAGAAAAAATTCATTGAATTGTGACTCTGTTAATAGATCATCTATATTACTAAAATCTAATAATTTTAAATAAATTTGAGAATATACTAATATATCAATTAAAGGATGTCTTAAGCTTATAATATCAGTACAACTTTTATAATGAAATTTCTCTATTTTAGAAAATAAACTAGTTTGTAAAATCATCAAAATCGACTTTAAAGCAACATTTTTTTTAGAATCAGCAATTTCTGAAAGTTCTTCTAGATCCTTGGAGAGCTCATTATAGGGATTTTCATCTCCCTCTTGAAAGGATGGAGAAGATATATAACTAATACCCTTTATACAGAAGTTTTTCATCAAAGAAGACTTACCGACTCCGTCCAAACCTACAATAGTTAAATGCATTTAACTCCTATTTCAACAAATTTGAATTGCTCTTGGAACAACAGAATATTTCACTGAGTGTCCAAAGACAATTTCTCCATCAAACTCCAAGGGAATTTCTTCATCAAAGATAAAATTTAACTGATCTCTTTTAATATAAATAGTTTTAGGAGTTCTCAAAAATCTTCCTTTATACAAATTCACAATAATAGATACTAATTCAAATCGAGTCATATCTTGGCAGAGAGTAAAATCAAGAAGGCCATCATCTATCTCAACTTCTGTATCAAAATTCATTCCTCCAGAAATATTTCTTTTTTTTAAAATATTAGCGTTTGATATACTCAAAATTGTAGCATCTATTCCATCTCTGATTTTTAAAACATTAGTCTTAATTTTCTTAGGACGAGCTAAAATATTTAGAATAGTCCAAAAATTTGCAAGTTCTAGATGGATCTTTTTTAAAGAATTCAAGATTAGTGAAGATTGATTAAAAAAATCATTTCCCTGGGCCGTTAACCCAAAGCTTGAATTTATACAGAAATACCTCACGAATTCTTTTTTAGAGTTTTGAATGACGGCTTTACCTAAGTCCCATGATTGATTTAATCCCATAGAAGGCAATATCACAGGAATTTTTAATATTTTTCTATCTGGATCATTAGGTTTATGTAAGTCGTTACTACTGCCAATCCCTATTGCTCCAAACGTTACGGGAAATCTTAATTTATCTGTACTTGAATCCATTAAAAAATTTAGCAAATCATTAAAACTACCATCTCCTCCAGCAGATATAATTGTTTGCTCATTATTAATGCTTAGACTTTTATCCAACTTGTGAAAAACTTGATCTCTCGATCCCTCACTTATAACTTCAAAACTTCCTTCAATTTCTTGAACACTTTGTTTTATCTTATCCCATTTCAATTTTCCTTTACCGCAATTACTATTTTGATTCAAAACAACAATCACACTATAGTCCTTATCAATTTTTGTAGATATTGCTGAGCAAATAATAAGAATGAATATCGGATAATTAGACTCCTTTCAACAAGACTTCAGTGTCTTTAACTAATAATGGTAATAGTTCCATTAGTTCCATTAATTTTTATCTCCTGTCCATCCACTAATTCATTACAAATATTTGCTAAACCAATGACAGCTGGAATTTGATATTCTCTAGCAGCAACCAAACCGTGAGATAAAATACTACCTGTATTTGCCACTAAGCCAGATGCAATTGAATAAAGCGGGATATAAACAGGATTAGGACTAGCAGTGACAATAATATCTCCTTTTTGGACTTTCTGACTATCCTCAAGCGACTTAATAATTCTAACCTTTCCTGTGGCCATCCCCTGAGAAGCTCCTATACCTAAATAGTCGCCATCTAACTTTTCTATAGTTTTAAAAAGACCTTTCCCTAATATGTATTCATCTGGTGGATTTTGATTAAAGCTTTGATCAAATGACCTTCTTCTTTTTTTTATGAGATATCTTCTCGAAAAGAAATTTTTTTCCTGGCATAGTTTATCCAGCTCATCACTTTTAAAGAAAAATATATCTTCAGCATCAGAAATTATTTTCTTTTCAACTAATCTTTGTCCAATACTAAGATATAATTCTCGTAGGATCTTAAAAACACGTGAGCAATAAAAATGATGTTCTTCATCTATTCTCATAAATTGTCTAAAATACGTTACAAGTTTATTATGAAAAGGGACCATGAAGTGATGAATATCTATCTGCTGATGATAAGAGTTAAGATCCACAAGGTATTGATCATATTTTTTCTTATTTTCAATTTTTATAGATTTCCTATTATCTTCACTAACTAAACTCTTTAACATATTAAAGATTTGTCCTCTATTTTCTTGCCATGTTGGTACTCTAAAATCCCAATTGACTGTAAGGTGGCCATTTAAATCCAAAAACTCCTCAATTTCATCATCTTTATGCTCAGAAAGATAATCCCAAAATTGAATTTGATCCCCTTCAAGCAAGATAGTCTTAAGCTCTGTATTATTATTTATGCTAGATAGAACATTATCTAGACTTTGTGCCATTTCTAAAGATCTATTATTTTCCAAACCTTGAGACATCTTTATTAAGTGTTCGACTTCTGAAGATTCAGGATTAAAAATACTAAATATTTTCTTTATTAACCATTCACAAGCAATCTTTACTATATAAATAGCAAGATCAGGCTCCATATATTTATCAGCAACTACTTTTAAGTCGGCCTTAAACTTATAGAGATCTTCAATTGATTTTCCCTCCAAGGAAGTTTGAGAGATTTTATCGATTTGTTCAAGGTGAGGTTTTAGATTTTTATCCCAAGCTGTTAGAATATCACTTGCATGAAAAAAAATAAATGAATCAAATATTTGAACAGTAAGAAAATCTTTTACTCTCAAAGGACTCTTCCCAAGAATTTTCTTTATTGTAATGAGAGGAAAGTAAAAAAATGTTTTTACTAAACTCACTAAAATCTTTGGAATCATTGGTATCAAGGATCTAAAATGAGGCAACATATTTGAAATTGAAAAAAATGAGGTGTTTGCATACACATAGTTATTAATTGTAATTGCAACATCATCAGGGCTATTAGCAATTATTCCAAATCTATTTTTTAAAGTTGATAAATTCGTTTGGAAAACTTCACGTAATATCGACCAACCCAGCGGAGAAATAGGCTCAGGATACCTCTCTTCGGCGAGGTCTCTAGACCAAATCACATTTGATTGAAGTTCACTTCTGATTGAAGTCATAGGTCTCATTTGAAAAAATATTAATTTATCTTCTCTAATCCCCCACTCCATATCTAGTGGGTACTTTTTATCCTCCTCTACTTCCATAGTCATTGTTACTAAGTTATTTAAAAAGATAGGAATATCATCATTAGGTGATTTCTTTTCTAAAACATAAGTCTTATTATCGCCCTCCCCACTCATTAGCTCTTCACCTTGAGTTGCTATAGAGGCAACAATTTGATCGAAGTTTACAGGATTCGGGTTTGCACTAAAGGAAACACCATAAATCGAACATTGAGTATACTCTTGTACAAGTATTCCCATCTTCAACTCATTAGGATTAATATCTGCTTGAATACAATTTACAATAACTTCGTATTTAAAGATTTGAGAGATTAATTTCTTAACATGAATAAAGAAGCTAGACTCTCCCTTCAGTTTCAAATATGAATCAAAAGATCCGGCGAAGGAAGTTTTAAAGCTATCTTCTTTATTGGCTGAAGATCTAATACAAAAACCATTATTCCAATCTTTAATTTTTGTTGAATACACTTGTTCTAAAATCTCATGGGCATTTTCGCTAAAATCTAAATCACATATCTCTTTTTGAATATTAATACAATATTGCTTAATCCTTTTTTCATCCTCTTCAAGTAATAGATAGTCTAACAACTTCTTTTTCTTTTCATCAATCATCCAATCGCTAGCAATCAAATCAAAAAAAGAAA
>CALIJZ010000049.1 GCA_938017795.1 uncultured Bacteriovoracaceae bacterium
AATGATTAAAAGTCTGGAGTGTGAGTTACAGGAGAAAGAAGACAGCCTCAAGCAACAAAATATAGAAATTGGCATGGGTGAAGCTCTTCAAGAGCAAAGACTAAATGAAATGAATGTGCTTTATAAATCAGAATTAAGAAAATTAGAAGTAGAAAATAGTTCTTTATTGGAACAAAAATATCAACTTGAAAATCAAAACCGTGAACTAAACCGAAAATCAGAATCTAAAGAATCAAGGGGAGATAACTGTAAAAGTTTTATTTCTGTAGAATCACAGACTGATGAATTAGAACTAAATAACGAAAAGAATTTACTGGAAAAACAACAGCTTATAGATCAGTTGGAAACACATAACTCAAAAATAGAATCAGACTTAAAAGTATTGTTTGTAAAAGAAAAGGAAAAGGAAATTACCATAAAAGAATTGACAGAAAAATGTCAAAATCTTGAAATGAAAGCACAGGAAAAAGTTCAATTAGTGGAACAGCTAGATCAACAGTGTGCTTCCTACAAGTTGAAGTTACAAGCAACTGGACAAGATTCCACTGAAATGAAACCGTTTGAATCTTTCATTGAGCTCCAAGAGAAATGCAAAAATTTAGAACTAGAACTTGAAAGTGCAAAACAGAATGAAACTTTTGCTTGTATTTATGAGGAAAAGTGCAACCAATTGGAATCTAATCTAGAAAACCAACAAGATTTTGAACAAGATCTGATAGAAATGACTGAAAAATTTGAAAGGTTAGAAAAAGAATATAAAGAACAGAATATGAACCATTTACAGGAACTGAATTCTTGTACTTCTGTTATTGATAAACTGAGGCAAAAATGTGAGAATATAGACGGTTTATTGGCAAACGAGAAAAAAGTATCACAGGAAACATATGAAAAGTGTGAGCACTATCTTAGAGAGCTAACATTGAAGCAATCTTTATTGAAAGAACTTGAAGAAAAGTCAAGAAAAAATGATATACAGCTTGAGGAATTGAGTATTAAATGTGCTAACCTCACAGATAGTCTACAAATTCAAAAACACAAGAATAATCGTCTGAAAAAAGAAAATGAGGAAAACAGTAAAAAATATGAAGCAGAAATAAGTCACAAGGAAAGAGCTTTAGATGAAATTAATGATACATGTTCAAAATTTGAAATAGCAGAATATGAAAATGAACATGTTATTCAAGAACTGACAACTCAATGCCAAAAATACCAGTCAGAAATTCAAGCTTTGAGAGCAAAGGAACTGCTGAAAATAAAGAAAACATTGTCTTGCTCTGTTGATGAAATTGAGAGTACTGACTATCAGGAATTCATAGTAGATAGTAGTTCATGCATATTTGATGATGAAGAAGAAAAGATTCCTGGTGAAAATAAAGAAAACAAGAGTGAGTTTGATAATAAAATAGAGGAGGACATTCTTGTACAGAAAACAGCTAGTTATGTTGAGACTGGCATTCATGATGATAAGTCAGGTGTATATCAGAGGGTTACTGAATTGGAAACTTTGTTAAAAGACAAGGATGCTTTAATAAGAAAGTATGAGACTGAATTAGATCAAAGGAATGATGAATTAGATAGAATGGATGATCTTCGTCAGTATCAGGAACATTTGGAGATGTCAGTCAGAGAAAAAGATTCCTATATTAAACAATTAGAGGAACATTTCTTACAGCAGAGGACACCAGTCTCCGTTAGATCGCCCGTCAAACCTGGCAAATTTGGAAATGTTGGTCAATCAAGAAAGGATGAGCCTGCAGCAATAACTTGTAGTACACCCACTTTGAACTTGCCTGAAAATATTCATTCCTCAGAAATGGAATTACAAGATAATTTATCTGATCAGTCGACAATAAGTGGGGATAACTCTTTTACAAAACAGAAGTCACATGACAGTCTACTTTCAGACAAAACAGATAATGATGGGAATTTTGTTACACATTCCAAATTTAATGATAGTTTTATCTCAGACAGTAAAAATGACAATACTCAGACCACATCAGCTTTAAGTGAATCGGGCAGTAGAAAGTCTGAGGAAGGTAGCATCTCACAAATGGATATGAAACATTTTGCTATTGTGGAAGAAATATCCAAACTAAGACAGGATCTAAGAGAAACCAAATCTGTATATACTCAGGAAAATGCACTGTTGAGAGAAGCTCTTGATAAAGAAAAATGGAATAGAGATTCTAAACTAGAGTCACAAGATGTGGAACATCATTTCTCATCTGAAGTTGGAAAACTTCAGCAGAAAGTTTCTTTATTAAAGGAAACCAATGAAATATTAAGAAATGAAAATGATAAATGGTTAAAGAAAATTCAAGAACAAGAAACAATAGTTCTCCAACTCAGAGAACAGCTTGGTTGTGATGTTAATAAAGATGAAAACAAACTTGATCAGTCATTTAATCAGCAGCTTAAACTTTTACAGCAACAGAGAAATGAATTGGTGGAAAGACTGAGTGAAAGTGAAAATAAGATAGGAAATCTGTCTCAAAGTCTTATTGAAAAATCTACTTCGGAAGAAAACTTACGCTCTGAAAAAGCTAAGCTACAGACAAAACTGTATGAGATGGAAGAAGTTGAAAAAGAATTGACGGAAAAGAAAATTGAATTAGAAAAACAGAAGGCAACACAAAGTCGGTTAGAGGAAGTTATCTATCATAGAGATCTGATTGAAAGGGAGTTGATGAAGCAAAAAAGATTGTTAGAAGTAGAGCTGGCTGAAATTGAATGCAAGTTGCATGAAAAAGAGGAGTTATTAGAGATACAGAAAAATCAGTTGTTGGAAGAAATCAAACAGAATTACAGTTCTGACCGAATCTCTGACACGTCAAAACTTTTATCTTCCTCTTTTGAAAACTCTGATTTCTCATTTGAAGGAGCTAGATCAAAAGCTTCAAGCAGACCTCCTCATCTACATACATCTTCACATTCAGGTTCAAAATCAAAGACAACAACACCCCGGTCACGGTGTAGACAGCAGGGAAATGTCAACAGATTAGAAATAATGCTTAGTGATGTGGAAAAAGAACATGCCGAAGCAATCAGTTATTTGAAAGAAAAATTGCATCCTTCAGAACAAATGTCAGAGAGTCATCAGGGCTATAAGCCAAAAAAGCTTTGATCCAAATTTATCATCTTGTTTGCCTTATATTCAGAATATCAATGAATTTGAATCTTGCTTTTGTTTGCTTTACCAAACAGCCAAAATACTAGAAAATTAATTTATTATTTTAAATTTGTGAGTTGTACCTTGTTACACTTTCATATATTTTTGGAAACTTTCAAACCTATAAAACT
>CALIJZ010000050.1 GCA_938017795.1 uncultured Bacteriovoracaceae bacterium
CGAACATTTTTTGAGTGGGAACTCACTTTTGTCCAATGTAGTTTTTGCCGTAATCAATTCGTAGAACAGTGTCAAACGCGTTTCTAAACTCAATAAACGTACCAAAAAGTGTGTTTTCCAAATGAAATCTATAATTAATTATACAAGTGCATGTAACACTGCTGTTGCATATCCTTTTCAAAAAACCAGCTTGATTTTCTGATATTCATTGTAAGAGGAATTTGAATTATTTCAAAAATACGAAAATACCTAAAAATGTTCGGCTATTCTCGTTTCCTCTTAGTGGAGTCTGTATTACATTTTCTTATTTGATAAGTTTAAAAACTAAAAGTAGGGTAAATATATGTTGTTTGCCAAACATTTTTATAATAAAAATATATTATATCTTAGCTGCTAAAATGTATATATTTTATTAGAATAGCAATGACGACACTGAATAAAAACAGCAAACGTGTGCGCATGTGTCAAACATATTGTGTGCTAATTTGAACACGGCTTTTTAAAAATAAGGATGCTATTTTAGAATCAAGTTTAAATTCATCTGAATCACAAGTTCAGTCCATACATAATTATAATTCAACCGACTCATATCAATCCTTTTTTGAACTCCTTCATTTTGTATAGAATAACATCTTTTTGGACATAGTAACCTAAAAACATCTAATTTTTATCTAGGGCCTTCATCATACCAGTTTATCAATCATATGTTCTCTCTTTCAGATGGCCAGGATACGGACTACAGGAAAATCTTCTACGATATGCACGCACAGCCAATGGTATATCTTCGGCAGGTCCAAAGAAGCCAACTTCTGGTACATCTTCGGCAGGTCCAAAGAAGCCAACGACTGGTAAATCTTCGGCAGGTCCAAAGAAGCCAGCGACTGGTACACCTGAAAATATCAAATCGCAAGTTTTACAGCTTCTCAACTCTAAGGCGGATGGAAAATCTGAGATAAAAGCGATCGAACCTATAGAGTTTAAAAAAGGACCACCTGTAACCACGAAAGGAAACCCAACACAAGCACGTTCTACTGGGAAGAAGAGTAAGGTGGTAATAACTAAGAATGGTCCGACAGTCAAAGGCAAGAAAAATAAAACACTGACATCTCTCCAAAATGAGATTAAAAAGCTACAAAAGAAAATAACCCCGAAACCCAAATCAACCACTGTTTCTCAAAAGAAAACCTTAACTAAGGTAGAAAAATCAAAGAATCCGAAGTCAAAAGCAACTTCAACCAAGATAAAAAAGAATGAAGTGAAGAATTCGAAGAAAATTATAACCAAACCCACCAAAGGAAAATCTAAGTCAGGCACAAAGAAAGTGACTAAAGCTAAGTCAAAGAAGACCAAGAAAGGAAGTAAAAAGAATTCAGGCAAAAAGAAGGTGACTAAATCTAAGTCAAAAAAGAACGGTAAAGTAACTAATACAAAGAAGATAAAGGAAGACACTAAATATAAGAATGGGAAAGAGAAGATTAAAACTAAGACTATAACAAACGTACTTAGTAATAAGTCTGGCAAAAATAAGAATAAAACTAAGGTTACAAAAAAAGAACTTAAAAATGATCCAAAGAAAAAGAAAGTGAATATAAAGATAAACCTTAAAACTGCAGCTACGAAACTCAAAGTTAAACCAATCAGTATAAAATTAAAACAACCAGCAATAAAGAATGTTATTGCTAAGTTAAAAAAAGTTAAAAAGATCGAAACCAAAAAACTTCTTAAAAAGCTTCAGAAAGTGAAAGTAGCTGAAACCAGTAAACTTGATTCGAAGCTTGGGAAAATAAAAGAAACTCAATCTAAAAAAATAAAAGATGAGCCGAAGAAGATACAGAAGGTTGAAACTAAGAAACTAAATAATCTGCTTGATAAAATGAAAAAAGTGGAAAAAGTAAAACTAACCGACAAGCTTCAGAAAATAAAACATGATGAAACAAAGAAACTGAATGTTAAGCTCGAGAAAATAAAACAACTTAAAACAAAGGAACTCAAAGCTGATAGTCAGAAGGTCCAAAAGATTGAAGCAAAGAATATCAAAACTGAGCTGAAGAAAGTGAAAAAAGCTGAAATAAAGAAACTCGATTCCAAGCTTGAAAGCATAAAACAGGCTAAAACAGATAATCTTAAGGCAAAACTTGAGAAGATAAAAGAGGCTAAAATATCAGTTATCAAAACTAAACCTAAGAAAAAGCAACAGGCTAAAATAAATAAACTTAACACTAAGTTGGAAAAAATGAAAGAGGTTGGGAAAAAGAAAATAAATGCAGAAGTCAAACAAATCAAGCAGGCGAAGAAAAATGAAATCGTTGCAAAGGTTGAGAAAATAAAACAGGCTAAAATAGAGAAAATCGAAGCTTTACCTAAGAAGATAGAGAAGACTCAAGCAAAGATTATCAAAGCTAAGCTACAGGAAATGAAACAGGAAGAAACAAAGAAACTCGATAACAAACTGAAGCAAATTAAACAAGTCAAAACAAAGGCTCTCAATACAAAGCTTAATAACATAAAACAGAAGGAAACAAGCAGTATCAAGACGAAGCCAAAAAACACACAACAAACTAAAATAAACAAACTCAATACTAAGCTTAAACAAATAAAAAAGGTGGAAAAAAAGAAAATTGTTGCTAAGCTTAATAAAATAAAACAGGCCAAAAAAAGTGAAATCAAGGTAGAACTTAAGGAAATAAAGAAGGCTGCAAAGAAACTCGACACTAAGCTCAAGAAAACAAAACAGGTTGAAACAAAGAAATTAACTGCTAAGATTAAACACATAAAACAGGAAAAAATGAAAGACGTCAAGGAAAAACTTAAGAAGGTAGTACAGGTTGCGAAAATAAAAATAAAATCAGAACCCAAGAAAGTACAGGCAGTTAAAAGAAAAGAACTCAAGGCTAAAGTTAAGAAATTGAAAAAAGCAGAAACAAAGAAAGTCAAAGATAAGATTGTAAAGATCAAGAAAGCTGAAACAAAGAAAATCAAAGCTAAGCTAGAGAAGATAAAAGAGGTTGGAACAAAGAAAATCGAGAAGAAACTGAAGAAAATGGAAAGTAAACCAATTGTTATTAGCACCCCCACCGTTACGGGAGTTCAGAAAGTCAATATCATTAAGAAAATAAAACAGGCTAAAAAGAATCTCAAAACTGAGCTCAAGAAAGAAAAGCAGGTTGAAACAAAGAACCTTACTGCTAAGCTTAAAAATATAAAACAGGATAAAATGGAAAAAGTCAAGGAAAAACTTAAAAAGGTAAAACAGGTTGGAATTAAAAAAATCAGTTCAAAACCAAAGAAAGTGCAAGCAGTCAAAAAAATTGAACTCAAGGCTAAACTAAAGGAATTAAAGAAAGTTGAAACAAAGAAAGTGAAAGAAAAGGTTAATGAGATCAAGAAAGTTGAAACAAAGAAAATCAAAGCTAATCTAGATAAAATAAAAAAGGTTGAAACAAAGAAAATCAAGAAAATGGTGAAGGAAATGAAAAAATCCCCTACCGTTATTAGTAAAGCTATTACAGGAGAAAAGATAAAGTCATTGACGACTCAACCAATTAAATCAGTGCAACTTAATTCGAAAGCAAAGGATCTAAAATCAGACATCCAGGCAATAATTAAAGGAAAGACATCGGACATCATTAAACCAACGACCTCAAAACTCAATAAAGCAATGAATCTGTCAACAGAAATTGGGAAAATTAAACATCCAAAATCAGAAATTCTCAAAGAAGAGCTAAGTAAATTGAAACAAGAAGTTAAAACAAAGGAACTCAAAGCTAAACTAGATCGAATACAAGAAGTTAAAAGCAAAAAAATCGAGACCAAACTTGAGAAGATGAAACAGGTTAAAACAAAAAAACTCAAGACTGAACTTAAGAAGATGAAACAGGCTGAAACAAAGTTACTCAAAGATAAGATTAAGGAATTGGGACAGGCAAAAACAATGAAACTCAAAGCTAAGATTGAGAAGATGGAAAAGAAAAAAACAAAGAAACTGAAAACAAAGCTTAAGAAGTTGGAAAAGGATAAAATGAAGAAACTCAAAGTTGCGGTGAAGAAATTAGAGAAGGCTACCGAAAAGAAACTCAAAGCTGCGGCGAAGAAAATAAAAAAAGCTAACGAAAAGACACTCAAAGCAGAACTAAAGAGAAAGCAAGCTACTGAACAAATAAAGAAAAAGACCAACATTCAGGAAAAGAGTGCATTGAATAAGATGATGAAAATGATTAAAACATTGAAAAGTGAGCAAAAGAAAATTGACGCAAAACCAGTAAATGGCACAAAAGTAATATCTGACATTAAAGGAAAACAAGCTAATATTACGAAGACAATCATCAAAGAAAAAAAGAAACCTACGAAGAAAGGAGTGGTTAAAATTGTAACGAAAATTGTTAAAGGTAAAGCATTGAGAAAAGATGCTATAATAGGAGAAATATTGGAATCAAAATCAAATACAAAGACAGTTAAAGGTGTTAATAAGGCAATACTTAAAAATATGTTTGGAGGAACAGCAAATTCTGACAAGAAAAAGCCTAAACAGAAAGCAGCGGAAAAATTGTTGAAGAAACTCGTAATAGCAGAAGTCAAGAAGGAGAATGTGCTTGGAAAAAAGATAAAGCCTAGTGCGAAAAAACAACTTTTGAAAGCAATAATTAAGGACGTAAAAAAGATTGTAAAAGGGAAAGCACTGGAGAAAAAAACAACAACAGAAATACTTAAGTCTATAAAAAATAAGACACCTTTACAAAAGGAAATTATGAAGAATGTAAAAAAGATTGTTAAAGGAAACGAACTGAAACAAATCAAAATTGCAGGAAAAACTGTCTCGAAAAAGAAGACACTTCTAAATATGTTTGGGGGGAAATCAAATTCTGACAAGAAAAAACCTAAACAGAAAGCAGCGGAAAAATTGTTGAAGAAACTCGTAATAGCAGAAGTCAAGAAGGAGAATGTGCTTGGAAAAAAGATAAAGCCTAGTGCGAAAAAACAACTTTTGAAAGCAAT
>CALIJZ010000051.1 GCA_938017795.1 uncultured Bacteriovoracaceae bacterium
TCCCTAAAGGTCTATATAAGCTCTATATGTGGATAATTTAAATATACTTAAAAGCATTGATACATTAATTCAAACTTTAAAAAATGATTCATTATTAATAGAGAAGCTTCCTGATTGCTATACCTATAATGGTGCTAATAATAGACTACTCTCTTTTGTCATTCATGGTAATGAAACTATTGGATTATATATTCTCGAAGAACTTTTAACAAAGTTTCATGAATTTCCTTTCTCTTTTATAATAGCAAATCGAGAAGCAGTAAAGATAAACAAACGTTTTGTTGATTTTGATCTCAATCGCTCTTTCATGAATCAAGACAAAAATGGATTTGAAAATCTTCAAGTAAAAAACATTGAAAGTTTTTCACAAGAATTTGATTATATATTAGACTTCCATCAAACAACACATGATAGTGAAAATCCTTTTTGCTTAGTTAGAAATTCTAATAAAAGTAATGCCCTTTATAAAACACTACAAAAAACATTAGATTTCCCAATTATTTTCATTAAAAATCAAAAACTAAGTAAAGATGGTGCAACCTTTTCGGAGTTTGCTACCCAACACAATATTGGCTTTATTACTCTGGAGCTCTCTAAGGCTGGATATAACTTAGAGATGAAAGAGCTTGGGATTAAAATTGCAAAAGCTTTCTTGGAAGCAAAAGATTTTACCAATTCTAAAGAGCAGACTTTGAAAGCTTTTATTATCAAGAAAAGTATTGAAAAACTTAATAGTGATGATTGCCTTATACAGGGCCTTAATAATTTCACAAAAGTGGAGAAAAATTGTGTCATCGCTTCAAGAAAGTCTAAAGAAATTTATTTTGATCAAGATTTTTATATTCTCTTCCCTAAGTATAATGAATATAGAGAATACTCTAATGAGTTATGTAAACTAATGAGAATTGAAATGGTTACCTTTTAAATAGTTCAGACTTTATTCTCTGCAGTTCTGAAACTTTCACTGGCAAAAAGCTTTCTTGAATACTTAAAGCGTTTTCTTTTAAATACCAATCTATTGCTTTCTTTTCATCATAGTTGAGGTGTTGATAAACACTTGATATTTCATCTAATCCAACGGTTTCAGGGCTCTTTAAATACTTCGAATATATTTCATATCGTTTATAAACATATTCCTGGACCTTCTGTTTTAACTTATCAGAAACTTTTCCCACACTTTCGATATGTATTACAGCTTTATCAAATAGCTCTTGTCCAACAATGCTTTTTATTTCTTCCCTATCAGACTTTTTCAAGCCTTGTAGTCCTGCAGCCACTAGATACTCTGGCTCTTGCTTGAACATATTCTTTAGTGACGTTACATCTAAATTTTCAAACAACCAATTATCAGACCTCTTAAAAGCAATCTTTGAATACATAAATATAAGCATAAAAATAAATGCACTTAACGCTAGATAAAGAATCCATTCAAGGAGATTTATTGCAAAAATCAAACGAGGATGAATACTCTTAGTTCTAAGCTCTGCAATCGATAGCAGACTATCTTCAGAAAAAATCGTTTCCTTTATAGAAACTTTAAAATCTCCAAAAAAGCTTTTCATGACTTCATTTATCACAAATCCTTTATAGTTTTCTATATTTTTTTTGTTAAATCCTTTTTTATCATCATGAATGAAATTCCCATCAACATGTAATGAAACATTTAAATTAAATTCTTTTCTCTCTACACCTTTATCTATATCGACAAATACTAGGTGAGCAATCTTTTTTTCACTATTAAGAACAACTTCCTCTACTGTTTTTTCCAATTCAATAGCTTCTCTTAGTTTAGAAACAAGCTCTGCATTTGTTTGTCGAGTTATAGACTTGCTAGAATCATAGATTAACTTGCCGCTTGTATTGATGAGAAGTAATCCGTTACTTCTGTTGCCTGAGATGATTTCTAAAGAATTTTTAATGCTTGTGACGTCTGCACGAGAGATATTTTTACTCTCTTCATCAAATAAGAAAACATATATATCTTTATTATCTTTTAGATTTTTAAATTTTTTAATCTTTTTAATGAAATGCTTCTTTCTAAGCAAACCTTCTAACGCTAACTCATCCTGTTTAATTTTAATACTATTCTTTAAAAATGATGGCTGAGTTGTCCTAGCAAAAATGAAGTTTTCTTCTTTAAGATTCTTGTTTTTTAATATTTCCTGTCTGATTTCATGTACTTTCCCTGCGGGGACTAAAATAGAATCCCCTTTATTGGAAATGCTAAAATCAAATTTATTTTCCTTTAAAAATACTTCAAATTTATCAATAGATTTGTTATCTAGATTTCCAACCAATGTAACCAAGTTGTCTTTAACAATGGTCTTCATCGTCAGTAAAAGACCTCCTAGGAATAAAATCATTATCCCTAGGACAAATAAAGGTTTTCTCTTAAAAAAAATCATTTTCAATTTATCTTAAGTTTAGAAAAAATTGAGATCCTTCTCCACGATATTCATTAATCTTATTTCTAAGAGTTCTAATTGAAACTCCTAATATCTTTGCTGCTTGAGTTCTATTTTCAGAAGTATGTATTAGGGCCTTTTTTATTAACAACTTCTCAGCCTCTTTTAAAGACATTAGCTTTAGAGAATCCTCTTCAATTCTTCCATTCTTTGAACTCACAGAAGATCTTTCTGATTCTTCAATTGCATGTCTATCTAAAATCGTAATAGAAGGGTTTTTCACAATACTTTCAATTACTGACGATAGCTCTAAATAGTTTTGCGACCAATAAGAACTTCCAATAATCTCTAAAGCAACATCTGCTATCGGTAAAGGTGGTCTTTGATATTGAAAGCAATATTTAGCCACAAAGTAAGAAACAATTGTTTTAAGATCCTCTTTTCTATCTCTAAGACTTGGTACCGTTATTTGAGTTCCACTAAAAATGGAAAATAATGGTCTACAGAACCTACTAGAGCTTACATATTTAGATAGATTTTTGGTCGTTGTGGCAATTAGTCTAATATCAAGGTCATAATCTGGAAGTTCGTTTAAAATTACATTTAATTTTTTTTGAAACTCTAAGTCTAAGCCTTCAATATTGGCTAAGACAACCATTCCATTATTAGCTCTTTCAAGAACTCCTTTATGAAATTTTCCTGATTCATCTCTATACCCTAAAATATTTTTCTCAATATTTTCTTTAGTATCACTACAATCCACTATTAAGCAAAGTTGTTCACGACGAGCTGAATTCTCATGAATATAGCTACACAACTGTCTTTTACCAGTTCCTTCTTCTCCAACTAATAGAACTGGATTTTTAGTAACTGCAACATTTTTTGCAAATTCGATTGTTTGTAAATACTTTGGACTAATTCCTAAAACTTCATTGTTTTCAATTAACATGAAAGACCTCCTGTCTTTAACCTTTATTTTTTTCTAATATATCGCTTACAGCAATCTTCCTTGACTGCCTAATTAAACTTCTAATTTTTTGATTGTATTTACTATTGAGACTCTTATTCTCATAAGACCTCGCAAGATTTAATAATTTCCTATATTTTTTCTTTGAAAATAAGTTACTCATTTTTTCTAGATAAATCTCATTAATTAAGCGATTAAATTTATCAGAATTTTCAATCTGATTAACAGGTATCGTTTCAACGTATTCTAGTGCTTTTTCTAAAGACCAATCTCCATATAAGGACTGGATTCTCAATATCCATTTCAACTCTAGAAGCTTAGATTCATCAACATTCAACTCACTCTTAACACTGTTTAATATATTTTTAGATGAGAGAGGTTTATTTATATTTCTTAGATAGTCTGCCCCAAACAACCTCAACTTTGCTTCCTTGACTTCTTTTTTAATCAAAGAGTCCTGAATAACTTGTTGATAACTCTCAACCGCTAAATATCTAGGCAAGGATAATCTCTCACTCAACTGGCCTATTCTTAAAAGTGCTAAATTTCTATTTTTATTACTTTTAAAGATTGCTATGAATGTTCTGAAAAACTCAATTGATCTTGGGTATTGTTTTTCTCTGAATAAAGCTTCTCCCATATTGAAATAGACTGATGCTTTAAATGGTCTCTTCAGTTTAGCTTCAGTAAATATATTAATAGTTTGTTGTGCATCTGAATTTTTAAGAGCTGAGTATATTTTATATTCTATACTTGTTAAGCTTTCAGAGACAGGAGCAAGTGCTTTATAATTCCATGTAATATCTAAGTTATCATCAAAAGTATTTTTTTGAATAAATCCAAAAGCATTAATAGTGATTAAAATTAGAAATAGGCTCTTCAAAAAACATCCTTGTTTTTTACTTCTAGTTACCCAAAAGTCTTAAGAATATTTTACCCTGAATTTGGATTTGAATCAGGAAAAATCTGCTTACCTGGAAAAATATTCACTTACATTTTGAAGTAAACGACTCCAGTAAAAACTCTCTGGTGGCAAAATGACTCTGTTAAAGCAGGTAATTTACATTAATTTAAAGAAGTAATTGTTTTTTCTTGATCTTTTCTATCAAGGTAGTCCGATTAAGGTTGAGCAATTGAGACGCCTTATTTTTATTACCTTTGGTTCTATCAAGGGCTTGTAAAATTAATGAATCTTCAATATCTGAAAGTATTTTCTTTAAAAAGACTCCTTCTTCAGGAAGTTCAAATAAAGTTTTATATGTTCTATTTGTTAACGGATTACCTTTAAAGATCTTATTTGGTAAATCTTGAGGAACTATTGAAGTGCCTCCTTTAAGAATGACTAATCTTTCTACAACGTTTTCTAATTCTCTAACGTTCCCAGGCCAATTATAAGACATTAAAAGGTCATAAGCTTCAAGAGAAAAAGAAATGGTATTACTCTGATCAGCACTTACATATTTCTTTAAGAAAAATGAAATGAGCAATGGAATATCTTCTTTTCTATCTCGCAGAGCAGGTAAATTAACTGGAATCACATTTAATCGATAAAATAAATCTTCTCTAAACTTTCCTTCATCTACTTCATTTTCTAGGTTTTTATGAGTTGCTGCAATAACTCTAGTATCAATTGAGCACAGTTGGCTTGAACCTACTGGTTCAAATTCTCTAGCTTGAAGAACTCTTAATAGTTTTACTTGTAAAAGAAGAGGCATATCACCTATCTCATCCAAGAAAATACTAGTTTTATCTGCAAGTTGAAACTTTCCTTTTCTATCAGAGATCGCTCCTGTGAAAGCCCCCCTAACATGACCAAAGAGTTCACTCTCTAATAAGTCCCTAGGAATAGCACCACAATTCACTGAAACCATTGAACTTTTTTGTCTATGTGATAATTGATGAATAGCATTTGCTACTAACTCTTTTCCAGTTCCAGATTCTCCAAAAATTAAAACAGTAGAATCTGATTGTGCAACTTTTTTGATTCTATCAAAAACTAATCTCATAGCAGTTGATCGACCTATCATTGAAGCAAAAACATCATCGTCTGTTAATGTTGGAAGTGTTGGACTATTTAAACCTACCTCTACTTGTGAATCATTCGAAGAGTTATCAGTATTTGAAATTTGTCCTGGTTTTTGATTTTTAATAATCATTCTAAGTTTTTGGGCAAACCCATCAACAATTAATTTATTAAGGTGTTCTAATTCAAAAGGCTTAGTCAGATAATGATAAACACCTTTCTTGGTAGCAGATATAGCTGTTTCAATACTTGCAAACCCAGTCATTACGATGGAGAAAAACCGTACTTCTCTTTCAAATAAAAGATCTAATAAGAAAAGTCCGTCATGACCTGCACCAAGACTAATATCTGCAATAAGGCAGAATGGATCTTTGGGAGGGTTGTTAACAAAATTTTCTAAAAAATCACTTCCATTATTAAAAACTAAAACTTCAGCATTTAATAAATTTTCAAGATAGACCTTAAGGCTCATCGATAAGGCCTTATCATCTTCAAGGATAATAATTTTAGGAGTATCGCAAAATATAATACGATGAGGATAATTACTATTCATTGATGATAACGCTGCTGAGTTATCATTTAAATCATACGAATTTACTGAGTTGTTTAAATCTTCCATAATACTTGATAATGCTAGCCAAGTTTAAAATTCATGTCAATGATCTGACATTGGCCTACAGGTATGTGGAAAACTCTTAAAGGTGACCTTTAATTTCTTCTACTTTATTAAGCCGTTCCCAAGTAAATAGATTATCATCACCTGCTCTCCCAAAATGGCCATAAGCTGCACTAGGAGAATAAATAGGTCTTAATAAATCCAATGAATCGATAATTGCTTTTGGTCGTAAATCAAAAACTTTTCCAATGATATCCACAATATGTTTTTCATCAATTTTAGCAGTTCCAAAAGTATTAACATTTACTGACATCGGGTGAGCAACTCCTATCGCATAAGCAACTTGAACTAAAACTCTATCACAAACTCCTGCTGCAACTAAGTTCTTTGCAATATGTCTTGTTGCATAAGCAGCTGACCTATCAACTTTACTTGGATCTTTTCCAGAAAATGCACCACCACCGTGAGCACCATGACCACCATATGTATCAACGATAATCTTTCTACCTGTTAATCCGCAATCACCTTGTGGGCCACCAATAACAAATCTTCCCGTTGGATTAATATAGTATTTTGTATTTGCATCTATGAATTCATTTGGAACAATTTTCTTAATAACTTCTTCTCGAATTCCTTCAGTAATTTGAGATAGAGTCATTCCTTCAGCGTGCTGAGTTGAAACAACGATACTATCAATTCTACTTAATTTTCCATCTTTATATTCTACAGAAACTTGTGTTTTACCATCGGCTCTTAAATCACCAAGAGGACCCTCTTTTCTCACATCAGCAAGTTTCTTCGCTAGCTTATGAGATAGATCAATACTTAGAGGCATCAATGAATCTGTTTCGTTAATGGCATATCCAAACATTAATCCTTGATCACCAGCGCCTTGATCCTTGAATGTTCCTTCACCTTCCGTTACTCCTTGAGAAATATCAGGTGATTGCTTATCAAGACTAACCATTACACTACAAGTGTTACAGTCAAAACCTTTTGCTCCATCATCATATCCAATATCTTTAATTTTATTTCTGACTACATCTTGGAAATCAACATTAGACTTAGAAGTAACTTCTCCAGCTAGAACTACTAATCCTGTCGTAATCATAGTCTCACATGCTACTCTTGAGTTAGGATCGTCTTTTAAATAAGCATCTAAGACTGCATCTGAGATCTGATCAGCCATCTTGTCTGGGTGACCTTCAGTAACTGATTCCGAAGTAAAAATATAATCTTTCATCTAATCTCCTAAATTTGACTGGATTATAACTAGATTGGATTATTAGAGCAATTACTTCTTTGCAAAAAACTTGAAAATATTGGAATCTCTTAATTGAAAAAATGATCCTGTTGAGAGCTCAACTGCATAGGACTTATTTCTTACTTCAATGGCCATATATTCTTTTAGATTCTCTTGAAATCTAAAAAGATATCTAAATTTTTCTTCTTTAAGGCTCTTTTTAAGAGATCTTTCTTTAGCGACATTGCCTACTCGAGTTGAAATTGGATCGCTATCTTGATACCAAATTTTAGTCATGTTTATTCTTCCTAACATTGAGACCCTGGAAAAATAATAAAAAAGTTTAAATGGTTCTTTAGCTGGATTGAAATTTTTGAAGCTACTAATTAATTTAAGATTTTTCTTACGTAATGAGTTAGCCCATTTAGTCATAGGAGCACAGAAAATATTTTTTACTGCTGAGAAGTAATGATAAGTGAAAGAAAATTGTCCTTTCTTAAAAAGAGCATTCATCCATGTATAGTCTTGCGTGTTAAATCCACCAAGAGGTTTCCATATAAGATCAGACTTATCAAGGTTATTAAAACCTTTTGTTACAGTTCTATTAATAAAAGTTTTTAAAACATCACTTTTATCAACACCATCGGGATCAAGAGAACCAACTTCATTATAAAGAACAGTATCTAGAACATAGGCCCTTCGATAAATTTCAGGAATTTTCGCCCAATACTTATATGCTAAAGCTTCTTTGGTATAGACAAACTTCTCTAGAGCCTTTGTTGCAAATTCTTTTTCTTTTGAATTATCTTTATATTTTCCAGCTAAAATCTTAGAATAAAAATCAATCTGGTCATTAACTCTCTTTCGCCATCGAATAAACCCTAATTTATAACTTACTGGATTCGAGTAGATTCTTTTAGATTTAAGCTTGTCCATTAACCACTCAAGATCATATCTTAAATCATCTCCCAAAAAGTTAAAGGTTCTATTAAGTTCTAACCTTATAGTGTCGATACTTGTTCTAAATAACAAATCACTTCTTTTTCCAGGTCGAGCACCATCTTCAAGAATTTTTCTTTTTACGTAAGCAATATTTTTCTTTACGACGTCTTTGTTAGCCTTAAGTTTTTCATACACCGCTCGATTATTTAAATGATCTACTGGGTATCGAAAGCCTTTAAGATAAAAAAGCTTTTCTTCAATTTTTGAAAAGTGAATTTTTATATTATCTATACTAGCTTTTGCCGCATTAACTAGTTCGACACCATATTTAAGTTTAATCTCTTTTTGATACTTATAACTTAGGTTTTCATTTATGCTCTTTTCAATTTCTTTAATATGAGTGCTTATATTAATCGATTTAGAATAATTATTGAGATTCTTTAAGTTTTGGTCTATCCATCTTAACTTTTCAAATAGGACACTCATATTTTCAGACAAAGCATTCTTATCAATCTTCCCAAGTCTATAAGGAATATAAAAACCCTTGGTCTTATAAGCACTTTTTAATTTATCATATTTTTTCATCTCAGCAGGTGTACACAACTGAGCATTCATACTTCCAAGATATCGATAATATTGATCTTCACTAAACTTTGAAAAAGCATTCAGCCCTAAAAACAAGAAGATAAAAATTGCTTTCATTGAAGCTCTTTAATGAAATCAGATTCCCATAAACCAAGAATTGTTCTGTTTCCCATTATCAGGAGCACCGAATCCTCTTCAGTTAGAGCATCGATA
The DNA here is from genome assembly GCA_938017795.1 of uncultured Bacteriovoracaceae bacterium. Lineage (GTDB taxonomy): Bacteria > Bdellovibrionota > Bacteriovoracia > Bacteriovoracales > Bacteriovoracaceae > JAHDHG01. Next base: position 8,995 of record CALIJZ010000051.1, read on the forward strand.
TGAGACCTGAGAGTTGAAAGATCAGTTGTAGACCAAGTCGGAATATTAAACGTTTTGTTAATATCGTGAGCCAACTGATCATAATCTAAATTCTCAAACTGTTTTGCATTAGTTGTTATTTGAGGATTTGCTACTACAACGGCACTTGCTTCTTTGAAGCAATCAATAAAGCTAGTCTGAAAAGCCGTACTTCTAGAGGTCGAAGTACTTGGTTCTATTACAGTAAATATTTTTTTATCAGGGTACTTCTTTTTGATGGCATCTATTGTTAATTCAACCGAAGTTGGATGGTGGGCAAAGTCATCAATAACAAATGATTTTTTATATGTTCCTCGTAATTCTTGACGTCGCTTAACATTTTTTAAATTCATGACACAGTTTTTAATTTCATCATAAGAAAAACCATTATTAAAACAAAACAATATGCACGTAGTTAAGTTGAAAATATTATGAGTTCCAATTACTGAAGTTTGAAATTCATATTTTTCTTCATTCATTATAATTTCAAAAAAAGTATCTCCGTTTTTTACTCTAATATTATTTGGACCAAGTTTAGAATTCCCTCCATAATAAGTCACATCTTCGTCACGACCTAATTTTCGTGCAACATTTTGAGCACTCTCATAGTCACTATTAGCAATTATTTTTTTCACACCAGGAAGTATTGATTCAAACTCTTTCTCAATCGACTCCATATCTGGGTAAATATCTGCATGGTCATATTCCAAGGAAGTAATTACAAGTTGATCAATATTATACTGTCTGAGTTTAGCAATTTTTTGAAAGTAGGCACTATCATATTCATCTGATTCAATAACAAAAAACTTTCCACCACCAATAGCAGCTGGTGGCCTATCTAATAAAACTCCACCTACAAGGTATCCAGGGTCCTGCTTCAGCAGGTCAAGCATTTGTGCTAAATAGTAAGTTGTTGTTGTCTTGCCATGAGTACCAGAGATACCGATAACTTCCTTCTTTTTTAAAAGCATCTCTCCTAAGAGACATGGAAATGAAGTAAAAGGAATTCCCGTTTGCTCAAGCATTCTCGCATCATCACTATTTCTACCAACTGAGTTACCAACTACAATTAAATCGTATTCACTTAAAAGATCTTTGGTTACTTCGCTTAATTGATAACATTGAATTTTTTGATTTTTTAAATAATCACCCATAGGCGGAAAGAAAGCATTATCTGCTCCAGCAATAGTTTTACCGAGTTCTTTCATCAAAATGGCACAAGTTCCCATCCCCATTCCACAAATTCTGTAAAAAAAGATTTTATTAATGCCATTTGCATTGGAGCTAATTTTCTGTGCGTTCCAAAAATTTTCTAAATTCATATTAGTAAATTCTAACAAAATCTTTGAGATCTTTGGAAGTAATTTACATATTTGTTTTCAGATATTCTTGGATTTTATCCATAGAGACTCTTTCTTGAGTCATTAAGTCTCTGTTTCTAATAGTCACACAGTTATCTTCTTTAGAATCATAGTCAACTGTCACACAAAATGGAGTACCTATCTCATCTTGTCTTCTATATCTTTTGCCTATTGATCCCGCTGCGTCATACTCAGCTTTATATTCATGATTTATATCATTGAAAATCTTCTCACCCAGTTCGCCAAGACCATCTTTTTTCATGAGTGGTAATACACTCACTTTTATTGGTGCTAGAGAATTTTTTATTTTCAAAACTGTTCTCTGTTCACCCTCTTTAGTTGTTTCAATTTCATAAGCATCACATAGAACTGCCAACAAACATCGATCACACCCTACTGAAGTCTCTACGACATAAGGTAAGTATTTAGCATTATTATCTGCTTGATCAACATAATGAAGATTTTTCTTAGAGAACTCTTGGTGCTGTTTTAAATCAAAGTCAGTTCGAGAATGGATACCTTCCATTTCAGACCACCCTATAGGAAATTGATATTCAATATCAAAAGCAGAGTCAGCATAATGAGCGAGCTCTCCATCTCCATGTTCATGAAATCGTAAATTCTCTTTAGCTATCCCATTATCTAGATGCCACTGAAATCTTAACTCTTTCCACTGATCCATAAAGCTTTTTTGGGTCCCAGGTTTTATAAAATATTGCATTTCCATTTGTTCAAATTCTCTTGTTCTAAAAATAAAATTTCCAGGAGTAATTTCATTACGAAAAGCTTTTCCTATCTGAGCAATCCCAAATGGAAGTTTTTTTCTCATACTCGATTGAACATTTAAAAAATTTACAAAAATACCTTGAGCTGTTTCTGGTCTTAAATATACTTTTGCTGAATCATCTTCTACCGGCCCCATCTTTGTTGAAAACATTAAATTAAATTGCCTAGGTTCAGTGAAAGAACCTTCTGCCTTACAAGTTGGACAAGCAGCATTTAAATCAATTTTATCTTCTCGGAATCTTGCATTACATTCTCTACAATCCACCAATGGGTCTGAGAAATTATCAATATGACCTGATGCCTTCCAAGTTTTAGGATGCATTAAAATCGAAGCATCCAATCCTTCAATGTCACGTCTATAAGTCATGGCCTTCCACCACGATCTTTTAATATTATTTTTTAACTCTGAACCTAAAGGGCCATAATCCCAACAAGAGCCGAGTCCTCCATAAATTTCTGAACTTTGAAAAATAAATCCTCTTCTCTTACAAAGAGAAACTAACTCAGCCATAGATTCTAATTTTTTTATTGTCATACTTTTCCTATATTTAGTTCAAATAATCTTTTATACCCAACATTATTAACAAGCAAGGTTTCATGATTATCATTTCCTATAATCTCACCCTTATCTAAAACTATGATTCTATCATAATCTTGTATTGAATTTAATCTATGAGCAATCGAAATCATTGTTTTATTTTCTAGTTTTTTCATGATTGTTCTATTTACTAATTTTTCTGTTGCATTATCAAGAGCTGAGGTTGCTTCATCAAAAAGATAAATATCTCCATCATTAATAAGAGATCTCAAAATGCCAATTCGCTGGATTTGCCCCCCTGAAAAATTCTTCCCAGACTCTCTCATAATTCCAGAAAAATTTTCTTGCCCTAAAAAATCTATTTTTAAATCATTCGACAATTCTTCAATTCCAGAAAACTTCTCTTTCCCCAGCATTATATTTTCAAGAATACTATCTTCTAAGACAAAACTTTTTTGATCAATATAAGAAAAAACTGATCTTAAATCTTTCTTTGAAATATTTGAAATATTTTGATTATCTATTAAAATCTCACCTTCATCTATTTCGTTAAGCCTCACTAACAAGCTAAGTAAAGTTGTTTTCCCACAACCAGAAGCTCCGACTATTGCAATTTTCTCACCTTTTTTTATTTTTAAATTAATGTTTTTTAAAATTATTGTTGTTCCATGACTGAAGCTAACATTTTTAAACTCAATTTCATTTTTGAATTTCAAGCCATTTACTTTCTCAGAGTTATCAATTGTAGTTTCTCTTAATAAGGAAAAAATTCGCTCCCCTGCTGCTTTTGCTTGATTTAATCCAATATTAGCAACATTTATTTTTTTCACAGGTTCTAAAAACAATACTAGAGTTGCTATAAAACTCATAAAGCCAGCAGTGCTCAAACTACCCACTTGAATTCTATGGTAAGCAAATAAAATAACCCCTATTATTGCAAAGGTCCCAACTAATTCAATCGAAGGCTTTGAATGTTCTTCATACTTTATGGATGACTTTCTAGCTTTTAAAAATTTTTCATTATCTATCTCAAATTTTTTAAAATAAGAATTTTCAGCACTATAGAGTTTAATAGGAATAATTCCTTCAATTATCTCATTCATTTTTTCACTTAGATCTGCCATTAAGTCTTGTGAAATTTTTGTATGTTTTTTCACTTGCTTTCCAGTAAAGCTCAATATCCATGCAATAATTGGAATAATAGATAAAACAAAAAGAGTTAATTGCCAGTCATGATAAATTGCGACTCCAATTAATACCAATGCAATCAGTGGTTCTCTCAATAAACTTGCAGCATAGTGAAGAGAAGCAGCAAATGAATTTGTATCAAAAATTGCTAATGAAATTAACTCACCTGGTTTAAATTTCAAATACTTATTAAATGGTAATAAGGTCACTGTCGAATATATTTTTTCCCTGATTCTACAAGCCAGGAGCTCTATGATATTTCGAATATTTCCATAATAAAACACTCTTAAAAAAACCATTACTAATTGTGAGCCACACAATATTAAACATTTAAATATTAAATCCTGTGTATTTGTATTATTTTCAAAAATATACTCAAAGATTTCTTTAACAAAGTATGCTTGAAAACCCTTTATAAGGGCAATTGGGAGAGCACATATTAACGAGAGGACTAATAGTAATTTCTTATCTTTTATTAATGGAAGGATTTTCTTGATGACCTCGGTCATGGCTTAATCTACGAGTTATTTCTCATTGCAGAGTTCGTATTTATTGAAAATATATTTATTATTCTTTTCAATATATTGTTTAACTTGAGTATAAAGTGTTGGGTCAGAGATTAAAGTCCCTAGAAAGGAACAGAAGAGTGTTTTTTCAGCTTGCTCAATTGCTCGTGCTTGATTTTGACTCTTTTTCGTTGCTCCACCATCAGAGCTTTCTTCTTGAGTTTTCCATTCAACAACATCATATTTTGTATCTCTAGGCCAACCATAGAAATGCTCATTATAATAAAGAACAACTTCTCTATTTTCTAAATCATATAATTGTTGAGCAACATTTTTATCTTTTACAGAAAAATGAAAAGTTAATTGCTCACCATAACCTGTATCAAGAGTTCCTTCCCAGGTTTTTATGATCTTTCCTTTTTGAGTAATTTTTGTAAGATTCCCCACTCTCTTTCCATCTGAGACTACATAATCAAAAAGTGCAAACTTAGCGACAAACCCTGCAGCAATAAGAAAGAGTAAAAAAAAGAAGCCGAATTTTTTCATGATTTTTCCTTCATAACAAACACTTAAATTTCTAAACGATTATTAAGTATTTGTCATGAAGAATATATTTAAAAGGTGTTATTTAGCTAGGATATCGTAAGGTCTAATCGTTTTTCTACCATTTGCAGCACATTTCTTTTGAGCTTGATCTATTATCCAATATACATAGTCATTCATAGCATCCATTGCATCTGAAGATACATTATACCCTTTACCCTTAAGTGCTTCTTTTGTTTTTGATCCTACTAGTAACATTTCTTTTTTCTTAGACATAATGACTCCCTTATTCTTTATGATCGTTATTTGATTTCTAGAATTCTAATTAAGAATTTTTAAATTTCAAGCTATAAGTTTTTTAAACGTCGTTATTGCCCATATATAAACTGAGAAGATTTAATATGATGAGGGTTAATTTGAAATTGCTGAATAAAGTAGGTGTAAATTTGTCGGCTTTGCTCTAAGTTTAATTGAGTAAAATCAGAATATTTCTTAAAAGGTGTAAACATCACTTTTTGTAGATTTGTAAAAACTTCGCTTGGTTTTTGAAAATCAGAACATTTAGAACATTCAAAACCACCATCTAAAACATTAAAATATGTACCTACGATTAATTTATCTTTACAGATTATACAGTTATGGGTGTCCGGGAAAATACCTAATGAATAAAGAAGTTTACCCAAGAACATAAATGTACTTCGATACATATCAAAATTATTAAGTTTAATACTCTCATCCAAGTAAAAACATGCATTAGAAAGTATTGTATAAAGCTCTCCTATCTCAGAGGATTCATTCATATCTTCAAAGGAAACATTATTAATAACTTCACAGAAAAAATTTAGCAAAAAATATGCTTTATAATTATTTTCAACCTCTAAATGTCTCCAGTGGATAGTCCAATCTTTGCAATTATATATTCTTGATTTGTGATTTCCCTTTAAAGATAAATTCAGAGCAAATCCAAGCTCAACTGTACTAGGCTTGGACTTGCTCCCTCCACCTTGACCACCAAAGAAAAGAACTGTTTTTTTTGATCCATCTTCTAACAAGACATCTGAAATCAAGTGTCTGTCTTTGAAAACTTTCTTACTTAAAACCATTGCCTTAGTATGCATTTAATTAGCTCTCCCCACTGTCTTAATGGAATTGATGTTCTTTTTAAATTTAAAATATCATCCATTGAATAGACTTGAAACTTTTCTCCTCTTCTTCCAGCTCTTGAGATCATTTGTAAGAAAAATACTTCATCCTCTAGCTTATAATTGATCATGACTGTATTGATCTCGGGAAGATTAACCCCATGACTAAGTACAGTAGTTGAAACAAAAAACCTCGCCTGACCCAGTGGTAGCTTCGAAAACTCAAATGCTTCCCCTCCTACACATCCAAATGATTTAATATTTAGTTTTTCTGCCCATTGCAAGTATTCCTTGACTTGGGACCTATATTTTACAAAAAGGATAACTCTCCCATTTTCAAGCCTTGATAAAATAATTAATTTTAGTAAGTTCTCATTTTGATATAATTTATAATGTGCAACGGGTAAGTTTTTCAATGAAAGATTGCCTAAATTTATTTCGATATTATCATTAAAATTCATAGAGAATTCACTTGTATATAGCTTTTTTAAATCTTTGGGCATCGTAGCACTCAGGCAAAGAGCCTTACTGAAGCTTGGAAGAAACTCTTCTCGAAAGCAAAGTAGCTTTTCTCTAAAACTTTCCCAAATATAAAAAAGATGAACTTCATCAATGACGAGAAGGTCTTGATTAGAGATCTCTAATTTGTTTTTATCAAATAGAAAGCCTTCTGCTGTATTTACATATATTTTATAGTTTCTTTTTTTTTGCTGGAATAATTGTTTTTTATCAAAGTTTTTCTTAAATTCTTCAGCTAAGGCCCTTAGAGGAGAAATGAAATATATCTTGCCTTCAAATTCGTCCATCAATTTCAAAATCATTCTTGTCTTTCCCCAGCCAGGAGGAGCTAAGAATAAAACTGAAATATCATCAATGGATAAAAGATTGCTAATAGATTTCACTTGAATCAACTTGCAAGAAGGATGATCTTCTTCTAAATTCTAACTAGTTAATTTTTAAAGGATCAGATTATGATGCGCAGACTAGAAAAGATTTTTGATAAACAAGTCAGACCAGTTCTAGCTCAACATGGAGGAGATATCGAACTTGTAGATTATGACAATGATATTTTATATGTCTCTTTTAAAGGTGGATGCCAAGGATGCTCAAGTGCCAGTGCAACTTTACGTGATGGAGTTGAAAAAATTCTTCGCGAAAAATTCCCTGAAATCGAAAAAATTGTTGATGTAACGAGCCATGCTGACGGCGAAAACCCTTATATGTAAAATGATTTCTTTTCACAGACCATCTATACTAGATGAACAAGATATTTTAAAAGCACATGCTGAATTAGCTAAAGAAGAATTTGATTTTTGCTTTGATCTCTTTACATCAGAAAATTTCCAAAGTTATTTATTAAGAAATCAAGAAATTGAAGCTGGAGTTAATCTTGGTCATATGGTAAAATCTAGCTTTTTTTTAGTAAAAAATATCCAAGATCATCTGGTGGGAAGAGTTTCCATAAGGCATTACCTCAACTCTCATCTATTAGATTTCGGAGGTCATATTGGTTATGCGGTCTTACCAAATTATAGAAGACAGGGCCATGCTACAAAGATCTTAGAAATGGCTTTAGTATTTTTAAAAGATCAGACTTCTGAACTAAAAGCCTTGGTGACTTGTGATTCACGCAATATTGCTTCCCAGAAGACTATACTCAAAAATAGCGGTGTTTTAGAGAATCAAATTCAACATCAAAGCAGACTGACCAATAGGTATTGGATAGATCTCTAAAAACTAAGCAATCTCTGTAAAAATAACACTCTTAACAAATGCAAAGAGAAAATCCTCTAAACTAAGTTATAAATCAACAAGTATTTATTCGGATTGGAGTACAAATGAGCAATAAAATTGATAGACGAGAATTTCTAAAAAACTCTACTAAAGTTGCAGCCGGAGCAAGCTTAATTGCCAACTCAGCAAAATCACAAATCTTCAAAGAAGCTCCAAAAGTAGAAACTGACGGATATGGGTTTTATAAAAAAAATAAATGGAGAAATTGGTCACTTCAAGTGAATGCTCAACCGTCTAATATTCTTAAGCCTAAGAACCTCAATGAACTCAGGTCTATTATCTTAAATTCTGATTCGATGAGATTTGTAGGGTCCTCACATAGTATTTCTGGAATTATTCCAAATGGTCAAACACTCATCAACACTGAAAACTTCACAGGTATTATAAGTATGAATGAAGCCAAACAAGAAGTTACTGCTTATGGTGGAATGAAATTGAGGCAATTTAGTAATCAATTAGCTCGACTTGGTTGGGCCCTTCCAAGTACTGGAGATACATTCTATCAATCAATTGCAGGACTTACTTCTACAGGTACACATGGAACTGGAATGCAATGGGGTTCATGTTCAGATAAAAATTGTCTAGTGGGAATGAAAGTATTATTAGCTGATGGAACAATAATGGATCTACATGAAGACAATCCAGGAGATAGAGAGCTTCTAAGTGCTTTCAGAGTAGGCCTTGGAGCATTAGGGTATGTTGTAACAATAACTTTTAAAGTAGTTCCAATTCATAATCTGGAACATTATGGAAAAACAAGAGAGCTAGATGACGCTCTTGATCCAAAACATTTAAAAAACAATGATCATTATGAGTTTGCTTATTCTCCTTATACAAATAAATGTATAACTTTTGAAAGAAATATCACAAAGAAACAAGGAAATAAGAAGTTTGAAAGACAAAGAAGACGAAGAGAAAACTTCACTGAAAATTGGCTAGCTGGAAGAATTTTAGCTCTAGGGTCTTTAAGACCGCAAATTGTTGAAGCAGCCACCAAAAGATTTTTAAATAGCGTTAAAGATAGTCACGATATTGGAAGGTGTGATCATATCATGACTATGCCTAGAACAGTTCCTTCTTATTTAATGGAATACGCAATTCCTCTAGAAAATGCTAGGAAAGCAATTGATGCCTTAAAAGAGTTAACTTTTGAATTAAAAGAAAAGCCAAAAGATGAAAGATTTTATGTAAATCTTCCATGCCAAGTTAGATTCGTAAGAGGTGATCAAGGAAACCTTATTAGTCCAGGAGCAGGTAGAGATACTTGTTGGTTTGGAGTTGGTTCGCATTATAAATTTAAAAACTCTGAAAGATTTTTTAAACCTCTTGAGAAAAAATTAATTGAACTAGGTGGAAGGCCACATTGGGGGAAATTATTCTATACCAACCCAACTGACAAATATGAGCATTGGGATAAATATACAGAAATTAGAAATAAGCTAGATCCAAGCCAAAAATTCTCTAACGACTATATGAAGCGACTAGATGGATTGGTTGGGAAAGGAGCAAAAGATTTAGCAAATAAAGAAGTGACGTTTAAAAAAGGTGATCAAGAATTCACTCACTTTTAAGGTCTTAATAATTTAAGAGAATTTATGAAGTTTCTACCTAGAACTCCTTGAATTCTCTTCTCACTCCACTTTCTCTGAAGCATTTCATCAACAAGTTTAGGTAAATCTAAGATAGAATTTATTCCTCTGGGCGGCATAATCATCCCATCAAAGTCACTTCCAATGGCAACACAACTTTCTCCCCCAATATTAATGGTGTGTTCAATATGATCTACTACACGAGAAATTGTTCTATTTTTTTCTTTATGGTCTAAAAAGAATTTTTGAAACATAATTCCAATAACTCCTCCTCTATCTGCAATAGCTTTTACTTGCTTATCTGTTAGATTACGCCAATGATCACATTGTCCCTTAACGCCTGTGTGAGTAACAATAGGAGGAATTGATTTATCATGGACTTCTAGAGCATCATAAAAACCCTCTTCGCTAATATGAGCTAAATCTACAAATATTTTTTTTGAATTTAAAAATTCAACAAATTCTTTTCCTTTCTGAGTTAATCCTCTTTCTACATTTTTCTTAGGAACGCTACTTCTTCCATAACTTGATTTTGTAAAATGAATAAGAGTTACTCTTAATAGATCTTCAAGAGTTTGCTGGCTTAGTGAGTCATAAGACTCAATACTATTGCCTCCTTGAATAACCATAAAAGCTGAATGCTTGCCCTGTTTATAATTTTCTTTATATTCAGAGTATGACCTCGTTATAGAAATATCTCTTTTGTCTTCTAATAGGGTGTTCTTCAGTGAAAGAAAGTTCTCTTCAAATGTACTTTTTCTTCTTGATGCACTTTTAAAAGGATTAGTAGTAACTGACCACATTGCTCCAGAAACTCTTGCTTCTTTAATTCTGGGAAAGTCTACATGATAAAAAAAGTTTCTACCCAATATACCTTTATTGTGTTTTTTAGTGAAATCATAACCGAATATTCGCTTCCAAATAAAAGTATCTAAATGTAAATCTATAACATCTGTACCTAAGTATAGTTGGGCTGCCTCAAGGGAAACTTCTCGTTCTTTTGCCCAAGCTGAAGTATTAATTTGAGTATTTAAAAAAATAATTTATCCTTTTTTATATTGTACTTAAAATCATTGATAATTACACTCGAATTTCATCTTCCTCAATAAGAAAAATCTTCTTTCTTTGATATAATACTATTGATGAAGCATTTTTTCTTTCTTTTTTTTCTAACTATTAATATTGCAAATTGTGCTGAGAATTTTTTTATTTTAGACAGTGGAAATACTCTCAAAGTCACTTCATCTGAACAAACTATTAAAATGGAGCTCTTAAAATTAGAAAGTGAGAAAAAACTTAGAACAATTCTTGTATCAACCCAAGAACTTACAAAGTATATAGATTCTCAACTTAATATAAATCAAATTAAAGCAAAGTCAGGCCAGTCTTTACTTGGCTTTAAATCCATCATGGGAGTCATTTGGGCCTATATCTTCTGGGGTCATTTAAGTGAGAACAATAAGATTACAAAGTATTTATCAAAACATAGAAAAAAGTTCCTGGTTAAAAAAGAGAAGTTTGTGAATAAAAAGTGGGTAAAGGCTATTTTCAAAGATTGCAATACTTATCTATCAAATCTTCCAGAGTTTCTTTGGATCAGTCATAATGTAGCAGAAGCCAGTTATGGATTGTACCTATATAAGAGTTCTTCGAATGCTTATGATAATTTTCAATTATTCAAAGATAATATTATTGAGAATTTAAATGAAGGAAAAGTATTACAGGAAAAATTTATTTTAAAAATGTTAAATGCATTGGAAGGAAAAGATTAATCAACTTTTAAAACTGCTAAAAATGCCTCTTGAGGAACCTCTACATTTCCAACCATCTTCATCCGTTTCTTACCTTCTTTCTGCTTCTCTAATAGTTTTCGTTTTCTAGAAACATCTCCACCATAACATTTTGCTAAAACGTTTTTCCTTAGAGCTTTCAAAGTTTCTCGAGCAATAACTTTAGAACCAACTGCAGCTTGGATAGCAATTTCAAATTGTTGTCTATCAATAATCTTTCTTAACTTTTGAGTAAGATCACGGCCTTTATAAAAAGCATTATCTTTGTGACAAATTAGAGAAAGAGCATCAACTTTTTCACCATTAAGCATAATATCTAATCGTACAAGATTAGATTGCTTATACCCTACAAACTCATAATCCATACTAGCATAACCTTTAGTTATACTTTTTAATTGGTCATAAAAGTCAAAAACCATTTCACTTAGAGGCATCTCATAAACAATCTGAACTCTATCTTCAGTAAGATATTTTAAATCTTTTTGAGTCCCTCTTTTATCCTGACAAAGCTTCATGATTTTACCAACATACTCGTTAGGCACGTGAATAGAGATTTCAACATAAGGCTCACTAATACTTTCTATATCTCCAACCTCTGGGAGTTCTGACGGATTATCAATATAAAGAGTTTCTTGCTTAGCTGTTAAAACTTGGTAATTACAACTTGGAGCTGTTGAAATCAAAGTTAGATCATGCTCTCTTTCAAGTCTTTCTTGAATGATACTCATATGTAAAAGGCCTAAAAAACCACATCGAAATCCAAAACCTAAAGCTTTAGAAGTTTCAGGTTCGTAAGTAAATGAAGAATCATTTAGAGCAAGCTTTTCTAGTGCATCTTTCAAGTTTTCATAATCATCACTAATTACTGGGTAAACGCCACAAAAAACCATTGGTTTGATTTCTTCATAACCAGCAAGACTAGGAGTCTCTTTTTTATTAGAATGAACAATCGTATCGCCGACTTTAACATCACGAATTGTTTTAATCCCACAAATGACTAATCCAACCTCACCTGCACTCAAAGTTTTTACATCACTATAATAAGGCTCATTAACTGCAAGCTTTAAAACTTCATAGGAGCCTTCTGATTCTTTAAAGTAAATTTTATCTTTTAACTTTAATTCACCTTCAAAAACTCTGACTAGGATGACAACACCTCTATAAGGATCAAACCAAGAATCAAAAATTAAAGCTTGTAGATTGTTAGTCTTTAAACCTGTGGGATGAGGAACTTCTGACACTATTTTTTCAAAAACTTCTTCTACCCCAAGTCCAGTCTTAGCACTGATCTGACATGCGTCCATTGCTTCAATGCCAATCACATCTTCAATCTCTTGAGAGACTCTTTCACAATCAGCATGTGGAAGATCGATTTTATTTAAAACTGGAACAATTTCTAAATCATTATCAAGAGCAAGGTAAACGTTAGCTAAGGTTTGGGCTTCAACTCCTTGCGAAGAATCAACAACTAAAAGAGCTCCTTCACATGAAGCAAGTGATCGACTCACCTCATAAGTAAAATCAACATGTCCGGGAGTATCAATTAGATTAAAAAAATAATCTTCTCCGTCTTTAGCTTTATATTTAATTCTAACTGTCTGAGCCTTAATAGTAATACCACGCTCTTTTTCAAGATCCATATTATCTAAAAACTGATCAGACATTTCTCTTTGAGAAAGAGTTTGAGTAATCTCAATCATCCTATCAGCCAGGGTAGATTTCCCATGGTCAATATGAGCAATAATTGAAAAATTTCTAATTTTAGTAGGATCCATTGAGCCTTAGCTTACAAGAGATTGATCCTTTTTTATAGGTAATTCTTAAGTGAACATTTCCTTTGAAATGATCATAATATAGTAATCTAGAGCACTCTCTTTCCCTCTAATCGGGATAATATTAGCAAAGCCCTTAAATTCCTGTTCTTTAAGCTCATCATCGATAATTTTTTTAGTGAGAAACTCTACCTCTTCATTTTCGATTTTGGTCTTTCTCTTTAATGCTATTTCATAAACATTCTTCACGCTCTCAGGAAGGATAGTCTCTTTGATATTCTTTTGAAGGACATCATCAGACTTGATATTTAATAAAGAATACAAAGAATTATTAAGATAAACTAAGCCACCTTCAGCATCAGATACAATGACATTTTTCTTTACAAGATTAGCCAAAATATCAAATTTTCTTAATTCAACTGAAATTCGGTCTGCTCTCAGTTCTTCGAAGCGTTTCAAGTTCCTAATCATTTTGTTTATATCTTTTGATAAGGCCCCAATTTCATCATCTTGCTTATAGTAAATTGAGACATCAAAGTTACATTCTTGAAGTTCTCGAATAGCTTCAGAGATCTTTCTAAATGGAAGAGAAACTCTTTGTGGGATAATCAAACTAATAAGTAGAGTACCAAGAGCCGTTAACAATAAAGTCCACAACATATGATTTTTTGTTTGCTTTACCCTAGTTCTAATTTGAACTTCTTTTTCTTGAACAATATTAAATTTTTTATCAACGATATTAGAATAAGAATTTAAAATATCATCTGAGTAACCTCGAATAGTATCAACAACAAGAGGATTTTTGTTTTGATTTAAGTCATCTGATTTTTCTACAAAGTCTGTAAATTTTTTAACAATAGTAACTGTTTGAGTTATTGTTTCTTCCATTTCAGACTTTTTATAAACAACACTCATCCGGCTTAGCTGAGCCAATAGATTACTTAAAGTATTTTGTAATCTTTTTACATCTGAATCCGTGGCTTTAAGATTAGAAAAGTTTCTTTGGATTTTTAAAATATCAAGAGTTGAGGTTCTAAGAGCATCTGAAAGAGATGACTCAACATTCAAACTAGCCATTTTGTTTTGGATATCATCATTTAATTTATCAAGAAAATAAAACGATGAAAGCCCCATGATTAAAACAATAATAAAAGAGCACATAAATGCGACTTGTATTCTTCTTTTTAATGAAAAATTCATCTCTTAGCCTTTTACTTAGAAAGATCTTTGAACAATCTATCAAAGTTTTTATCACTTCCCACTATTGCAATAATATCATCTGCATGAATCTCATCCATTGGAAGGGGTGCTTCATTTATTTCAACTCGAAATGAAGATTTTCCATCCTGAGCAACATAAGGAACTTTTTTCTCCAAGGCGACAATATTTAAAGAATAATTTGTTTTTATTTGAGTTTCAGCAATTGTTTTACCGTGAAATTTTTTTCCTAGTTTCAATTGCACTAAAGAATATCCAGTAGCAAAACTATATTGTTGGATAATATAAGGAGCTACAATCTTAGAAGCAATAATATTTCCCATTTGCTCTTCAACTTTAACGATTTCACTAGCACCAATTTCAATGAGTACATTTTCATGTAATTGATTTGTGGCCCTGGCAATAATTCTACCGACGCCAAGTTTTCTAAGCATAGCAACGGCCATAATACTCATCTGAATATTATCTCCAATTGCAATTATAGCGACATCAATATCTGATATATTTACGGCTCTCAATGCTTTCTCATCTGTAACATCAACTGTGATTGCATGAGTAACAAGGTCTTTAATTTTTTCGACTAATTCAGAATTACTATCAATAGCAATAACTTCAATACCTTTATCTGCAAGCTTAGTTGCAACCTTGGCACCAAAATTTCCTAAACCTATAACTGAAACTAACATACTACTAAATCCCTTTAGCCTATCATAACTCTTCCTTCAGAATATTGCACCTTAGAAGGAAGAGTTTTCATTTGATTAAAAGCTAAAACAAGAGTTAAAGGGCCAACTCTTCCTATAAACATTAAAAGTATAATAAAAAACTTACCAATTGGACTAAATTCTGAGGTTATACCAAGACTTAAACCTACTGTACCAAAAGCACTAACTGTTTCAAAAAATAAACTTCCAAAAGCTAAATTAGGCTCAACTTTTAATAAAATTATAAAGAAAACAGTGAAGATACTCATGGCAATAATAAATAAAGCAACTGAGCGAACATATAAGGAATTTGGAATTCTTCTGTTAAAGAATTCTATTTCACTTCTACCTTGAAGTGTTGCTTTTACAGATTGAATTAAAATGGCAAAAGTAGTTGTTTTTAAACCACCTCCGGTCGATCCAGGCGAAGCACCAATGAACATTAGTATACACATAAAATAAATTGTATGCATGTGGAGATTAGAAAATTCAATTGTGTTGAAACCTGCTGTTCTTGTAGTCACAGATTGAAAAATCGAGATCACAACCTTATCAATTAGTGAATAAGCATCAAGTGTATTTAAGAATTCACTGAAAAAGAAAGAAAAAGAACCAACTAAGACGAGAGCAACGTTTGTATAAAGAACTATTTTAGAGTGCAGCGTAAAATTTTTAAACTTCTTCTTTTTATAAAAATTCACTTTGATATCTTTCATGACAAAAAAACCTAAACCACCCAATAAAATCAAAACCATAATAACTGTATTTACAAAATAATTCGTTTTGTATTGAACCAAAGAATCAGAAAAAAGAGCAAACCCAGCATTGCAAAAAGCTGAAACAGAATGAAAAAGACCATTAAACATAGCTTCGCCTAGGTCTTGGCCTTCATAAACAAATGCAGCTGTGAGTAAAATGGCTCCCCATAACTCTATGAACAAGGTCAATTTAATAATCTCTATGATCATGTCTATTAGCTCTTCAAAGCTAGAAATATCCAATATCCCTTTCATCAAAACCTGCTCCTTCATTCCAAAGGATTTACCAAGTAGGATGGTCATTGAAGTTGTAAGAGTCATGATTCCAAGACCACCAACTTGAATTAGAAAGAGCATGAAGACTTGACCAATTAGAGTAAAGTTTTCACCTATTGCAAATGGTGCTAAACCTGTGACACATGCCGCTGAAGTAGACATAAAAAAAGCATCAATATAACTAAGCTCAAAGCCTTCTTGATGTGCAAAAGGCAATGATATCAACATAGCTCCAAATAAAATTAAACCCATAAATGTTAAAATAACTAATTGCGCAGGATTTAATTTAATTTTTTCAAGAAGACCTACTTGATATTGTAGTTTTTCATCCTCATTACTTTCTTTGTTTTGTATATATCTAAAAATAATTGATGCTATTGCATGAAAAATTACTAACCAAAAAGTAAATTCGAAGTCTCCCCAAACAATAAAGAAAGCTGGCAGAGTTATAAAAAGATGTACTTTGGTTCTAAAGAAATCTAAAAAGTTTTTAAATTTTGTAATAGTGAATAGTGATGAAACTAGAATTATTACCGGAGTAATATAGACAAGTAAGGGCAGTGATTTAGACATCCATGCTTTAGGAGCTTGGTCAACATGGTAGTTTAAAAAATATAAAACGATATACCCAACGCTGGCAATTAGGTCTAAACTCGCTCCTATGCTAGGAAAGTACTTTCTCATCTACTTTTGAGAATTCCTTCAAGCAAACGTTCTGTCAACAAAGTCTTTTGAGATTTGATTCAAATCATCTTCTTTAATAGAATCTAAGAAGAAATATTCTAAAGGAGATAGGCAATGATAGTGAATGGATTTACGAAGCTTTTATTAATACTTTTATTTGTGGGTTGTGCTAGCGCAGAAAGATCACCTCAAATGAAAAAAGCTGATTTACTATTTGGAAAAGGAACAAATGCTTTAATGAAAGGCGATTTTACGTCTGCCTTGAGGTTTTTAACATCTGCTTCGAAGATTGATCCTAAAAGAAGTGACATTCATAATAACTTAGGAATGGCCTATTATTTTAAGAAAAGTAAAAGAAATGCTTTTAAGCATATTAAGCACGCAATAAAATTAGACAATAAAAACACAGAAGCAAAAAGTAATCTTGCATCTATCTACCTAGAAGCCGGGAGACATAAAAAGGCTCAGAGGCTTTATCAAGCTACTCTTGAAGATCTGACTTATGACAAGCACTTTCAAACTTATTATAACTTAGGAGTAATTTCTTTAAAGCAAAAGAAAATATCAAAAGCCATAAAATATTTTAATATGTCTGTAAGTGAGAATGAATACAGTTGTAACGCTCTTTACCAACTTGGAATACTCTCTCTTAAAAGACAAGATTATACACAAGCAGTAAGCAACTTTGATCAAGGGACAAATGGACCTTGTTACACGTCTGAACCTAATCAATATTACTTGGGACTAAGTTACCAAAAATCTGGAGACAATGCTTTAGCTACAAAAACTTTTAATCAATTCATTAACAAGTTTCCAAACAGTAAGTATTCTCCATTAGCAAAAAAGAAACTTTCGTCTATGGGATCTAATGTTGATTCAAATTTCATTTACTCACAAAAGCCTGTAAATGAAATAAATCAATAATTTAAAATGGAAGAAACCAGCACTAATTTACAAATAGGTACTTATCTACGAGATCTAAGAACGAAGGCTAATATTGATTTAGACTCTATAGCCAATAAATCTAAAATCAGCTTGAAAGTTTTAAAAAAACTTGAAGACAACCTTTTAGATGAACTACCTTCAAAAACTTATGTTAAAGGTTTTGTTAAGTCATATTGCAGTATAATTAAAATAGATCCTTCTGAAGCATTGAGTATTTTAGATAAAGACTATGAGACTATTACCCCTGATAGTAACCAACAAAAACTTGAAAAAACTGACAAAAATTTCTCGACAGATGAAGCAGCATCTAAAATTAAAGGGTTTTCGAGCAATGTTAAATTAAGCTCTTTTTTAGTATTTCTTCTACCTATCATTGGAATCACATACTTTCTTTATTCACCTGGATCTCAAGACAGCAATACAGAAATCACTAAAACAAGCAACTCGACCCTAGCAAGAGATGATAAAAAGACTACCACCTCTACTCAAGTAAAAAATGATTCTCTTGAAACAAAAGTTGTTATTAGCACTACAACAACGACTAAGACTACAACAACTACTACCGCCCCAATCCAACAAGTTGTCGTAACTAGCGAAGAGGATCTTCCATTTAAAGTCTTTAAAGATTTAGGTCGACCATCTTATTATTTAGGTCAACGCTCTACAGAGTTTATTCCTAAAAAATTCAGACATATAAGAGATGGTTTTAATACTGTTTATATAAATGCTGATGGTGGCTCATCATGGATAAGATATAAAGTAGATGATGAGAAAATTGTTACTAAGACTTTAAGAGATGGAGCAAATGTATATTTAAGAGGTAATTCGTTTTATATTACAACTGGCAACTATAATGCAATTAGCATTTATTTCAATAATAGATTTATAGAATCTTCTAGCTCTAAAGAGTTTAGGCGATTGATTTTCCCAGTCAATGAGTATACTGAGCATAAAAGACCTCTTTTTATCAATCACAAAAAGAAGACTTATTTTTATATGGATTATATGATGCTCATGAACTCACTTTAAGTTTCTTAAGCATTCATATGCAATTGCAGTTACAGAATTAGATAAATTTAATGATCTAATCAATTCAGAATACATCGGTAATTTATAAATTGATTCATAATAAGTCTTCATTAAATGATCAGGAAAGCCTTTGGTTTCACTGCCAAAAACTAGATATGAATCTCCTTCGTAAGGTGCTTCATCATATAATTGTTCAGTAAAGTTATCAAAAAGGAGAATACTCTTAGGATTTTCATTTTCTATGAAGTGATCCCAGTTATCATATTCTTTTAAATTAAGATGCTTCCAATAATCAAGGCCAGCTCTTCTTACTGCTTTTTCAGTAATATCAAATCCATAAGGCTTAATTAATATCAGCTCGATATTTAAAGCAACGCATGTTCTTCCAATGCTTCCAGTATTTCCAGGTATTTCAGGCTGAAATAAAACAACTTTAAAATTGAGATCCAAAATTAATTCATCAAATAGTCAGATACAGTTCTAACCATTAAGCCAGAGGCTCCCGTATTTGGACAATATGGAAGATGAGTTTGAGCACCACAGACTCCTGCTATATCTAAGTGAGCCCAAGAAATATCATTTTTAATAAAGTTTTCTAGAAATGCTGCAGCAGTAGCTGTTCCGGCCATTCGGGCTTTACCGATATTTTTCAGATCTGCAATTTTAGATTTCATATGATTTCTATATTCATCAACAATTGGTAATTGCCATAAATACTCATCTACATTTTTAGAAGATTTTAAAATTGAATTTACTAATTTTTGATCATTTCCTAAAATAGCACAAACTTCTGTTCCAAAAGCCACTAAGCATGCTCCTGTTAAAGTAGCGGCATCAATTATCGCATTTGGATTTAAATCACATGCATAATCGAGAGCGTCAGCAAGGATTAATCTTCCTTCTGCATCTGTATTAAGAATTTCAACAGTCTTTCCGTTTCTACCTTTTACAATAGAATCTGGCATTGTTGCTTTTGAATTAACTGCATTATCAGTCATGGCCAATATACAAGTGATTTTATTTTTAGATTCTTGTAAGACTGCTGCTCTGAAAGCTCCATATAATGTAGCAGATCCACCCATATCAAACTTCATACCCATCATTGAGCCACTAGGTTTAAGACTATAACCACCAGTATCAAAGGTAATTCCCTTTCCAACGAGAGCAATATGTTTTGTATTTTTGTTAGATTTCTTAGGAGTATAAGTTAAGTGTACAAGCCTTGGTTCATAGGCTGATCCAGCATTTACAGAAAGAAAAAGATTCATCTTTTCTTTTTTTATTTCAGACCTTTTTAAGATCTTAACCTTTACTCTCTTGCCTTTTAAATTTTTCTTTATATCTTTTTCAATAGAATCTGCGTACATTTCCGAATTTAAATTATTAGGAGACTCATTAACATAATCCCTACATATATTTACTGAGCTTGAAATAGACTTATTCTTTAAATTAAATTTATCAAATTTAACTTTGTTTACCTTCTTTGAGCTAAAAGCATAATGAATCTTTTTCTCAGTATTTTTAGATTTATATTTATTAAATGAATAATCACATAAATAGAGACATTCTAAAAAAATATCGAGAGTTTTATCTGTTCCTAATTTCTTTGCGAAGCCATCAAAATCAATTTCAATGTTTTCACTTTTTATTGATTTAAAAACTTTTGCAATATTTCTTCTATATTTTTCCGAATCAACTTTTTTAGAGTCTCCTAAGCCAACAAGTAAATATCGATGACTTTGAGTATTTATATATAAACTTTCACCAAATTTTGCTTTAAAATTGTTTAAAAAATCTAAAGAGTTTAGTTCCTTACTTGCAGCTTTGTCTGAAGTTTCAATTTGTATTTTCTTTCCTGAAGCGTATGCAGCGACAAGTAAAAGATCTGGTTGAAATGATTGAGATTTAATTGTTAAAGATACTTTCATATAGGCTCCCTGTTATAGAAGCCTATATTAACTATTCTTAATCAATTTAGCCACTTTGACTTAAAATTTAAATAAAGACTCATCAAAATCATGACTGATAGCGGAATATAAAATGCTGCAAGCTCAGGAATTTGTCCACTTTTTGCAACTCCTGAAAGTCCAAAAAAAGAAATATAATATACTGCTAAGAATCCAAAGGAGCGTAAAACTATATTCGTTTTATGACTTCTCATTTCAGACATACCTAAAAAAAATCCTATTAAAGGTAAAAACAAACACATTAAAGGTGTTAAAATTCTTTGATAATACTCCAAAGATAGACTTCTTGCTTCTTTCACCTTTTTATTCTTTCTATATTTAGTACGTAACTTAAGTAAATCTTCGGAAGATAAAGTACCAGCGTTATCTACATTTACTTTTCTCGAACCAGTTGGTTCTGGCTCATAATTATATCTACTAAATTTAACTTTCTTAATAATGTTTTCTTCTTTGATAAAATCTAAGATCACTCCATCGAAAAAGTCCATAGACATACTATCTTTAGTTGCTCCTAGACCTTCTTTGAATTTAACAATTGCCTTTTTAGCCGATACAATTTTTTGGTTTTTATCTTCTGTCATTTTGAAAAAAATATTTTCCAAGACAGAATTTTCTTTATCATATTTATCTACAAATAAGACAAGGTTAGAAATTTCTGTAAAGAACTCTTTTTCTTTCAGTCTACTCTTAAAAGCCGTTTCTATTAGATAATACTTTTCTTGTCTGAAGGCCCTCTTAGATGATGGTATTGTTTCTTTTTGCAAATAATACATCCATACCGACATAATTGAAGTGAAAATAAAAATTGGTAAATATATTCTGAAGTTTGAAATTCCGGATGCTTTCAAAATTGTAAACTCTGAGGATTTACATAGCTTATTAATCGCATAAATCACGCCTACAACTAAAGCTATCGGTACAGCTAGAGGCACAACAACCCAAATTAATCTAAAAATAAACTTCAGTACAAAAAAGATATCTTTGTCTTGTACAAACAAGACATCAATGATCTTAATTAAGTCAAAAGTCATTAAAAATGAAATCAGAAAAAACATAGTTACAAAACTGACGACAACTGCATCAGCAAAAATATATCTATCTAACTTCCTAATCATTTTTCATAACTCCCAAGCAAAACGATCGAGTTTAATCATTTCATACTCTTGCTCTGTAATCAATCGAGCTATTACTAGCTTGCCCAAGATCTTATCAATTTGAGTCTGAGCATACTCTGTTAATGACTTTTGTCGAAATGATTGAGAATACCTGATCGGACTTGGTAAAAGCATTGCTAAAAAAGCTGCTTGTCTATAGTTAAGATTATTTGAAGAAGTTGAGAAATATAAATCACTTCCCATTTGTACTCCATATATTCTTTCTCCTAATTCAATTAGATTTAAATACATTTCTAGTATTCTTTTTTTGGATAAAAAGAGTTCCAAAGTAAGTGTTAATAGAAATTCATTATATTTCCTAAAGAAAGATCTTTGATTGCTTAAGAAAATATTTTTAATCACTTGTTGAGTAATTGTGCTTGCTCCTCTTAACTTCTTTTTATTAATCAGCCTATCAACAAGTGCTTCTTTGATCTGTAATAAATCAATTCCATAATGATCATAAAAGGCCCAATCTTCGCTAATTCGAATTGTATCTTGAACTTTTTGACCAACTTGGTCTAGCTTTATCCAATTCTGCGGAGCTTCATCAATGAAAACAACTCCTTCTTTAGAGTTTATAAAATATGAATTATAGTTTTTATAAAATCCACTTAATAAAATTAAACTTATATAGTGAACAAAGAGCAACAAAAAGATCGTTTTAAATATTTTTAGAATATTCATAAGACTTGAAAGCATTGCTAATGATAGAAGATCTTTCAACTAAATTTAATGATTGGGTACCAATAAACTCGGGAAGGTTTTCAAACTTCTCACGAGACTCAACATTCTCAACTCTAGATAATAAATTTGGAAAATAATTAATTTCTTCCATTTTAATTGATTGAACAAAACCAGGAAATAATTTATTCAACTTTCTTTTCATCTTTTTTATTTTCTCACCTAGTTCATGCTCATCAGCATCTCTATTATGAATAACTATACTTGCAGTCATTTCTTGTTTTCCAGAGTCCTTATCAGGTCTATTGAAATCAAGAATATAATGTCCTCGATCATACGTTTGGCTTTGGGGTATAAAAAGAGTTCTAGAAGTTTCATGCAGACATTTATTGAACTCAAAGTATACGCTCAATAAGGAATTCTCTTGAACGCTTAAAAGGAATTCAAGCTCTTGTTTGTTTATATTCTCTCTAGATGGAACATCTAGAAGATCATAATATTCTTTTCTACTTCGTCCCCAGTACAAGTTTTTAGCTAAGACTTTTGATTCGTCAGAGAGGTGTAATTCCCAATTAATTCCTTCTTTCTTGATTGATACAATCTCCAAATCAAATGAGTCTTGCTCTTTAATTTCCAAGCCAGTATTAAAGCTAACCATGAAAGGCTTATCAATGAAGAAAGATTCAAAATCAAGTAATTTATGGGGTTTAGCTCGCCCTTTAAAAGATCTATAATCTTGATCTTTATAAAACAAAGGTTCATCTTCAAGCATTTTGGCTGATATATCTGGGAAAGACTTTTTTAAATCTTCAAGAGCTTTATCAGAGCGAACTAATAAGTGATGCTTTTCAAAGTTTCTTATTGCCCTTGCAGGGTTAGATGAAGACTTTGCAATGGTAATATAACTTTCTCCAAATTTCTTTTTTAATTGTTCACCAACTAAGTGAGTTGAAATATCTGAAGGAATTAGAACACATTCTTTTTCTATGATTTTATCAAACTCTTGAATGCCTTTTTTTTTCTTTAAATGTAAAAGTCTATTTGAACTCATTTCCATACCTATCTAATAATAATTTTTTGACCTGGGTAAACTCTACCTTTTTTAATCCTAGATAAATTACTTTTTATAATAGTATGAATAGATGTACCTGTTTTCCTAGCAATCACCCACAAGTTATCACCTTTTTTAACTGTATAAAACGATGAAGGGTTAGATATTTTTTCACCTTTTTTGATGGCCATTTGAATTTGTTTTCTCATAGACATCTGATTTTTTCTTCTCTTTCCTCGTCGTCTTTTCTTAAAATATAAATCTTTATACAAACTGCCAAATCTATTATGAGAACTCTTAAATGGAAGCTTTACAACTTCACCCTTATAAAAGGTTTTTGATTCTCTTACTCCATTTAGATTAGCTAAAACCTTTTTAGGAACTTTATATTTTGAAGAGAGCCAATTTATAGAAGCTGATTTTTTTATATCTAAAGTTTTAAAATCTGTAGCATTAAAACTAGCTTGAGAGCAGCACGTTTCGAAGTCACTCTTTAACCCAACCGGGAGTCTTAGAGGGTAATTTTCTCTCCATGAGGGAGTTTGCCATCTTAATAGTTCAGGATTCCATGTTTTCAATTCCTCAAATTCCATATTTAAAGCATCAGATAGTTGATAGATATCTGAATTAGATGCGACCTCTACAACTTCATATTCTAATTCTTTTTGAAATGAAATCTCTCTTTCAAAACCAAATGATCTTAGATTTTTCCCCATAATTGCAAGGGCCATAATTTTAGGAACATAATCTTTTGTTTCTTGTCTTAAGTATCTTCCATTTCTGATTTGCCAAAAATCTGAACCATATTTTTTTATTGCTCTTTTTACTTTACCTTCTCCGGCATTATATCCAGCCATTGCTAATGGCCAATCACCAAATAAGTTATGAAGGTCTCTTAAATATTTTGAAGCTGCGAGACTAGATTTTATTGGATCCATTCTTTCGTCAACATACCAACCCACATGTAATCCATAGCGAGTTCCAGTAGCTTTAATAAACTGCCAGGGACCAACTGCAGCAGCCCAAGAGCGAACTCCATTTTGAAAACCAGATTCAGCAAAAGCTAAGTAAATTAAATCTCTAGGCATATTATTTTCATGAAGGATATCACTTAAAATGGGTGCATAACGTCCTGCTCTTTCTGCAGCTCTTTTAAACCAACCTTTCCCCTTACCTTGAAAATAACTAATCCATTTTCTTACATGCTTATTATAAACAACTGGTATATCAAAAGCGATATTTTCAAGGCCAAGCTCTTCAGCATTTTCAAGAACATATGTCTGTCCGTTAGAAAAGTTTGGACTAGAAGCCGAACTACCAATAATACATCCAGAACATTCTGGTAAATGAAAATTTTGATTTCCAGTTTCTAATCTTTCTTTATGGTTTTGTTCAGGGTTTGAATTAGTAATTGAAATCGGTTGAGTTACTGGTTTTCTACTTTTTAAAAACTTTTCTTCCTCTTGATAGAGTTTATCTTTAAAGTTTAATTGATTAGCATAATCACTGGTGGCTTTTTCTCCTACCGCACAGGAGAGGAGTAATATACAAAGTAGAGCTCGAATCATCATGATAACGCCTTAAAGTTAAAATTTATCTGTCCCTAAATCATATAGTGATCGATTTATTTATGAAATGAGAATCTCGGTATACTTACAAAATTCTTGCAATTAAAAAAAATTAAAACTAACAACAATTAACGCGGCACGAGAGTGATATTTCCTTACAATATTCTGAAAACAGAATGTTTTGATTCTTTTTTCAGAATATTTGTACTAAATAGAGTCTGTGTACAAGAACCAATCAATTTCAATTTTATTAGTAGAAGATGATAAATACTTTTCATTCGAATTAGGTAAGGTTATTTCTCGGTTTGGTAATTTTGATTTATGTTCTAGCTCTACTCAAGCTGAAGCACTCTTGGATCAAAACAACTATGATTTAGCTATCATTGATATAAACTTAAACTCTTCACCTATGCCAACGGGCCTTAGAGTTTTAAAGAAAGCAAGCTCTAAAAATATCTACTCAATTGTATTAAGTAATAATGAAGACGATGAAATTACAAAAAAAGCCTACGAATTAGGATGTGATCACTTCCTGCGAAAATCTTCCTTTAGAGACTCTTTAGAGAAATATCTGGAAAGCTTTATAAGAGTTCAGAAAAGAATCAATTGGAATGAATACTTCTCTCAAAAATTTATTACAAAAAACCTAGCACTAATTCAAAGTATTCAAAATTTAGCTGAAATGAACCTGCAAAATAACGCAATTTTATTATTTGGGGCCACTGGAACTGGAAAGACCCATCTTGCTAAGCTCATACATGAGCTAAATTATGATAATAAAAACTTCTTTCATTTTAATTGCAGTGAAGTCCCAGAAACGCTGATCGAATCAGAGCTCTTTGGCTATCATCAAGGAGCATTTACAGGTGCTAAGAAAACTAAAAAAGGGCTCTTGGAACTTGCTGATAATGGAACTCTCTTTCTTGATGAAATTGCCACAATGCCAATATACACCCAACAAAAACTCTTAAAAGTTCTAGAGGAAAAGGAATTTACCCCTATAGGATCAACTAAGCCGATTAAGGTTAATTTCACATTAATAAGTGCGACATGTGAAAAACTGCATCAAAAAATTAAAAATGGTGCTTTCCGAGAAGATTTATACTACCGAATTAATGGATTTGAGATAACAATTCCTCCATTAAAATCAAGAGCTGAGGATATTGAGTTACAACTTTATCATTTTCTTTCAAAAACATCTCGAAAATTTTTCTTAGAGGATGAAGTCGTTCAATCACTTCTTAATTATTCCTGGCCTGGTAATACTAGAGAGTTAAAAAAGCTAATAGATAATCTCTCTCTTGCTAAAGAAGGTATTATTTCTAATTCTCACCCTTTAATTACCCAACTTAAAATTGAGAAAAATAACTCCAATACCCTTCTGACTAGAAATCAATTAAGTTTTATTAGTCAATTCGGACTTAAACCTTTTATTCACAAAGTTGAAAAAGAAGCAGTTCTTAATGCGTATGAGCAATGGGACGGAAAAATCACAGACGTGATTAAAGCTCTTCAAATCTCAAACTCTTCTTTTTATAGAATTTCAAATAACGATACGCAACACTAGACTGGCACGAGTCTTGCTTAATACTTATTTAAGAAATTATATAAGGAGCAACCAATGCAGCAATCTCTATTACAGAAACAAATTTTAAATGAATATAAAACTGTTTTTCCCAACCAAACAATTAAAGAAGTCGCAATAACAACTAAGATTCATCCTTCTAGAGTTTTTAGGCTACTTAATGGTTATGAAATGAAAATCTCTGAATATGAAAAGATTGATAAAATTTTGAGGCAAAATAATGCAACAAATAATTATGAGGAGTTTTTCAAACTCACTGATCTTTGCTTTAAAAAATTAAATACAACAAAAATCAATACTTTAATCGATGAAATGAACTTTCAGTTAGAGTGCAAAACTCAAATGAAGGGGAGAATTTCATGAACCTGACACCAATTCATAGATACATTATTGAAAGCCTAAATAGTTCGAGCAAAAACTTCGAGGAACTCCTAATAGACTTAAAACTTGAAACAAACTATTTAAAAGAGACTTTAGTGAAGCTAATTTCTATCGATCTTTTAATCTATAAGGACAATAAATATTCAATTAAAGCATCAAATATAAATATAATTAAAAAGTTATTAACTCATAAAAAATCTAAGAACTATGAGATTAAGTCAATACTTGACAGTGCAAGGGAGCGATTCATAAATACTAATGACAGCTTAAATATTTCTAAGGTGTATTTAAGTAAAGATGATCTTGAAATGACAGAATCATTATTTAACCAGCTTCAATCTTTTCTTTCAAAGAGAACAACAAGCTCAAAAACAAAAAATATTAATTCAAAATATATATTCTACTGGGGAAATCAAACTTACTCAGATGTTTTAAAATTTCTTAATTCTTAGAACTCGCTATTTCTTGACCTAAACGAACCAATACCTCGGTTCCCTCTAATGTATTGGTTCTAATATCCTCAGAAATTTCCCATTTACCCGGTTCACCAAAGACAATTACAGTAGAACCGCCAAATAAAAAATATCCTTTCTCTTGCCCTCTTTTAAAAGCACTACTTTCATCATGGCTCTGAATAATCTTTCCAACACAAGTAGCTCCTACTTCTACAAAAGCAATCTTTCCAAAATTTTCAGTATCCAAAATGCTTACCCGTCTTTCATTGTCTTTCAATATCTTTGGCATCACTTTCAAGGCAAGAGGATTTACAGAATGTAGGGGGCCTCTTATAAAATATGATTTTAAATTATCTCCATTATCTGGATAATGGTATCTATGATAATCGACAGGGCAAAGCCTTGCTATTAAAGCAGGTCCACCTTTAAAAAATTTTGAAAACTCATCATCTTCTAAAACTGAAGCAGCATTCCAAAGGTTTCCTTTAACCGGAAATAATGTATCTTTGTTTAAACTATTATATCCAAAGTATCGAGCTTCACAAAAAGCAGGCATTTGATTTTTTTCTTGAACAAATTCTCGAGATCCCTCAGTAAACTTTCTTATAAAGAACTCGTTAAAACTCTTGTATGAATTTTCTTTTTTATCAGTGTTGATTGATCCACCTCTATATTGATTCATTT
The DNA here is from genome assembly GCA_938017795.1 of uncultured Bacteriovoracaceae bacterium. Taxonomy (GTDB): domain Bacteria; phylum Bdellovibrionota; class Bacteriovoracia; order Bacteriovoracales; family Bacteriovoracaceae; genus JAHDHG01. The sequence continues at coordinate 37,165 of CALIJZ010000051.1, forward strand.
CAATTTTAAATTTTTTTATAAATTCAGGAATCTTCTTAGCAGAAGCTTTTGAATCTTGAGTAAGTCCATATAAATATGAGATCACTTTTAAACTAATAATAAATGATAAAATTTTTCCAAAAGGATTTTCATAAAAAAAACGCACTGCCCCATCACCATAGATTTTTTCAATCTTATGCGCCTGCTCATATCTATCGAAGTATTTTATTTCTGCTGACATGGCCTACCCCACTAAATTAACATTGTTTTGACAAATACTTTACTGAAAGCATGTAGAAGTATTATTTTACAGTGTTAATCTAATCACGAATAAAGGAGAACAAAAAGTGAAAACTCTATACTTTTTTTTAATTTCAAGTTTTTTAATTAGCTCATCTAGTTATGCATTGTTTAATTCAAATGAAAACAAATTCTTACTTGAGTCTGAAAAAAGAAAAATTAAAGTCTATGAAAACGTAGTTCCTTCAGTTGTGAATATTACAAATTTAGCAAAGGTACCGGTTGGTGGAATCTTCTCAAGAAGTGTAGAAGAAATGCAGACCGGAATGGGAACAGGGTTTGTTTGGGATGGGCAAGGTCATATTGTAACTAACTACCATGTTGTTGCAGACAAAAGATCTAAATATTATGTTTCCTTTTATAATCATAAAGACAAAATAGAAGCAACTCTTGTAGGTCACGCTGAAAAATTAGATATAGCCGTTCTTAAAGTAAAGTTTCTACCTCCTGGGATTACACCGATCAATCCAGGAACCTCCAATAATTTAAAGGTTGGTCAAATGGCCATTGCTATCGGAAATCCTTTTGAACTAGATTATTCAATGTCTGTCGGAATTATCTCAGCACTTGGAAGAAAAATTAAAGGTGTTGGTGGAGTTGATATTCATGGAATGATTCAAACAGATGCTTCTATTAATCCTGGGAATTCAGGTGGCCCCTTGCTGAACTCTCAAGGGAAATTAATAGGAATGAACACTTTAATATATTCTAGATCTGGTTCAAGCTCTGGTTTAGGTTTTTCAGTTCCTGTTGACTCAATCACTAGAAGTGTTCCAGATATTATCAAATACGGTAAAATGATTACTCCTGCTCTTGGAGTCTTTCTTCTCGAAGATCACTTGATTAGATACTTTAAACAATATTATAAGGACTTAGATAACGGCGTCATGATTAAAGGAATCAGAAAAGGAAGTGGTGCTGATGAAGCTGGTCTAGTAGGAATAAGGCAGACTAAAGCTGGTGAAGTATTTATGGGAGATTTGATTATGAGTATTGATGGCAATAGTGTGAAAAATATGAACGATATTTACCATGTATTAAAGAAGAAAAAAATTGGCGATAGAGTAAAAGTTAAAGTGAAAAAATATGATGGAAAAATTAAAATTATTAAAGTGAGACTAGAGCCTTTATAAAAAAGAAAGTCTGATTTTTATCCTCAAAAAAAAAGGCGCTTAAAATATAAGCGCCTTTATTTTTAATCTACTTAAAGTTTTTACAAACCCTAGGTTTTTATTAAACGCCTGGAAGACCTTTAACATCTGTAACAAATGTTGACTCCTCTGCTGAGGTTTGATCATCATCTACTTTATTTGGTCTATAACACATCTCTGACGAGTCATATACATAATCTCTTTTTCCTCTCACTAAAATACCCTCAACTTCACCAGAATCTTCATTAATAACAGCTGAACCAGAGTTTCCTCCAAAGGCATCAAGATTTGCATGAAAGTATCCACCAGTTCTAGCTACAACCGCTGCTCCATCTGCGATCTTTGTAGGTAAACCTGAAGGATGACCTATCATTACAAGATTATCACCATCTCTTAATCGATTTATACCAAAGATTCCGCTTCTAGCTTTTTTTCTAAATTTTAAAGGTGTTCTACCAACAGCGCTTCTTGTTAACTCAACAAGAGCATAATCAAGTAACTTACTACCCTTATTTGTTATTGCATCTTTAGAAACTTTAAGACCTTTTCTCAGTAAAATATCATCCACTGTTCCTAATTCTCTAGAAACAATTTTCTTACAAGAATATATATTCTCATCAACTATTTTGTTTAACTCTCCAGTTACTTCATTCACACTGTAGTCAAAGACCCATTTATACTTTTCAGTACAATCTTCTTCGCTAGTAATACAATGACCAGCTGTTAATAAAAGATTTTCTCCAACTAAAAACCCTGAACACATAGCTAGTGAAGGTTGGTCAGCAAATCTTTCGTCTTTACAGACATTATCACTAAGTTTGTCTTCTCCGAAAGAATAATAATCTTCTCCTGGAACTTTTAATAGGTCCTCAGCTTGGACCATTGCAGCTGTAGCTCTAGACCACTCAATCCACTGAGCTGGTACATCGCCGTTAAGGTCTTGTCTATGGTCTTCTCCATAGATAATTTTGTTTGAATCAACTCCAGCAAAAGCTGTAGTCATTAATAAAGATAAAATCAATCCTTTGATTAAATACATTAGAACTCCTTTCCAATTTATTTCAGTAAAAAAATTATCTCAATTAATTTGCATATTTGAACACTAATACAATCTTACAGCCCTGCCCTTTTAAACAGAGCACTGGAATCGGGCATTGCTCCTTTAAACCTTTTATAAAGGGTTAGAGGATCTTCTGATCCACCTTTTTCTAAAATGTTTTCTTTAAAACTTGAGGCTTTTTCTTTATTAAAAATTCCAACTTTAATGAACTCTTCGAAAGCATCAGCATCTAACACCTCTGCCCATTTATAACTATAATACCCAGATGAATATCCCCCAGCAAATAAATGAGAAAAAGCAAAAGACATAGGAGAATTTGAATCTTTGTTTTGATAGAAGTTAAATCTAGTCATAAGATTTTTTTCATACTCTTCAATATTTAGATGTTCAATTTCTTGAGCTGACATTGAGTGAAGTTTTATATCTAAAAGAGAGAAACTCATTTGCCTTATTGTCGCCAAGCCTTCAAGGAACTGATTTGATTGTTTGATTTTCTTGATAATATCTTCTGGAATATTCTCACCAGTTTCAAAATGTCTTGCAAATAAGTCTAAACATTCTTTTTCTTTTACCCAGTTTTCCATAATCTGGGACGGTAACTCTACAAAGTCCCAATATACACTTGTTCCACTTACTGCTCTATAAGTACATTTACTGAGTAGACCATGTAAGGCGTGACCAAACTCATGATACAAAGTTAACACTTCATTAAAAGTTAGAAGTGATGGCTTAGATTCAGTGGGTTTTGTAAAGTTACAAACTATCGCAACGTGTGGCCTGTGAACCTTGCCTTTAAAAAGACCTTGATCAAAAAGATTTGTCATCCAAGCACCTTGCTTCTTAGTCGCCCTCGGATAAAGATCCACATAAAAAAGTCCTAAATATTGATCTTTTTCAAATACTTCATAAATCATAACTTCTTCATGATACTTAGGAAGATCATCTCTTAATTTAAAATTCAGATCATAAAGTTTATTAGCAACTTCAAACATCCCACTCAAGCACTTCTCAACCGAAAAGTATGGTCTCAATACTTCATCATTAAAACTTAGAACTTTTTGCTTGAGTATCTCAGAGTAATAATTATGATCCCACGGACTATAATCTTTTATCCCATCTTCAAGAGCTAAATTTTCTAATTGTTCAAATTCTTTCTTGGCCGGTCCCATCGCTTTAGAAATAACTTCTTCAATGAAATTTAAAACAGTTTCTTCATTCTGGGCCATTCGTTTTTTTAAAGTGAAATCAACATGAGACCTAAACCCTAAAAGTTGAGATCTCTCGTTTCTTAGAGAAATTTCTTCTTTAATGATTTCTTTATTATTAAAACCTTCTACTCTGCCGCGTTGTTTAAATACTATATTAAGTTTCTTTCTGGTCTCTCTATTTTTACAATACTTTAAAACAGGTAAAACAACTGGATAGTCCATTGTTAAAACATATCCTTCTTTATTTAACTCTTTGGCTTTTTTACTAGCTTGATTAATGACATGCTCTGGAACACCTTCAAGCTCACTTAAATTTGTAATTTCACAAGTCAAAGAATTAGATGATTGAAGAACATTATCTGAAAACTTTAGAGACAGCTCAGATAACTTTTTATTGATTTCTTTTAGCCTATCCTTTTTCTCTCCCTTCAAAAGAGCACCATTACGTACAAGGTCTGAATAGTACTTCTCGATTACTTTATCTTGCTCTAAAGTGAGTCCCTGATTATCTTTATCTAAATATAGAGCTTTGATTTTTTCAAAGATTTCTTCATCCAAACTTATCTTGTTACTAAACTCTGTAAGAGTGGCACTAAATTCTTGAGACTTTTCTCTTAGTTCATCTGTGGCGTGAGCTGAATACATAGAATAGAAAATACTTGAAATATAATCTACGTCTTCACTAATTGAATCAAGATCTTCGATCACTGACTTAAAGTTAATTTGAGTATTGGATTTGTAATCCTTGATTGCTTGATCCGCTTCTGAGATAGACTTTTTTAATGCTGGCAAATAATCTGATTCTTTAATATTTTGAAACTCAATCGCATTATGATTTTGATTAGATAGTTTTAATAACGCTTCCATGGTTACCTCTTCTTAAATTAAATGTTATTTTAAATATGTATCACCTTTTTGATCTTCGAGAAACTCATCTATAGATGAGTATTTTGCTAGATTGATGTTTGATGAAAATTCTCCAGCTTTGCCCTCTAAGATTTTTTTCATGAAACCAAAAAGTCCTGTTCTGGTCTCATTGCTTAAAAGATGCTCCATTAAACAAGAGTCTTTGTGTGCATACTCTTCACTAACTCCAATAAAATCTTTTAAAAAGTAAAAAAGTAGAGTTCTAGAGCTTAAGATTTTGTGAACTTCTTCATGCCCTTTATCAGATAAATTTAAAAATTTTGACTCATTTTCTTGAATGAGGCTTCGTTTTTTTAAGTTATTTACTGCAGTTGAGACACTACCTTTTGTGAGGTTTAGATCTTTAGCTATATCAGTAACTCGTGCATATCCATTTACTTCTTTTAGCTTATGAATGGTCAATAAATAATGAACCATTGAATGAGTGAGCTCATTTTCGTGAGTATGATGAATCTTTTTATCCATAGGTTGTTTTCGCAAACTTCTAGCCCATTGTAAATACTAAGGTTTTAAGAATTTATGCCACCTTTTTTTGTCACATTTTTCTACTTAAAGGCAACTAATTTCACTTAAAGCACTATGGCCCAGTGATTCATCTTTTTAGGGTAAAATGTAATATATGAAGTTATTTATTAACATGTTCTTAATCTTTTCTTTAGCTAGTTTTAATGCCTTCTCAAATAATGAAGAATTAACCTTTGATGAGAGAAATCAACAGATTGCTGAAGAAGCATGTAAAGGAGAAGCTTTTAATGGAGATTGTACTCAAGAGCCAACTTCAATTGTTGATCAACATGGTGCAACTGTAGTAAAAGCAGCCACTGGTGCTCTTACGATGTACGCCTGGAATACTTTAACAAAAGGTTTTTTTAAAAACGTTATGAGTATTTTTAAATTTAAATTTAAACTACTTGAATCGCAAAAAAAGGAACTCGAAAACAAAGCTGCCTCGTTAGCTGAAAAAGGTAAAGGTCTTACAAAAAATGGTGAGGATATAAAAAATAGCTCACAAATTGACAAAGATACTCAAAGTGAACTTTTAGATAAAAACGCAGATGATATAACCGCCAATGATAAAGCAATTAATAAAAACAATGAAGCTCTTCAAGCAAAACAACAAGAAAAAGTTGAAAAGAAAGGCAAAGTCTCTGCTACTCTTAGTAAAATTTGCGATCTTGCAGTGATAGGAAGTAATGCAGTCGTTGCAGGTTTGCAAGTTGTAAGAGAAAAAAAGATTGATGATAAATACTATAAAGCTAAGAACAAAAGTATACATGCAGAAGGCTTTTATGCAATGGCAAGGACTCATGAAGGAAAAAGAAAAGATCATAAGGCTCAGCACATAATTTTTACCGGTAGTACTATTTGTTATGGAGCAGCATTAACGATTGCTTTAATTCCTCCTAAAATTAATGTTGCAGAAGCTCGTAGAGCTGGAATAAGAATGGCCCTCTCTATTCCGTTAGCCCTAGCTTTTAGAGAGGTCAAGAAAGAGAGAGAAAAATTAAGAGATGCTTCAATGGATGCAATCAGCAAACTTGGGACTAAGTCAGTATGTGAACAAAATTCAAATTGTTTTTGCTCTCCTTCAATGAAAGATCATCCTGATTATAAGAATTTTTGCTTAGATTCAAATTTTGCGACAAATTCAGAAGGTGATAGTACTTCTTGCCTTGATTCTAAAGGCAAACTTGATAGAAATTGCTCATGTCTAGCAACAAATTCTTGTTTTGATAATACGGTTCAACGCTATTTTGCTACTGTCAGTAATGATATTTTATCAAGAAATGCCAAAAACAAAATCCTGAGTGACATAAAAAATGTAGCAACTGGTCAGTATCAAAAAACTGAAACTTCTTTTGAGAAAGATCTAGCCTACAGTAATAAAAAACTTGCTCAATTGGATTCATTAATAGAACCAACAAAAGTTCAAAACTCATCTTCATTCAATTCTGCAAAAGCTGCTGGTCTTCCAAATAATATTGCAAGCTACTTCTCAAACGTTCCCCCAGAAGAACTAGCTCCAAGTGTTGCAAGCTCTTCATCTAATCGAAGTGATACTTATAGTGTCGGAGCTTCTGGTTCTACAAAAACCTCATCCAAGAAGCCAAGTAACTCAAATTATTTCTCAAATTTCATGAACGGAATGAATAAAAAAACTGCTTCAAAAGGTGGAGTAACACTTTCTAGGGGTATCGCTCAAAATGCTACTTCTAATGCAGCTATTCGAGCTAGCCATAACGGAATTTTTACAACTATCTCTGCTAGATACCAAAAAAGCTCTTACCGTTTAGAATAAGCAAATATCCAGTGAAATTCCTGTTAAGTCAGTTAATTAAAAGTTAACTACCTATCCTTTAATTATCAAATAGATAAAACTTCTAAGTAACAACAAGGAGCTTTATGCGTTTAATATTATTATTTCTTTCACTTCCTCTTCTATCTCAGGCTTACCCTATTATAGAAAAAAAATATTCTAATGAATTTGTTAACTCTTTCTCTGTTGAAAGTCTTTCATATCCAAATTCATCAAACTCTCAAGGCAGTAACTATGGTCTTGGAGTAGTTTATGAAAAACAACTAAGCCATAAATATACTCTTGGCTTAGGCTATGACTTTGATCTCTACACATTAGAAAACTCAATACAATCAAGATTTAAAATTCAAAATAAGTACTATTTTAGTGGAATGAATAGAAATTCATTCTACTCCCTTGCATCTCCAAAGATAAGTTTTCAAAAAAATCAAAAATCAAGGTTGAGTCTAGACCTAGGTTTTGGTTATCAATGGTTGTTTGGAAAAAAGAAGAACTACTCATTTAATGTTGGTGCTAATTCAAATATTAGAAAAGGAGAAATAAGTGTGTCACCAACACTTAGCTTTGGATTACGTTTCTAACAGCCTAATTCATTAAAGAGGTCGACTCGAGTAAGGTGTCGGCCTCCTTCAAAGTCAGTCTTAAGCCAAATATCTATAATTTTCTTAATTTCATCAAGTGAGTTCATTCTAGCAGCAAGGCATAAAACATTTGAATTATTATGCTGACGACTCAAGCTTGCATCTTCTACACTTAAGCAACGAGCAGCTCTTATATCTTTAAATCGATTGGCAACCATTGAAACACCAATTCCACTTCCACATAATAATATTCCAAAACTATCTTTATCGTCCTGAACTGCTTTAGAAACTTTTTTAGCAAAGTCTGGATAATGACATGATTCTTTGGAAAATGTTCCCAGGTCTTTTAGAGAGAGTTTAGATAAGTGTTCAATCACTGCTGCCTTTTCATCAAAGGCAGCATGATCTGAACCAATATAAATATTCATTAGTATCTGTAATAATCAGGCTTATAAGGACCAGCAACAGTCACGCCGATATAATCAGCTTGATCTTTTGATAGCTCCTCTAGCTCAACACCAATTTTCTTAAGGTGAAGCCTAGCAACCTTTTCATCTAAATGCTTAGGTAGCATATAAACTTTGTTCTCGTACTTATCAGAGTTATTCCAAAGCTCTAATTGAGCAAGAACCTGATTTGTAAAAGAATTAGACATAACAAATGATGGATGTCCTGTTGCGCAACCAAGATTTACTAATCTCCCCTCTGCAAGAAGAATAATATCTTTTCCATTCACATTATAAAGATCAACTTGAGGCTTGATCTCTTGTTTTGTATTACCATGCTTTGTATTTAACCAAGCAACATCAATTTCATTATCAAAGTGACCGATATTACAAACAATTGTTTTATCTTTCATCATTTCAAAATGCTTTCCAGTTAATATGTCTTTATTTCCTGTCGCAGTTACAACGATATTTGCTTCTTTGATTGCATTGTCCATCTTAGCAACTTTAAAACCATCCATTGCAGCTTGAAGTGCACAAATTGGATCAATCTCCGTTATGATAACTCTAGCTCCAGCTCCTTGAAGAGAAGCCGCAGAACCTTTCCCAACATCTCCGTATCCAGCAACAACAGCAACCTTTCCAGCGATCATTACATCTGTTGCTCTTCTGATTGCATCTACACAAGACTCTTTACATCCATATTTATTATCAAACTTAGACTTTGTAACAGAGTCATTTATATTAATAGCTGGGATAGTAAGTGTTCCATTTTTTACTCTTTCATAAAGTCTATGTACACCAGTAGTAGTTTCTTCAGATAAACCTTTAATTGCTTCACTTAGTTCTGGGTATTTATCTAGGACCATATTCGTTAAATCACCACCATCATCAAGGATCATGTTAAGAGATTTTCCGTCTTTAAAGCCTTTAAGAGTTTTTTCTATACACCACTCAAACTCTTCTTCGTTCATTCCCTTCCAAGCAAAAACAGGTACTCCCGTTTTGGCAATTGCTGCAGCTGCATGGTCTTGAGTTGAAAAAATATTACAACTTGACCAAGTAACTTCTGCTCCAAGATCCACTAATGTTTCAATTAAAACAGCTGTTTGGATCGTCATATGCAGACAACCTGCAATTCTTGAACCTTTAAGAGGAAATTTTCCCTTAAACTCTTCTCTTAGACTCATAAGTCCTGGCATCTCAGCTTCAGCTAGAGTGATCTCTTTTCGTCCCCATTCAGCTAAAGAGATATCTTTAACTTTATAAGGTTCATTATCAAATCCACTCATATTTGGATAACTCGTCTTCATTGGGGTTCCTTGTGTTTGCATTTCCATGTATTAATTTCCTTTTGCTTTAATTAATATGTTATTTACGCTAATAATCTAGCATAGCTACCTACACAATAACAGAGCAGTTAAGAGTTTATCTATGGCAGATTATTCAAAATTTACAGATATACAAATCAAGAAAATTCTTGATAGCTATGGCGTTAAAGAGATCCTAAGGATCACTCCTCAAGGTCATGGTATCTCAAATTCAAATTATTCTGTTCAAACTGTTTCTAATACAAAATTTCTATTAAAAATATCTAATGATAAATCTCAAGAACAGTTATCTAATGAGTTGACCATCCTTGACGCACTGAGCAAAAAAGATTTCCCTCTCTCGCTCATCCCTTTGAAAACTTTAGCTGGTGAAAATATTTTTCAGTTTGAAGGATCATTTGGTGTTTTATTTCCATTTGTAGATGCAAAAGTTAAAAAAATCTCAGCCACTACTATTTCTGAAATAGCTCTGGCCCTAGCAAAACTTCATAGCCTAAGTTTTTCAAAAGATGAACTTGAGCCTATTCGAGAATATAATGAAGTTGGACAAAACTTTGAAAGTATTTCTTCTTTTTCAACTCATCCAAATTGCCCTCAAGATTTCAAAGAAGCTTATGAGAAGATTTTTACACCTAATAGGATCAAGAGGATAAATCACAGTTTTACCTCAACAATAATTCATGGTGATTTATATTTTGATAACTGCTTGTTTTCAAATGAATTTATCTTGAAAAAGATTATTGATTTTGAACAAGCTGGAATTGGGCCTAGAATTTTTGATATAGGAATAAGTATTTCAGGAAGTTGTTTAAGAAATGATAAAATTGATTCAGAACTAACCAAATTATTTATAAACAGTTATCAAAAACACCTCACTTTGAGTGAAGTTGAAAATCAATCTATTGATGATTTTATTCATGTTGGGTTATTCTCTGTTGCACTTTGGAGAATCAATCGATTCTATATCGGAAACTTAAGTCCTGATAAAAAAATGTCCTATCAACAATTAATTAACAGAAGTATTGAATATGAGTATCGTTCTTAAAAAACATGTAAATACCTATTACGCTACTTGTCCAAAAGGTCTTGAAGAAGTCCTAGAACAAGAACTTAAGAACTTAGGTGCGACATCAACTAAAATGAGTTCAAGAGGCGTTCAATTTAAAATTTCAAAAGAAAATATTATTGATATTATTTTATACTCTAGAATTGCAAGTCGATTACAAATTATCTTATTTGATTTTGATGTAAAAAAAGAAAAAGATATCTATATAGGTTTAAAAAGTATTAATTGGCCTAGGTTCTTTAATTTAAATCAAACATTTAAATTTAATTTCACTCAAGGCGTTTCTGAAACACTTAAAAAGAAATCTCAATTTAAAAACACTCTCTATTTAGCAATGCTTGGCAAAGATGCTCTTTGTGATCGATTTAATACCGAACTTGGTAAAAGGCCCTATATTGATACTAAAAGCCCTGACGTTTCAATCACTTGTCATTTAAGTCCAAAAGACGTGAAGGAAGGTAAAAAAGAGCGACTAACAATGATGGTTGACCTTCTTGGCTCAACACTAGGTCATCGTGGTTATAGACTAAGAAATCAAGAAGCCCCTGTTAGAGAAAACCTTGCTGCAGGTCTAATTGATTTAGCAAAATGGGATCCAGAAAACGAAAATTTTATTGACCTTACTTGCGGATCCGGAACTTTTTTATTTGAAGCAATTATTAAAAAGTTAAAAATCTCACCAAGATTTACTCAAATCCCTGATGTTTTAGATGGTAATCTAAAATGGAATTTTCAAAAATATAAATTCTTAGACTCGATTTCAAAAAGTAATCAATTTAATAATAAATTAAGAGCAGCAATGCGCCACTATAAAGAGAAAATTGCAACAAATTCTGAACCAATTATTCATGGTAATGATTTTAGTAGGAAAACTTTAGATCAAACTCAAACAGGTTTTCAAAGAATTGGTTGGCATCATCTTGTGAGTTTTTCTAGCAAGAACGCTTATAAGTTTGATCAATTCATAGATGATAAGAACCTCCTTTTTTCTAACCCTCCGTTTGGTCAGCGTCTTGATGCTATCGATGAAAAAATTGCTACTCTGTATCATGAAATGGGTGAAAACTTTAAGCAAAACTATAAAAACTCTAGATTTTCAGTAATGAGTTCTGACAAGCAACTGCTTGGAAAAATAAGATTACGCGCAGAACATAAAGATCCATTTTCCCATGGCCCTCTAGATTGTCTTTTATATACTTATCACCAGATGTAATTTAATCTCTTTTTATGAGTAAATTAGAATTAGAAAAACTTATTAGAGATGTTCCTGACTTTCCCAAAAAAGGAATAATCTTCAAGGATATTACACCACTTCTTAGTGATAGATTCAGTGAAACAATCAACGAAGTAATCTCTCTTATTGACTGGGATGGAATAGAATGTGTTGCTGGAATCGAATCAAGAGGATTTATTTTTGCTGCTGCGATTGCACAAAAACTAGACATCGGCTTTATTCCAATTAGAAAAAAAGGAAAACTCCCTCCTCCAGTTATTAGTGAGTCTTATTCTTTAGAGTATGGAGAAGATACACTTGAGGTTTCTACTCTCTATAACAAACAAAAAGTAATTATAGTTGATGATGTTATAGCTACAGGAGGCACTCTTTCGGCTTCAATAAAGCTTTGCAATAAAGCCAATTTAGAGATCCATGGATGTCTGGCGTTAATCAATTTAAGTTTTCTTAATGACCTTAAAAATTCTGAGATTCCAATAAAATCTGTGTTTGAATATTAAGTAAATTCACTTATACTACGCTACATGACTCGTATTATTCTTTTTACACTTTTTCTTTGTCTGTGTGCTTTTTTTATAAATCTATCAAGCTATAAAAAAGTTCATGACGATAAAGTTGTATTAAATAGAACTCACCTTTTAAAAACTTTTGATGATCACAAAAAAGAAGCTGCTGCTTTGCTTGCTGCTGCTGAAAATAAAGGAAATGAGACAGAAGAAGAAAAAGAAGAGGGTCTTGATATGAATGATCCGGCCATTGCAGCTTCACATGCTCTTTATACTGAAGGTAAAAATTGTATGGGTTGCCATGGAGCTCAAGGTGAAGGTAATGAAGCAGAAAGATCTCCAGTCATTGCTGGTCAACATAGCTGGTATATAATTGATCATATCAATCAACTAGCCGATGGAACTCGTCCTTCAACTGTAGCGCAAGCTCACAAAGGTCTTGAAGACAAGGAAATTAAAGACCTCGCAAAATATATCTCTCTACTTAGAGTAGAATAAAATACATGAAAATTCTTTTTCTTAACTTACTGATCGCCTCTCAAATGGTGATGGGTTTAGAAATTAATGAAGAACAAAGTTTTAGAATACTTAGTATTGGGCCTGAAAACGTTGTCTGGATAAACCTTGGAAGAATAGATCATATCGTTGATAGAGAACATATTAAAATTTTTAAAGATGGAAAATTTGCTGCGCGGGCAATAAACGTGCGAGTAAATTATCAAAAGTCTGCCTGGAAGCTTTATAGAGTAGTTAATCCTGAACTTTTATCTCTTAAAAGTTCATTAAAGCTAAAAGCTATTCCTGTTCAAGATATTGCATGGGAGTATTTTGAAAAACCCTTACTTCATTATAGAAAAATTGCAGTTGAATTTACGAATGAGAATATCGACCGGAAAAAACGTGATTCACAATTCCTGCGTACTCATAACCTTGATCCGAAAACGCTACAGTAGAATCTCCTCCTGGTGACCTAAAATTAAAAACCTCACTCTTTGTTCTTTGCTTTAAAAAGATAGCACATGCAAGAATTCCTGAACCACAACTTCTAGTTTCGCTTTCTATTCCTCTTTCATAAGTTCGAATATAGATAAAATCATCGCTTATTTGAAAAAAATTTATATTTGCACCATTTTTAAAATAGGAATTTTTTCTCATGATTTTCCCTACTTTATTAACATCGATTGATTTTAAATTCTCAGTTTCTAAGCATAGATGAGGAACACCTGTATTGATAAAAGCATGAGAGAGATATTCTTTACAAAATTCTAATTCTTTAGTTATGGAAAAGTCTGTATTAGATGAGTTTAAAAACAAAGAAGATCGGTTTGCTGAAACAACTCCTTTATATATATTTCCAGCTAATTCACATTGATAACTCTCCAACTTATCAAAAGTCTTATCAAAGAAATGAAAACATGACCTTAGACCATTGGAACACATATTAACTCTAGATCCATCGCTATTGAATATTTCTAATAAAAATTCAGCTTTGTCTGAAGATCTGAGTATCATTACGCCATCTGCACCAATCCCGTGATGGCGCTCACACATACTCGCACAAATCTCTTTAGATAAAAACAAATCTCGATCGATAGAATTTATAATAATGAAATCATTACCGTTGGCTGAATATTTTTGAAATTCTATCTTCATACTTGTTTATAGCATTTCATTATATTAAAAGACAAAGCCAATAAATTAGATCAATCGAGACCTTCAGTTTACTTTTTAGGTTGAGCTAAAGACCCTCTATTTTGAGATCTTCTTCTACAAGAATTTAAATCCTGAAGTGCACTTTCTGCAGCTAGCCCATTTTTTATAGTTTGATCATTCATAAACCTTTGAGTTAATCGCTTATCTATTTCTGCTTCTTTTTGACATGCATATCCAAAACAGAGGTTTACAGAAAACAATCCTAATATTAAATACTTCATTTTTTATCTCCTTTAATAAAATGAGTGTTAATATTTAATCGGAGCTTTTTTTATTTCCTTAACTCTTTATTTACTTTTTAATAAGCTACTAAGACAATCAGTTATTGATTAAAAGACAAAATAAATAAAATCAAGCTTTGCATTGGCATAGGAATTAATCAAAAAGATAAATAATAAGCTTACAGAGACTTGTTTGAAAAGACTCCACTTTAAAAACCTTTGATCTTTTAAAGACTTTTCAAAAAAGACAACAAAGAAAATGAAGAGTATAAGTTGAAAGATTAAGGTATCTGAAACTTTGATAGAAGATTTAAACATTCCCAATAATGACTGAAAATAATCAAAGGCATTCTTAAAATCATTTGCTCTAAAGAATACCCACAAAATACAAACTCCGTGAAAGACAATTAATTGATTTGTTAGTTTTGCAAACTTGTTATTCCCAATTTTAAAAGGGATAACTCTTTCTAAAACCAACCAAAGACCATGACCAATCCCCCAAAAGATAAAATTCCAACTGGCTCCATGCCACAGCCCTCCCAAAGTCATAGTTGCCATTAGATTTCTTAATCTGTATTTTCTATTCCCTCCAAGAGAAATGTATAAATAATCTCTAAGCCAAAAGCTTAAGGTAATATGCCATCGTCTCCAAAACTCTCTGATAGAGCTAGAGATATAAGGGTTATTAAAATTTAAAGGTAGATCGATGCCATACATATAACCAATCCCAATTGCTATTGTAGAGTATCCCCAAAAATCAGATAAAATCTGAACAGCAAATCCGTAAAGAGTCACCCAAGCATTAATAAAATTTAATTTCTCAGGAGCAGAAAAACCAAAATCAACAAACTGAGCAACAGTATCGGCAATTACTATTTTTATACATAAACCTGCCAGAAGATAATAAATCCCTATTTTAAACTTTTCTGGATTAAATCTATTCACTTTTTTGAGTTGTGGTAAAAACTCTTTAGCACGAACGATAGGTCCAGCAATAAGTTGAGCATAAAAACATTTAAAGACACCAAAAACAATGAAGTTTTTTTCAACTTCTACTTCTTTTCTATAAATATCTACGAGGTACCCAATTACTTGAAATGTATAAAAAGAGATCCCTAAGGGTAACCAATAATTATATTCAGGTATTGTTAGCTCAAGTCCAAAACTATTTAGAAAACTAAGAAAGTTTTCCAAGATAAATTTTGAGTATTTAAAAAAGCTTAAGCTTGTTAAATTTAAAATGACTGCTAAGCTTAAAGTTTTCTTCGAACCAGTTTGGGCTATTTTGAGTGAAAAATAAAAGTTTAATAAAATCGAAAGCACTAAAACAATAAGTCCTGGCCAGTAATACCATCCATAAAAAAACAAAGATCCAGAAAAAAGAAGAACATTTCTAATCAGCAAGCTTTTTGTTATCCAAAATATGAATAAGCAAACAAGGTGGAAAATAATAAATGTCAGAGTATTAAATAACATTATATTTCTTGCTCTATTTCTTTTTGCAGATCTCTGACTAAAATCTTTGTAAAAGCACTTCTTCCTGATGAATTTAAATGAGTTGGGTCTCTCATGAATTTTTGATCAAAGGCAGAGCAAGTATAATCATAAACTTTTGTATCTAATTCTTTAGATAAAGTTTTATAAGAATGATGATTCTCATCATTACACTCTCTTTCATGATCTTCTTTAGCAACAGGTGGATTAATGAATATTATTTTTTTCTCAGTAGTATCCAATAGATTTATGAGGTTTCTAAATCTCTCATCTCCATTAATATTTGAACTTATTATTTTTGGTTGAATTAAGTCTTGGGATGAAAAGTCTTGCACCACTTTAAACTTAGAAATAATTTGCTTTATAGTATTAGACCTAAACCACATATCATGATTAAAGATATTGCTAGAAAAAATCATGAAAAGCCTCAAGAAGGATTTGGGCTTAAAAGCTTTCCTCAACCTTACCATATGAAGATTCCTGCTTAAAAATCCTTGAACATCTTCTTCTATAGATAAATTAGACTTATTAATATTTCTCTTTTCTGACTCATCAAACCCTAAGTTTCCATCTAAAAAGTTTACATAAGAAGTTTCAATAACAAGAACTTTAACCTGAGATTTGAGAACCTTTTTAATAGTGTGAAAAATTCTTTTATAATTTTGACCAGTAGTGGCCATATTAAAGCTTTTCATCTTCTTATCTGAGACTTCATTAAAATGATCGTTAAATAATGCACTATCTACGGCATCTAGAGTTTTTGAACTACCTATGAAAACAAGCTTGTCATTTTCACGTTTTTTCAGCATTTCCAGTTTTAATAAAAGTTTATCACTGAGTGCTCTAAAATAATTTTGATGATGCCCTACAAATTGCTCAGTACAAAGCAAGACCAGTAATATGGATAAAGTGTATTTAATAAGACCTTTCACAAGTTTTTATACTAAAAAATATGCTCCAAGATGCATAACCTAATCAGCATTTTTTTTGTTTAGAGTAGAATTTTGGAGGATTTGATTTCCAAAACGAATGGTTTTCGATAAAATTCATCTATTCTAAACCAATCGCTTAATCTGTGGGATCATAGCTCAGTTGGTTAGAGCCCCCGGCTCATAACCGGGTGGTCCCTGGTTCGAGTCCAGGTGGTCCCACCATAAAAACGATATCATTTATTTGATTTCAATATAGTAAATATGAATATATCAATTAAAACCAACCATGGCTCAATATATTTGGAACTTTTCCCTGATAAAGCACCCATCACTGTAGAAAACTTTCTATTTTATATAGAAGATGAATTTTTTAATGGAATAATCTTTCATAGAGTAATTAATGATTTCATGATCCAATCTGGATCTTGGAGCCCTGATCTAGTTTTTAATTACCCTCGTGAAAATATTATCAATGAAGCCAATAATGGACTAAAAAATCTTAGAGGTACTATTGGGATGGCTAGAGATGTTGAGCCCCACACTGCTAACTCACAGTTTTATATCAATCAAAAGGATAATCCTCACTCAGATTATCAAAATCAAGATCATTATGGGTATTGTGTTTTTGGGAAAGTAATAAATGGAATGGATGTAGTAGATTCTATTGCCAATGTTCAAGTAAAGGACTTTAAAAAGTCAGATTTATTCCTTGAGTCATTACCCATTGAACCTGTAATTATAGAAAACATGCTGGTCTATTATAAAAACTACTAGCATAATCTCTTCTCTCAAATTTTCGACTTATGATCTCCCCTGAATATATAATTGAATATATAGGACTTTTAGAATGCAATATTTCAGAAGAATTCATGAAATTAATGCAATTAGAGCAATCGCTATCATTGGAGTTATTTTAAATCATGTAATTGGTTTAAAAGGAGGCTTTATTGGAGTAGACGTTTTCTTTGTTATATCTGGCTATGTGATCACATTATCAATTCTGCGAGACAAAGAAGCTAAAACTTTTACATATTCTAATTTTATGTATTTAAGAATTAGAAGAATTCTACCTCCTCTTTTTATTACTTCAGTCCTCACTTTTTTTATAGGTAAGTACCTTTTTCTTTATTCTCTCGATTTTGATTTTTTATCATCCTCTTACAACTATCAAACACTCTTCATTCAAAACCATTTTTTCGCAAATTATAAAGTTGAATATTTCCACAGTTTGGCTGAAGCGAAGTTAAACCTTCATCTTTGGTCTATTGCCATAGAAGAACAATTCTATATCTTCCTACCGTTGTTTTTTTTAATCTTTAATTACAAGAACAAACTATTGTTTTTTATTTTATTCTTATTGACCCTATGTTCATTTTTCTTTACCACACCATATTTTTTGAGTTTTTTCCCGAATCCTCTCTTGAATAGCTTCACCTCTCCGCCAAGTAGGTATTACTTATTACATACTAGAGCCTGGGAACTATTACTAGGTGTTTTGGCCTGTCTTTTTACTTTTAAGTTTTCAATTTTTTTACAACGATCTATAGAAAAATCCAATTTAATCAATAGGGTTTTTCTTATTTTAAATCTATTAAATATACTCTTATGCATGTGTTTCATTAAACCTACTATGGAGTGGCCAAACTACAATGCTCTTTTACCAACAATTTCAACAGCTCTAATTCTAATGCAACTTCATTTTTCTAATGATCTATTTATTTCAAAATTTTTTAACAACAAGATCTTCTCATATATTGGAAAAAGCTCATATTCTCTATATTTATATCATTGGCCGATATATGGAATTGCTCTATACACAAATTATGACTTTGGTACTCAATTATATGATTTCATTTTTTATACTATTATCTTATTTTTAGTTTCTCATTTTTCTTATCATTTTATTGAAAAAAAGAAATTTACTTTAAATAAAAAAAAATCATATCTTTTTCTCATTTTTTTTATTTCCATTCACTTTTTTATTAGCAATCTACCTTACCTCGATCCAAAAGATCGAAGTGAGTCATTAGGAATAATTTCCAAAACAGGAATGAGGTCATCATGGAAAGCTGGTTGTAATAAAAAATGTTTTAATAAAATAAAAAAACCTTTTATCGTCTTATGGGGTGACAGTCATGCTGGTGTATTTTATAAATCTCTGAAGGAATATTCTAATTCTATGAATCTAGAGCTTATTTATCTTGAGGGTTTATCATTGAGTGATCACAAAGCCTTAAGAAAAGAAGTACTACAGTCTCCATTATTAAAAGCTGTAATCTTAATAAGTCGATGGAACTGGTACATAGAAGCTCCAATAAACGATCCTCAAGAAAAAAATCATCGCTATTTCCAATATAATGACTTTTATCCTACCAATAAAGAAGAAGCAGTTTCTGTTTTTGAAAAAAGTTATAATGATTTATTAAAGAAGCTGGAAAATGTCCAAATTATAGTCTTACAACAAGTGCCACGCTATCCTTACTTAGTGTTAAAGGAAGCATTTATGTCTGAACTTGGTCTTCGACTACGACCTCTTAAGAAAAAACCAGTCGACGAGTACAAAAACAATGTTTCTCAAGTGAATAAGATTCTCTTAGAACCTACATTAAAAAATAAAAGTATCAAGGTAATAGACCCTACTGAAATTTTATGCCCTGAAAAAGTATGTATTAATAGAGAGAGAAATAACGTCCTCTATGAAGACGATGATCATTTATCTGTATATGGTACTAAGAAGATAATGCCTTTAATTGAAGATGCTCTAAAAAATAAATTTAAATATTAAAGAGCTAATACATCTTTTCAAGTAGCCTAAACGACACTTTCATAATCTATCATTTCGAAGATTTTGCACCCTGCAGTGCTTCATTTTTTCTAAAATCTGTATTCTACGGGATTCTTGAAATCAAAAACTTGGCATATTTCTTGCTTTTATAGTCAACAAAAGAATAGACCAATGAAGGTTTCGCACAAAAAAGACAATGTATTTTATTGTCTAAAGGGGAGAATATGAACTCGAAATTATTTAAATCAATGAACAAAAAAGTATTCATGACACTTGTCATGAGTATGCTACTTGTTTCTGCTGATGCCTTCTCTCAAAGAAGAAGCGGACAAGGAAACGGAGGAGGAGATGGTCAAGCTAGAAGTGGTAACGGTTCTGGTGGTGCTACTGCTGGAGGAACCAGACGCGGAGGCAATAGAGGTGGTGGGGTAACCACGACAACGACCACTTCAACGACATCTACAACAACTACTACAAAACCTTCCACAGGAGGAGCTAGGGCCGGTGGCACTAGACGTGGTGGTAATGGAGGTGGCGCAGTTACAACAACTACAACAAAGCCAAAAGCTTGCGTTACTCAAAGGTTTGCAGGAGGACAAGGTCTATACTGTGCTAACCAAAACCCATCATGGAGAAATGTTGTATGTAATGATGGTAGAAAACCTCAAGATCCAAGAAAGTGTGCTGCAAAACCAGCTAATCATTGTAAAGGAATTACTGCTCCAAATACTCGTAAGCAAATTACAAAGTACTCAAAGAAAAAGTCAATGAATTGTAATAAAGATTCTAAAACAGTAACAGCTGCATGTAATTATATTGAAAAGACAAATTCTTACGAATTAAGATTTTCTGACTCTAAAGCGTACCCATTTTTAACTTGTAAAGCAGCTTGTGTTCAAACAAGGTTTCACCAAGGTTCAGGATTATACTGTGAAGGTATGTTGCCATCATGGAGAAATGTAGTTTGTACTGACGGAAGAAGTGTCACGAACCCAAATACTTGTGCTAAGCCAGCTGTAAATAAATGCCAAGGGATAACTGCACCAAATACTAGCAAGATTATTACTAAGTATGCAAAAAATAAAGCTAAAAACTGTAGCCAACATGCAAAGAGAGTAACTGCTGCTTGTAAGTATATTGAAAATAAAAACTCATATGAGTTAAGGTTTTCTAATAGTGCATCTCATCCATTCATGACTTGTATTGCAGATCGTCCTTCAAGTGGAAAGGTTGAAATCGTTCAGAATATGAACCTTGATATTATCTTGAATAACAAGAAAGCATTATCAGTTGAGAAAGCATTAAACCTTATAGGAAGAAATGCTCTAAAATCAAATGAGAAAATTACAAAGATTACAGTTCAAGCTCACATGCTAGGAGGATCTTCTGGAAGTATTAATTTATTACAAAACTCTAAACTAACTTTCTCATCAGGAGCAAGAAGTGTGAGATACTTCTCAAAGAGTATCAGTCTGATAGTTGATAAATCTATCAAAACGAGAAGTCATCAAGTGCAAGCAATCAACTCAATTGTTATCACTGGATTAAAAGTAGAGATTGTAAAATTAGGAGCTAGCTCCGGAGGTCATAGAGGTGGTAGAAAATAATTTCCTAAAGTGCATCTCTATTAAATGAATGATATCTTGGGAGCCTGTTAACAGGCTCCCTTTTTTTATTCATTAAGGAAGTTTAACTGATACTTGGATACTTTTTTCTGTGTCTTTAGTTGTACTCCTAATCCTAGAAGTCTAACAGGAGCTTCTTTCCTTTTAAAACCTCGATTTACCAATTGCAGATAATCACTGAGTTCAAAAGAACTATTTAAATCACTTACAGTAGTTTGTTGAAAGTCATTAAACTTCAGCTTGATAAATATCGACTTAATCTCATTTTTTCCTACATTTTTATTTTTCAAACGATACTTCAGTTCTGCAAAAATCTTTTCAACTTTCTTGGCTACTTCTTTTACCTCTAATATATCCTCTTTAAAAGTATGCTCTACACTAATGGATTTTCTTTCCCTGGTAGTGCAAACTTCTCTGTCATCAATTCCCTTTGAATATTTATGTAAACTTTCTCCAAAAGACCCTACGATATCTCTCAACTCTCTGATACTAGCTTTTTGAATATCACCACAGGTTTTAAAGCCTTGATCATGTAACTTAGTTGCTGTTACTTTTCCTACTCCAAAAATTTTCTTTAAAGGCAACTTATATACAAATTCAGCAACGTCTTCAGGAGTTATAACAAATTGACCATTTGGCTTATTCCAATCACTAGCAACTTTAGCTAAAAACTTATTCGGAGCTATTCCAGCCGATGCTGTTAACTTTGTCTTATCAAATATCTTTGCTCTAATCTCTTGAGCAATCAAAGTCGCACTACCTTCACATTTTTTACAATCAGAAACATCCAAAAAAGCTTCATCTAAAGACAAAGGTTCAATCAACTCTGTATATTCCTTAAAAATCTCTCTAATTTTCAAAGACTCTTCTTGATACTTTTCAAAGTTTGGTTTAACTAAAATTAAATCTGGACATAACTTCAATGCATACATTGTTGAAAGAGCTGCTTTTACTCCATACTTTCTGGCTTCATAATTTGCAGTACACAAAACTCCTCTTTTTTCAGTAGCTGAACCGATACCAACTGGCTTGCCTTTAAGGGAAGGATTATCTCTGACTTCTACTGAAGCATAAAAACTATCCATATCAATGTGTATAATTTTTCTCATAAAAAAAGGAGAGGCCAAGCCTCTCCTTCATTAATAATTAACCTGTGAAAGTTAATTTAAATTTCCATATTATAATTTAAATCTAAGTTCCATCCAACAGTGTCACTGTCAGAAAAGCTAGATCTTGAAGCCATCGCCATAACTCTAGATGTTGGATTAATCTTATATCCTGAATTAATTCCAAGAGTAAAAACTGGGTCTGAGAAAAAACCTTGATAAGAATCAAGATTCATATTTCCACCAACAAAGAATTGTGAAGTTGCATGAAATCTTGCTCCACCTCTAATTCTTTCTGAAATGAAACCGTCAGCTCCACCAACTTCAAGAGTATTAGTACTAGTACTCCCACCGAAGCCAGTTGTCGTTACATCACTAACAAACTTATCTCCTCCAAAATAATAGCCTACGCCTGCATTTACAAATCCTTCGAAGTTTTCAGAAAATCTAGCGGTATAAGTTGAGTTAAAACCGATATTTTTCATATCATTATTTATTGCACTCATAGTAGGTGAATCAGAAACAATACTGAAGTTAGTTTTAAAATCAAGTTGTCTAGAAAAACTAGATAAAAATCTATAATTCCACGATAAATCAATATTAGAAAATCCATCATCACTAGAGTCCGGGCTTATTCCAAAAGAACTTGCACTAGAATTATCAATAGATACAGTTGTGTCAGTAGATCTATAAGCAATTGTTCCACCTACTGTATGATTCTTCATTACACCATAAGCAAGATCCAATCCTAAAGAATAACTAGAACTAGAATAAGAACTACTTGATCTAGGACTTAAATCTCCAAAACCTAGCGACGTTTCCATTGAGACTTTCTTTTCAGAAGGTAAGTAAGAAACACTTGAAATATTAGCCAATGCTAAACCTGAGACTAAAGTCATCATTAAAAATACATTTTTCATTTTCTTCTCCATTAATTTGTATAAAAAAAGGAGAAGCTAAGCTTCTCCTAATAATTTTATAATTTTAAAAAATAATTATAATTCCATATTATAGTTTAAACCAAAGTTCCAACCATCAGTATTTGTGCTTCTTTCATCAACCCATGCAGCATTAGCCACTATGTTTGACTTAGGATTAATTTTAAAACCAGCATTTGCTCCTGCATTGAACGTAGGTTCAGAAAATGGAACATTACTTCTTCCATTAAAACCATTCATCAATGAACCAGTTGCTCCAACAAAGATCATTGGAGTTGCGTGAAATCTTGCTCCAGCCTTAGTAGTAAATCCCCAGTCATTTGAAATAGAATCTTCAAATGCATAACCACCATTAAAACTTAACATCCCTTCAAGGTTATCCATCATTCTAGTTGTGTAACTTAAAGTTAAACCAGCGTCATGATATCCTTTGAAATTATTATCAATTTTAGCTTCTCCAGTTTTAGGACTAAAATTAACGATTGCATCCCAATTATGGTTAGCACTGTTCACAAATCTATGAGCCCAAGTAACATTAACATCAGAAATTCCACTTCTTTCCGAAGTAGTTGTTGATCCTGCAACAGTAAAGTCAGTATCAATCATTCCATAACCAATACTTGCTCCAATTGCATTATTTGGAAGAATTCCATAATTCATCCCAAGGTTAAAATTAAACCCAGAATTTTCTGAATTAGTTGTGTAAGCCTCAGTAACTTCGTAATCAGCACTTGCATTAAAGCTCATTGTCTTCTCACCAGTAAAATAGCTTAAATTACCAATATTCGCGTATGAAGAGAGTGCGAATACAAAACCAAGCAATAAAGTCGCTTTTTTCATTTTTTCTCCTTTGTAAAAAAATACTTTTGTTAATTGTGTGTAAAAATTGTATCTTTGAAAACCCTTTCAAAATGATTTGCGTTTACCTCTATGCAAATATAGGCAGCTTTTGCCATTAAAATATTTTAAACAGCTAAACTTCTATAATTACTTATGCTCAAATTAATCTATTTACTCAGCTTGCTCTTTTCATTTTCGACAATGGCCAGCAAGGGTGAACTTATACAACTTGATTATGAAGTAAAAGATAAATTTACAAAAAATCTTTCTCTTAAACATACAAACTTCATTGTTGAAACAAAAGAACAGTTCAATGAAGCGATAGCAAGAATCAAGAAACTCTCAAATAATAAAAAACTTGATTATGCTGTCCGATCTCTTTACAAAGATTCTGGCTTTTCTAAAAAGAGTGATATTCAAAATATTCCTTTTAGAAAAAACTCATTGCGACCTGTGGCACTTGGATTGGGCTCAACGATCATGGGTGCAAAGGTTATTGATCTTACTATTGGCGAAATTGGACTTCCTACGGAGTCATCTAGAAATCCAAGTTCCAAAGATGTTAAAAAATCAAAGAATTGGAAAGACCCTTTATATTTGGGTGAGTGGTTCAACAAACACGGAAGAATGAACCTGGCCTTCACTAGAGGATTTATAAATGGGGTAGTTTCCTTTGCAGGACTTCAAGTATCAGGAATGGTTTCGCATGCAGCTTTTGTTACAAGCGCTGTTGTGGGCAGTTTATCTGGAACGCTTAATTGGTACAATGATCAATTTAGTGACCTTGTAGGATCAACAAAGTATGAAGAAAAACTTCTCGACACTCTTGCTGAAAGATATTCATTTTTTAGGAACATAAAAAATAGAAACTCTGGCTCTAAACTTCCTAAGTTTTTCAGTAAAACTGGTGGTTTCACTTATAAAAACCTTAAGTGGTTATTAAGTGATTTTATTTTCATAAAAATCATTATGCTCTCAGGTAGTGCCCTTGATGCATCTGGAATCATTCATGGTTACCACAATTTCTATGACCAACTACAAGTAGCCGGAGTAACTGCTTTAAAAGGATTAGGCTCCCAAGGACTCTTTGACTTAAGCGTGGCTCAAGACTTCTCAAAAAGAGTTACTAGTTTCGATGAAGCTATGACTAAGGTTGAGGCGACGATTGAAGCAAAAGGCAAGGGTGCTACTTATACTCAAAAAGAAGCTATGAGTTTATTAAGAAATTCAGATATTCTAGAGAGTACATTCAAAAGATATAAAGACGATATTTCCAAAATCTCAAACCTCTCGGCAGAAGTTTTACTTGAAAGGTTAAAAATTCACAAAGGAGCGATTCAACTTTATAGGGTTGGTTGGACTATGACAGGTTCTGCTGTTTGGGCATTTGCTTCAATCTTAGATTTAGTTGGAATAAGTCTTGGAGATAAAGTATTTGTAGGTCTAATGTCTGCTGGAGCGATAAATTATCTAAGATTATTAGTCAAAAAACCTAAATTGATAAAAAATTGCTCTAATTATTTAGATGAATAAAAAACTCTTTGAACCAAAAACTCTCTAAACTCTACGGCTTTTATCTTTCTATCTTTAAAAGATTTTTCAAGTTTATTACCTTTTACAATATATAAAGATAAACTTCTTTCAAGACCTAGAAAGTTTTTTACACCGACTGATATCTCTTCAAATTCTTTATTACATTTTTTAGCTAAAGTATTAATAATATAAGACAAGGTCTCCGTAGCCATTAAAGTCTTTTTATCAAAAATACCTTCCTTATATCCATTGCAGTGAGAAGATTGAAACTCTTCGCTCTCTTCTTCACAAATCTCAATAACTTCACTCAATATTTCTTCAAAAAAACTCTTATTTATATATCGATCGTAATTATAGATGAAAATCTCTTTTTTAGTATTATCCGGAAGCTCATCAAAGTTTTTCTTATCAATTTTAAAGTGATTTAACTCTCCAAAGATCAGTAAACTTAATATTTCTTTTAAGCGCTCTGACTTATGAAACACAGAAAAAGTCTTAGATTGATGAGTATAAGATTTAACATTCAATGAATCATTTTTTATTTGAAATGAAATTGCTGATAGGTTCTTTTGATACTGCTCGTCTAAGTTTAATATTTGATTTTCAAGATGAGCCAACTCATTAGAGAGCATGTAGAAATTCATTTTTTTATCTAAGCTAAGATATTCAAATTTTTCAAGAATTGCTGATAGTTTTAGATCAAACTCTTGATAGTACAAATCGTGTTTTGCATAAAGTCTCGTTAAAACCATCTCTGATAAAAAGTTATTAGTTGTCGTTTTTTCTAGTAAAGGTATTACAGCTACTTGTTTTTCCCTCTTGGCTTGCTTTTCTTTCTTAGGTAGAACTTCCCCATTTTGAAAAATTTCATCCATTGATTCTTGAACAATATTTTCTTTATCTATTTTATTAACTTTAACAGGATTTTTCTTATGAGCAGAAAGTTCTTTTGAATCAGCGTCCGTAGTTATCTCTAATTCAGCACTTTGAGGAATGATCTTATTTATTCGCTTCTTATTACATGAAAACAATAGTGCAAAAGCTATAAATATAATTTGAGAAGGTTGTTTCATTAAATACTTCATACCAAAGTCTTAGATTAGAAACAAACCAAACTCGCTAAATAGAGTCATATTTACACATAAAAACCACTTATATAAAGCTTAAGATATGTATATTTTTCACTAACTTAGTGGTATTTTTTACATAGTGTTTATAAACATAAAAAGGACTCTAAAATGAAGATATTTTTAATTCTATTTTCCACCTTAGCTTTTTCTCAAACTACTCTTGAAAGGGCACAAATAGCTTTTGATAAAAAGTACGACAAGAAACAAGCTTTGATAGCAAAGAAACTATATGAACAAATATACTCTCTGAGTAGCCAAAAAAAAGATAAATGCTTTTGTTTAAACCGTCTCTCATATTTAGACTTTTTAGCTGGAACAAGAAAAACAATTGAACTTCCTGCTGCAGCTTCTAAAGAAGAAATCAAGCAAGCTCAATTACAAGAATTAGCTCTATTAAAAACATCTATTTCCCAATCTAAAAAATGTACCGATTTATTTGGTTCTAGCTTGAATGTTAGTGATTATTCTGAGCTTTCAAATGAGGAGATTAAACTTTTAAGCCAAGCCTACTACCTACATAGCACTTCTTTAGCTAGAGCATCCGAAATAGAAGGATTTAGAGTTGTCTTAAAAAATTGGCCAAAAATAAAAAAGACGATGAAGTTTATTATTAACTTAAAACAAGAATCTACTTTTTACTTTGGACCATTTAGAACTCTAGGTATAGCCAATACAAAGATGCCAAGTCCTTTTGGAAATAAAAAAGAAGCTCTTAAATATCTTACTCAAGCTTCACAGCAATCTAGATGGGAAAGTAAGGATATCAGTAAATATATTTATAATAGCATTGCTCTTGCTGATTATTACAAGAAAACGGATGATACATTTCAAGCTTGTTCTATTTTAAAAAAAATAATAAATGTTTCGAAAGAAGAGATAATAAAGACAAACCATAAGTTAATCGCGGAGACATTGATTGATCAAAAAAGAGCAGCAAAGAATTTTGAAAATTTTTCTTGTAACTAGTTTATTCTTACATCTATCTTTAGCAAAAGATTTAATCAATACTAGCGTTATTGACGCCAGTGATGTGCTACCAAAATCTGTCTTTATTTTTGGAGACATACATTCTAGATTTTCCTTTAATGATTACTATGATGAAAACTCGAATAAAGTTGCTCTAGGTTCACTTTTCCAAGATAATTTAAGCTTCAATGATATACTGGAAGATGAAGATCCTGCTTTTAGAGATATTACAGAAGGTGCCTTAAGGGCCTATGGAATCAATGATTTTTCTGATCTGGCAGGATCGCACGGTGCCAGCTTTAGTATAAAAACGAAAGTTGATAATTTCTTCCTAGGCTATGGACTTACTAAGAAACTTTCAATTTTTGGTTTATTGCCTAGAGTAAATATCACTACAAATTTCTCTAATAAATTTACTTCTAGTTCAAAATTACAAAATCTTTTAACGAAACTAAAAAGTGACGGAAACTATTCTCAAGCTGAAAAAATTGAAAAAATAACTAACAACCCTATTCTTTATAAATTAGAGGAATATAACTATAACCCTCAATATATTGGGCAAAAAAGCAATTGGGGAGATTTACGAATTTTTTCAAGATATAATGCATACAAATCTAATCTGTTAAATACCACATTAGGTCTTTTAGTTGCATTTCCTACAGGTTCAACTGATCACCTTGATGATTTTATGAAACTATATATTGGGGATAACCAATATGATCTTGGGCTAGAGGCCTTACAAGAAGTAATACTAACCAAACAATTCAAATCATTGCTTTCATTTCAATATATTAATCAGCTTCCCTTCACATCCAATTATAGAATTCCAATAAATTCTAATAACCCTCTATCTCCAGATATTGATAATTTTACGAGAATAAATTTTGGTGATCAAATAAAGACAGCTTTCCAATCTACCTATGAATTTAATAAACTCTTTTCTTTTGCAGCTGGATATCAATTTCAAATGAAAAGCACTGATAGGTATAGTGGTTCGAAGTATGAAAGTAGGAGATATAATTATTTAGAAGAAAATACAAATCAAAGGATGCATAGCTATTTCATGGGCTTCACTATTAATACAATCCAAGCCTTCCTAAAAAAGAAGTTTATTCTACCTATAAATTTAACTACCACTTACACTCATCAATTTGCTGGAAAAAACGTTCCCATTTCCCATGAGCTGCAAGTTTCATTATTGAGTTTTTACAAATGAAATACTTAATTATCACTCTTTTTTTAATGGCTTGCTCTAACTCTCTAGAGTACTCCAAGTTGAAACAAAGTAATGTTACAAAGGTACTAGAAAATTCTAAATTACTAAATGGTGACCTTGATATGTTTGTAGCATTTTATTGGCCTAAAAAATTTGAGACAGGTGAAAGTG
This sequence comes from uncultured Bacteriovoracaceae bacterium, assembly GCA_938017795.1. Taxonomy (GTDB): domain Bacteria; phylum Bdellovibrionota; class Bacteriovoracia; order Bacteriovoracales; family Bacteriovoracaceae; genus JAHDHG01. The sequence goes on from CALIJZ010000051.1 coordinate 65,941, forward strand.
CTTTAGTTCAAGAGATCATTAGTGAAAGTCAAAACCTAATAAAAATCAAAGAATCATATTATAAAGATAAATTTAAATTTTCATGCGAGTTTGAATCATTAGAATGCTTTTGCGTCGTCAATAGAACCTGCACGCAAGAACCAACAGACCAAAGATTTAATCAATGTCAGCTTATTGATCAAAAGCTACAGCTTAATGATGAACGATTGATTGATTTTTCTATTTCTATTTTTAATATTCAAGATAACCTTGATAAATTTAGTCATAGAGGACATTGGGTCAAAACTCATTCCGATTTTCAAAGAAGTAAAGCTACATCAATTAATATGAATGAGAACACCATTTTTATTCCATCCTGGGATCAAGAATATTCAAATATTACTGTAGATATAAAATCATCACCAAGGAAAATAGATTTTTCATTCAATCTTCCTTCCGGGACTTCTGTAGAGGCTTTTGCTGACATTAAGGAAACTCAATATTATCAACAAGGAATTGGAGAAATAAAAGAGTATAAAAAAACAAAACTCCTTAGAAAAGGAGTTTTGTTTTTTGAAACATCTAGTCTAAGTAATCTTAAATGTAATCAAGACACCTTAGAATAATCAATAGTAATTAAATTTCTTAATGCTTCATCTACTTCTTCAAGTTCAAAAGGATTATGAACAAAATGAGCGTTAAGAATATCTTGAAAGTAATACTCCATATGCTTAGATTCATCTTTTGAGAAATACATTATAGGATAATCTTTTCTCATTAGAGATCTAACTGACTTTCCAAAATCAAATCCATTAAAAGTTTGAAGCTCAAGACTGATCATTAATAAATCAATAGTACTATCTTTTAAAATCTTCATAGCAGTGAATTCACTTTGGCAGACATAAATCTTACAGTCCTTCTTAGCACTTTGTAGATGGTGGGCCAATTGCTTACTATAGTTCTTGTCTCCATCTAGCAGAAGAATATTCATATTCATCCTTTTGTCCAAAAAATCCCTACTCGATTCAGCATTAACCACTTCTTTTCTAAATTGCTCAATCAACCTTGATTTCTTAAGACTTAGTTCCTTTTGTCTTTTTATAGTCATCACTTATCTCCTTCCTATAGACTCCTAAGTTCTAGGTATTATTTTATCTGAGGTTTCTAATGAAATGACTCAAGTTTGACATTTATAACTATAATCCCATAATTTCAGCTACTTAACTGTATTTATCCTCCCAAAAGCAAATATTAGTAATTCTTCGATATTCACTCTAACTGGCAAGCAATTGAGGCATTTCTTTGTAGATTGTGCTAACTTCTCGCACATGGGTAAATTTCTTTGTCTTATATTTATGTTTGCAATAACATTCACTTCTTTCTCAGAAGAAATTATTGTAACTGCAAAAAAAATAAAAAAAGTTAATGATCAAGCAGAAAACATTTCTTCTTCAATGCTTGTAGCATCAGATTTAAGCGAAAACATATCAATAGACACTGATCTAATTGGTTTTTCTGGAGTGACTCAATTAGGCATAAGGGGACTGGGTAAAGGTAGTGTCGCAACATTTCTCGATGAAGTAGAACTTATTGATTCGAGTGATATTAACGATTCTTCTCAATTGCAATATATAAATTTAAATTTACTTAGAAGCTATACTTTAAGAACAAATGATCTCGAATCAAATTCCTTTTCAAATAGTTTGAAATTCAATACCAAAAAGAAAAACCAATTAGATATAATGTATGGAAGTCAAAATACATCACTTCTTTCTTTGAACTTAAAAAGCTCTGAGTTCCTGAATACACAGTTTCATTTATCAAGATTTCATAGCGATGGAATATCTAAGGTTAAATCTCAAACTAACTTAAAAGCTGAAGATGATTTTTTTGTGAGTCATAATTTTTTTACTCGAGTTGAAAAAAAGGTCTCTTCTTTCACAGCGTATTTAGGTTTATATTTAATTGATGGTAAACAAGATATTGACGGCTTTGATAGTACTTCCTTTGACCCGATTGATTTAGAAAAAAATGATTTATCATCGTATAGACATTATATCTTTTTAGTTGGTAATAAATTTCAAAAAAGCAAGCTACACTCATATAACCTATATTTTAATATGAATACACTTCATAGAGTTGAAAATGACCCGTTACAATATAAGTATAGCTCTAATTCAAAAAGAATTACTTTAAAACAAAATCATATTTTTTCACCATTAATAAACTTAGAACTACTTGCAAATTATGAAAAAGAAGAGGCAGATATTTTGTCAGATTCCCACATACGTTCAAAGTGGTTTATAGCTCTTTCTAATAAAATGGTCTTTGATCAAATTACTTTAAATCCATATTTAAAAGCATTTCATGAACAAAGTTCTTCATATCCTTTTGGTATAAATGTAAATACTAAGTGGAACAAAAAACTTGATACTTCCTTAGAAGCTGCTCAAACTGAAAAACAACCATCCTTATTTCAAAGATTTGATCCTTTCTCGGGCAATATAAAGCTAGAACCAGAAAAACTAAGAAAAATAAGTTTAAAAAACTCCTATAAAAGTAAAGCGTTTTCTATTTCAAAAGAGTTTTTCTATTACAAAGTTTCAAATAAAATCTCTTATCTTAATAATAAATATCTAAATATATTGAAAAGTACACATTTGGGAGTAGAGCTCAACTCTCAATTAAACTATCAAAAATTTCTTTTCAATATGGCCTATAGATACCTCAGTGCTACCGATTCAGATAAATTTCAATTAGCTACTATTCCAAAGCACAAATCATCCTTTTCTATAAAAAAAAATTTTTTTAATATAGATTCTCTTTTAAAAGCAACCTATAAATCCAAAACTACTTCATTTTCCCAAAATACTGTTAAAGATTATATTTTATTTGACTTAAACTTCTCTCATCAGTTCAATAAAAACATTTTGCTTAGTCTGGATTTTCATAATTTACTAAACCATGACTATCAAGATATTGAACATTATAATACAAGGGGATTTTCTACGTATGCATCGATTCGTTTTACCCCTTAGTTTAATTCTAACTATTATTATTCACTCTCTACTTTTTTTTAAGTTCTTTCGTTTAAGTCCTTACTCAAAAGAAACTATTAAGGTGAATATTATAGTGAACTCTAAATCAATAAAAAAAGAGGTTAAAAGAACCCAACCAATAAAAAAATCAACAAATCAGATATCTAGTCAAAAAGTTAAATCTAGTATTCAAAGTAAAAGCTCAAAAGCATACTCTCGATATAAAATTACTCCCCAATATTCATATCTTTCAAAACTCAATGAAGAAGAAGGAAGCACTAAAGTATTAGTTCATATAGATGAAACCGGTTTTCCAAAAAACCTTGAAATAATAAAAAGTAGTGGTTACAAAAGACTTGATGCTGAAGCATTACGATCGATTAGAAGTGCAAGCTTTATCCCTGCAACACAGAACAATATTAACAAAGAGGACAAAATAGAAATTACTATTCAATTTAATTTAATAGAATAATTAATTTTGAAGTTGTACTTTCATTTTTCTTTCAAACTGAATGATATCTGTAGTTTTTATCCAATCGTTCCCTGCACCTCTTCCAACAGGTTCAAATAAAGAAGTACTGATTCTATTATCGCCTTCTAAAATCTCTTCTGAGATGTGTACCTTTATGACTTCACCCGTAATAAATCTGCCAGAACCTATATGATCACCGTAAGAGAGTATATCTCGCAATTTACACTCAAATTGTATAGGTGACTCTAATAACCTTCTGGCTTTAACCAAATCAGATTCAAGAGCATTTAATCCAGTATATTGAAACTCATCTTCTCCGTAATCTAGTTCTGCAGAAGCTTCATTTACTTTATGCATATTTGATTCAGTAACAAAATTCACAACAAATTCTTTTTCTCTTTCAATATTTATCACTGTATCTTTTTTCTTACCGGTACTAGTTCTAATAAGTGGTGAAAAGCCAATAATCATTGGTGTAGCACTAACTGCTGTAAAAAAGGAAAAGGGAGCCAGATTATTTGAACCGTCCAGATTTAAAGTAGAAACTACAGCAATAGGCCGAGGGAGAATAGATCCAATCAAAAACTTATAGTTTTGTTTTAATTCATCAGTAATATTAAAAGATTTCAAGACATCCAACTTTTCCAATAATCTTGGTTTTCATATTTTTTAAAAAATTCAGTCCTCTCTAGTGGGTAGCGAGTATCTACCATCACTGCATACTCGTCAGTAAACTCTTTTTTATCAGCTTTTTCAAAAGCATTGGGATGAGGACCATGGTTTATTCCTTGAGGATGGAATGTAAACGCTCCAGCATCAACATTATCTCTGCTAAAAAAGTCACCCTCGTGATAAAAAAGAACTTCATCAAAGTCTATATTTGAATGATAAAAAGGAACTTTTAGAACACCATGATCGCTACTTTCCAGCGGCCTTGCCACAAAAGAACAAATAACAAAGTTCTTGCATACAAAAGTCGTATGTCCAGATGGCGGGATATGATATCTATGTGAGTTGATAGGACAAAAATCATAAATTGATAACTTCCAAGGGTAAAGTGAACCTTTCCACCCAGAAACATCTAAAGGGTTATAAGGATAAGTTACATTGGAATACTTACCATTTCTTTTTATTCTAATTGGATATTTCTGAGCTTTTTCAGAACCATATGCTGCTTCAGGTACAAAGATAGCAGTTTGATCATAAAGTGCGTTTGGTCCAAGCATTCCCCTGTCAGGTTGCTCAAACTCTGAAGCAGACTCTATAATTAAAAACTTAGTTTTTTTCTCTATATAAAACTTATATGTGATTCCTCTTGGGAGAATTATATAATCACCTTTTTTATAATCAATATGTCCATAACTCGTTTCAAACTTCCCTTGCCCATCATGAATAAAATACATTTCATCAAAATCAGCATTTCTAATAAAAGTCTCGGGATCTTTTGAATAAGTCCCTATACTTACTTGTACATCTTTATTTTCTAAAACAACTGTACTTTTTTCTTTCACCTCATTTGCTTCAAATAATGAGGGTAAATTTCTGGGCTTCAAATCACCGTCTATTTCTGACCAACTCGTCAAAGGATTTTGGTGATAGAGGTGACTTACTCTGCCAAAAAAGCCCTTTCTCCCGTGCTCTTCTTCATAATGTCCTTCGGGGATTTTTACATGTGCTTGCTTTGTATAAAGTCCACTGGCTTTAAAATTTTCCATTTTATATCCTTGTTAAGAAAATTTATTTTAATTTAATATAATTAAAAATTGATGTTCCAATAAAGATACATCCCATTACTAGAGAACCCATTGAAAATTCACCAATCGGATTTACAAAAGCTTTATAAATCATAATTACTCCAACAATCGCTGTAAGAATCCAGAATGGTTTCCAGAAAAAATTTAAATTCATTTTCATATCTATCCTTTATTAGGCGTACCTATTATATTTTTTAAAGTTCCAAGCTTTTCAATCTCAAATTTAATGAGATCACCTGGTTGAATCCACTTATCTAATTCAAGACCACAACCTGTACCTACTGTTCCACTACCTAGAAAATCAGTGGGCAATAAATATTCCTCTTTAGAAGCAAATTCAATCATCTCTGCCCATGTGAAATTTCCATCTCCAGATTGACCTTCACTCCATAACTCATCATTTATATAAGCTTTCATAGATAAATTTGGTTCAGCTCCAATCTCATCAGCTGTCACAATCACTGGTCCAACGACAGAACAAAAGTCTTTTCCTTTTGAAGGACCTAATCGAACGGACATTTCTTTTTTCTGAATATCTCTAGCGGAAACATCATTGAAGATAGTGAAACCAAAAATATGTTCGGCAGCATTATCTTTAGAGATATTTTTTCCCTTCTTTCCAATAATACATCCTAGCTCTAGTTCATAGTCAAGTTTCTGAGTATAGTTTGGCCATGGAATTATATCATCAAGTCCAATAAAACCCGTAGTTGGTCCCTTATAATAAACTGGCATTTCATACCACGCTTCAGGAACAGGTTCTTTTCTCTTCTCAAAACCTTTTTTTACATGTTTTTCATGAATATAAAAATCTCTGTAGCAGTTAATTGAATCTATCGCTTTACCAAGGGTTACTGACTTGTCATCTTGTAAATCAAAAGAAAAATATCCTTTATCTCTAGTGTGAAGAACTCCTCTCTTACTTAGATCTTTAAATAAATCTAAAGATTCTTTCAAGAATCTAATCGCTTGATCGTTATTTTTTAATAATTTAGATAATGTATAAGGTGCAACCTGATAAGCTTTATCTGCCGGATTATAATAATCCTTTAACTCATAATGCGTCTTCCATAACAAGTTGACATCAATAATTGTTGAATCATTATAAAATAGACCTAAACGATTAAATTCACCTAGCTCAGTTTGTCTTTTATACATGCATACTTTCATGAGATCCTTCCAAATTTATCATTATACTTTGGTAATACTTTATTCATTGCCTCATAGAAATGATCCATCTCATCTTTTGTCCCAATTGAGATACGAACATATTCAGGCATTTCATTAGATTTCAGATGTCGAATAATTACACCCTCATTCAATAGAGATTCAAAAAGATACATACTTGCTTCTGTTGAACCTGTTTTAAAAGTCACAAAATTTGTAACAGATTCAATAGGGTTAAAGTCATTTCTATAAAGGTATTTTAATAAATCTTTATAAAACATTTTATTTTTTCTTAATGTTCTTCTAAGGTGTGGTTGATCTTCTAGTGCACCTAGAGCTCCAACTTGTGCAAGAGCGTTTGGCTCAAAGGGTAATTTTACTTTTGTTAGATTTTTTATAAAGTTTTCATGAGCAAAACCATAACCACATCTAATTCCTGATAATCCATAAGCCTTAGAGAAAGTTCTTAGAGTAATTACATTATCGTATCGATAATCCATAGAATTAGGGTAATCTTCACAAGCATCATCTGCATATTCAAAATAAGCTTCATCTAAAATAACAATGCAATGATCTGGAACATAACCCATTAAATAATCAAACTCTTTTTTGGTAAGATAAGTACCTGTTGGATTATTTGGATTCGCTATATAAACGGCTTTAGTTTTTTCTGTTATTTGAGCTGCCATTTTTTCAACATCATATCTATACTGCTCATTGAGTGGAACAGTTTTTATATTTGCACCAACACCACGAGCTAAAATATAAAAACCAATAAATGTATTCTCACTTGTTACTATCTCATCACCTGGTTGAATAAAGGCCCTTGCAATATAAGCCATAATACCTTCACTTCCATTTCCTAAAATAATATTCTCATTTTTAAGATGGTACATTTCACAAAGCTTTGCTTTCAAGGCATAAGCATGCATGTCAGGGTATCGATGCAAGTCCCATAATTTTTGAGTCATCGCTCTTATGGCAAAAGGTGAAGGTCCCAAAGGATTTTCGTTGCTTGCAAGTTTAGAGATTTTTGTTAATCCTTTTTCTCTAGCCAATTCTTCTATTGGCTTTCCAGCCTGGTATATTTTTAAGTTTTCTATATATTCAGGAACTAATTTCCTCACGATATAACCTTCTTTTTATTGGATCATTTATCTCTATAATGAGATAACATTCTATGTCATGAGCAGTCATTTAGGCTAGCTCTAGAGCGTTATACAAGGACTTTTATGGAATTATTAACAGGTAAAAATGCTTTAATTTTAGGTGTAGCAAATGAGAGATCTATCGCTTGGGCAATTGCTAAAAAACTTAAGGAAAATGGTGCCAATATCGCTCTAAGCTATCAAGGTGAAGCTCTCAAAAAAAGAGTCGAGCCTTTGGCTCAAGAGCTAAATGTTGATTTTACTTTTGAACTAGATGTTACAAATGAAAGTCATATGACTGAGCTAGAAAATACAATTAAAAAATATTGGAATTCAATAGATATCATTATCCATTCTCTTGCATATGCTGAAAGAGAAGACTTGGCTAAGCCTTTTGTTCAAACAAGTAAAAAAGGTTTTATGAAAGCAATTGAAATTTCTGCTTTCTCACTTGTTGATGTAGTAAATCGTTTGAAAAACTTATTAAATGAGAACGGCTCAATTATAACTATGACTTATCATGGATCAACTCAAGTCATTCCCGGATATAATGTTATGGGAGTAGCCAAAGCTACCCTAGAAGCTTCAATGAAGTATTTGGCTTATGATTTGGGTAAATCTAAAGTTAAAGTCAATGCTATTTCAGCGGGCCCTATTAGAACATTAGCGGCAAGTGGGATAAAAGGTTTTAGAGAAAAATTAAACTTCGCAAAAGAAAAAGCAGCACTTAAAGAAAATGTTTCAACTGAAGATGTTGCAAAAACAGCACTTTATTTATCTAGTGATTTGTCTTCAGGTGTTACAGGTGAAGTCATTTATGTTGATGCCGGCCTATCAATCATTGGAGGCTAGAACTTAGAGAGTTAAATTCTTCAAAGTCTTTAAATAGTCAGGAGCAATTTTTTTGACTTCTTTAAAAAAACTATTAAATAACTTTGGATAATTATCTATGACTTGAACTTCTGAATTAATTAAATGTGAATAAGATTTTCTTGATACTAGCTTATTTAATCTTTCTATCTTCTCAACAGGCACATCTTTGAATTGATTATAAATCATGGCCATTCTTCTTTTCTCATTCGCTTTTTGTATAAAAGGTGAAAACTTTCCTAATATTCCACTCGTTATCTCTTTTGGAAGAATTGAGCTAAAAGCTCCGACACTAGAAGTGTTCATCACTTTTTCAAGCATTTCTGATTTTTTTGAATTTTTAAGATAGGTCGCAATTGCAGCTTGTTTTTCTTTAGGAAAAGGGTTTGAAGTAAAAATAGTTCCCAAAACTCCCATCATAGATTCATCCATCTTAAGTGGCTTATTATATTTCTTAACTTCTTTTTGAGTTTCTATAATCTCTTCCAACTCAATAACGTTTAGACGTTCAAGGTTAGTTTGAAATACCTTTCTTTTATTATCTTTCGTATCTGCAATAAATCGATTTGTAATTGATTTTAAACTATCTGGAAAAATACCTATCTTTCCAATTTTATTTATAAAACTCTCTTGAGAAGAGTCCGCATAAGAAGTGTTTCCTAGAATTATTTGATTAATTAGGTTCTGTTTTTTGGCTTCCGGAGTACTGGCACAGGAAAATATAAATAAAATAAAAATAAATCTTAAATAAAACATTGTAGCCCTTCTTTTAATAATTCATAAAAGTATAATGATATTATGACTGATTATCCATTTGGTTCATTTGGACCTGAACATCTAAAGAAAATTGCCCCTGGTATACACGCATTTAACTCTCAAAAATACTGGGAATGTCATGAAGAACTCGAAGACGTCTGGCTAGAAGACAGAAATGACCCTGCTAGAAATGTTTATTGGGCGATTATTCAAGTTGCAGCCTCCATGGTGCACTTCAGAGAAGATAAACTGATAGGAACTGAGGGAATGCTTAACAAAGCTAAAAATAAGTTTAAAAGATGCAGAGATCAAAAATTTATTCTTACTGATTTAGTTTTTGATTATCTTGACTGGATTGAGCTCGAAGATTTAGTAATGGGCATCCCAAATACTGATACCTCACTTGAAGATTATAAAAAAATTTTTGAGTTTAGATTTAAAAAATATCCCTATAAAAAAGGCCAAGAATAATCTCGGCCTTTAATAAAGTTTTTAAGTAATTTAATTAATAGAAATTTCAAGTAGACCATACATTCCTTGAGAAATATAGGCCTTTGTCTTACGCTTATCTAAAGTTACATTTCTAAATCCATAAACATATTCAGCATTTCCATCTTTTTTACTCTGATCATAAGCTGACTCAATCTTTAACTTCTCAATCTGACTAGATCGTTTAGCTATTTTATACATTGAGATTAGCTTTTTACTTTTTGTAATAAAGTATAGATCTTTATCTTTCTTAAAAGTTTTTACTAACTGAGAATTAATTGTCTCTGAAAGATATCGAGGCCTAGAGATTATTTCTCCTCTCTTAGTAATCCTCCATAAATCTAATCTTCCCTCAGATGAGGTTAATGTTAAATATTTACCTTCACCATACTTATTTGTAGCAATTGATTTCTCAACATAATCAACCAGAGTCGCATTTTTCTTCCCAATTTTAAGAGAATAAGTTTTTGACTCTCTTGGGTAATAACCTCTTCCTCTACCAATACGAGAAGATCGCATTTCATAATTGAATGGAAAAAATGTATATCCACTTCCCCCAGTTATCATATAATTATTTGCAAGATCCAAAGGATAACCTGGAATATTTACTGCAGCTTTTTTACAAGATAAGTTATTTCCAATTAAATCAATTTTTTTAATAAATCCAAACTTATACATCACTCCATGAGCTTGCCTAGTCTTTAAATCAGTAGGCTGTACTCGAGCTACGTTATAAGCAAAAAACTTTCCTCCTGCAGTGTAAAATTTCGCTTCATATGAATTTTTATCTCCCATGAACTCTGAGCATGATCGATCTTTTGATATCTTTTTAAGATCTCCATCGCTTAATAAGTACATCTCATTATGACTTTTAATTTCAAAAACTGAGGCATCATTTAAAGTATGTGCTTCAAGAGAAAACCACCCTTTGTCCATTTGCTCTTTAGTAAATTTAATAGTCTCGCCTTCATTCACTTTCATCGATCTAAAGTTAAAATCTACATATCTAAGGGACTCAACTACTTCTCTTTGATGGCCATGCTTAAGTTTTTTCATAATAGCTTTAGCTAGAATTAACTTAATTACATTACCATTGCTCCTACTCCACTTAACTTTTCCTTTAATTTTTCTTATCTCTAAAACTTCATTCTTTTCAGCGTCAGAATTACTAAGCTTTACTTTTCTAAACTCAATCCCTTCATTTGTTTGTACAACTTGTACTCCCATTGTCTTTGAAATAATTTTAAAATCAATAATATTACGTGCTAGTTCAAGAACACTTAAAGTATTTAAGAAACCAGATTTATTTTTATTATTTGAAAAAGTCACTAACTCTTTATCAGAAAAGGAATTAATTTTTCCTATCTCTACGTTTGAAAATACTCGTTTTAACCAATTGCTTTCACCTTGGATTTTAGCTCCTGCAGAAAGTTCCCTCTTCTTTAAATCTACTTTGACTAACTTTGCACCAGATTTTGAACGCCAAGAATCTTTTATTCTATAACTAACAGGAAAAAGAATTTCAAAAGATGAATCTGAGATAGGTAGAATCTCAAAATTCTTATCTTCTCCATTTAATTGGGCCCATACTTTTTCTTCATCAAAAATCAAAGTATCAACTTCTATATGCTTAATTCCTTTAACTGTTTTCTTGATTTCAAAAATCTTAGCCTGAGGATACCTTGTTCTATTTTCTCCAACACCTGGAACAATCCACCCTAAACCTATGATGAAATCTTTATTCTTATATTTCACAGGAAATGATTTAGAGATCCATCCATCAAAATGAAGTCTACCAAGGTAATTAAAACCTTCTTTAAGATTAGACATATCAATTAAATCAAATGGATCAATCTCATTAGCTGGAACCCAAAACGTATAAAGAAGATCACCAGAAACTCTAACATCTTGCAAGTTAGCATGAAGACCTTTTGTATCTTTTAATATTAATCTTTTGTTTTCAATAGATTCGAGAATTGTTTCAGATTTATGAACTTCAAATGCTTCAATCGCAATTTTAGTAGGTTCTCTTTTTTCTCGATAATTAGAAACAGTTACAATATGATTTGAATGCATGAACATCTGAGATCTCTCAGAGATTCTACCTTTTGTTTTCATTGTTTGAACTTTAACAATCTTCCCATCTTCACTTGAGATATCAAATAGATCTACATATCCCTTGTTCATAGACCAATTACCTCTAGAGCTTAAAACATAGTAATTTGAACCATTTTGAAAAACATTCATTTTACCAATATACATATCTTTAGAATGTAATTGTTCTTGATTAATTTTTTTCATCTGAGCTTTTTCAATTTTAAGTGAGGTAATTTGAGCTTTTCTTTCAGATGATGAGTAATTTTCAGTAACTGTATAAAGTACATCTCCAACCAATCTAGATGATTCTAAGTGACCTCCAATGCTCTTCTCACTGATTAACTTCAACTCTGAAGTGTTTGAAACATCAATTTGATAAATATTAGTTACATAATTTGATCCCATATATGATCTGCCATAACTCCACTCTGAATTTACAACTAAAACCATTTCTGCATCTTTTAAATAATACATCTCACTATTATAGTTATTATATATAGGTAACCTTGCTTTTATTTTAGGAAGCTCTGGACCATCTTCAAACGATATCACTTGAAAGCCCCGATATGAGTTTAATAAAAACAATTCTTTATGACCTTCTGCTCCTATTTTAAAAACATCAGATTCCTGAATCTCTCTTTGAGTCGCCTTAGAAGCTCCAGCTCTAGCTCTTCCAAGTTCACTATATCTTCTATGGTAAGTTTGATTAGCGAACTGAGTTTGTCCTCTATATGGTTTTGAAATCTTCTCAAGAAACTTCTTTGTTAAAAGCTCCTTCTTTGGAAGATAAGAGTCTACACTCTGCCCATATCCAATCATTGCTGTTAGTAATAAAATCCACTTCATTTTTTCCCCTTTTAATTCTATTTAGAAAGTTCTTTTCTATTTATTCAAACGAAATGTAATGGTGCGATCAAGACTAAGCAACATCAAAATACTCACATTTTAAATTATTTTTATCCCACCTTTGCACCGGCTTAAAACGAACTAAAATCTTCTCAGAATAAAATCTGGCAATACTCCACTACAATTTGTCATTTTATAAAAAAGCAGTGTCAATATTTCCAAAAATCTTACATTTTTGTATACTGAATACACATGTTAACACTTAAACTATTTTTACAATCTTTAAAATATCTCTTTTCTGATAAAGTTTTATTCATACTAACGATTATTCCAGTTCTGTTTGGCCTCATTTTATATGCTGGAGGCTTTTATTATATGATGGGCTTTATTTCTGCATTTAAGTTTGGTTGGTTAGGAGGTTTTCTAGGGTTAAACTCCTGGCTTCTATCAATCCTTTCATGGATTCTAAAACTTGTTTTTGGTATATTGTCATACTTTTTAGTTAATTGGACTTTTGTACTTTTTGTATCACTTGTCGGTTGTATTTTTAATGAATACATTAGCCAAAGAATTGAAAAACTTTCAAAAAATCAACCAATTGAGCCACTTGGTAAAGTTTTTACTAAAATGAAGTCTCAAGTGTTATTTATATTAATTAATGAGGCTAAAAAGCTAAGCTTCATAATCTTTTTTACTATTCTAGCTTTTGTTTTTGGGTATATCCTACCTCCTCTTTCCTTTTTAATTTCTTTTCTCTTAGTTGCGATTCAGTTTGTAGATTATACCTGGTATCGAAAAAGCCTTTCTTTTTCAAAATGCATGCTAGATGTTAGGAGAAATATTGTTCATTATAGTTTATCCGGAGCGTTATATTTTTTTCTTATTAGTATTCCCATAGTCAATTTATTTGTTCCAGCTATTGCTACTGGTCACTTCAGCCTTTTCTTCAACTTTCATAAAAAAACCAATTAAGACCCAACGCATTAGACTTGTTCAATTACGTCAAAGTCGTGAAGAAATTTCAATTTTTCTTTCAATATACTTATATAATGATACAGATATTTTATCATTTAATTTTCCTGGGAGGAAAAATGAAAAAAGTTATGAATATTATTGGCTTAGTTTTACTTAGCTTTGTATTAAGTTGTTCGAAGTCTACTATGAACGCTCACTTAGACGGAACTCAGTCAGCAAGTAATCCATTATTAAATGCAAAGAAAACTCAGATGGGAGCGGATTCAAGTTCATCAATTGATGGAAATTCTGCAACTGGAACTGATAGTGAGACTGGTGGTACAGCCGAACCATCTAAACCTAAAGAAGACTTATCAAAAGATGATTGGTTCAACGCATCCCATTTTGATGGGACGGGTGGTATTGGAGTAAACAAAGCGATAGAGCTGTTAGGCAACCCTATTAAAGAAGTTATCGTTGCCGTTATTGATTCTGGAGTTGATGTAAATCACGAAGACCTTCAGGGTAAAATTTGGATTAATAAAAATGAAATACCAGGAGATGGAATCGATAATGATAAGAATGGATATATTGATGATATCGCTGGATGGAATTTTCTAGGAGTTAAAGAAGGTAATGCGAGTTTTAATTTATCAAAACTAAAAGACACAATTTTAATGACTAGAGGTAATGATAAGTTCCAAATCAATGAAGAAACGTTAGAAGTAACTAGAGAAATGGTAAGATTAAGAAAACAAGTTGAAATTGATGGTGACCTACTTTCAGAGAGTGATCAAAAATATTATAAAAAGTTGGGTCTATATAAGAAAGCTGAACTTGATTATGCTAAAAGTATTTTAGAGAGCAGTAAATGTGATCCAAATGCTAAAGAGCCTGTTGGATACTGTAAAAGAGTATTAGATTATGTTAAAAAGCAAACACAACAATATTTAAATGAAAAATTCACAAATCCCTTAAGAGCTAAACTTAATGAAGAAAAAGCTCTTTACGGAATTGGTTATGGTAATAATGATGTTCAAGGACCAGATGCCGGTCACGGAACTCATGTTGCAGGAATAATTGCAGCGACAAGAGACAATGGGAAGGGAATTAATGGAGTTGCGAGCAATGTTAAAATTATGGCATTAAGAGCAGTTCCAGACGGTGATGAGTACGATGAAGATATTTCAAACTCAATTAGGTATGCAGTAGATAATGGAGCGAGTGTTATAAATATGAGCTTTGGTAAAGCCTTTTCTGCAAATAAGAACTCGGTTCAAAAAGCAATTAAATATGCTCAAAAAAATGGAGTTCTACTAGTTCATGCAGCAGGAAATGATGGAAAAGAAATTGATGAAACTAATAATTTTCCAAATAAAAAATTATCATTCAAGAAAGCAAATAATTATCTAAGTGTTGGAGCCAGTACCAAGGCAGTTGACTATGTTCAAAGAACATTAGCTGATGGAGAAGTTATTTCAGGATTAGTTGCTAATTTTTCTAATTATAGTTACGAATACGTAGATATCTTTGCTCCTGGTTATAATATTGGTTCAACTGTTCCTGGCAATAAATACGATGCCTATAGTGGGACTTCTATGGCAGCTCCAGTAGCAGCTGGTGCAGCAGCATTTTTAATATCTCATTTCCCAGAGCTTAATGCTAAAGAAACAAAAGAAGTTCTTATGCAATCATCGAGACAATATAATGGGTTACAAATTATTAACCCTGTCGAAGAGCTTTTTAGTCAGCTTTCTCAATCTGGTGGTGTTGTAGATCTTGAAAAAGCAGTTGAGTCATTATTAAGTAAATAATTTACCTCTTAACCCTCACATACCTTATATATGTGAGGGCCATTTCATTTAACAACTTATTCAATTATAATTTTCTTATGAAATTTTTATTTCTTCTATTGTCTCTAAACTCTTTAGCAATCATTGAAACAAATAATTTCAATTCCATTTTCGATAAACTTGAAAAAGT
This sequence comes from uncultured Bacteriovoracaceae bacterium, assembly GCA_938017795.1. Lineage (GTDB taxonomy): Bacteria > Bdellovibrionota > Bacteriovoracia > Bacteriovoracales > Bacteriovoracaceae > JAHDHG01. The sequence goes on from CALIJZ010000051.1 coordinate 81,494, forward strand.
TTTACTCAAACATGCTCCAGAAAAAATTCTTTTTGTTACCGATCTTGATAATACCATATTAGCAACACAATCTGATGTTGCTTCTGATCAATGGATTTCTTATCAAGCAAACCTGATTAATAATAATTCACAATCTCCTCTAAAAGTCTTTGACGATTTTCCTACTCTCATAGACGCTTGGCACAGCGTAATGAAAGATCAGAAGATGAGAAAAACTGAAGATTATATTCCTAAAAAAATTAAGTCTTTACAAGTAAAAGGCGTTGATACAATGATTCTCACTTCAAGAGCTCATATTATTAGAAAAGAAACGATGAGAGAGCTCACTGAGCATAACTTTGATTTTGATAAAAAGCCTTTTAGCCAAAGCTTCAGATCAATCCTTGATAATTCTGACCGAACAATTGATTTTAAAAATGGGATAGCGATGACTGAAGGAGCTCATAAAGGTCATGCTCTTGACTTTATTTTAAAAAAGCTTAATAAAACATATGATGTAATCTTTTTCATAGATGATCATAAAAAACATACTGTACGAGTAGAAGAAATACTTTCTAAGAAATCAACTGTTTATAGCTTTCGTTATGGAAAAGAGGATATAAATGTAAATGCGTATAAAAACAGTATCGCTAGAATTTCAAAATCAAATAAATTACTTCTCAAACAATATTTAAAAAATTGCTCAAGGCATTTATAATTTTTAATAATCCAATAAATCTTTTAACTTTTTATACACATCACTTGTCTGAGGTAAAATAACTTCTTCTAAAGCAGGACAATATGCTACGTGAGTATCTTTAGAGGCAATCCTCATAGGTGGAGCATCTAAGTATTCAAAAGCATTTTCATTAATAAGTGCCATTACTTCTCCAGCAAAACCAGATGTCTTATGCTCTTCATGGCAAACTAATAACCTATTTGTTTTCTTAACTGAATCAATAACGGAATCAAGATCAAAAGGGACTAAAGTTCTAGCATCAATAATTTCAATGCTTGCTCCTGTTTCTTCCTCTATTTTCTTTGCAGCATCAATTGATTTTTGAACAAGGGCCCCCCAACAAAGTATTGTGGCATCTGTTCCAACTTTTGCAACTCTAGCTTTACCAAATGGAATCATATAATCATCCCCTGGATCAGCACATCTATTATAACCTTGGTAATACAAATGTTTATGCTCTAAAAATAAAACAGGATCATCACAACGAATGGCCGTTCTCAAAAGCCCTGCTGCATCTTGAGCAGTTGATGGAAAGACAACTCTTATTCCCGGGATATGAGTAAAAAGAGACTCACCAGATTGAGAGTGATAAATTGAGCCACCCTTTAAATATCCACCAATAGGAACTCTCACAACCATTGGACAAGTATAATCACCACCACTTCTATATCGAGTAGTCGCCATTTCATTTTTCAATTGCATATAAGCAGTCCAGATATAATCGAAGAACTGGATTTCAACAACGGGCTTTAATCCACGCATCGCCATACCAATGGCTCGACCTATTATATTGGCTTCAGCCAAAGGAGAATTAAATACTTGGTTTTCAGTTCCCGATTCCACAGCTTCTCTTTGACAACCACTAGTAATTTTAAAGACTCCACCTTTTCCAGATAAGTTCTCATCTTCTAACTTATGAAGTTCTGAAAAGTCAGCTACATCTTCTCCAAACATCCTAATTTTAGGATTACGCTTGATCTCAGATTTTAGAACTTTATTAATTGTTCCTGCCATTGGAACATCACTTTTTCCTGTAAAATTTGGCTCTGAAGAAAATTCATCCGAACTAGGATCAACATCTTCAGAATAAAGATGATCAGCATAAGTTTCAACTTCAGGCCACGGTGTTTTGATAGCCTCTTTCATTGCTTCTTTAACTTCTTTTTCAATATCATCAATAATTGCATCTACTTCTTTTGCACTAAAAACTTTAGATTCAATTAAAAACTTTGGATAAGAACTGAAGACATCTAATTCTTTCTCATCTTTTAATTCTTTAGAAGTTCTATAATATTTATGATCATCTGAAAGAGAGTGAGAATAAGGCCTAGTACAACTTGCGTGAACTAAAGCTGGTCCCTTGCCACTTCTAATATGTTTTGCAGCTTCTGAAACTGTTGCATAGCTCTCTATCGGACAATTACCATCGCAAGTAAAAATCTCTAACCCTGGAAAGTTTTTCAATGTCTTAGATATAGAACCTTCCGGTGTCTGAACACTTACTGGAACAGATATAGCAAAACCATTATCTTCAACAACAAACATTACTGGCAATTTATTAACCGAAGCAGTTGTTATTCCTTCCCAAAATTCTCCTTGAGAGGTAGTTCCATCTCCGCATGAAACATAGACAACTTCATTTTTATTAAAGTCTAAGTCTTTAAGTTTATTATCCTTAGCATAAACTCCAGCCTCAGCAAGACCGCAAGCCTGCAAAAACTGTGTTCCAGTACAAGAAGACTTATTAACAATATTTAATTTTTTATTTCCCCAGTGAGCAGGCATCTGTCTTCCGTAAGAAGCAGTATCTCCGATATTACCATTGGCCTGACAAAGCATTTCATAAGGAGTGACACCCAAGCCTAAACACAAGGCTCGATCACGATAATAACAAAGAAAGTAATCATAAGCTGGCTTAAGTACAGCTGAAACAGCAGTGAGGATTCCCTCATGCCCAGCACCAGAGATTTGGAAAAATGCTTTTGATTGTTTTTTCATTGTTATTTCTGCATCATCAAGCTTTCTAGAAATAACAATATTTTCAAGCATGCCTAACAAATCAACTTTTGTTAGGTTATGCTTTTTTATAATTTCAATTTTTTTCTTATAAGACTTAGAAACATTTTTGTCTGAGATAATAAGAGATTTTTGAGCTGACATAATATGACCTTTGTTTTGTAAGCTCACCCTACCAAAAACAATTCATTTAGTCACCTAGAAGCTTACTTACTTCTTTCTCTTAAACTTGATATTTACTAAATATTTATCATATCCATCTTTAGTCGTAACATTGTATTGTTCAAATCTAGATATTTTCTTTTTTCTTATATTGGCCCAAAAGTCTTTAGCTGTTGCATTATCTTTAGCATGAATTTTTTCAAGACAATCATTTAATTTAAGCAATCTATATGTTTCAGCATCTACCAATGTTTCATCACCCCTCGTGAATTCTATTCTTCTAAAAACATTATACTCTTTTAAGGCAGGAGCATCAGAAACTAATTCATCATCTTGGTACTTTTGTCCAAAGCTTAGAGCTGAATCTTTATATTTTTTTAGGATCTTAATTTTAATTCTTTCTGGGACTTTTTCAGCTTTAACTTTTTTTGAACAAAGAAATTTTAATTGAGCCTTTATCTTACAAATATATCCATTATCCTCTAATTCTTTCTTCTTCTCTCTATCTAGAGGTCTTCTTAGATCGATCACTTTATTAGAAATTTTGCCACTCACTTCAATTCCACCAAATTTATATGTACTTGAATAAGCAGTTGTAATCATTAGCATCGCAATTAGAATATATTTCATTTCTCCTCCATTTTTTTCTTACGTTAACATACTAAATCTTTAAATTTAAGTAATTTAGCTTTTAGAGCAAGTATTCTTAAGCTATTATGACATCGTGGAACCAACTAACTTTTTTTTATTTTGGATCATACTGGCTATTTTCTTCTTCATTTTAGAAGTTATAATTTCTTACAAGTTCTTCTTTTATCAGGGAATCGCTTCTTTGATTTTAGGCTTTGCTAGCTATTTTGGGAAAGCAGGAAATATCTTGCAATCTAGTATGTTATTAATCTTTCTAGGTTGTTTTTTCTTATGGATTTTTCAAGACGGAAAAACAATTAATAAATCTTAATTACAACTTTTTGATTTTGTTTTTAATATTGCTTCAATTTCTACTCTTCTATTTATTTCTTCAGCTTCAGTAGACCCTGAATTATCAATAAGCATAGTCTCACCTCTTCCTCGAAAGAATACCTTCTCTTTAGGAATTCCTTGGCTAACCAAAAGTTGAGAAACAGAAATAGCACGTTTTTTAGAAAGTCCCATATTATAACTCTCATCTCCCGGTGAACTTGTATGACCAGTTACATAGATTTTTTCAATATCATTTAAATTATCTTTAATTCTATTTGTTATAAACTCCAATTGTTCAGGAGATATAATTAAACCTACATCGTGAGGAAATCTAACAATAAAAGTATTCATTGAATCAAAGACATATCCATCTTTACAATCTTCTTGATCTAAATTCATTTGAACACCTGTATCTTCTTCAAGGTCTACAACATTTCTTGGTCTTATAGTACGAGCTTTAGTAAGTCTTTTAGTATTCATCTTGATAGGCTTTATCGCTTCTCTTTTTTGACTCCATACTCGTGGAGTAAACTTAATACCTGCACTTGCTCGCAAGGTATTACCGTCGCTACCAACTCCCATACCTACTCCTGCAAACCCAGCTATCCTCCGTGCAATTCCAAAGCTTGTCCCAACATAGAAATCATTCATATTAAAATTACTCGTCCAATCTCTCATGAACTCAGCATTCACTCCCCATTTTTGTGTAATAGGAACATAAGCACCTACTCCTGTTAAAAACTTTTTACTACCATCAAGGTCTCTAAACTTCGCATCAGGTGAGTTTTTATATCCAACATTTACAACTAAATTCATAAAATCAAAAAAATGTTCATATATACCCATGGCCCCCATTCCAAGCTTCCCATCCCCTAACGGATTCATAGTTACAACGTTAGGTATTGATCCGGTTGGAGCTAAATCAATTGAAGCATCGGATCCAGAACCAGCTGTTGGTAATGTAATAATAGGCATAACAGCTACTGCATATCTTTCTTTAGATAAAAATCGCCAAGTTAATTTTAAATCAACATCACCAAGTCCAGACTTTGATTCATTCAAGTCATCTTTAAAAATAGAATAAAAAGATGTTGCCCCTAACATTAAATTTCTCATCAGATAGGCAGAAACTCCAAAATGAACTGTTTTCATATCCCGAATTACTGGACGAAATTCATCTACAAGGTTGGCATCATCAAGAGTAAGAGGTTCTGCTAAAAAACTCGCACCAAGAACAAAAGCTAAATCGTAATCATTAAAGACATGGCTGTTTTTCACCCTTGCATCTTCAAGCATTTCATAAGTAAGAGTATTACTTCTTTGAAATTGTTGAATATTGATTGCTAATGCTTGAGCACTAATAAGAAAAAGCGTAAAAAACTTCATGATGAATCCTTTACGCTTAAGTATATTGAAAAAAGATAGAACAATACAATCTAGATAAAACTAAATTATATCTATTTTATTCTACTCTTTTCCCCTGTCCGTATAAAATGTGATGGTAAGGCCTTGTAGCTCCTCTAGTTTTATGTAACTTTTTTGGTCCTGAATAAAACACTTCCGTTTTCTTTTCAGATTTATCTTTATTTCTACTAGCAACTTGCCTAGATCTTCTACCTTCTTTATCTAGAAATTCAGAATTATCGGAAACTGGTTGTATTTTTTCTACATTACTATCATCAATTACTACATAGTCGTGTTCCGATGAAGCAATTCCTCGACTCCCTTGAAGTTTTGATAATTCTTTAGCACTTAAATATTTATTTTCTTTATGCAAAGATCGCATTTTCTTTGAAGAGAAACTCTCATAAACTATTTTCTCTGAATTTCCGCCCTCAGCAAAAATAACTGGTTTACCTTCACTAAAATATGGATGTTTCTCAGGAATTTGGTCTCCGACCTTATATCCCCTCGAGGCACAGCCCATCACCATAAAGATTATCCCTAAATAACAAATAAATTTCATAAAACACTCCCTAAGTATGTCTTATAAAACTAATCGGTTATTTTAGATGAGAACTTTACTAAAAAGATATGTTATTTTTTATACCCTAATAATCTTCTGGAACTACCTCTTCAAAGGCATCTTCTAACTCTTCATTGGTATTTTTATAAATTATTTTAGAATCTTGTTTAACTTCTTCTATTTGTGCCTGTGCTGGTTCAAACTTTTGATATTCAACTTTTTCAATAATTTCACCGTCTATAAACTCAGGGGTTTCTTCAACAACTACTTCATCAATAATCTCTACAGTAGAATCTTTGGTTGTTTTATTATCTGGGTCTTCGAAAGGAATAAGTTCCGTTTCATAGCTCTCTACAGTTTCACCGATAGGAACAGTCTCATATTTTGCATATTCACTATCCTTATCTAGCTTTGGAGCTTCCTCAATTACTATCTCTCGATTTTCTTTCTCGTAAGAGTCACAAGGTTTATTCCTGTAATATTCTGGGTAATACCCTAGGTGCTTCTTATGATAACATCCATAATACCCTCTCATATCAGTATAATCTTCTTCATTCCTTTCTTGAGAAGAACAAGCAATCAAAAAAACTAAAACCAAATATTTCATATATATCTCCGATAATCTTATTTAATCATTAAAATAGCATCTCTTTCAACCCTAAAAGTATAATATGGTTAAAGAAAAATTACTTTTAACCGATAGAATTACTAGAACTATGAATTTAAAAGTGTTTATCCTATTGCTCTTTCTTCCTTTCCTAAGCTTTAGTGCTATAGAGCATTGTATTGATTCTAAGTTTAAGGAACTAGTCCAAGAGAATAGAAAAAAAGACATTAAAGATGCAGATCTACAAAGCATCGCTATCAAAGTTTGTAATTCTATAAATACTCAAGAAATTGTAGATATCAAAATTCAAACAAAAAAAATTAAGACAGCCAGTAAAAGAAATTCACAATCAAGCTGTATAAAAAGAAGGCTGTCTGAACTTGGAGCCCAAAGATATAAAGGAAATTTGAATAAAATCACTGAATTGAAAAATATTGCTACTGCTGATTGTTTCAATGTAAATTCTTCTAATCGACAAATATCAAAGAAAACCCTCACAAATTCAATTCAAAATCATCGAGATGTTTCACATATGGATTATGAAACTTGTGTAGAGAAAAAAATTGCTCAATTAGGTGGTTATCAAGTTCATCCCAACATACTAAAAAAAATTAAAAAACAAGCAAATAGAGAATGCTTATAAAATTACATATTGGAGAAAAAATGAAATTTTTATTAATTGGATTACTTTTACCTACCTTTTTACATGCAAGTATCTCTCAATGTATAAAAAGTAAAATGTATCAACTAGGAGCAGCTTCCCATAAAGGAAATTCTCATAAACTATCTGAACTTAAAAATGTTGCGACTGCAAGTTGCTTAAATATTAGAAGTGTTAGTTCTGAAAGAATTAGAACTCAGACTGTTCAACCAACTGTACAAGAAGAGATTTATAGACCCTCACAACCTGTTCAACAAAGCGATGGTACTTTCATGGACTATTCAAATGATACACCTCAACTAAATGGTGAGTGGAATGATAGAATAACTAAAAATAAGACAAATGGTCACTCTCGAGGAATTTCTAGTATTGATGATTCTTCAAACAACTTTATTAATTGTGTTAAGCAAACATCTATGTCTCTTGGAGCTAGAGTGGGAATGTCTACTTTTCGTTTAAATGAAATTAAAGATCAGGCAAATCAAACTTGTCTTCAACAACACTCTAATTAAAAATTTAAAAAAGTGATTAAAATCAAGACAAAGAATTTATTTTTAATCTTGATTTTATTACTTATCTCTTTCAATACTCAAGCACAAGTAAAAGTAGTAAAAGATATTTTTAATAAATGTATTAAAGAAAATAAGAAACACACGACCTATACTACACTTTCAAAAACACGGTCAAAGCGTGGGGCTAGAAAAAAAGTACACAATCCAAATTTTGATATAGAAAATTACTTAAATCGAGTTTCTCCTCAAGATAACGCATCTCAATCCTGTGAGCCAAATATTTTTGGGTCTACAGATAGTAATGAAACCCAACACCTTATAAAAGATGGGGAAGAAATCATTGAACACTTTCAGAATAATTCACTCAAAGAATTTCATACAGCTCTTTCTTTACAAGGAATTCAAGATACTATTGAGAGTTATTTGACATTAAAGTTAAAATTTACCAGTAATAATTTATCTATAAGCTCGATACGAAAAGAAATTCTTACTAAATTCTGTGATGGAAATGTTAAAATTGGTAGATCTAGAAAATCCAAAACCAGTAATATATGTTCAGGAAGTCTAAAGAATAGAGTTAAAAATTTAATCTCTAAGGTTGAGAAAAAAATTGTAAAACCAAACCCTCTTTCAATAAATCAAACAACCACAATGTTCAATAAAGCAATTGAGTTGCTTAATAAGCAGATAAAGAAAATTCGAGATTCAAATGAATATTCAAAATGCCCCAGCAGAGGAAGTTGTGGTAAAGTAATAAAATTAAATAAAGCAAAACAAAAAAAATTAAAAGAAAAGTATAAAGAAATTTACTTAGAGGTTCTTAGAAGTCCTATAGGAACTTTAATTCAAGCTCAAAAAATTGATTTAAAAAATGTAAGCAGGAAAATGGATTACTATGGCGATTCACTAAGTTGGAAAGTTAATGAGCAATGGATAGGAAATGCTATTGTAAATGCTTCTACTCAAATGATTCAAAATTCTCAATTTATTCTCAAAGGACTCTTGACCCAAAATCAATATAATAATATTCAAGAAAAAGTAAATACTTTGCTTTTAAATAATCCAGGAGCTTTAAAAAAAGTTCTCGAACATGATGAAAGCTTTGCAAATCTTACTTGTGAGTCTGTTATTCAAATAGCAAAAACTGCAGATAAAGATGAACTGATAAATAATATATGGACTGGAGCAACCATAATAGCAGGTTTAGCCGCCATAGCGACCGGTGCTGGAACTGCTCTAGGTGTTGGCCTACTTGCTTCAACATCAAGTGTTGTAAAAAATCAGTTAGAAATAAATGATGCAACTAAAAATCTAGAATATATTAGAAGATCTTCAATCTCAGGATCTAATGATGAACTTATTCATAATGATATTTTAGATAAGAAAAATGAGATCAAAAGCAAGAAGATTGAAAGAAATTTAAATATAGCAGTTACAGTAGCAGAGCCTCTTGTTTTCCTTAAAGTAGCCAAGGTTTCTAAGACTGCTAAAACTAAAACCCTTACTAAATCAAAGAGTGTAAGCCCAAGAGCTCCACCTTTACCAAAAAATTCCAGATCACTTGCATCTAGATTAAGTTTTCCTCGTTCTCCTAAAGAGTTCACTCAAAGTCTTGATAGATTCAAAAGAATTAAAAATACTAAAAACCCTTTTACAAAGTCTGAATATAATAAGTTAAGTAAATCTTTAGATTCTGATATGGCAAAAGCATCTCAAACAGATAGCTTTGCTAAAAATTCCATCGATCATATGAACGAACACGATATTATAGCACTTAAATATCAAGATTATTTAAAAGAAATTGGAATAGACCCTGACTACTATAGACTACTTGCTCAAGCTCATGACATGGGTAAATTTGTACCTGATGAGGATGTACTTGCTCTAGCTTCTAAATGGGTAAAAAAACATGGAGGAAATGAATTTATGTTAGGTAGGATCTCTTGGCACGATCAATCCACTGTTGCTTATCTTATAAAAAAAGGTGATGAACTCGGAATCCCATCTAATAAAATTGATCATCTTATTTCTGATATCATGGGTCATAATGATGGTTCTGCTTCGGGAGTAAAAGATATATTTTGGAAAAAGTATGCTTGGCCTGAAAAATCAATGGGAAAATATCCAACTCCTACTTCTCTAGAGGCTGACATTTTGACCTTTGCAGATCGCTTCGGTCAAGGATCCAGAACTGGAGCCGTAAAGATTTTCAAAGATGTATCTAAAAATCTTGATCTAAAACAATCTGCAACTGAAGCTTTCATTAACAACCCTCAAAATACAATTAAACAACTTGAATCAATTGGACAAAGAATTAGTGATAGTAGAGGTATTAAAAATTTTCAGAGCCAACAAATTTATAAAGATGCGATTGAAACTCAAGAAGAAACGATTCAAGCCTTTAATAAAATTGAATGGAATAGTGATGGTCATGCAATTATTAAATCTAATGATGGGAAAATATATAAAGCTGAAAATAATGAAGAGTTTTTATCTTCATCTTTTCAAGATATATTATTTTCTAATTAAAATTAGGCAAAAAAAAACCTAGACGTGAGTCTAGGTTTTTAATTTTTTGATTCTTTAAACAATTTCATAACAGTCATAAGAAGCAGAAAAGAATTAATTGCTTGAGTAAAACTTAAAATCTAATAACGCTGATGTTTTA
>CALIJZ010000052.1 GCA_938017795.1 uncultured Bacteriovoracaceae bacterium
GCGAACTTCAAAGAGCAAAAAGTATTTCTTTTTCATCAACTCTTAGTCAATTTAAAATTTGTCCATAAGTAGTTAGAAAACTCAATTCTAAAGAAACTTTTCTCAGATCTTAAAAACTCAAATATATAATTATAGGTAAGAGATTTAATTAATTAGTTTTTTGGGAGATTATCTTCTATCCCTTTAGTTAAAATAATCGATATTCATTATCTAAACTAATAAACTCAGGAAGCCGACCAATTATATATGTACTTCTCTTTTATCATTTCAATTTTATTGTTTGGAGCGAATTCTCTTGAAGCAACTGATTTTGTTCTAGCAAATGAAAATGGATTAGCTGAAAACTATAGTGAAATTGTTGAACGAATCAAAGAAGGAGACTCTTTGACCTTTAGCAATGGCGAAAAATTTAGAATTACGAAGGTTTTAGGTTCGGGGAATACTACATTAGTATTAAAAACTCTGCGAGGTACAGCCCTGAGAGTTCCATTAAACTCTGGAGTTCATATAAAAACTCGAATCCCAATTAGTGAGTATATAAATCACACAATTGATGGACATGAAACAGTTTCTAAAAATGGTGTTAAAACAGTAGATTTAATAAGTTTTCTTAGAAATGAATATGTAGAAGTGAATTATATTGATTATAAATTTTCTCTTGAAGATTTTCTTTCAGGAAATATAGATCCAATATATTTATCAAAAAAAGATCAGATTATTCAAGCTCTTAGTCGTTGGTATGAGACGACTCATAAAATGATTACAATAGGAGACTTTGCATCAGGGCAACTAATCTTCAATGGGTCTGAATGGATCTTGAGCGATTGGACAAATATGCACATGACTCTAAAAGAATATTACGAGGTCAATAAAATTGAAAGAATATCTGCTAATATTCCTTTTAACACTTTATCTACAGCGGAAATGATAGTGCCCGAGATACTACATAGCTCTTTTTTCCCTCCTAGAGAATTAAAAGAACTTGAGTCTTTTTTAATAGATGTCGTTTATCAAAAAAGATTCCAGTCGTTCTGTCTTACTTTTTTTGAATGACTCAGATTAATAAATCTACAATTCATGGATACTTGTAAGGAATCTTACCAAAAGGTGTTATTTCATTAATCAAGATTACTCAAACTTTTAATCTTTCATTAGATGAGTTGGTTTATGGAAATGAAAAGGCCTCTTATAAAGAGGCCTTTAATTCTTAGCTAATATTAGCAGTTATGTTATTTTTAATAAGAGTTTAATTACCAAAGTACAGACTAGTAAATGAACCGTCTTTCATTACAATAGTAAAATATGTTGTTGAATCATCATCTCCTGTATCTTTATCTTCAAGTAAAATACCTTCGACTTGATTAAAGGATTTAACTAGATAATTCAATGCCTTTATAGCCTTCCCAGGCTTCATACAATACATCTCTACTCCAGTTTCAAAAGTATCTACTATAGATTTAAAATAGCTTGTTTTTGTTTTTCTGGCATAAGAGATAAAAATATCGTCAGTTTCATCTGTGTTTTCTTTAGCTTCATAATAAGCCTGGTAGAGAAAGTCTTTTGGATCTATTCGAGTAAGCCCAATAGATGATTCATCTACACAATTAGCTTCATTAAACAAACTAGAAAAAATTTTCAGAGGTGATTTTGCAAAAACTGAAGAACTCAATAAGCCTGTAAGTATTAAAATTGATAGTTTCATAATTCTCCTTAAAAAAAAATTTAAATATCATTACTATTCAAATTCATCATTTACTATAGACTGTGTATTTTATTCAAATAATTAGAAAGAGGCCTCTCTGACCTCAACCCAGAACTTTACAGAGGTGATTTCTCTAGCTCTGATAATGGACTGAGCCATTAGGGAGAGAATTATTTGATTCTTAGGGATGCATACATTTTTTTATAGGAGAGAGGCATATAACAAGAGGAATTAGTAAAACTATTTCTTCTAAAAAAATAATTTTGAAAAGTGTTCGAGTAATTTGACAAATGGCGGGTGCAGAGGGATTCAAAATCGCTGCGCTTAGAGCCTCTTACGAGTCTCTACCCCTTCTTATTTGAATTTAATATCAATTATTTTTAATGTTTGTTGCGATGTTGCAAGTGATGGAAAAGTGATGGAAACATTTTCGCGAACAGTAAGTAATTAGAGACTTAGGTTTAGGGTAATGGGTCGTGTTTAGAACTTTTATAAAAGACATTAGGTAAATAGCTGAGCTTGCTGTTGGGGTATTAAGTAGAAACTCGTCAAGATTTTACTTAGACAAGGTTGAGACCTCCCTTGTAATGCCCTAAAATACTATAAGGAGGATTTATACATGAAAAACCTAGGAATATTACTTTTTGTTTTAATAAGTTTCTCGAAGGCTTTTGCAGGGAATTCCCCAAGGTATATGAGAGTTCTAACGAAGAGTCAGCAAGAGAAATTGACTCCAGGTGAAGTTTTAAAAAGACTTGAGGCAGGAAATATAAGATTTATGAGTAACGAGTCAACTGTAAGAGATCATAAAATTCAAATAAGAAAAGCAGTAAGAGGGCAATACCCGAAAGCAATTATATTATCATGTGTTGACAGTAGAGTCCCTGTGGAAGATGTGTTTGACCAAGGGATTGGAGATATTTTTGTAGCAAGGGTTGCGGGAAACGTTGTTAATGGGGATATTTTGGGAAGTATGGAGTATGCGGCTAAGGTTGCTGGAGTTAAGCTAGTCTTGGTTTTGGGGCATCAGAGTTGTGGGGCAGTTAAGTCTGCAGTTGATGATGTAAAACTCGGAAACATCACTGGATTATTAAAAAAGATAAAACCAGCAATAAATATGTCCAAGGAGAAAAAAGATCGCTCTTCTAAAAATTATTCTTATGTTGCAAAAGTCTGTAAGAACAATGTGTTACATAATATTTCAAGAATTAGAAAAGAGAGCAAAATTCTTTTTGATTTAGAAAAGCAAGGAAAAATCAAAATTGCTGGAGCTGTTTATGAAATGGAAAGCGGGAAGGTGGAGTTTTATTAAAAAAGTTAGCGGGGGCAATGGATTTCAACTTTGCTCTTACTGGAAGCCTCTTTGAGTCTCTCTGGCTCTTTATTTAAACTAGATGCAAATAATCTTTAGCGTTTCTTGCGATGTTGCAAGTGATGGAAAGGTGATGGAACCGAAACCAGTGACGCAGGAATTGTAGTTGCCATGTTTTATAGTGCTTTAATGTATGCAGTGTAGGGGAATATGCTATTTTCCATAGAAATATATAAGTATTTATTTTTATATATAACTATATTTCACCTACATTCCCTACACTGCTTACACTTCTTAAGCTTACGCTGTTAAGTACTGGTCAAGATCCTCGACATATAAATGGTAAGCAACTCCCGAGCTCCTTCGAACTTGATTTTTCTCACCAATAAAGGACTTAAACTTCTTTCCGAAGTTAGCACTACCCAAGGCACGATAACCGTTGTCATCAGCCCAACACTTATAGCTCTTATATACATTTTTAAGAGGATAGATGAAGGAGCCCTTTTTAAAACTGCTCCTGATACCCTTTTCTTGGATAAAGAGCTCAACTGGATCTTTGGATCTCATGTCCTCCTGTTTAGCTTTTATCTCTTCTAAGTATTCACTTATGGGACAAATAGAATATGGATCAACACTCTTCCACATAGAGAGATAGTCCAGACTATTGATGGTTTCCCAGTCTAGCTTATCCAATGTCTTTATCTCATAAAACCTTCTAACAGAAGTGGGATCGTTGATTACAATAGATAGTTCTTGATTTGTAGCTCCTATAAAAGTTGCATTATTCACACCCTTGATCTCTCTTGAGTGACCCAGTATACGATAATCAATTCTTGCTGAAGTGATAGAATTCTTTATAGATTCCACATCTGCTTTTCCCGCTTTTGCCATCTCATCAAGAAAGACAACATAATTCTCTGTTAATCTAAATTTCTCCCTCGAATCGCTAAGCATTCCAAAGTCTCCAGTGGTAACGACGCCTGACAATGGTTTAAGTAAGTTGTTTATTGCAACTGTTTTCCCACTACCTGTCTTTCCGTAAAGGACTGGCATCATATGGTGTTCTGGTTTAAGTCCAAGTAGCTTTCTCTTTGTTTGCCATATGAAATGTTTGATTACTTGTTCCTCATTAGCTGCTTCAGGGGTCCCGACTATCGCTGAGATGAACTTGTGAACAGAATCATTCGGTCCTGCATATTGAAGTTTCTCGTTAAGCTTTTTGAGTTCGGTTTCTCTTGCGATATTCACTTCGTTAATAACAAGTGCTTCTATGTTTTTTGATGTTCCCCTCTTGATATTTAATTGCAATGATTTTACATGGAGGTCATTAATCAACTTGTCAGTAGTTACAATCTTGGATCCCTGCCTAAACATTCCGTCTATAGTAAACTTGCCACCCATACGATCAAGCATATCTGGAACAAAGTCGGCAACACTTTTATACTGTGGAGTATATTCAGCTTCTCCTGAATAAAAACCACTGTTAATCGTATTTAAATCAGTGTCGTCTAAATCTTGAGGAGCATGCTTCTGAATATGCTGAGTAATAGTCTCTAAAGAGTAGCCTCGAGAAGCGAGAATATAACTAACCTTGTTAATGGTTTGATTAAAATGCCCTGGCAACCCTGTGTGGGCGTTCTTAGCAAAGTACATAAGATCCCAATGCTTTAAATCTTTTTCTGAAATCTCTAAAGGTGAACTCATTTGGTTCTTGTCTTGCACTGGCAACGCTTTATTTCTTTTTCCTTTAGACCTTACATCTTCTTGGATGGAACTGATGTCAATTACTCCATTCTCAATTATTAACTTATTCATTTTCATTTCCTTTTAGTGAAATCTCTTCACTTGTTATTAATTCATAATCTTTATTAAATGGTACCCACAATCTAGAAGGGTCATCGATTCTATCAGCCTCAGGGAAAACCTTGAAAAGTTCACCGAGGACTGCTCGATGTTTAGCGTCTGACATCATGGCTTCTGACAATGGCACTAAAAATCTAAAGCGCTCACATTTCAGACCATTTTTTTCCTTGTTGTGATTAGTGGTGAAGCCAAGAATGAATTTAAGTTTAAGGTTTATTAAATCCTCTATTACTTCCTTGTGACCTAGCTTTTCATCTATATCAATAGCTACGAAGTCACACCTCAAGAAATTCTTCTTGTTTCTGTAGTTATCTTTAAAGACACTGTGACTAAAACCGCTCTCAAAGACATAATTTTTTAAATCAAAGAAATTATCAATTGTGATTAATTCTCCTTTTGTTCCATTTCTCAAAGATTCTTTTGATTTGTCTTTTACTTTTTTAAATACTGTAAATTTGTACATTCCTCTCTCCTTTTTCTCTCACGAGAATAATTAAATTATCACCACAGACGTTGCAGCTAATTGGTTCCGAATTTAAGGTCATCGAAATTCCTTTTGAGTAAAGCATAAAAGCCCTTTTGTTTAACTAAACCAATATGGAAAAGTTTCTATATAAGCATTATGTCATGACACCCCTATTTGATTCCACTAAGGCTCTTCTCTTGAGGCGGGATAAGTATTACGAAAATGTGATAAATGCTTTTTAACAAACAAGATTTGAACGGGATAAATATTACGAACTATTTTTAAAAAGTTGCAATCGTAAAAAACACCCCGCCCGTGAGAATTAAACTAGGTGCAAATCTTACAAAATGATGATTTTTTATTAGTTATGGAACTTAGTGAAAATCGGTAAAGACAGTCACTCTTAGAGCACCTTTTAAAGTTAGGATTTCCCGCAAACCTTAGATGGTCGCATTCTTCAAAGATACTCCTGAAAAAAGAGTTCTCGGTATTCCTTAAATCTTTAATTATTGAATTTTTTAATTCCTTGGAAATAAAATTGGAATCTGAGGCACTAGGAGAAACATGATTAGCGTTTGAGAGGGTGTAGTCTTTGAACAACTTAAAGAAGTCTTTAAGTTCTTTTCCTGGCTTTCCTAGATCGATAACCTTATTGATTGGATCTGTATTAATATATTTCTTTTCATGCTGGTCATTATTTAAAATCATATCAATAGGTTCCCAGCCAACATAATCAGCATACATTCTAGAAAAACCTAAGTCCTTCGCCTTTGAAATCCAATTAACCGAAAAACCTGGCAATATATTCGCTACAGGTGAAGCAGTACTTCGTAATAAGTTTTTACAAAGACTATCTATAAAATTATTGAGGTTGTTTAACTTAATGTTTTCAAAGAAGTAGCAGATTGCACCGGAGAATCTAGTTATTGCGGAATGATATTTGATTATCCACCAACAGAGAACAGTCAGGGTGCAATAGCTATCGATGTTAAATCTACAAACGGAAGAATTGAATGTCTCCCTCCCGGAGAATCTACTTGTGGATACGTTATATCAGGTGGAAATACATTCACTTTTACTTGCGGGAACGCCGTACTTGAATATATTAAAAATTAAGCTTTTCTTGGTTAAGAGTTCATCAGTCCTGTACGACAAGTGAGTGGAAACATTGCAGGTAATCCCGATGTGATGACCTTGCAGGAAGATTGTATAAGAGAATCAAGTTATTGTGGATCGGTGTTTACTTATCCCAGTACAGAGAATAATCAAGGAGCAGTAACTATTAATGTAACTGCTATGAATGGAAACTCTGGATGCCTTCCGCCAGGAGAAACTACTTGTGGGTATGTAGTGGATAATAATAGCTTGCAATTTACATGTGGTGGATCTGTGCTTACCTATACTAAAAATTAAGCTGCTTTCTTGATTTCACTTCCCAATAGTGGAGCTTTAAGGGGGAGGTTTTCATTGTTTACAACTTTAAACCTTGCCTCTTTCTTTTTGGTTTTCGTTACTGCTTTTGCTTTTTTAAAGCTTAGCTTTCTTTCCATGGTCTTATTGATTTCTAGGTCATCTTTGGAGATAGAATTATCAATAATATCTAGAATTAGATCATTTTCGATTTTAACTCCATGATAACTCTCTATTTCTCTTTGAATTACTTTTACAACTTTAGGCATCCTTAGCACGGTAAAGATATCATCTCTATTGGCTGCCATTTTCTGGGTAGCAACAGTTCCCCAGTGACCAGCAAGGTATGCGTGCTTCGAAAAAATATAAAGATCTTCTACAACTACTTGAGAAGGAGACCCTAAAAAGCTTAAATCATGAATCATCTTAGCTTCTGGCTTAGCTCCTCTTTTTCCTTTCTTTACCTGGAAAAGTTTCCAATTATTACCATTCGTAAGTATGAAATAGCTCGTTCCTGTGGTTAGGCAATATGCCAAAGTTTGATCAATATGTTTTTGACTTAATTCAACGTGCAGGGCTTTTGCCTCTATTACAAAGTCTAGTTTGTCTTTCTTTTTAGCATTAGGACCCTCTGAAAGTTTAACAGCATAGTCTAGTCTTCCACACCTCTCTCTTTGCTCTGTCGCTAAATCAGAGTATTTATCATATCCAAGTACGTCTGAAAGAATATCGTTAAGTATTATTCTGAGATCATCTTCACTGGATTTCTTCCCTTTTCTTTTTAGTTTTCTTAAAAGATTTATATATTTGGTGGATTCAGTGCTGATTCTTCTTCTTTCTGAAAGTGGTACTTTTATCATTATTTCTCCTTGTATTTATACCTTCTCGGTAAATCAAAGAGATACTTGAATAGCCCCCCACCTTTTCAACCGGGGGTGCCCTAAACTCGCAGAAAGAAATATAAACTATATACTCACACAACATTTTTACCAAAAATATAAGAATAATCGTTAGTCGTCATAGTGGGAATGAAGATTGTCATATCTTTAAATGATAGCAATCTTCGGACTCCATTTATTTCCAGCTTTTGATCTAACAAGTACTTATGGTTTAATTAATAAAAACATTTTAAAGGGTATCTAACACTTGAAGTTAATTTTTATTATTCTAATGTTCTCTCTAAGCTCATCAGCCAAAGAAGAAAAGAAAGCTTCATTTCTCAATTTAATTCCTTATTCAAGAATATATAAAGGAGCTTGTAATAATGAATCTATGGCGAATCATCGATTTCAAGTAAAGTCTCTAGAATTTGGCAACTTTATTGAAATATCAAATGTGTCAGAAGATCCTGACTATGGGGACCCATTAGTTCAATTTGAAGATTTAAATAAGAAAGGTGAATACATTCAGTACAAGTCTAATGTTCACGCTTATATTGAAAACATTGATAAGATTTCTAGTGATAATAAAGAGATCACATTTAAGCGTTTTGAATTTGATAGTATGGGAACCGAAATAAGTATAACAGATCTAGTTATTTCAGAAGAGATTCTTAAATTTAATTATTTCAATCAGAAAGATTTTATCATGCACTTTTGTTCCAGTAAAAGGATATAGGTTGGAGCATCTAGCGGAACGAATTATTGGAGTGTTCAGGCTGAGATTAAAGATAATTAAAAACACTAACGATTTTTTCAGAACCTCGTTTAGAATAGCACAGACTTGTTTTCTTTTTATTGCTTAATGTACTTAATATTATTTCTCTATGCTGAGCTTTTTCTACTTTAATACCTATTATTTCAACAAGAATGTTGCCATCACCAAAAGATTGTTTAAATTGAATACCATTACCAAAAATAGAGTTCACTCTTTCGTCTGACGCACTTTTGTCCATCATTTCAAAACTAGTCAAATTTAAATTTGTAATAAAGGAGATCAAGAAGTTCTCTCCATCAGATTCTAATTTACCTACATAACCACAAAGCTTGCCTGGATTTGAAGCAACCTGTCTATCTCCAGAAACCTGATAACTAGCACAAGATACTAATCCTAAAAATAATACTGATATTAATAATTTCATATTTCCTCCATGATGAATTAATTCTTTATAGTATTTTAAGTGTAATCAAAAATGGATGCAACTAAGTGATAATTTATGTGTTCCGAAACTAGCTTATATTTACTAGTACAATTGATAGTCGCAAATTCACCTACAACCTGACACTTTTACACCTAGTAAAAACAAGGAAGTTATTAGAATGACTACTGTAGTTGATCATTTCTATTTGACACCTACCTGACACGTCAACTGAGGGCTCCCGAATTGAGATATAGACGCACTAGAGATTGTAAAATCATCTCTGCACCTGACAACTGTCAAATAGATTCCAACTTTATCGACTTAGTGTCACTAACTATCCGCTCTTTCGGATCAACATAAAGCTCATTTCTCTTTACAGTTTTCACTATCGATTTGTATAAAAACCACTAGCTCTTTGACATTCAAATATAGAGGGAAGACGAGGCTCATAAGAGGTTAAACAATTTAAAGGAGTTTAACTTATGAGAAAACAGTACATAAAAGTAAGACCTGGTATTAGGCAACATATGGGGTCCCGAAGATACCAGGCATACAAGCGAATTAATGAAAAACAATACACAAAGACATTCAAGTTGATTAGTGAAGCTAAAATGTGGTTACAGAGAGAGTGGAGACTAAAGCCTAAGGTGTTAGCGATGGACTTAACGCTAGATCATTACCTGCAAAGATATATCAATGAATATATGTCTACGCTTGAAAAATCTACTCAAGAAAAAAACATCGCTGTAATAGTAACCTTTCTAAAACCAGTAAAAGACAAAGTATTAAGTAGTATAAACAGGACTGAGATAAATGCTTTAATTAACTATCAAAAAAGCATTGCCAGCTCGAAGAGATTTAGCTTTCGGAACGAATTAAAGGTCACTAATGCATTCTTCAATTGGACAAATCTAAGAGTTGAAGAGTTTAAGAATCCGATAACCAAAGATCATCACAAACTTGGTCAAATAAAGAAGCCAAAAGTGAGAGACAATAAAGTTCCCGCGAGGAAGGTTTTTGAATTCCTGTCAAATTTAGAGGGTATCTACCAAGATCTAGCTTATTTTCAATTCTTTACTGCAAGTAGAATTAGTGAGGCGTGTGGTATTCAAATTCAGTCAATCAACTTTAAAGAGAAAATGTGCATTATTGCTCACACAGTTTCATGGGATAGATCTAAGAAGTTTATTGAGCTTAAGGATTATACAAAGAACAAGGAAACTAGAATCTGTTATCTTCCAGACGAAGTACTTAAAAGATTAAGAAGCAGGATTCGGAACAGATCATCGGGTTATATCTTTACAACCAATGGTGGAGCAATGAAGTATCGATCAATCCAAAATGAATATACTAAAGCTTTAAAAAAATCTGGTATTAGTAATGTGAGTGTTACTCATTTCTTAAGACATTCATCAGCTAATATAGTTCGAGAGTCTAGCAATTCGTTGGATCTAGCTCAGGCAATGACAGGACATAAAGATAGATCTGTAGTTGAGAAAACCTATACGAAATCAAGTAGCGGAACCCAGAAATTAGCTCTTCAGCATTTAGTAGATTCAATGCATAAAGTGATGGAAAAGTGATGGGAGTAATTTAAAAGCTAGTAACTATTTAGAATTTCAGTGAAAAAACATCAAATGGCGGGTGCAGAGGGATTCGAACCCCCAACCTACTGATTTGGAATCAGCCGCTCTACCAATTGGAGCTATACACCCTATAATTCTTAAAAGATTCTGTCCCTCAAAGATACTGTATAGGACTTTACTGTCAACTCATTTTTCAACTTTTAGAGCTCTTTTGCCGATAAGATCTATGATGAAGTTCGCTGTTTTGTTCATATTCTTATCCCAGCTTTTAATGGCCCAAAATTCTAAAATTATAGATAAAAATGAATATTACTCTCATTTGAATGACCCTCTGACTTTTAGCTTAAAAAAAGAATATTGTGAAGAAACAACAACTATGCAACCTCCCTTTTATACTTCAAATAAATATTTACCATCTGGTTACAATGCAGATATTAAGTGGAGCAAAGTTTTTGAGAATTTAAGAAGTAATAAGAATTCAAAATCTGACATAAAAAGTATTTTACCTATAGGGTCTATCGTTAAAGTTAATCAAAAAATATCAAACAAACTATATTTTGAGATAGAAAAACTTAATCAATCTAAAGCTAGTCTTGCCGATGATATCTTAAAAAGTACTTTTCCTCGTGAGGCAAAGCTTGATCCGGAGTATTTTGAAGATATTGTTAAACCTATCTTTTTTAAAAACACAGGAGTTCAAGATAAGTCTATGATTCAATCTGTAACTAGAGCACATGTGAAAAACTTTTTCACTGAAAAAGAATTATCTTCCATCAAAGGTAAAGAAAATCTAAAAAAAGTCACAAAAGAAATTTCTGATAAATTACAAGGTGCATATTATTCCTATCAATCAATTTTAAAAAAACTAGAAGCTTATAAATATCCAAAACTAAATAGTTCAGAAAGAAGGTATCGATATAAAGTTAACGAAATTAGCAAAGCAATTATTAATATATCTAAGCATGGTCTAGTTCCAGTTGAAGTTCTTTATACTGACAAATCAGTAATCAAACAGTTAGAAAAAAGAGAAATTCCTGGAGTTGGAAAAATAAACATGAGATCAAAAACTAGCTCAATTACTCCTAGCAAGAAAAATAGTAAAGGGTATATAAATGCTAATTCCTTAGACTTACACCCTGAGAATAAATATGTTTTTAAAATTAGACAACATTCTCCTATGTTTATAACCGGAACCGGGAAAAACAAGATAGAGGAAAATTTAAGCGATAAAATTTTAAAATATCAAATCTCTTTTGATCCAAAGCTTCAGGCTAATGTCTACAATGTAGAAAAGTGTTGTTTCGATGATCTCAAAAAAGGAGCTCTTTGTACTTTCAAATCTTATTTATATGATGTCGAAGACAAACTCGGTAATAAACTCTCTTCTAAGTGGGTTGATTTAACTCCTGAATGTTGTACAAATGAAATGTTCCATTTTATCCGTCCATTGCCTAAAGACCATTATAAAACATTTTTAAATCTCATGGATGCTTTCAGAGATGATGAGAGATATTTCTATGCTAAGAACAATGATCCCGAACAATCTTTGTTGCTGGCACAAAACATTGCAACGAGGTCGAATGTAACAATTAAGAGAAATGGTGAAACTATTTCTTATCGTCCCAACTCTCACCTAAATGATGATCTTATGAAAATTCCTCTTTATGAAAGAGATACTCAAGTTTTCTCTGCTCTGGATCATAAGAAAAAACCTTTTCAAGCAACAGCTATTATACGTAGAGGTCCATTTAATACTTACCATTATCCAAATCACTTAGGTGAAGACGAGTCAAATGATGAATGGGGGAAACCAAAATCTGTGTGTGCCTTCATGCAAATTGCAAAACATTGGAGAGATAATTTTTGTAAATATAATGATGACAGATGTAATATTGGCTTTGGTCATATTTATCATCCACAAAAACTTGGGAAACATGATTCACATCAAAGTGGTGAGTGTTTTGATATTAGGCCTTTTTCTAAAAAAAGTTCTAAACGCTTCCAACAAGTAAGTATAAATGACAAAGGCTCTGGTTATAACAAAGAGTTAACTAATACATTCATTCAACTACTAGGGAAAAGTGGTGGTACAGGGATTATTTTTAACGACCTCAGTATAAGAAATGAGAATAAGGTTAATTACCAAGTAAAAGGCCATAATAACCACATTCATGTCTGTTTCAAAGAAAGTAACGATAAAGTCAGAGAAACTTGTAAAAATGGTCTTTAAAATTCGTCAGAACAAAAAGAAGAAATAATATTTTTATCTATTGACTTAAAGTTACGAATTTTTAATCCACCTTCTTCTTTCTTATAAGCTAGCCCAATTGAATTGCCAAAAGAATTTCTTACTAAAAATATTTCTTCAGCCAGTAGATTATTCTTTGTTTGAAACTTTTGAAGTTTAGAAAAACTACTTTCCATTTCTAAATCAATAACTCTTTCCAATAAATAATTTTGTCCATTTATGATTCTTTCAGTATATACAACATCTAAAATCGATTCTTCACTTTCTCCTAAAGATTCAAAAGTGCAAAAATATAATACTGATTCACCGGCTAATTCAAGATCTTTGGCAATTTCTTTAGTAGACTTTAATTTCTTCTCGATCTTCTTAGGGCTTGTTGTTGAAGTTGTAATAATCACTTCTTGAGTAATTACATTTTCTTCCTTTTTTTCAAGACAAGGATTGAGCGACAAGAAAGTTAATAATGAGCAAAGAAGAGTTTTCATTTTTTACAGTCTATCCTCACAATATCTCTTGTAGTTTGTTCTATTAGTATCAGTTCTAAATCTTGCTAGTTCTGTATTTCTTTGTTCTATATTAAAAAATTCAATCCCATCTGCTTGGTTGTTCAAATCTAAAGTCAATCGAAAGTCTCGCTCTGAGACATCTTGACTTCTATCAACTTCAAATTTCCAAATTCTTTGCTCTACTGATTTATCTGCTAAAACAGTTCGTTCTCTGATAATCAAATCATCTTGGCATAACTTTACAAAATTTAAAATATCAGAACATTCATCTATTTTGTAAGTATATATCTTACTCAATGTTTGTAGCGATTTATTAGTAGTTGATTCAGAAACCTCTTCACATGTATAAAGAAAGCTTTCTTCTCTTGAGATAGTATTTAAAAGATTTTTAGCTGCATCTGATCTTCTCTTTACAGCTGTAGCGGAATTCATATTACTTACAGAGTTTGATAAAGAAGAGTTATCCCCTTTTCCACAAGACATCATTAAGATTAAAGTTAATAAATTAAAAAATTTCATAAACACTCCTTAAATAATATTTTACTTCTTTTTACTCTTCTATCTTTTAGTCATGTTATATTTTTCAAAATATGTCTAATTTCTAAGCAAAAAAAAAGCCCTCTTTGAAAGAGGGCTTTTTTGATAGTTATAATTTTATAAAATTATTTAACTTCTTCTACATCATTTGCTTCAATTGCCTGACATCCAACAACATTTGAATAGATTGCATCTTTGTACTGAGGAAGATTAAATGTTCTATCAGTTACAATTGCTTTTTCTTTTTTACCAGTTTCTTCATTCTTAACTTTAGTTGTAACTTTACCTTCTCTTAAGTCCATGATTACAGAACTAGGAGCTCCAGCTACCATTCCTAATCTAAAGTTATCAGAATTTACAAGCTCGTTAGTTTTAACTTTGTGATCTTGGTGATGAGCAAATTCTTCTTTTGCAAGATCTAAAGTTCTCATATGAAACTTAACATGCTTTTTACCAATTCTTAATTTACCGATATTTAATTTCTTAACATTTTCATAAGAAACTAAGTAATGATCATTTTGGATTCCATCTTCAAATTCTACTTCTAATTCACAGTGATAAAGAACTTTTTCATTTTTTGGAAGTTGAGCAACATACTTGCTTACATCTGTTCTAACTCTAACTTCTTCAATTTCTCCAGTCTCTTCATCTTGAACTTGAATGTCTTCAGCGATGATAATCTCAGCAGCAGGAGTAGGTACTTCAGAAGTTCCTACAGTAGCCTCTAAAGCTGGCTTAGTTGTTGTTGTTGTTACAGAACTTGTAGATTTTTGACCACAGCTCAATAACGAAAGTACTAGTGCTAATAAAGTAATTTTTTTCATTTTATATTTCCTTTGTTTGAGGCTCAATGGCCTATTTATTACTTAATATTAGTGTAAATTAGGAAGTCCTTTTCACTGATTAGACATGGATAAATTTCAATTGGTGTGTATTTTTTAGACAAAAAAAGGGCCTTTAAAGGCCCTTTTGTATGTAATACTAGATAGTTAGCTATATATTATTCAACAATCTCAGAAACTGTACCAGCACCAATCGTTCTACCACCTTCTCTAATGGCAAATCTTAATCCCTTCTCCATTGCAATTGGAGTGATTAATTCTGCTGAAAAGCTAGTGTTATCTCCTGGCATGATCATCTCTGTTCCAGCAGCTAACTCGATAGCTCCTGTAACGTCTGTTGTTCTGAAATAAAATTGTGGTCTATATCCTTTGAAAATCGGAGTGTGTCTTCCACCCTCTTCTTTAGTTAGAATATATACTTCACACTTAAATTTACTATGTGGCTTAACTGTACCTGGC
>CALIJZ010000053.1 GCA_938017795.1 uncultured Bacteriovoracaceae bacterium
ATTAATAGATTCACTAAGATCATTAGTTGAATTATCTGGATCATCTACAGGACTAGATGCTGCAGTTGTATTATTGGTGATCATTGTTCCACCACCAGCTAATTGCACTTCACAGCTTAATAAAAGCTCTTCTGAAATAACAGATGGAGATAGAGTTCCTAGAGACCAAAGACCAGTTCCTGGAGTATAAGTTCCACTACTTTCGCTATGAGAATCATAAGTTGTATTTAATGGACAAAGATCTGTTAGATCAACAACTGTAGCATCATTAGGACCATTATTAGTTACCAATACTCTAAAAACAACAATATCACCGATAGCTACTGAAGCACTTCCAACAAGATCTTTAACTGTAACAAGATCTGAAGAGGCTATAACATTTATAGTTTCACTGAGATCATCTCCAGCTGTCGTTAAGTCTGTTCCATATTGTGCTGTTGAAACAGTATTAACAAGAGATGTTCCGGCAGTACCAGAGGAAACAACACATTCAATGTTAAAAGTAGAAGTTGTTCCCAGACCAGAGATTCCGATCGTCCACTGTCCAATTGATTGATCATAACTTCCATTTGTAGAAGTCTGAGAACTATAAGTAGTACCTGCTGGACAAGCGACTTGAACCTTTGTACCCGTAGGTACTGATGAGCCGGAATTTTGAACGCTAACTGTATAAGTTACAGTTTCACCTTCGATATAATTAATTTTATCAGCAACTATAGTAGTAACTAAATTTAAGAAGGAGCTTGTCGGTTCACTATCATACGCGAGATCATCTCCTCCAGTTGTAGGAATATATGCTGTGTTATCAGATACAGTTGGTTCTGAATTGGTCGGAGGAGAACCTCGTTCGAGTTCAGCTAAGCATATAGTCGGAAGATTTGTAAAACTAACAGATGGAATAGAAAAAGTATTATTAGTACAAGTTGTGTAGTGAATGACGTTTCCACAAGTTACTCGGATATAGCGATTAGCAACCGAGGAAGAACAGGAACCAGAAACAGCGTAATCACCAGGAATAGTAATATGATTAATACTATTTAAATCAATATAACTTGATCCATGAAGGACATTTGTATTTTTATCTCCACAAGAGATAAGAAACAGCAATGAGAATATCAATAATACATGACTCACCGTTTATAAGTATCACTTAGTAGATTTATATCTTCAAGAAATTAAGATTAGAAAGAGATAATAAGATTAATTCTCAAATAAGTGTAAATAATTCACGTAACCACTTTCGGCCATTTTTTCCTTTCTAATAAACCTCAGAGAAGCTGAGTTTATGCAATAACGTAATTTCAGTGGTTTAGGTCCATCTCTAAATACATGTCCCAAGTGAGAGTCACCAAACTTCGACCTGACTTCTATTCTTTTAGAAAAGAGTGAATTGTCTTGTTTTGTGACGATAAAGTTTTCACTGATTGGTTTAGTAAATGATGGCCATCCGGTACCAGATTTAAATTTATCTAAAGAAGAAAAAAGAGGTTCACCAGAAACAATATCTACATAGATTCCTTCTTTTTTATTATCCCAATATGTATTTTTAAAAGGTTTTTCTGTTCCATCTTCTTGGGTTACATAAAACTGTAATTTCGATAACTTTTTCTTTAATTCACTCTGAGTTAACTTTTTATAAGGAGTGTTTGTAAATGAACTTAACTTCATGTCTTTCCAATATGTATTTATAAATTTATCTCTACCAGAGCCTTTTCGATATGATTGATATCGCCTTTTGGACTTTTCATTTTTTTTATAAAAATCTTGATGATAATCTTCAGCTCTATAGAAATTTGTATATTCTCGAATTGGCGTTACAATTTTAGTAAATTTTTTTGAACGTTTAAGATAATCTAATAGCTTATTTGCAATTTTTTTTTGATCTAGAGAGTGATAAAAGATTGCAGATGTATATTGATATCCCCTATCAACAAATTGACCTCCATTATCTGTTGGGTCAATCGTTTTTATAAACTTAATTAATAATTTGTCATACGGTATAATGTTTTTATCAAACTGTACTTGGACCACTTCCAGATGTTTAGTTTTTCCATAGCTAACTTGATTATAGGTAGGATTTTCCTTCACTCCTCCGGCATATCCTGAAACGACCTTTAAAACACCTGGTACTTTTTCCAAATCCGCTTCAACACACCAAAAACAACCACCAGCAAAAGTTGCAGTTTCTACTACTACTTCAGAAAATGAGAAAATAGAGAATAGACCAATTAAAAAATATTTTTTCAATATAAACCCCTTGTAAATCTAGATTCGTACTTAAACTAAATTTGTTACAAAAAAAAAGGCCCCTTAAATAATAAGAGGCCTCTGTTATAAAAATCTATTAAATTTTTAAATTAGTTCTTAGGTCGAGCAATACTCACTCTGATATTTCTACCATTGAAGTCTTTCTCGTTAAGCTCAGCTACACAGCTGTTTGCTTGATCTTCATTATCCATTTCAATGAATCCAAATCCCTTGCTTCTACCAGTATCTCTATCAGTAATAATTTTCACAGATTTAACTGTTCCAAATTGAGCAAATTGTGTTTCTAACTCTTGTTCAGTTAGTTGGTAAGAAAGATTTCCTACGTAAAGTTTGTTGTTCATGTATTCTCCTACATATAAAAATTAAGTAATGAACAAAAGAGCCGAAAAAGTGATTTCTTGATTCTTGAGACGATTACGGAGGCAGATTAACAAAGAAATAGTCAGACGTAAATCACCTGACGCGCATCGTGTCAAATATGTAATAACAGCCCTTTAAAACTCTGAAACGATCAACTTCTCAACTTTAAAGCCGTTCTTGGCTGCAATCTTCACATAAGCTTCATAAATCTTCTCTGGCATAGATGGAGTTCTAGACATAATCCACAGGCCTTTTCTGCTCTTATTTCCAACAAGAACATATTTATAATCTTTATCAAGATTCATAATAATATAATCCCCTTTAACTCTAAATAATCTAGTCCAGAAATTATTAAAACTAACTACTAATTCAGCATTAGTTGCAGGGTTACTAATAACAGCTTGTCCTTGAATAGTTTTTTTAACTTTTTGATTTTTATAACATGTATTTAAAACAGTAATTGAATTTTCATCCCGTATTCCATATTCAGCTGTTTGAGCTTCACATTTTCGAGTAAAAAATTGTGGAAGAGCAGCAATTGCATACCATTTACCGGTGTATTTTTTTACATCAACATAATCAGCAGTTGGTAGAGGGTCACTAGCCAAGCTAGTACAAGATAGCAAGATTAAAACGATTAGATTTTTCAAAGTTCTCTCCTTCTTAAGATTTTCTGATAGAAGATTAGACTATAAATCTATAAATAGCTTGGATAAATTTCAAAGTGCTCTAAATTACAATAGAGTGCTTAAGTTAAGACAATTTAGTCAATAATAAGTTTAAAAACGAACTACCGCTTCTTCTTTCTTTTCTTCTTTGTCTTTTTAGTAGTTTTTGCATTTTTAGTGGTCTTGGCTGTAAGCTTAGCTCCGGGTGCCACTTTAGTTAAAAAATCAAAAGCTTTTACTTTTTCAATATTTACAAAAAATAAATACGCTCCAATTAAGATAAATGGAATACTTAAGATTTGACCCATATTTAAAATCATGCCTTTTTCAAAAGCAGATTGTTCAATTTTGAGAAACTCAATTAGAAACCTTGCACTAAAAGTTAAAATAAATGTTATTCCTAGTCCTTTACCAAGGTGCCACTTTCCTGGTTCTACATTTTTCTTCCATAACAAGTGGAGTAAAAATGCAATGGAGAAAAAAGCAATTGATTCATATAATTGGGCCGGGTGCCTTGGAAGAGGATCTACCCTATCAAATATAAACGCCCAAGGAACATCTGTTGTTACTCCAAGGATTTCAGAGTTGAAAAGATTTCCTAGTCTAATAAAGCCAGCCGTCATCACTGTAGGTGGAAGTATCGATTCTATGAACCAAAAATATGATTTCCCTTTCCACTTGTTTGAAAATAAATAGATAGCAAACAAAACCCCTAAAAATCCACCATGGGAGGCAAGGCCGCCTTTCCAAACTTTTAAAATCTCAACTGGGTTACTTAGATAATATTCTGGTTCATAAAACAAACAATGCCCAAGTCTTGCTCCAATGATCATTCCGGCAATAATAAAATTTTGCATACTCTCTGCATGTTCTTTGCCCATTCCATTTAGTTCGAGTCTCTTTTTAACGTAGAGATAACCAAGAGTAATACCGGTAATAAACATTAAGGGGTAATACCTTAATCCAAAGCCAAAAATATTAAAAATTACAGGGTCTACATTCCAATGCATATATGGTGCCTTTTAATCTGTTTTTTAAATTCTATAGGCCTCAATTTTAGAAGTAAAAGGAAATAAAAAAGGGAGCTCAAAGCTCCCTTAATCTTAAGAAAATATAAATTTAAATTACTTATTATTCTTATTAAACCATTCTTTTGACCCTTTTGGATCTGGCTTCATTGTATCGTCACCTTCAGTCCAGTTTGCAGGACAAACTTCACCGTGGCTAGCTGTATACTGATAACCTTTTAATAACCTCAATGTTTCTTCAACATTTCTACCAACTGATAAATTATTTATTGTTGCATGTTGAATCACATTATTATTATCAATTAAGAAAAGTCCTCTTAGTGCAATCCCTTCTTCAGTTAAAACTTCATAGTCTCTTGCAACTGTTTTATTTAAGTCTGATAAAATTGGAAAGTTAATATCTCCAAGTCCACCATCATCTCTACTTTGTTGAGTCCATGCAAGGTGAGAAAAAACTGAATCAACTGAACAAGCAATGATTTCACAATTTTTTTCTTTAAACTGAGGTGCTGCATCTGAAAATGCGCAAATCTCAGTTGGACATACAAAAGTAAAATCTAATGGATAAAAGAAAAGAACTTTCCACTTTCCATCAAAATCACTTAACTTAATGTCTTCAAAGTCACCATTTACTAAAGCTTGTGCAGCAAAATCTGGTGCTTGGTTACCTACTAATCTACTCATAATATTCTCCTTATTATTTATCTATTGAGCCCATGACTCGTTTCATGAAAGTATTTAATGCCTCTTTTTTAGACGCACCCTCTTTAATCATCTTTGATACTTCTATTGCACCAAACATATTTGATAATAATTCGCCAATAACGTTCATCTCTTCATCTTTAATATTAGACTCTTGAGATAAATGTTCTAAGACTTCAGTTGTTTCTAAAATAAAGTCTTCATCATTTTCTTCAATGAATTGTACAAGATTCTTAATTATTGGCAATCTCATTAAACATCCCTTCTACTTTTTCAAATTTACTACCAGTAAACTGATCTACTCTTTGACCTGCTTTAAAAGTAGCAAAAGTTGGTAAATTCGCAACATCAGCTAGTTCTCTTGATCCAGGAAACTTTTCAGCATCTACATAAATAAAGTGAACATTTTCATTTACAGCTGCTAATTTTTTTATCTTTGGTTTAATCATTCTGCAATTTCCACACCACGAAGCTCCGTATTGAACGAATACTCTATCATGTTCTTTAACAACGTCTTTTAAGTTATCTGTAGTAAGTTCGACCATTTTGTCCTCCCGTCTATGATTTGACTTCTAAGATGATGCCGGAAGATCTTAATCATTTCAAATTAATCTTTTTTATCAAACGATAGCTTTAAACTATAACACATGAGAAATATCTCATGCTTTAGACTGATACAACCGATAAATAAATGTGAAACGATATCTTCTTATATTTTTGATAGGTGGCCTGGGCCACTGTGCAGCCCTACCTGGCTTTAATTGCAATATAAACCTTACCAACCCAAAAGATATTAATATTGTTTTGCCAAGCGTTTTATCAAAAATGTATACGTCAAAATATAGGACTCAAGCAAAAGCAAAGTATAAAAAAAGAGGACATGACGAGCAAACAGTCGAGAAAATACTTGATGGGTATGATATTTATAAATCCCCTATTTTTAAATCAAAAGAGGGAATTGAACATTATCGAATAAATAAATATCAATTCAAAAAACTAAATATTGGTCACAAACTATTTAAAGCTGATGGATCAGTCTTTATAATCAAAGATCAAGATAAATTTCCACGATTTAAAGTAGGCGTTGTAAAGGAGTGGACTGACTCACTAAAAGCTTTCAATGAATACGATATAAGTCCAACAACTATTATTAGATCGTGGGGGAATTGGTCTTCTTTGAAACAAGAACCTAAAGCCATTATTGATCTTTTAAAGAAAAAATTAAAAAATAAAACTCTTATCTCATTTGATTTAGAAACCTCTGGTACAGCAAGAACTGAGCAAATTATCGAAATCTATATGCAGAAATCAAAAGTTTCATTTAGAGGCAATAAAGTAAAACTTACGGCCAAGGATGACTTCAAAAGCTATATCAACGCAAATAAAAATACTATTGAAGGATATAATAATTCGATAATTAGAGATGAAGTTGTCGGACAACCAACAGTTAGAGAGATTATGGAAATGACCCATTATGATTGGTCTAAAAGAGCTGACCATGAAAGTGAATTAGAAGTATTAAAAAAGTTAAGAGATTACTTGATAAAAAATCCTAATGATATATTCATGGCCCACAATGCATTTTTTGATATTAATATGCTGAATGCTAGGTTTTATCATTATGGAATCAACTACTTTATTGAAGAAAGCCGAGTCATTGATACGCAATTGCTTGCCAAGTATTTCTGGATTCCTCTTAAGAGATACTCCAAAGATAAAAAATCTAAAAAAATAGTGAAAGAATTAACTAGAATAGGCGAAGAGAAAAAAGATGGGACTAAGTCTATTCGTTATAGCTCAAGGTTGGGTGATATCAATCAGTCTATTACAGGGCAAGACCCAACAAATTGGCATAGGGCAGATGCAGATGTTAGAGCAATGGATGAGATATTTTTATCAATTTTTTCAGACCTTGCTGCTTCTAAGGTTACCCAAGAGCAATTATTAGAAAGCAATGTTCAACAAAAATTCAGTGCTGCTGTTAAAAAGAATTAAGTACTCTGTAAAGAAATACACATATATTACCAACTGAGACGATGATTAAAGGAAATAGTGTAAGTTGCATACCCAGTTTTCGTAGTTTGAAATTCATCTCTTTACCTTTAAAGCCTAGAAAGTGAATAACTCTGCCAATGAAAAAACTAAGGCCCAAAAGGAAGATTAATGAAATATGAATTAAAGAACCACTTTCTAATAAAAATAATAAGATTAAAAAAAAAGGAACATAAGAAATAAAGTTACTATGAGCTGAAACAATAGGAGCTATTTCGTTATTTTCACCATACCCAAGTGAGACTTGATGTTTTAATCTTGCGCGAATAACACTCATTGTTAAAAAGTAATAAAGTAATCCAAGTAAGCCTGCAAAAAGTGAAGTTATCATTAAAAAAATGATAAATGATCAATTTGAAATTGTAATAAAACTTCTTCTATTTACTCTTTAAAAAGAGATCTCGAAATAGAGTTTTCATATTCTCTGCGTCATATATGACTCTGATCAAAGTCTTAATTATCAATCCTTAGAAAAGCTATTAAAGTTATTAATGGCACATTTCTCACAGCCTAAACAAAAGTTGTGCATCAATGAGAATACGTGTAACACAAGATATTAAATTATGGACTTATTTCAACTTCAAACTTCAATTAAAGACCCAACATTTCTAAGTGTTGCTTACTCTATTATACTAGCTTTTGTACTTTCAACATTAATATCTCTTGTTTATCAAAAGACCTTTCAGGGTCTGTCATACTCTAGGAACTTTATTCAAGGTCTTATTTTAGGAAGTATTGTAACTTGTATTGCTATGCAGGCCATCGGCGATAATATGGCCCGAGGCTTTGGAATGATGGGTGCTCTTTCGATGATAAGGTTTCGTGCATCTTTGAAAGACCCTAAAGATATTATTTTTATTTTCTCAGCTCTTACAGTTGGAATTTCCTGTGGAGTCTATCAATTTCTAATTGCCATTGTTGGCTCAATTGGCTTTTGCCTTACGGCAGTATTTCTTTATTACTTCCCGTTCACTCAAGAAACAATTTTCGATGGCTTACTACGTTTCACGGCAGATTCTAAAAATTCAGACCTAGATGAAAGCTTAAGAACAACTTTAAATAAAGATTGTAAAAACTTTGCTCTCGTTACCTTGCGTGAGATCTCTCAAGGGGAGAGATTTGAGTTTGCTTATCAAATAAAACTAAAGAATAAGAATTATAATAATTTCTTAAATAAGATAAAAAAGATTGAAACAGTAAACAATGCAACATTAATGTTACAAGAAGCTACGGTGGAGATTTAATATGGGAATATTTAAAGAAAAAATAAATTTTAAGTATCAAAAATTAGTCTACCCTCTAGTTTGGATTCTAGCCTGCTTGTTTATTTTTCTATCTCCTAAATTATCAAAAGATCAATCTAGCTTTGTTGGAGTGGTGGGTTCAAGACCTGTTGAGATTAATCGAAGTTACCCAGTTAAAATTTCAAAGATTTTAGTAATTAGTGGAGAACATATACAAAAAGGTACTAGATTAGCTGAGTTAACGAATCCAGAGCTAGATCTAAATTTGAGTAGAGTAAGAACTGAATTAATTAAATTGTCAGAAGACAGTAAAATCTTATCTAAGCTTCATGGAATAAAATCTGACTTAAGTAAACTTGAGAGTTTAAAAAAAGAACTGACATTATATGAAAAACAAAAAAGTGATTTAAATATTGTTGCTAAATTTGATGGGATCGTTCAATCAATAAACTTTAAAGTTGGAGAAAGTGTAGAGCCTTACAGAAGCATTATCGCAATCCTTCAAGACAAGCCAACTCATATCAGAGGATATGTTCATGAGAAGATGTTTAAAAAAATTGAACTTGGTCAACCTATTAAGATTCATAATCTAGATACCAATAGAAATTCAAATTATACCGGCAAAGTAGTAAGTTTTGGTTCTAGCATTGTAACGTTTCCATCTAGGTTATTAAAAAATCCTGAAATGCCAACATGGGGGCGAGAAGTATTAATTCAAATCACAAGTAAATCTAACCTTATTTTAGGAGAGAAAGTTTATCTTGAAAGGATTAAAACTCAAAAAATTAAGTCTCATAAATTATCCAAAAAGCTAGATGCAAATAATGAATCAAGCTTTCTGTAGAACTTTCCTTCTATTTGTATTACTTTTCCAATTACCAACCTTATCATTTGTTGAATCAACTCAACTAAGAATCTCTAGTGATCTTGAGGCAGAGAATAAAGATGTCTCTGTTCGTTTAAAGTTTCAAGCTTTTCGAGAAAGTAGATTGATCAATCAAGAAATGGAAACCTCCTCTTTAGTAAGTACGAAATTTAATGAGCTGATAGAAAGAGAAAACCTTCACCTCAATATTCAAAAAAGTATTAAAAAATCACATCTTAGAGAAAAAATAAATATCTTACAAAGTCATAAGAAGCAACTCAACAAAGCAATTAAACTCCTTAGAGGAAAAGTTCAATCTCTTAATAAGTCAATTGCCTTAAAACTAGAGATCTCTAACATTAATATCGAAATTTCTTCGTTAGAATCAATGCTTAGTTCCAATGGTAATTTAAAGTCTATTAACTATTCACTCTTAAAAAAGAAGCTCGATGAGTTTGACTTAAAAAATGATCTTTTAATAGAGCTTTATAACTATGACCTAAAATTAAATGAGATCAATTATAAGCTCTCAAGGTCTGAGCATCGGAAAATTGTTAATTTTGTAGATCTTAAATCTAATATCGATTCAAATTTAAATCGTAAAGATCTCTCAGTTACTCTAGGAATAGATCTTCCATTTTTTTCAAAAACTGCAACAACTTCGCAAGACTTATCTTCGCTCAGAAAAGGTCATGGTCTTGCTCAAAAAAAGACCGAACATAGAGAGAAAGTCCTTTCTACCCAGATATATATTCAAAACTTATTGAATGACACTCAAACCAACCTTAAAGCTGATATTTTAAAATTAAAGAAACTATCTCTTAATGAAATATCTGTTGATGGATATTTAGATGCACTTAAATATGAGTATAAAAACAAAGTCCATCAAATAGAGAAAAAGGAAAAACTCTACCTTGCTATTTTAAACCTTATAAAATACCAGGCCAAGATAGAGCTAAATGGTCTGTATTTGTGACTCTTAAAACTGCCCTCTTTTATGAGAGATATGAATTAAAGTACCATATCCCCTTTTCACTCATTGATGAAATTGAAAAGCATATTGCTCCCTACTGTGAAATGGATCATTTTTCTAAAAAATCTGAGAGCAATTTTTATACTATTAATAACTTATACTTAGACACTCCTAATTTCTTGTTTTTTAAAAGAAAACTTCACGGAGAAGATGATAGATTTAATATGAGAATAAGAACTTACGGAGATGAAATCAGTAAACTCTATTTCTTAGAAGTTAAAAATAAATCTCAAGGGTTTGTACGAAAAACAAGGGCTCAAGTTAAAGATTTAACTATTTTTGATCGCTTAGAAAATGACAAACCTATTAAAGAGAAAAGAGAATTTATTCAAAATGATTTTTTCCATGACTTTGCCCATAAAGTCTATGCCTATGGAGCAAGACCTATAGTCTTTACTCAGTATAAGAGAAAAGCGTATTTCTCTACTATTGATGAGTATGCCAGAATTACATTTGATATAGACTTAAAATGCATTGAGAGGAGAAATTACACTTTTGAGCGATCTCCAGGAATGAAAAATTATGATCATTCTCAATATTATAAAGACCACACAAATGTCATTCTTGAATTAAAGTGCGAGAACAAAATACCTTTTTGGATACTAGATATTGTAAAAAAGTTTAACTTAACAAGGACAGGTTTTTCAAAATTTTGCTTTAGTGTAAATGAAGTGATGCAATTTAAGCATCAAATCACCGATCCATTGAATCGAATCTCGCTAGTTTGAAACCTTGTATTTCACACCAACATTAAATCTATAATTAAACTCTTCTTTATTTGCTCTTGTTAAGTTTAAGATCGATCTTCCAAAAATAGACGTTCGCTTATTAACATTCCAACTAACTTCCGAAGTCCATTGAGTACCAGAAGTTCTAAATTCATCTACTAGCTCTCCTCTTCGTCCCATATCTTCATTAATTGTAATTATCTTATTTACAAAATGTAAGTTAGAGATAAAGCTCTTTTTCTTTTCTTTACCTTCAAAAGCTACTTCAAATGAATGTCCTAAAGATTGAGTGTCAAGATTCATTAACCCTTGCATCGCAACTTTAAGTTTATGAGTCGCAATTTCTAGGATCTCTGCTCTAAACTCAGCTTTTAAAAGATCATCTCCCCTAAAGTTTTCATAACCAAGCTCATAAACCATGTCTTTTGAAATATTATGAGTAAACTCTAATTCAATGAAATTCATCGCTCCAAATCGCTCAAAATAATCTGGATCTTTTGTTCCAGATATTCTTCCTCCAGCAACTTCAAAAGTCTTATCTCCTGCTTTTAATTCAACTCGGACAGCTTGATCAATCCATCCACCTTTATCAAGGTTTAGTGGTGCTTTATATCCTTTGAATGTTGGAATTGAACCAAATTGAATTGTAACTGTGTCTGACTTATACTCACCATATAAATTTCTTAAATGAATCTCTAAATCTTTATCAACTGTATTCCATTCTGAATTAAACTTTGATCCAGTTCCGATCGCCGATTTTACAGAAAAATCTTTAGCTAGTTTTAAGTTTAATCTTACTTTTTGCTTAATTTGAAACTTATGTTTCACTTCATCCTCTTCTTCTCGCACATCATATCGAGCACTATTATCTAGTGTGAACTTAAGCTTTTGAGCTAAAGATTGAGTTGAGTAGCAAAGAAATGGTAATAGGAAGATATATATTTTTTTCATAAATTTTAGTAGCACGAAAAAAATATTGAGGTCAATTCTGTTTCTTAGGAATTGTAATTTTTATAATTTAATAAAAAGGGCCTATTATAAGGCCCCTAGTATTAATATATTTGTAAACTTATGTTTTACCAATCAGATGATTCTTCTACAGCTTCACTACATTCCATTTCATAGCCATTATCCCGTACTGAATATTCATTTTCCATAATGTCTTTTAAAATTGCAGAAGCATCTGATCCATAAGAAACAGACCTTGTACCTCTAGAGGCCCTAATTTTTCCACTTTCTTTATCAATTGCTAACCAAGATCTATCTTGACTACTAATAGTTTCAATAAAGGGTCTCATTGCACTAGCATTTAAAACTTGAGTGATTACTCCTTCTTGAAAATCTAAAATCGCAAATAAATCTCCATTATGTTCAAGTTGGCATTTATCAAAATCTTGTGAAATGCCATTAAAACTAAGTGCTAATAATACTAGTAAATACTTCATGTGGTCTCCTTTAAGGTGTTAATTAATCAGTTGCTCAAATCTTATAGCTGTGAGTTAAATTTATTGCAATTCATTTTTACGCGCCATGTAAAAACTATAGTATAAACTAATGCTTAATCAAAAAATGGTAGATTAGCTAAAAAGGAAATCTATCGTGAAATTGAAAATTATTATATTCTTTATCTTCTCTTTTCAAATTTTTGCTCAAGAAAGTTATGAGTTTAAAAATATTGATTTTCAAACAGGTGATGCTCTTTCCAATATTGATCTTCGTTTTGATTATTTAAAGCTTACCAAGCAAGCAAATGAGAAAATGCTTGTCGAGCAATGTAACAAAGCACCTAATAGAGAAAGAATTGAATTAGAAAGTGGAGAGAAACTTTATAAAAGATCTGATTATTTCAAATGTGTTCCTATTACAGGCAACTCAAAAGAGAGTTGTTTTGCTTTTGCTCCTTTATCAAAGCATGAAGATGAATCAGAAGATCTTTATAAAAAAGCAGCAGGTGCAGCACTTTTATTTCCACCATTTATTTTTTATAGTTTAGCAAAATTTAACCATAAGCTTTACTTAGAAAGAATTAGAACAGATTTAGAGAGAAATGATTCGAATTCAATTTATATAGGTGTAAGCAAGCTCAATAGAAGTAATATTACATTTAATACTCTCATTGATCAGGATGCTTTTAAATTTGAAAACTCTAGTTTGGATGGATATATAAAGCCCTATAAAACGACTTGGTTGCACTCTGAAGCCAAGCTAATTAGAAAAACAAGAGCTATTATGAATCAGTCACATTATATTGAAGGAAATGAAGAGTTTCATTTAAAAGCTGATTTGTCTTGTAGTAACTTCAAGACCCTTAAGAAAGTAAAAACTCCTATTAGAGATTAACTTTTTCCTAATAAAGTTCTTCAAATTTACCTGTCCAAATAGGAGCTGAAGAAGAGTTAAGAAAATCTTGAACTTCAATTAAAGACGCTTCCCATTTATCTGGATTCCCATTGCTTTTATAATTAATACCAAAAATTACTTCTTGATCAGTTGTTCTTGGGGTGAATTGAAGCTTGATATACTTATTTAAACTTAAAACGAGTGGTTCATGAAGGTCAAAATCAAAAACATAGTCATCAGCAATTAAGACAAAATGGAAATAGCCAAGGTTTACTCTTTTGTTTGGATCAGTTCTTGTAAAAAAACCACTTGTTTGTAAAAAGCCTAAACCTTCAACTTTTAATACATATGCATTTTCTAGATCAATATCTTTTTCTATAGCGATTTCAAGAAATTTTTTAATATTCTTATTACAAAATCTTGGTTGGTAGATAGTATTGAATGAATTTTTATATAGCTTTGCTAAAGCCTTGATATTGGCCGAGTAAGTATTAAAATTCAGGATCAACATTAAAAATATAAAAATTTTCATATCAATTCTTAGCAATATCGTTTTTTCTTGTCGAAAGGTTTGAGAAAACTATGAAAATTTTGCAAATCATCCAATTGCTAGAACTAATAGATAGAATAATTCTATTATAAATATAGAAATATTCTATTATTCAATAGTTCTTTGATTTCATAATATCTTTAGATAAAGGAGAAATTATGAAATTCATTATATATGTACTTGGGATCTTTTCTTACGCTTCTAGCTCTGCAAATTCGCCGATAGGCTTACTCAGTATAGATAAGATTAAACAGAGTAGGCCCTATATAGACAAGGAGCATGTGAGAGTTTGGAATGCAAAACTTACAGAGTCTATTCGAATAAACGTTATAGAGTTTAGCGGAGAGATTCCTATGCATAAACATCCAGATGCTGGTCACAACTTGCTAGTATTAAAAGGAGAAATCTCTGTCTTGTTGGGAAAAACAAGGTTTACGGCTAAAGAAGGTAGTTTTATTTTTATTCCCAAAGCAGTGGCCCACAAGTATTGGACTCTTGGAGAATCAGCGTTGCTGCTTAGTATGGATGCTCCTTATTATGATCATAAAAAGACGATTAAGTTAGAATAGAGTCTTTAAGATAGAAGTCGAGATGGTTCAGTTGAGCTTTGTGATAAAAATGCAATAATGCTCAATAATTTAAAGATCTAGTTCGCCTCGGCATAACCTATTTATTTTTTTAGATTTAGTACACCACTCAGATTTATTAAATACTATTTGAGCGATTTCTCTATCATCTTCTGGATATAAGTGAATCCCAATAAGGTCACTGAAATCTCCAGAGATTTTACCGTTAGAGTATATTTTTACAGTTTTACTGACATATTTCATATTGGTTGAATTTGTATCCCAAAGAGATATAGAAAAGTGATCTTTATTTAAAGAAATATCAAAAACATTAAGTACGTGTATCCAACTGTCTTCATCAAATATCTTCTGAGACCTCTTAGAAAGATATACTATTGGATTATAGTTGTAGCTAAGACGAGTTTTTAACTGCTTATAAAGAGTTTTAACGGCTGACTTGGACATCTTGGGAGCAGTCGTTGATTTTAACTGTATAAACCCTTTAAGAGAGACGTTTTTCTGAATCCATTGAGCTAGAACTAACTTTTTAATATAACGTCCTAAAACAGGGTGATTTGTTAAATCATGAAGTCCTCTAAAGTGAGGAATAATAACTGGCTTTAATTTGTAAACTTGATTAATTAGTTTTTTATAATATTTAATCCATTCCTTGCTATCGACTTTGCTAGGAACTTTCTGATCAAATTGATTTCTAAAATCAAAATAAGCAAGTAAATGGAACTTTCTCATAATATAAGTCATACCAGAGCAAACACCAAAAATGGTTTTATCCAAACTTGGCTTGAATCATCACCGCCTATTCTTGCAAGAGAAAATGATGTCAGTGGTGATGTGGCATCTAGGTCTCAAGATAGCCTCAAAAATTACACAATAGCTATCGCGACCACAGGTGAATATAGCGCTAAGTTTGGT
>CALIJZ010000054.1 GCA_938017795.1 uncultured Bacteriovoracaceae bacterium
GATCAGTTGAATCTAGTTCAATTTGATTCGGAGTAATGAATCTATTCTCTAGAAGGCTGCATATCCTTGAAAACTCCTTAAAAGAACAATCAAGAATATCCATAATCTCATCCGAAGTTAAATCTAGAACGTATTTTAAAGTACACATTGTTCTTTCTTGCCATGATAAACTTTCGAAGATACTAGTAGGCTTAATTTTTAAATTTGAAATATAATCTCTTTTGAAAAAATAAATAATTCGTTTAAAAAGGTAACCACTCTCATCAAAAGACACTATATCTGTTGACTTGTTTTTTGATTGGTAACTATCAATTTTTTGTAAAGAGACATTTCGAATTTCTAAAGCGTTAAGACTTTTTTTGACCAAATCAAATGTTACATCTTGATCAAAACTTAAGCACATCCCAAGCTGGACTAAATTAGTCACCATTACTGGCGGCCTATAACCCATCACCAAATTTATATTAGTATCAGTTCTCACATTTTATATTGTAGCAACTCTTTCAGTTTTGTCTTCTTATGCCACTCTTTGCCTATCTCTTGAGTAAAACCTTCTTTTTCTTTAAAATTATATATGTATAGAAGAAAAGGAATTCTTGATGAAAATTATTTCAATATTGGTTTTATTTATATTTTTTAGTTGCTCCAATCAAACTGGCTCTAGTGTAGGCAACGGTAGTACAACTGATACAACTTCTGTAACTCCACCTTCACTTCCAACACCTATCGAAACATGTACTGGAACAATTGATGATGGTTATGACGATGTAGGAAACCTAGGGAGACCAGCAGAAGATTTAATTGTAATTGGAAATGCAATGTTTGCTGGAGAGGTTGGTACTTTTATTCCTGGTGGACATCCTCAAACTGATCCAAGTTTACATAATTCAGCAGGTAAATATCACTTCCCTGCAGTTAATGGAGATTCTTCTGACGATGAATGGATGGATATTTCTAGCTATAATTGGTCACTCAATGATGCTTTTAATCTTTTACAAAATGACGGACCTATATATTTAAGAATCAAGGTCTTGCCACAACACTTCCCAACTGCAAATTCTTATGGATGTTATCCGAGACAATTAAATGCAGGACGAGATAATACTAGTGGGTACAAGAAACTTAAGTTTACTATTAATCGACATAGAGGTTTTTTTAATGAACAAACTCAAAGAGTTGAAAGAGTTCCAAATTCTCCAGGTCAGTTAGTAGAATTAACTGAACCAATTAATGTTGGAGAATGTAGCAAGATCATTAAAATTAACCAACTGCCAAGTTCAGATCCCAATGTTCCTGTTGAGAATCAGTTTACATTTTTTGAAATCACTGATGTAAGATCAGATTATTGGTGCCAACAGGGAGCTGATAATGGACTATGGTGCCCAGCTGGAAGGAAAGTTGGAAGAAGAAGTTGCTGGAGAATTGTCGTTCAGGTTGCAACAAATTCAACAAAATTCTTTAGAGGCCATACTAGAAACTAGCAATAATTTTTTCAGTCACATTTTTTTGATGAATATGAGATAGCTCTATAAGTAAACTTGGGCAAGTTATATTCACTTCAGAAATATTTTTATTTAAA
Organism: uncultured Bacteriovoracaceae bacterium; assembly: GCA_938017795.1. Taxonomy (GTDB): domain Bacteria; phylum Bdellovibrionota; class Bacteriovoracia; order Bacteriovoracales; family Bacteriovoracaceae; genus JAHDHG01. The sequence goes on from CALIJZ010000054.1 coordinate 1,580, forward strand.
ATATCAAATGCAACTAATCTCACTCCAACTTCTGATAATTCTTTGCAAATTCGACGACATTGGTCTTGTAAATCTTTTTCCAGTTCGTAATGTTCTATGGAAGAACCTTGGGAAGTATTAGATAAAAATGATCCTTGCTTAGGTACCTTTAATACAGAGCCAAGATAGTCACCATCCCAAAAAATTGATCTCACTTCACCATTAACCACAGAGGAATCAAAAGGTTGAATCATCAAGTAGTCCTTAGAATCGATCAAACGTTTCTTTAGAACATCTAAACTAGAAAGATTAATCTTCTCAACACCAATTCCAGAAAAAAGATTCAATGGCTTTATAATAAAATCAGTATGATTGCTGGACTGGTTCATAAAGTCTTCAAAATGAGAAAAATTATTAGATACCAAAGACTTAAGAGAATTTTTCTCTTTAAAACTTAAAAGCTTCTCATTATACGAAATTGCCCCTATGGAATCATTCACAATTTCAATTTTGCACTTCTCCTTTAGTATTTGACTCATCCAACATAAATTTAAGTAAGTTCCATCAACTGGCGGATCTGGTCGAAAATGTAGGATATCACCTTTTTGGAATGATAATTCTAGAGAGTTTGTTAACTTAAAGCCTTCCATATAAAAATCAGACTTGATCTGTGCTTCAAACCTATAAACCTTTAAAGGAGTAGATGAATAGGAAGAGATCATGAAATCAGTAGTAATTAGAAAATATACATCATGACCAGCTAGCTTTAGCGAAGTAGCTAAAAAGAGAGAAGAGTCTTTATGAAGTTTTAGTTTCTCTACGGGATCAATTAAGAAAACATGTCTCATTATAATTCCTCTAAATATTTAGAAAATGATTTCTTGAGATCTAAATTTTTATATTTTTGATACTCATTTTCTAAAAATAAAAGATATTGCTTCAAGGTAAAATTATTCCTTTCTCTCAAGTTTTTTATAAACTCTCCCTTCTTTTCATAAGTCATGAAAGCAGAAAAACTAGCATGATTCCATTTCCTCTTAAGTGGGTAGCATTTCTTTTTTTCTATTCCAAGATCATTACAGGTGTTTTTAATCGAAGGATAAAATGTTTCTTTAAGGTATTTATTAAGCTGTATAAAACTCTGATCGATTGTTTCTGGTTGTTTGTTTTTCAATTCTTCTTTATAAGTATTGATAAGTTTAACTAGAGCAAGTCGAATTTTCTTAGAATTCTCACGTTTTTTTGTACGCTCTTGTAAGGTTTCTTGATCTTTAGAAAAATATTCTCTCATCATTTCTTTTCCAAAGTAATTTGCAAGATTCTCATTTAGGTCAACATTGCTTTTAACAAAAAAGACAGTATGGAATAACTCATGAAATATGAGTTCTGCTAGATCATATTGATCAAACTCAAAAAAGGTAGAGAGTATTCGATCTTCAAAATTTCCTAAAGTTGAATAGGCTTGAACTGGCCTCTTGTAAGTGTGATACTTTTTCTTTTTCATCTTATCTGCATACTTAAATGCTGATTTCTCTTTAAAAAAACCTAAATATGGAAACTTTCCATAAAAAGGAAAAGAGGTTTTTAAAGGTTCTACTTTATCAAAATAAGAAACGATCACAAGATAAGTAACCGCATCTCGGTCAAGAAAAGTGACTTTTGAGTAAATATCAGTTTCTTTGCGTTCAAAGTATTTATAAAAGTGAGTCTTATAAGTACCAATATCTTTAATTTTAGATTTGATTTTCTGACTAACTTCAGGATCTTTTAAGACCTTAGAAATCTTCTTTCCTTTCCATTGCAAACTCAATTGACCAATTCCTTGCTCAACTAAATACACAAACTTAGCACACCCAGAAAGGAAAAAAATAGATAAGACTAATAATATTTTCATTTTAAACTCGATAAGATTTTCTCGTTACGATGAAAGAAATTACCGACACTCCTATTACTGTTAGTAAAATAATAACCAATAAATTAGATCTTTTAAAATAAATACTTATACCCATTAATAAAACAATCATAATGACACTTAATATCTTTGCTTTAGGGTTAATTACTTTATGCTCATTCCACTCTTTTACTAATTCACCTACAATCGGGAGATTAAGAACTTTTTGATGCATCTTAGGTGATGATTTAGAGAAAAAATATGCTGCTAGAATATATAAAGGAGTCGATGGCAGTAACGGAAGAAAGATTCCTATACTTCCTAAACCGAAGCTAATGAATCCAAGTATTAAAAAAATTGGCTTCATTGTTTAATGTAGTTTGGATTTTATAATTTTAACAATCTTTCCTTGGCAAGATAAAGCGGTCGCTTCAGTGATTTCAACATCAGCCCAGGCCCATTTAAGATCTCGATCATCTTCAATATGTACAATTCTTGAACAATTAGTTCTACCTTTCCATTTCTCTATTCCTTTCATGGAACCTTTTCTTTCAATTAATACTCTATAAGTTTCACCAACCATTTTGGATCTATTTTCTTTTTGAATATCCAATTGATATTTTTGAATTTCTCTCAGTCTTCGCCCTCGAATATCTTTATCAAGAATATCTTTCATTCTTGAAGCCTTGGTTCCGTTTCGAGCTGAAAAAGCATAAGAGTAAATGAAGTCAAATTGAGCTTGATCTAAAAGAGCTAAAGTTGCCCTATGTTCTTTTTCAGTTTCATTAGGAAAACCTGCTATAATATCAGACGAGATCACAATATTAGGATTAGATGCTCTTAATTTTTCTAATAAACCAAGGTAGTGCTCAACTGTATACTCTCTTAACATTCTTTGAAGGACTGTATTAGAGCCAGATTGAACTGGTAAATGCAGATGGTTAGATAACTTCTTAGAGCTACCATGTACAGCAATCAACTCATCACTTACATCATAAGGATGACTTGTCGTATATCGAATTAATTCAAGACCATTAACTTCATCAAGAGCTTGAATAAGCATCGCCAGAGATTCTTTATTATCTTTCCCATATGAGTTTACGTTTTGACCTAAAAGCGTAATCTCTTCAATGCCAGAAAACTCAACAAGCTTTCTAACATCATCAACTACTTCTTTTAATCTTCTAGATTTTTCACGTCCTCTAGTAAAAGGAACAATACAATAAGAACAAAATTTATCACACCCTTTAATAATATTAACAAAGGCTTGAGGGGTTCCATGAGTAATCTTAGTTTCTATTGAGTAATCACTACCTTTATCCCAAGTATTAACATGAAACTTTTCATCTCCAGCATAAGTCCTGTAAACAAAGTCATTAATACTATCAATAACATCTGTTCCAAAAGCAAAATCTAATTGAGGATACTTTTTGATGAGCTCTTTCCCATCAGTTTGAGCAATACAACCACAAACTGCAATTTTTTTTTCTTTATTGGCTTCCTTAATTCTTTTAGTTTCACCAAGGTGAGAATAAAACTTTTGATTGGCCAAATCTCTTACTGCACAAGTATTAAAAATTAAAAGGTCAGCACTGGCTTGATCATCAGATTGTTTGAAATTTAGTTTTTCCAATTCACTAAAAATCCTCTCACTATCGTGATAATTCATCTGACAACCATAGGTTTTCATCCAAACAGTTCTTTCTGGAAATTCTAAGTCGCCTAGCGTTATAACTGGATTTTTCTCATTCATATAAATACTCTCTCAAGAATATTTACAAGACCTTGGGTCTATTTTCAATAACTTAAAGTTGAAAATGGCTTGATTAAGCCGCTCGCATAAGAGTACATTGCAAATAATGATCAAAATCGTCTTTTAGTCCACTTGGCGAGATAATTTCAACGTCATATTTGATATGCTGGATCGCCAGCCAAGACATTAATGAGACCCCTACTTCAGAATTAGCAGACCAAATCTTTCCATTTTTTGAATCAATTAATGAGCTGTCATTGAAATACATATACTCACAATTTAAGTCTTTATTCCTAGGAAGGTTTTTTAATTTTATTATCACCCGCTGAACTCTTGAATCATTTTTTTTGACCTCTCCTATAAAATTTAGAACTTCTTTTTCATTAAAGTTCATATTGAATTTTAATGGATGAATATCAAAGCCTAGGACACTTTCTAAGTCTACAAAATCTAGAGCATTATTTTTGGGGTCTTCAAAAAAAAGGTGAAGTCGTTCTTTAAAATAAAAGATGGCCATAGGTGAAGCAATGATTTTTTCGTTATTTTGCTTTTCAATATAAACTGCTAGCTTATTTTTAATACAGTCTTCTAAGAGATTTAAATCATTCACTAAGTTTTTTCTTTTCATTGTTTAATTATTTTAAGTCCATTCTCAGTATTTTGTTCTTCTTTTCTCATATCAAAACTATAAACAGTAGAGGTGAATTTGAGCCTAAAACGTATGCAAGATAATCTAGCGGGTGCTTACTATTTCGGGCAAAGTTCAAAATCTTGCTCGGAAGTTTCACTAACAAGGTCAAATAAGTATTTATTAAGTAGAAAGCTTAGTCACTAGAGAGTCATTTAAAGCTCGCTTAACTCCTTTTGTGAAAATTTGTTGGCACTTTTAAACTTTATATTTTTATATAACTACTTGAAATAATACCAATTCCCGTAATATCCGCTTAAAAAGTGTATTTTGGATTGAAAATAGATAGGCGTAAACAGAAGTATGTATTTAAAAGGGGAAAAATGAAAAAATTATTTAGGATTGCAGTTATTACTTTAATCGCATCTTGTAGTGCTGACCTGCCAACTACTAGTACGACAGGCTCTTCTACTCTAACTTGTGCCGGCCTTGCTGGAGCTGATTTTACACAAATCGGAGAACAAGATGACAAGCTCATCTGTCTTGATAAAAAGTGTGAGTCATTAGAAGGTGGATGTAATTATAATGATGGAGTAACAACGATAGATGGCTTAACAGTTAAATATGAACTCACAACAAGTACTAGCAATGTAAAATATTATAAAGCAGAGTATTCTTCAGAAACAGGCCTGGAAGGAATCGCTTGTTTTCATGAAGGTGCTGAAGTTGCTCACAAAGCAACTGTAAGTTTGAGAAGATGGAATAGTAATACTGCTCCATGTGAAGAAAAAATCTTTGAAGGAATTTGTAATAATGGATTAATCCAAGTCATTGATCTTGAAGATGGATTTGACTTTGAGCAAGCTTGTAGCGATCCAAATGGAGTATGTGCTGGTAAAGATGCTGGAGTTGTAGTTGATGCTGCAGGAAATGTTTTAACTGCTGAAATGAAAACTTCATTTTTAAAAGAACTTGTTGCTGATCTTACTGCTCCTAATGAAGCTAACCCAAACAATGATTGTGAGCTTGAAGCTAATAAGTCTTTCCCTAACGGTTCCCTTGAGTGTTTAGGAGAAGACAGGTCACAAGAAATCATGGGAGCTTTTACTGCTTGTAAAGAAGTAATCATTATTAAAGATAATCTTGATCAAGTTGATCTTTCTCAAGAAGCTGAAACAAAGCTTGATGTCGCTCTAGAGCTATTAAAAGATAATGAAAATATTGAGTATCATACCAAAGAGCAACTTCAGGTTAAGATTTCTGAAGTTAATAAAGCAGGAGATGCTGTAGATAATTCAGGAATTACACTTGTTGGAACTGAAACTATTATTAATGCCTCGATGGTTCAAGAAAATAGAATCAGCGATCAAAGAGTTTTAACTCTATATTTCACTCTTGAGAATATGGGAGAAAATAATGATTTAAGACAATCAAGTGTTGCTGAGCTTGAAATAAAACTTCCTGCAAAAGCAGATACAAACGAAGATATGATCAAAAAAGTATCTGTGACCTTAGCTAAAGATCAAGAAATTTTAAAGTTTAAAATCAGTGAAGGTCACCAGCTTAATGAGAAGTGGGAAGATGTTCGCTTTGAATTAGTTGCTGATAGCCTTATGAGCAATGATGTTAAAAATTCAGATAATTCAATAAAGGCTGACTATACTTTATCAGAGCTTGTTGATGATGCTGATAATAACAACCTTTCACTTACTAGACCTGAGGATAATGATGTATTGACTTATTCAATGGTAACGGCTCAATTCAAAGTTTATGGAGTTGATAAAACAGATCCAAACAATATGGATGAGTCTCTAATCGGAGAGAATCTTGTTGAAGTTAGAGTTGAAAACAAATCATGTGGTGAAATTGATCATGGTGATAAGATTAAGGATAGCCAAGAGAAGTTTTACTCTTTTCAAAACTCATATGCTACTTGTGATGATATTGCTCAATTAGCAATTGTTACATGTCATAATTCAAGAGAAGTAACAAAGTCTCAAGATGATAGCATTTACAAATTTGATAAGTGTAATTCTTGGGATCAAGATTTAAGTACACATGAGATCTTAGCGACAAACTCAGCTTCAACTGAAGCTCTGAACGTTTCAGATGCGGCCCAAGGCGACGAAGCAATAGCAATTAAAGATCTACTTAGTTTTGTAAAAGTTGAAAGTGACAACTCAAATATACTTGCAGATTTTTATGACCAACTTACGAATATGGAAATCAAGCTTACTAAACTTGCAACTTCATGGGGATCTCCATCAAGTGATCAAATTAGTGAATATGCAACGATTGTTAAAAATGGAAATAAATTCGAGGTAAAGGTAAATACTCTTAAGCTAAAAGAAGAACTTGGTGAAGAAATGACTAAGTCTGGAGCTTTCAACCTTGAACTTTCTATCACTTATGAAAATATGGATGGCGACATGGTAGATCTTGCTGAAGTATTAAAAGTAAATTCTGGGTTAACATTCTCACAAGAGTAAATCTATATAATAATTTCTAAAGACTAGGCTCCGAGACTTTCTTGGGGCCATTTTTTATTAATGATTTGAAAGTTGATTACCAAAATGAAAAACTATAAGACCTAAAAAGATTTGAATAAAAATATTAAATCCCATAAGAGCAAGATCTTTAGAATTCATCAAATTATAATTATCTGAAATAAAAGTAGAAAACGTAGTAAAGCTACCAAGAAATCCTATAAAAACAAGCATTCTTAATCGTAAATCTATAATCTTGGTAGATAAAAACCCTAAAAAAAAGCAGCCTAGTAAGTTAACCAACATAACCTTATAGGGTTGGGACTTAATAAAACTTGAACAGGCATGCCTTGAAATTGCTCCCAAAAATCCACCAAGACCTATCAGGAGAATATTCATTCTTTAGTCTCATCCTCGTCTGAGTAATCAAACCTTTGAGGACGGTTAAAGCCTGAATCCCTTGCTTCTTTTTCAGAATATTCTTCTGATTTACTTTCAGCATCTAGGGCAATCTTTTCAGCTTTTTTTCTAAGCTTTGGCCTATTAAATCGCTCATCTTTTTTATCTAAATGCTTATTGATATTTATAGTTACTGGCCCAAAGATTTGAGTCTGACAGCTGAGACGCTCCTTAGTAATATGAAAAACATTGCCAAGCAAAGTTTTTTCTTCGAAGCTAATTTCATTTAAATTATTCTCTCCAGAGACTATTTCAATCACACAATCACCGCAGCTTGCACATCCTCCACAGCTAGATTTAATATCAAATCCTTCTCGCTTTAAAAGTGAAAGTAAAGACTCTCCCTCTTTGATCTCAAAGCTTTTATGTAATTTATCAAGTGTAACTTTTATCATCTATACAACTTTTTTAATTTTCTTTTCCAGTGATTCTATAACCTTTGCTTTAAAAGGCTTGAATAAAAAACTGAGATTTAGATCGCCACATACTTCATTATCATAAAAGTCTAAATTAAAATCAAAACCATTTCCCTTTCCTCTGATACTGCAATTCTCATCATCATATATAAGTTCAGTTTCAATTTTATATTTTGCTAACATCTCGGCTGTGATTTTTTTCTTTACCCTCTTGTAAGCATCTTTTTTTGACTCACTTTTTTTATACTCTATTTCTATATCTTTCATGAATTCATCTCCTTGATTTCACCTAGTAGGCCTGTTGATCCAAAACCACCACTTCCTCGTTTAGACTCACTTAACTCGCCTGACTCAAACTTCATCTGAATCACAGGAGAAAAAACAAGCTGAGCAATTTTTAGACCGTGATCAATTTTTTCAGTTTTATTTGAAAAGTTAGCCACAATAATTTTTACTTCGCCTCGATAATCACTATCTATAGTTCCTGGAGAATTTACGATCACTAGACCAGTTTTTAAACTGAGTCCTGATCTTGGTCTTACTTGAATTTCATATCCCTTAGGGATTTCAAAACTCAAGCCAGTAGGAATTAAAATTCTTTCAAATGGTTTTAACTCGATAGATTTTGACTCTGGTAGACAGGCCAAGATATCTGCACCAGCTGCTTCTACACTCCCATAACTAGGGAGTGTAAAAGCCTGGTCAAAATTATCTAACTTCTTAATCTTAACTAGCATTTGTGTAACTACGACTTCTTTGTAAGTGGAGCAATCGCTTTAATAGATAATTTAGTTTTACCAAACTTATCTTTATCTAAAACCTTAACTTTTACTTTATCACCTTCAGAAACATATTCATTAACATCGTTAACTCTCTCATCTGCCATTTCAGAAACGTGAACTAGTCCACTTACTCCTGGCATGATATCAACAAAAGCTCCGTATTCTTTGATCGTCACTACAACAGCGTCATAGTCCTCACCAATTTTAGGTCCATTAATATTCATATCTAAAGAGATTATAGCATCTGCAACGTTCTTGGCATTATCACCTAAGATCTTAACAGTACCATCATCGTTACACTCAACAGTTACGTTGTAGTTTTCTTGAAGAGCTTTAACGTTCTTACCACCTGGTCCAATCACCATTCCGATTTGATCTGGCTTAACTTTCATCTCCTCAATTCTTGGAGTAAAGTCTTTAAGATCTGTTCTTGTCGTATTGATTGTTTTTTCCATCTCACCAAGGATATGCAATCTACCAGCTTTTGCTTGAGTCATTGCCTTGTTAAGAATTTCTTCATTAATACCAGTGATCTTAATGTCCATCTGAATAGCTGTAATACCATCTTTTGTTCCAGCAACTTTAAAGTCCATATCACCAAGGTGATCTTCGTCTCCTAGGATATCTGATAAGATTTTATAATTATCACTTTCTTTATCTTTAATAAGTCCCATTGCAATTCCAGCTACCGGTGCTTTCATTTTCACACCCGCATCCATAAGTGCCATAGATCCAGAACAAACTGATCCCATAGAACTTGAACCGTTAGACTCTAAAACCTCACATGCAACTCTGATTGTGTATGGATTCTCATCAGAGATCATACCTTTAATTGCTCGCTCAGCTAGGTTACCGTGACCAACTTCACGTCTACCAACTCCTCTATAACCTCTGGCCTCTCCAACACAAAATGGAGCAAAAGTATAATGAAGGTAGAACTTTTGAAATTCAACACCATCTAAGTCTTCAACAAGTTGAGCACCTGCTTTAGATCCAACTGTTACAGTTCCTAAAACTTGCGTCTCTCCTCTAGTAAATAAAGCTGAACCATGAACTTTTTTAAGGCAACTTACTTCAGTTTCAATTGCTCTTACTTCATCAAGTCCTCTTCCTCCGATTCTTTTATCTTCTTTCAAGATATCTGCTCTCATCATTTCATATAAAAGCTCATCGATTCCAGAGTATGCTTCTTGACCAAAGTTAGCATCTTCAGTTAACCCATATTTACTTGGATTTTCTTTAAGAGCAGCTTCAGCAGTTTTTGTTAAAGCTTTAATTGTTTTAGATCTTTTAGTTTTATCAGTAATAGAAAGTAATTCTCTTGCTTGACCTTTAAATTCTTGAGCTACTGTATCTAATAAAGTCTCATTAGAACTAGTTGATTCAAAAGATCTAGTTGGTTTACCAACTTTAGCTTTCATCTCAGCTAGGCCTTTACAGAACTTTTTAATTTCAGTGTGAGCGTAAGTAATCGCTCCTAGCATGACATCTTCTGAAAGTTCTTCGGCCTCTCCCTCAACCATGAGAATCGCTTTTTCACTTGCAGCAACAATCATATCTAGCTCACTTTCTTCAAGTTCAGCTTTACTTGGATTAAAGATATAATTCCCATCTTTATAACCAATTTTTGCAAAACCAGCAGGAGCTTCAAATGGAATGTCTGAAATTGCCAAACATGCAGCAGCTCCAAGACCAGCTAGAATTTGTGGATCAGAGTCTGCATCATAAGATAGAACCTGATTCATAATAATTGTTTCGTTAAAATATCCCTTAGGGAACATTGGTCTAAATGGTCTATCGATCATTCTCATTAAAAGAATTTCTTGATCACTAGGTCGACCTTCTCTTTTTCTAAACCCACCTAGGAACTTACCTGCTGAGTAATATTTTTCTTTATAATCAACTAATAATGGAAAGAAATCTTGTCCCGGTTTTGATTCGGTAGCTGAACAGACAGTAGATAGAACTTGTGTTCCTCCACATGTTACTAAAACTGATCCATCAGTTTGCTTTGCTAATCTACCTGTTTCCAATACGACCGTTTTTCCACCGTATTCAATTGTGAATTCTTGTTTGTTATTTAACACTTTTGTGCCTCCTAAAATAAACGCACCCCTACAATATAAGGATACTAATAAATGTAATTTGAAATCTTGATATTTAAAAAGATAGATAGAAAAATAACGTGTTAAATTCCTATATATCCTTAAAACTTCAAGACCTCTACTTGTTTATACTTGTAGTTTAAGTATTAGTAAAACCTCATAGGCCTTAGCTTAACTCCAAGCGCCTACTATTATACACATATAATGAGTTAAGCCTAAAGTCTAAGTCTTCGGAATTACTAGGTTTTCATCATAAACCCTAAACCAAACAATGTTTATAGTTATCCTATTGTGACTAGGGATTTCACCTAAATATAACTATACCGGGGGGGTATTTAATGAAACTTTTTACTTATTTTATTACTTTAACTTTTTTAATTTCTTGTATGAGCAAAAAAAATCATACGATTGAGCTAGAGCAGCAATCAGATAGTTCTCCAAAGACTGCAGTTGCTGAAGAGAGTTCAAATCATGTGAGTCTTATGATTTATGATGCTTACCCAAAATTTGAAGATTCAGAAATGACAGCAAGTGAACTGAGAAGTTATTGTATGGAGTTATTAAATAGTCCTTTTCCAGAAAGAGAAAACTCTGAATGGATAGCACAAATGGATGTAGACACGGAGCAAAAGCAATATACTAAAGATGATTTCCAGTCTTTAAACTTGAGAGCTCAAGTTGTAGCCCATGAAAGAGTTTCGACTGGTTTTGATGTGTTAACTGTATCGGCAATAGAGGAGCAAAGTGTTAGATATGAATGTCATATTGACGGTACACTTAAGAAGAAAGAATTACTTGCAGCTAAAGATATATATGTTCATCTTTCACGAAATAATAACTCAGATGAACTAGCTATTGTAGCCGAAGAAGAAGTAGAAGGCTTGATAGTAAATATGCTATCTGAACTAAACCCTGATTTATCTCTATTAAAAGAGGGTCAAGAATGGAGCTTAAGACAAGTTAAAGTTAATGGGTTTGCTCAAGACGCTATCTCTACATACTCTAGTAATAATTCTAACCTTAGAAGAATTGGGTTCACTTTTGATTCAACATATCTTGAAGACTTCCAAGAATTAGTTGTAAGGCCTGAACAAGATAATTTCAATTATACTGTTTTCAGTATTGATTACGATGTAGTTTTAATTGAGGATAATAAAGTAATAAGAAAATCTGATATTAAAAGAGTTTATATTTTAAATCCCTATGTAACTGGCAGACCTGCTTGGGGAACAATTTAAGAATAAAGTTATTCAAAGCCCTACCAAGATCTCTTTGTAGGGCTTTTTTATTGCTAAAAAAATCATCCCTTGATTGCCTAAAGGCCTTTTGTGTATCTATAACTTTTAGGTCCAATAATTTCAGGACAGAATTTATTGTAAAAAGTTTTAAATTGATCTTCGAAATCAGGTAAATTGGGAAAGAATGGAAAGTCCATAAATTCTCGATAGTACCTAGATACAATTTTTTTCTTCACTACATATTTGTAAATCTCAGGATCGGTATTCTTAAAATCAAAACTGTTAAAAATAACGTTTTGCAATCCCATAACCATATTATAATTTGTCCCAAAGCCACTGAATTTTTTCTTATCCATGCTCCAATTCTCAAAAGGAAAATCAATATAGTTTAAAAAGACATAAATCATTATATAATGAGGGCCAATGTGACTGGCCTGATTTACGCCGTAATTATTCCAAAACTTGGCTCTCTCAACATCTCCCAATGGCTCATTGAATATCAAAGGGCAATTGACCTTAGTACCAACACCTAATGAAGAATAAAGCAGGTCGAGACCATCACAGGTTTCATTTCTTAAGTCTGCAAAGTTTAATGCGAACTTTTTAGAGATTTTCTTATATAGGCTCTTTAATATTATTAGATTGTTTCGAGAACTAATATTATGTTTGCGAGCTGCTTTAATTAAAGCTCTCTTTAAAGTATTGGCATCTAATACTTTCTTCATGATTTCTAATAAGTCCTCCATACTATAGCCAGCAGAAACTCGTTCTTCTTTTACACATGTATTTGCGTAACTTAAGTAATACTTAACCTTATTTAAATGGATCTTCTTTTTTCTTAAATGCTTTTTTAGTGCATCAAGTTGTAATTGATTATTACGATAATGCAGATTACTCTCCATTCGCAGTCCCGTTCGAAATCCATACTTATCTAGCTTGCTATAAATATCTGGGCTTAAATATTTGAATAGGCCCGTTTTACCAAGTTTTGGTTCAATAAACCTTGAATACGCCTCTTGCTCACTATGATAATATGGCATTTTCCAACCTGGCTGATCAGGAGGTAAGTGTTCCTCAATAAACCAATGTTTATCTATTACACTTCCGTAGACCCCTGGCCATAGAGGTACGTCATGCCAAATAGCTTGATTTTTTTTAGTTTTAGAATTGTGATGACAAGCTAAACATCTAGCTGGGTTTATTTTTGAAAATCGAGGTTTAGAGTGATGAACTTGATCAAAGAGGATAACTTTAAACCTATAATCCTTTAACTTTCTCGAGTATTCCATCAATTCTAAAGTTCCATAATCTTTACTCGATGGATCTGTTGAATGTGTGAAAGTGAGGTTGTTTTTATAACCTGAATATATGACACGAGGGAATTTAGGAGATGCCGTCCCAATTCCATTTGATTTATAAACAAGGGTATATCTTTTTCTTAATTCTTTAGGAAGTTTACTTAATAAACTTTCAAGAGAACGAACCTTACATTCTTTTATGATTTTCTCTATTTGTTTGATACTTCCTAAATGTTTATAGTTTTTTGAAATGGTACAAGCTTCGGATGGAAAACTCACGATCGATAGAACAAATAAAATGACCAATAAAAACTTTCTCAAACTTCCTCCAGGCTAAAAAAGAAAGCTTAAATCAATACATTGATCTTGTCATAAAGTTACTCTTATAGCCTGAACAAATTACACATAAGCTCTTCAAGGATTGTTTGTTAAGGTGAATTATCTACAACTTTTAGAAGCAGCAAATTCTATCGCTTTTTTCTTATTTACAATTTTATATTTATAAATTGAAGAATGACTATTTCCAATACTAACAGGCTTTCCATCTCTACTAAGTTTAACTTTCTGAGTAAAAGCTGTATGCTTTAATATTTTCACAACTTCATCAGTACTCAGACAAGGTGCTTCAATCAACATTCTAGCTACAACGTGAGCAACGTAAGGTGATGCCATTGATGTTCCACTCTTTGCTGCAAGAGCCATAGATGGATCATCTGCGTAGGCAGTTGGTATAGTAGAAACAATCTCTTCCCCAGGAGCAAAAATATCAACGTGCTGAATTCCATAATTACTAAAGCCACTGATAATCCCTTTTTTATTAACTGAGCCAACACACAGAACGTTCTTAGTTCTTAATTGGCAAGGTTGAATAAATGATCCAGTTGAGACGTCAGTTGATTCATTCCCAGCAGCTGTAACAATTAACATATCTGGTACAGCTGAAGAGATATATTTTCTTAATTTTTTAAAGCTCGTTTTACTTTCAGCTTCTGATAAATAGCCTTCTCCAGGATTCACACCTAGACTCAAGTTTGCAACTCGAGCTCCTTGAATTTTAGCTAAGTAAATAGAGTCTTTTATATACTGAGCCAAAATTTTGATTGACCTGATTACCGGGTTTCGAGATTCACGAAGTCTAGTTTCGTCATTATCTGCCATTGAGATTACTCTAAATGGAATTATTCCAATTCTTTCATCTCTATTAGCCGCAATACCAGCAACATGTGTTCCATGAGATGCTCCATTTTTATACTCAAACTCCATATCTCTCCCACCACGGAAGTCCAAAAGAGCATAGTATGGAAGACCATCTAGTCCTGTGAAGTCATATCCTAAAAAGTCATCTTTGAAATTATTGCTATCATTATCTTTTTTATCAAACTTTGATTTTAATTCTTTTAAATTGTAGTGCATATGCTTTCTTAAAAGTGGATGCTTATAATCTACCCCAGTATCAATAACTGCAATCTTAACTTTGTGCTTTGCATTTATTTTTTTAGCATTTTCATACGTTTCATAAGATTTGTTTAATGCTTTAAACTCTCTAGAGCCAGGCTTAAATGTTTGATTTGGGACTTGGCCCAAAACAATACTGCTAGACAAAAGAGTGGCAAGATAAAAAGATAACAAGTTTTTCATATTTTTCCTAAATAATTAAGGTTGGTTGCTTCTTCTACCGTGCTAGATACTAATTAAAAATAAGATTAGGTTAATATTTTCTTACTTTGCTCAAATCTCTCTATAGTAAGCTTTAGACGTAACAATACCAAAGCTTTGATTAAAGCGATGGTATTACTTATTATACATGTATTTAAAAATTATTTTCTTAAGCCAAGATCAGAAATTACCTTTTGGTATCTTTCTACATCTTGTTTTTTGATAAAACTTAATACTCTTCTTCTTTGACCAATCATTTTCATCATTCCTCTCTTAGAATGAAAGTCATGCTTATGATCTGCGAAGTGAGATGTTAAGTACTTAATTTTTTCAGTTAAAATAGCAACTTGAACTTCAGGAGATCCTGAATCAGTTGGAGTTTTTCCAAATTTTGCTACGATTGCTTGAGTTTGTTCTTTTGTTAACATTTTCTTCTCCGTAAAACCCAGAAAGAAATTGATTTTCAAACCGAGTAAAAGGTTAATAGTGATTCAAACTACCCAAGATGCTCGCTCATGTAAAGCTTTAGCTTACCTTTGAGTCTGGACTCAATCTGGCGAATTCTTTCCCTAGAGACTCCGTACTGATCAGCTATTTTTTGAAGTGAAGGCGGAACCTCCTCTAAAAGGCGTTTTTGGAAGATATCCCTATCTCTAGGCTTTAACCCATCCAAGAACGCTCCTAGGTTTCCTTGAAGAATCTCAAGATTTTGTCGATGAGCTAACTCTTCATCCATTGGAATATCATCAGTTGCTATAATATCATGGAGACTCGGAGCGTTAGATTCGTCGAAGTATTTTTTATCAAGGCTAAACTCCCCAGATCCTGGACCAATTCTTTTCTGCATTTCAATAACAGACTTTTCGGAAACATCTAAGTTCTTAGCTATCATTTTAGGAGTTGGATTTATCCCCTGGCTTTCAAGCTTTTCTTTTTCCTTCATTAGATTATAAAAAAGTTTTTTTTGATCAGCAGTAGTTCCAATTTTAACAAGTCTAAAATTATCTAAAATAAATTTAAGAATATAAGATTTTATCCACCAACTAGCGTAATAAGAAAGCTTAGCTCCTTTAGTTGGGTCAAACTTAGAAACAGCCTTCATTAATCCCATATTTCCTTCTTGAATTAAATCAAGAACATTTTGATGAGCTTTCTTATATTCCATGGCGATTTTTACTACAAGTCTTAAATTAGCTAAAACAAGTTTCTTGGCAATTTCGATTTCACCTGTTTCAAAAAGTTTTTCAGTTAATTCTTTTTCCTCTTCTCTAGTTAATAACCGATATTTAGAGACTTCTTTTAAATAGGCTTTTAATGGGTCGCCAGTTACTAAATCCTTAGATTTAGCTAAGACTTCTTTAGGAGTCTGAAGTGCAGGCAATAGGTCTTTGTTTTTATCACTCATATAGCTCTTAAATCCGAAATATGGCCTATAATGTCAAGTAAGTTTATAAAAATTTGTTAAATCTTGAAATGTTTGAATATATTCAAAACTTAGCTAGAATCAATTCATGATAAAATTTATTACCCTTATTATTCTTTTTTCTTGTGGTGACTTTCAAACATCTCTTACAGAGTCTGTTAAAGATGAAAACTTAGAACCTGTCACAAAGTCAGTGTTTTTAAAAGCAATTGAAAGTACAAGTTTGAATATAAATGATAGCTTTGAGATTCAATATCAACTAACTCAACAAACTCCTTTGCTGGTTCAAGGCTCATTTGTTACTTGTGATATAGAATCATTCGTTACAAAGAAGCACTTTAGCGAGGATGAAGCTATAATAATTCTGTACGATGTAACACACTCCATTAAGTCTGAAGATGCTAAATGCAAACAAGCACTCATTACTAGAAAAGATATCTATAAAAAGAAAATCGACTTTCAAGAATATAAAGACTTCACCTTGAATTATTTTTCAAATCTTTTTAATAAAGTGAAAGGTCTTAAAATCTTTAAAACTAAAGACCAAGAGAGATTCATTGTTCAATTTCAAGACTCGACAAATAAAAAAGACCAAAATCAAACTTTAAAGATTCAAGCTAATGCAAAGCAGATGATTATTGATTTTGATAAAGCAATAGTGCCCTTAAATATTGTTGCAGTAAAAACTGGTTCTGTTACTGAATATGAACTTCATTCAAGTAGTCCAAAAAAAATCTTCTCTACATTTGAACAATCTCTTGTGACGAAAGATAAAAAAAGTATTACTCAACTTCCTATTGCAAAAAACATAGATCTTAAAAGAGCACGATTTAAAGAATTTAATAAGAATATAAACAAGTCACATTTTTCGGAAATTTTTTAATTGATACTTTTCACTAATTGTAAAAATTTCCTTCTCCGTCACTTCCAGTAAGTTCTTTGCTTGTTCAGGGAAATCATTAAAAATATTTACTTCGTCATTTTCTTTATTTGTGAAATCATCTTCATCATCTTTAATTTGAAAGTTTAAGCCAAGACTTAAACCCAGTTTATAAAAATCTTGATAACTCTGTTCATCATCTAACTCTGAGAAATAATATGCTCCCATGGTTGCACATTGAATCAACCTCGATGTTTTTAGTTCATGGATATTTAGAATATTATCTAGGACTCGATCATCCCCAAACAAGTCTTCTACTTGACCTAATATCAACCCTTCAAATCCGAGGGCCCAAGTACAAAATGTTGTTAACATTTTTTTTCTACCAAGATTACACTCGTTTAATTGGGCATATGATTGATTGAGAAGAGCATCACCTACGAGGATTGCTAAAGCTTCATTGAATTGCACATGTACTGAAGGCTTTGATCGTCTTATCGCGGAATCATCCATTGCTGGTAGATCATCATGAACTAAAGTGTAGGCATGATGAAATTCTAAAAAAGTAGCATAATAAAAAGTTGTGACATTATTAACATTTAAGTCTTTGCATAAGTTTAGAAATAAATGTGGTCTAAACAATTTCCCGGTCGGTAAAAGAGAATATTTGATTGCCTCATCAAACTCAGTATTGTGCCTAAATAAGTTATTAACATAGTCATTAAATTTGTTTTTAAAGCCCATAAGCGAAATTAGCAAACCATAGGGGAAATATAAAGCTCTTTTGCCTTAATTTTAAAAAAAATGATATTATTGGACATGAAAAATTTCAAAATCTCGGACTTTAAAATTACCAGCGGTTCTCAATTTAGTATAAAAAATCATAAAACTAATATCTCGAAATTCTACAAAGATAAATCTGATTATAAGAAAACTTTAAAAAAAATCAAAAAAGAAAACAATGAGCTTCAAGATATTCTGTACGCTCATGACAAATACTCCCTCTTGCTTGTTTTTCAAGCAATGGATGCGGCAGGCAAAGACAGTACTATAAAACATGTCCTTTCTGGTATGAACCCAATAGGTATTAGTTGTTCATCTTTTAAAAAGCCCAGTGAACTTGAGCTTGATCATGATTTTCTGTGGCGTACGACTAAAGAATTACCAAGAAGAGGTCATATTAAAGTCTTTAACAGATCTTATTATGAGGAAGTGTTGGTTGTTAAAGTACATAATGAAATATTAACGAAGTACCAGAAAGTTCCTAAGGAAAACATTTCTAACTTATCAACAACCTGGAAGGCTCGGTATAAGTCTATTAAGGATTTTGAATCTCACTTAAATTCAAACGGAACAAAAACTATAAAATTCTTTTTAAATATCTCAAAAAGTGAGCAAAAGAAAAGATTTCTTAGAAGGATTGATTTAAAAGAAAAAAACTGGAAATTCTCATCCGGAGATTTAGTTGAAAGAAAATTATGGACAAAATATTCAAGAGCTTATACAGAAGCAATTAAAGAAACATCTACCCTTAATAATCCATGGTATATTATTCCAGCTGATGACAAGCCAAACATGAGATTAATCATTGCTAAAGTTATTAATATACATTTGAAAAATCTTCCAATTCAATACCCAAAAGTAAATTCAAACGACCTTGCAGAGTTAAAAAAATCAAAAAACTTATTATTGAATGAATAGTATTTTTTGTACCCGATAATTTAAATTTGTACCCTATAGTTTCATAATTGCTAAAGAAATATTCTATTTAGCCGATCAATGGTTCAATGAAGTTAATTTTTATATTCATATTATTTATAGGTGGTTTTATATCATGTGGTAATGCAAACTTATCTGATCCAGTCATAGGAACATCCACTACTGCTCCAATAGAAGTATATCCAACAACGTCAACGACAACGACAACGACA
>CALIJZ010000055.1 GCA_938017795.1 uncultured Bacteriovoracaceae bacterium
CACTCTCTTCAGTCTTTTCAACTTTAGGCTCGTTAATACTTTTTTTAATATTTGAAGAAGATTCTTTAGAGCTACAGCCAAGACAAATAAGGGCCACACAAAGTAATGTGAATACAGAATTTTTGAACCTAGCTATTTTCATTATTATAATTATAGAAAATCTAAGCAAGAGTTCATGAATATATGTAAAAAATACAGTTAAATACGTAAATATGTATAAGAACTAAGTGAATTTTCATAGAAATCAGCTAATTTAACACCTTCTCTAGGTGCTATGGAGCTAGATTCGATCTGAGCATTAATAAGACGTTTAATCTTTTGGGCCATCTCTTCGGGATGGTATTGCATGGTTTTTAACACTTTGGAGGAATTACTCCCTAAAATAACCTCTTCTATATAAAAACCTGAAGGGTCTGACTTATCTCCATAGACATGGACTTCAGAAACTCTACCAAATAGATTATGCATATCACCCATTACATCTTGATAAGCACCTGTGAGAAAAATTCCAAGTAAATATTCTTCATTTTTTTTAAGATCATGAAGAAGTAAAGTTGACTCTACTCCATCTCTAGAGATGAATTTATCAATTTTCCCATCACTATCACAAGTTATATCAACGATAGTTGCTTTGTTTTTGGGTTCCTCATTTAAACGAGTCAGTGGAACAATTGGTAGTAATTGATCGATCGCCCAATGATCAACAATACTTTGAAAAATACTAAAATTACATAGATATTGGACACTTATCTGATTAGATAAACTCATTAATCCATCTGGGACAAACTCTAGATCCTTAACAATTTTAGAAATTTTATAAATGAGCTTTTGATAAAGTGTTTCAACCACTGCTTTTTCGTCCAAGTTCAATACGCCCAATTTAAAAGCTTGGTGAGATTCTTTCTTGATATTAAGAGCTTCATTATAAATATTTTGATAACTCTTTTCACTCAATGCTTCTTCTTCAAAAAGCTCTCTCATATTTGAAACAATTATATGCTCATTCTCTTTTTTATCAGTATTATAGTTTTGATTTGTTTTAATCGTATCGACAACATTTGTAATGACACAGCTATGATAAGCAACAGTTGCTCGTCCAGATTCTGTTACAATATGAGGATGTTTAACTCCATCAAGATCACAAATTTGTTTTAGGCCCCACACTATATCAGAGACATAATTTTCTATATTATAGTTTCTTGAGGAATCACTCGCTCTTTTAGATCCATCATAGTCAACCCCTAAACCTCCACCGACATCAATATATTCGAGTTTACAACCATGGTTTAGGCAAAGCTTGGTATAATAATAACCAGCTTCTGTTATTGCATCTTTAAAGGTTTGAATATCTGAAACTTGTGATCCTATGTGAAAGTGAAGTAAATTAAAACAATCAATCAGACCATGCTCTGTTAGGAAGTTCACACACTTTATTACTTCTGATGCCGACAAACCAAATTTAGATTTCTCTCCCGCACTTCCGGCCCATTTTCCTGAATAATCAACATTTAATTTAACTCGAATTCCAATTAACGGTTTTACATTCATTTCATTTGCAACTTTTACAAGCAAAGGAAGTTCAGAATATTTTTCAATAATTACAATTACTTTACGACCAATTTTTCTGCCTATCATGGCAAGCCTCATATATTCTTCATCTTTGTATCCGTTTAAAACTGTTAGTGAATTAGGATTATCATTATAAGCAAGAACAGCAAGAAGCTCTGGCTTCGAACCAGCTTCAAGTCCAAAGTCATGCTCCCTACCAGCATGAATAACTTCCTCAACGACTTCTCTCATTTGATTTACTTTAATTGGATAAACACCAAAATATTTTCCATTATAACTAGCTTCAGAAATAACTCTTTTAAATGCTTGATTAATTTCATTCAATTGATTTCTAATAATATCGTGAAATCTTAAGACAATGGGAAACTGGACATTTTGAGATTTTGCTTCTTCAATGATATCGGCTAAAGGTATCTTGAGTTCATCCCTATTGGGACATACTTCTAGTTTACCATCTTGACTAATATCAAAATATCGCTCAGACCAAGAGTTAACTCCATAGTTTTTTTCAATATCTGATTTATCCCAGCTCAAAACTTTTCCTTTAATAATAATTAAATCATTTTTTATCATATTTTCATGGTGATATTCAAAGAAATTAGTATTTTTAATCATTTTTCTCTCTATAGAGCTGAAGACAGTTATCATCTTTTTTAACTATCTCATAAGCACAAACTGAGATAGTCTAGATGACATATGAAAATACTTGATACATCTACAGAAGTAGACTTCCAATATCCTGAAAATCCAAGTTTTGGAAGTGCAAACCTCCCAATTATTCTATGGAGTGATTTATCTGCAGATAAAGAAGTTTGTTTAAGTAATACTGATTCTTTACCTTTTTCTCCATTTTTTAGTGCTCTTCATTATGGACAATCAATTTTTGAAGGAATGAAGGCCTATTATCTCAATGAGAGTGAAGTTGGAATTTTTCGTGGTCCAGATCATGCCAAAAGATTTATTAAATCAGCTCAAATGATGTCTATGGATGTTATTGATGAAGAGTTTTTTAATAAGTCTCTTGAGATTTATGTTAAGAAGATTAAGAAATTTGTTCCTACCTTAGAAGGACATTCTTTATATTTACGACCTCTTCTTTTTGCTCAAGATACAGTTATAAAAGTAAGAAGCTCGGCTAAATTTAAATTTATTATCATGTCTTCTATCGTTGGGAATTATTTTAATAAAAACTCTAAAGGTCAAAAAATACTCGTTAATAAAAACTTCACAAGAGCATTCCCAAATGGATGTGGTGAAGCCAAAACAAGTGCAAATTATGCTCTCAGTATTCCAGCACTTGAATATGCATACTCCAAAGGTTTTGATCAAGTCATGTACCTTGATGCACTTACAAAAACTCATATTGAAGAACTTGGAGGAATGAATTTCTTCTATGTTGAAAATAATATTATTAAAACTCCCAAACTAGAAGGTACAATTTTACATGGAATAACAAGAAGAAGTGTTTTGGAGTTAGCAAAAACCTTAGGGTTTCAAGCAGAGGAAGAAAATCTCACTTTAAAAGAATTAATAAAAAAGTCTCAAGATGGTTCGATATCTGAGATTTTTGCAACTGGTACTGCAGCTTCGATTGCTCCTCTAGCTGAAATTGGGATTGAAGACCCAGATACCCTTACAATACAAAGACTAACTTTTAATACTCACCCTATAGCTATGAAAATAAGAGCTTATCTAGAAGATACCCACAGAGATAAAACCGAACATTCAAAAAAATGGTTAATAAAACTCTAGAGTTCAAATGAAATTAGGTTATACACTCATTTATGTAGATGATGTTGAAAAAACAATGAAATTTTATAAAGATGCTTTTTCATTAGAAATGGGCTTTATTCATCCTAGTAAAGACTATGGTGAGATGATAACAGGTGAAACCAAGCTTGGTTTTGTAGATCATAAAACAGCTAGAAGTCATGGTTTTCAATATACCCCAATCTCAGGAGATAAAAACCCACCCGGAGTAGAACTTGGATTTATTTCGGCAGATGTAGAGAAATCATATCAACAAGCAATAAATCATGGAGCAACTTCTGTCTCAAGGCCTGATAAGAAATCATGGGGACAAGTTGTAGCGTACTTAAAAGATATTAATGGGTTTCTAATTGAGATATGTTCTGAAATAACTTAGCTTATTGTTCACATACTATATGTACGCAATCACAATCATGATCTGAACTATCATGACCCAAACTGATGACACTTAAAAAAGTTAAAAGAATTATAATTTTCATACTATCATTATAGTGTGAAAAAACTTGGGTCAACAATAGTTGATGAGTTAATATCTATAAATACAGACTAATTAACCTCTGATAAATTTTTTCTTTAAAATTTAATGGTTTATCCAAATTAACAAGTGCCAAGTAAGTCATGTGATCCTCTTGAACTTTAACAAAAGGTAATTTGAAAAATAAAGATAATTTTTTGATTAGATTAAAATGTGGTAATAACTTTAATCTTTTCAATGCTCCACCAAGAGTAATTTCTTTATCAGTTAGGTCTGTTCCAAATGGAAATTTTGTAAACATACCCGATTCTTTATATTTATTAAGGATTTTTTTATAACTATCCGGAGTATTGAGCTTAAAACTATTAGGTAACTCAAAACCAGGATCAATTTTTCCGTACATCTTTGCTTTCTTTAAAAGATCTTCTTGAAATTCACTATCGCACACTTTAAGTATTTCAATAATTATTTCTTCATCTGTTTTTCCTCTGAGATAGGCAATGCCATATTCAGTCACTAAAATATCTCTCATATGTCGAGGTATAGTAATATGTCCATAATTAAAAACAAAATTTGAAACCCGTACTCCCTTACTCATTCTAGTAGAGCGCATAGTAATAACCGAATGCCCATCAGGTAATTCTTGGGCCATGGCTACAAAGTTAAATTGTCCGCCTACACCACTTATAATTTGTCCACTTTCTAGGCCATCTGAAACATGACCTCCCGATAGAGTTGTCATCATACATGTATTTATAAAACGAGCATTTTTTCTATGAAGTCGGTCAATAACCTCATGACCATATAATTGGTTTACTTTCAGAACACTCTTCATTGCAAATAACTTTCTCTCACTTACTGGAAGATTTCTGAGCCATTCATAGAAGTTAGTAGGTCCTAAAAAGAAACCAGCGTGCATTAAATTTCCATTTTTTAGCTTATTTCCTAAGCAATGCATGATGATCTCTTCTCTATTGTCCATCCAGTTAGAATTGATCCTTGTTGTACCAATAATAATCTCATTGTCTTCAAATTTAATATTATCTTTAAATATTCCCCAATATACTAAAAACTCGCAATCTTTATGATTAAGCTTACTTTTAATAGTTCCTTTTCTTATAAGATGATCAATTAAAGTACCTGTAATTTCTTCTGGGTTTAAAATGTCTTCATTGATTAATCTTTGAAGAACTATATGATCGTAAACTTTCTTCTTTAAAATCTTATTTTTATATAGTTCCATGAACCCATCGACCATCATTTCAGTGGCTCCAAAAAGTCCTTCCTTAAAATCTCCAGTTTCTCCAAGATTCTTTATAATTGCTTGAGAGTTTTTATACTGAGGAAAGGATTCCAAAATTTTATTAAATAATGAATTTTCATTTTGTCTAAGAATCAGTCCGTAGATTACGGCGTCTCCCAAAGAACCAATCCCCACTTGCAATTCACCATCATCTTTTACTAATGAACTTGCATATAAACCAATCATATAATCGTCATCGGGAATGGACGACTTGGGAGGCCCAAAGATTTTATAATGATGGTTTTCTTGATCAATAAGAATATCAAAATCATCTTGAAATAAAAGTGCATCCCCATACATAAATGGTAGATTTGAATTTACTTGTCCTACAAATAAAACTTCTTGTTTAGATTTCCTTAATCCTTTTAATAAGTCCATCGTGAGATCAGCATTACAACTTAAGCTTATCTGCTTATTTTCTTGAGAGACCATTTGAACAATTAAATTAACTCCCCTATCGATAAGATCTCTACATACATGTGTGTAATTGGAAGATAAATAATTTCTTTGAGCATCAAGGTTTCTTAGGAATTTTCCTGGTGGGTAATAAAATTCTAAGATTTTAATATTATCAGGTAAGTTCTTTCTCTCTAATTCATAATTAAGATCAGGATAATCACCAAATATTCTTTGATCAAAAGATTTAATAAACCTTCGTTCTAAATCGCTTTTACCAATAGGTCTTTGCAAGCTCAATGCCGTACAAATAGTAAGAGAAATTTCAGGATTATTCTTTGCTTTTTTATAGATTGAGTTAATCAAATGATTTGGTTTACCTGCTCCTAAGGGAGCGGCCATGATGATTTCATTACCAAGTTTTTCTAATATATTATTTACAGCAAGTTCAACTACATCAAATTTTATCATACTTCTGAATTTTACATGAAAAATTCTTAACTTAAACTATTTAAAGAGTTTCGATTTAATTAGTAAGACAAAATATATTGGTAGTCCTAAGCAAACTACTAAGGAATAGTAATCAACTCGATCTTCAAGGAACCATTTCAAATAAAAAGCAGTTCCATGAGAGTATAATTGTTGAATAAGTAAAATTGCTAAAAGATATAAAAAAAATTTTCTACCACTTATGGCCAGAGCAGACATAGAAAAGTTAATAAAGATAAAAAGTAAGTGTCGATGAAGAGAACTTGGTTCACCAAATCCTGGAAATACAATGGTTGCTATATGATAGATCATACTAATAATAAATGGCAGAGCAATTAGTAATCGATATTTCAACTTTTCCTAAAGTTTTACTATTAAATATGAATAAATAAGTCTTCTTTTGGAAATCTTACTTTCACTGCATTTGCATATTTATCATCACTACTTCTAAATCCAATAGGACAAACTAATACAGACTTTAGATTTTTTTCACCTAATCCTAAAATTCTATCATATTCCTTAGATATAAAGCCTTCCATAGGACAAGCATCAATTTTTAAACTAGCACATGCAGTTAAGAGATGACCCAGTGATATATAAACCTGATTAGTCATCCATACCTTTAAGGCCTTTTCATCTTTTCTTGATACAAATCCTTCCATCATTTTCTTATAACCATCTAAACTCTCAAGTGAGACATCTCGAGTCTGAGCCATCGACTTCACAAATTTTTCAATATGCTCATTCCCAAAATCTGTAGGAATACATAAAACCAATACATGAGACGCTTCCACTACTTGTTTTTGATTCCAGCTATGCTCTAATAACTTCTGTCTTACTGAACTATCCTCAACAACAAGAAATTTCCAAGTCTGTAATCCAAAAGATGAAGTTGATAGACGTAATGATTCAAGTACATCATCTAATTGTTGTTTACTTAGTTTTTTAGAGCTATCAAATTCCTTTGTAGCGTATCTCCATTTTAAATCATCAACTATGCTCATTATAACTCCTCAAATTAAATATTATCTTATTATATCAAAAATCAGATAAAGTGAAAAATCATAACTAAATGAACAAAAGTATATTCCAATTCAAAATCAACTTCTTTTTCCTTGTGATTTAATAAAAAGAGTCTCAAAATATCAATTATGACTATTGGATTTATATGTGTATTAATTGCTGGATTACTTCCGATTATTTGGGCCGGATATGCCAAGCTTGCTCTACCAGGTGGATTTAAAGGTAGATATAATAAAAATCCAAGAGAAATCCTTTCAAAGGCACAAGGTAAATCTCAAAGATCAAATTGGGCCCAACAAAATTCCTGGGAAGCTTTTGCACCATTTGCTGCAGCTGTAATTATTGCTCATTATTTAAAAGTTGATCAATCAATGATTGATTGTAGTTCAGTTATTTTTATCATTGCTAGAATATTATATGGAATATTTTATATATTTAATAAAGATTCCTTAAGGTCTATTGTTTGGTTTGTTGGCCTTGCTGCAGTTCTAAATCTATATATCCAAGCTTGGTAATTCATTCATTCTCTTTTTCTTTATCTAAATACAATAATATCGCCGGTAATATAATAAGATCTGAAAAAAGAGCAAGAAATAAAATAATAGCAACAAAAACTCCAAACATAATATTAGGAATATAAGACCCGAAGATAAATGAAGCAAAACCTGTAGAGAGGACGATGGTAGTTAAAAATAACGAAGGAAAAGTTGTATCATAGACATTGCCTATTGAAGATTTTACTCCCATCCCTTGGTCTCTAGATTTTTTATATTCAAAAAGAAAATGAATTGAATCATCTACTGCAACCCCTAGACAAACACTCGCAATAATTACAGAACCCATATCTACTGTAAAACCGCCAAAATAAAAAATTATTGATCCAACCAATATAGGCCAAACATTAGGAATTAGAGCCAGGAGTCCCAACTTGATTGAACTAAGATAAATCATAAGAATACAAGTTATAAGAAAAAATGCTAATCCAAATGATTTAACAAATGTTGTAACAACGTAGGGAGTTAAGTTATGGAATAAAGTTGTTTTACCGGTAACCAAGATATCTAGATTGAGTTCTTGAGCTTTATTTTCAATTGATTTTATTGCTTCAAGTGCATCTTTAGAACTCAGAATTTTCCAGCTCATAGATAATCTTATCTTGCTTTGACTAATATTTACTTTACTAGATAAATCTTGACCTTGAGGTAAACCAAGGGAATAAAAAAACATACTCTCTGCAATTTTTTTTTGCTCTTGAGGTATTTTATAAAATTCAGGGTCACCTTCATTAAATGTTTCATTTAATTTTTTTATAATATCTAAGATTGAATTCGTATTTGTAGCAATACCAGACTCTTTCATCCACGTTGTTAATCTTTCTACTTTGTTTAAAAAGAGTGGATTATTTACACCTTCAGGAAAATTCGAATTTACAGAAATTTCTAAACCAGAAGAAAATCCCATCGTATCGTCCATAAAGTTACTAGCTCTCACACCTGGATGATCATCACGGAATTGTTCCAGCGGGTTCATATTGATCTCAAGAGACAAAAATGAATACACACCAAGAGTAACACTTAGAAAAGTTAAAACAACAATCCAAAGCTTAGTTTTAGATAATCCATTAACAATTTTCTCTATATTTTTTTTTGATATTACTCCAAAAGAATTCATCTTCTCTCTAACTCTAAATCTATTTGGCATGAGTAACATCAATGGACATAATAAGAAATAGCTAACAAACCAAGCACAAATCACTCCTATTCCTACGATAACTCCAAGTTCAGAAATAGGTTCAACTCTCGCACCATAGAAAGTAAAAAAACCAATCCCAGTTGTTAAGCTAGTTAATAAGGTTGGATAGAAGTTTTTATTCATTGAGTATTTCAAAGATTCTTGATGAGAGACTCCAGTGTTTAAGGAATAGAAATATGAACTCAATATATGAATGGCATCTGAAATTGCTATGGTCATAACAATACTGGGTGCTGCTGCAGTGAGTGTGTTGATACTTTGTCCTAAAAAGCCTGCAATCCCCAGGGAGAGAAAAGAGCAGGAAGAAATGACTCCAAACACTGCAAAAAGAGCAGTAAATGACTTGAATCGTAAATATAATAAAAATGAAAAAATTAAATATAAAAAAGGAACTAAGAAAACTAAATCATCAATTGTGGCATTTTTAAAATCATCCACCACTCTAACTGGTCCGGTTAGGTGGATCTCAAAATGTGGATTTTTCTTTTTAAAACCTTCTAATAATTTGTTATGTGCTCTGGATATTTTCGAATGATCGGGAGGATTACCAATTGCTGGTCTAATAAAAGATTGTAAGACAAGTGTAGTATGATCTGTTGATACTAAAAAATTATAAAGAAGAGGCCACTTTAAAATACTCATTTTTAATTTCTCAATATTTTCAATACTAATTTCATTTTCATTATAAAAATTAGAAATTGTGATATCATCACCTTCAGGAGACATGAATTGAAAATTAGTGATACTTTCAACTCTTACTACTTCAGTTACTTTCCATAATTGCTCTGTTAGATCTTTCACCTGATTCAAATCTCTAACATTTAATATTCCTAATTTATTCTTAATACCAATGATTAAATGATCATCATTACCAAAGTCTTTTTCAAAAGAATTAAATTCTTGAACATTTGGATCTTTGTCTGAATACCATGCCTTATAACTAAAATCAGATTTCAATGATAAAAGTCCAAAGATACAAACAACATGAGATAAAAACACAAGAAATAAATATTTCTTTGGTGATTTCAGAATATTATCACAGACTATATTTTGAAAATTTTCTAAAGTCTTCTTCATTGCCCTCTATATCTTTTTTAAAATTTCAATTCTATACATTTGTAATTTCTCAGTTCTAATTAGTGCTCTATAATCATTAGCAATATCCTCAAAACCAGTTCTGTCAGCATCAGGTATTCTTAAATAATTCCTATTAACAACTATTGCCTTATCATTTAATGAATGAATTATTCTTTTGAGAAACTCTTTTTCCATCACTCCACTGAAGTATGAGGGAACGTCGGAGATTGAAACAAAATCAATATTTTGATCTTCTTTGATCGCACTAATAATATCTTTATTCTTAAATATTATTTTTGTTGTTTGTGCATTTTTTTTCATAGTCTGAAAAACATTTGGATCTGCTTCATTTATATTCCCATCAGGAGAATTTATTTTTCCATTAAAGCATAAATGAAGAAAAAAGCTATCTTTGACCAAAATATGATTAAAAATATTATCAAATGCCATTGTATAATATTTTAAAAATGATTCATTCACATTTTTCTTTATAAAATCACCTTTATATAAGAGAGTATTAAATACTTGCTTATTTCCAAGGATAAAAAGAATCACTTTCCATCTGAGACGTGGAAAAGATTCTTTGAAATATTTTCTTTGCTCATCAATACAAGTAAAGCTAAACATCTTTTCTATATGAAACTTACTAATAAACTTACGGATAATTTTGCTGAAAAATACAAATGTTTTTTCCCACTTTCCAGTATAAAGAATAGAGTTCCAATTATATTCTTCAAAGTATTGTTCAAAGTATTGTCTTGTATCATTATTCAAGGGTAGTTTTTCAAAAATTTCTTTTCGAAACTCTATATTTTGATCAATATCAAATGGAGGATATCCAAAAAATTTTAAAAATTCTTCATGGCTGCAAGCTTTAATTAAACTCAAACGAAGTCTTGCTAGATATATTTGTTGTGGAGCAAGATCGACAAGAGTTAACTCTTCAACACTTTCAAATAATAACGGTAAAGCTCTAGATCCTGAACCGCAAACACTTATAATTTTCTTAGGTCTAAATTGCTCTACTAACTTTGTCTCCAGGTTAGTATCTTCATTGCCTAACGAATAGTTTAGATCATTAAAATAGGTCATTACTATTATTCCAAGATTTGACGTCTATAATATATTTCGTTATCAATTGCCTAATGAATAATCTAAGTCGACATCTTAAAGAAGCCATCGTAATAAATCGAGAAAGACTCCCAGAATATAATCGGCTAAGTAATGGTGATTCTAAATGGGTTTCACGTATACTAATATTTTCAGAATCTATTTTACTACCCAGCTGTATAGTATCAGATAAAATAGCTAACTTTTGGGTAAAAAGAGGAGTCAAAATATTTGAGTATGAATTTGTTGAAATGTCTGAAATCAACGATTTCACACAGACCTACCCTGAGAAACTTGTAAGTTCAGAATCGTTGCCAAAATTTCCAATTTTAAAAACTCAATTAGCATTAATACAATCCTTCTTTCTTTCCTCTAATACTCATTTATATAATACCACTACTAACGCCCTAGAAAAACTTGAGCATTTCCCTAGATATCATTGTATGGCCAGACATCTTTTTGAATCACTTGGTAGAGCTATCTATTTAAAACCTCAACATATAAATCAAGCTAAAAAACTCTCAGTTTGTTCTCCTAGACATTTTTGTAACCTACTTATTTTTTCTCATATCCTTTTATTAAATGCAGCGAGCTTTCTTGATAAACTTGCTTTTAAAACGCAAAAGAAAAATATTCCAATTCTCTATCAAGACTTGCCACATATAAAAACAGATATCTCTATTTATTAATCAACTTCCTAAGTAAGCTATAATGATGAGTTGAATAAGGTTTTCCAGCATTTTCAAAGAAATATTCTGATATATTTCCTTTTCTAACTAATGCTCCTGCCATAGCATTATATCCATCAGCACGAGCTTCTTTTAAGGCCTTATGTAAAAGAGCAGATGATAACTGAGCTCCTTGATAGAGAGGATCAACCAATAAACTTTTTATAATCAAATAATCTTGATCTAAAAATGCATAAATAAAACCAAGGTCAATATCTTCAGTATTAGAAATAACAAAGCTATAAGTTAAGTCTTTATTTCTTAAGGCATTTAGATAAGTTAATTTGAATTCATTGTAAGATATTGGTTCATAAAGATAATTATTCTTAAAGCCTTTAAGATTTAACTCAAAAATATTTCTTACCTCATTTTCATTTTCAATTGAAAGACCTCTAAATTTATAGT
Organism: uncultured Bacteriovoracaceae bacterium; assembly: GCA_938017795.1. Lineage (GTDB taxonomy): Bacteria > Bdellovibrionota > Bacteriovoracia > Bacteriovoracales > Bacteriovoracaceae > JAHDHG01. The sequence continues at coordinate 12,098 of CALIJZ010000055.1, forward strand.
TATTTGTAATTGCTTTATCATAACCCTTTTGAGTGCGATTATAGATATTAACTCCATCTTTATAAACATTCGTAATATATTGTTTATCGACTTCATACCCACAAGCCAAACACTGAGAAATATATTCTTTAGGATTATTAGGTTCCCAAGAAAAACATAAACTATCTTCATTCTCAATAAATCTATTACTAAACCAAGTGCTAAAATCAATTGGACCAAAGATTTTTTCACATTTATTTGAAATAAGAAATTCTTCAGCATTTTCTAGCAGCTCTTTTACTATCCCAGGCTCAGTTGTGTCATACTCCAACATTCCCCAATACCCCTTGTCACCATGATGAGAAATAGAAGCAAGAATCCTTCCAACAACTAAGTCATTCTTATAAGCAACAAATATTTTTGCTCTTTTTTTATCTTTGAAAACATTTAATAAATGCATCCAATATTGCATAGAATTAATTGGTCTAGATTTTTCTTTATAAAGTAATTCTTGTAATGAACAAAAGTCCTTAACAAGCTGTGAATTATCAAGGAGTTTTATATCCAAGGCCTTAACCTTCATCAGTTATTTTCCTGATTTCACCAGTTGTAGCATTTAACTCAACCAAATCACCTGAAGTAAGCTTGGAAAATATATCTCCTGAAACCCCTACTATTGTAGGTAGCCCTAATTCTCTAGCAATAACAGCGCTGTGAGAAAGTAAACTTCCTCTTTCAATAATTAGCCCTTTGCAAGAAGGAAATAGAGGAACCCAACCTGGGTCTGTTCTCTTGGTGACTAGTATTTCTCCATCGACACTTTGAGCTTCCTCAATAGTTTGTGCGACTAAAACTTTAGCTTTAACAATTCCCGGACAACAAGAAATTCCATAAATTAAATTAGGATCATCACTTACTCGCAACTTTCCTTTTAGTAAATCACCAGATTGAATGATATTCGGTTTTGAAAAACTAAGCCCAACAGTTCCATGAGTGATAAATCGATCTGGTGGGTCTTGTTCCTGTCTAAAGATATGATCTTGCGCTTTTCGAATTTTAACTAACTCACGCAAAGGAATCGTTTCACTTCTTCCGGTGATAAAATCAAATATCTCCCTATATGTTAAAAAGAATATATCTCGTTCACTATCAATAAGATCTAGTTCTTTGAACTTTACTCCCATTGCCCTAAAGAGCAATCTATTTACTCCAAAGGATTTACTTCTTAAGAATCGAAGGTTTTCTCTATTTTTCACTGCATTTCGTGTATGTTTTAAAACCCAATTGTAGACGTAATACTTAATTCCACTTAATTCATTTTTGACACGACTTTCTGCTTTAGACCTTATAGCGTGCTCTCTTTTCATTAACTCTTCAATATCATAGTTTTTATTTTTAATATATTTCTGAATAGAGTTTAAAACGAAGCTTGGATCGTCATGTAGATCATTCTCTTCAAGTTTTTGTTCGTTATTACAGCGAAACCCATAAAGATCTAAATAATGCAATATATCTTTATGGATAGTTGGGTCTTTTAATTTTTTAATTTCTTCATAGAGATCTTTCATTGCAGTTTTTTCAAAAAAGCTACGATGAGCATCACTCTTATCATATTTTTCAGCTAGCCCCATTAAAGTTAAAGTTGGTTTGGTTGACTCTAATTCACCTTGACCACATAATAAGTCATTTTGTAAATGCTGAACTCCTTCTCCGCCAATCCACTTAGTCGTAAGCTTTTTCAAAGTACCAAAGAAAAACATTACTAGAAGATCGTTCACTATAGGTGTTTCCCAAGAATACGTTACTTTCTGTTCCCAATTCTTGTAAAGATTCATTAACTCTCTTGGAGAAAATTTATTAAAGTCTTTACTCTTATAATCTTGATACATAATATCAAATTTCTTAGTGAACTTAGTCACACTCTTATCAATTACAATAAAGTTCTTAAGAAGTTTCAAACTAACTTCTAGACTTTTCATTTTTGAATATTGAGGAATATCTTCGAAGTTAAAAATTTCTTGTTGCTCTTTATTTAACTCTTCTTTAACCCCCATCATGGTTTCCATAAATTCTTGGTTATTTGAAAAACCTGGGATTAAGAATAACACTTTATACCAATGAATTAGATTATAATAAACTCGTCCTCTTATATAACCTAAAAGATTTTCAAATGATTCATTAAATTTAGAAATAATACTCTCTGGAACTCCTAACAAACGTAAAGTTTGTTTATATACAATTTCATACGCATCTTTTGTAAGAGAAAATGTGAGGGCCGTAGTCACTCCATTAAAACTTTCTACAATATTTGAATTGTCCCATAAAGTAGAATGAGATCCATTTATATTATCTAAGTAATATCCAAGACTTGGTAGAGTTGTAATAGGCCTCATTTGCAAGACAAATACTTGGTTATCATCAATGGCCCATTCAATGTCTAAAGGAAGTCCATAAGTATTTTCTAACTTAACTCCAAGGTCTCTAACCTGAATAAGCATTTCAGAGGATAAAGAGAGAGATTCTTTCTCAAAATCACTGAGATCTTTTTTATCAAGGCCATAACCATTACAATTTTGTATATACTTAAAATCTTTCTGGGCTAATTTCTTTTCAGATGCCTCAGAGTCTATTCGATTTATTTTAAAAGAGTCCCCTTCAATTGCTCCACTAACAAGCCCTTCACATTGACCATATATGGATTCTATCAAAATTGTATTCTTATCAACTACATCGAGTGGATTTCTTGTAAACATCACTCCCGAAACTTGAGAATCGATCATCTTTTGTAAAACGACTCCCATAGAAATATCACTAGTTGATAAATTATGATTAATTCTATACTCGATACATCTTTTACTATAAGCACTTGCCCAACATTTTTTTATACTCTGACATATTTGATCATGCCCTTTTTGATATAAATAACTGGAAAACATTCCTGCAAAAGAATGATCTCCAGAATCTTCATCTAAGCCAGAGGATCTTATTGCTAAAAAGCAATCATCTAGATTAGCTCTCTTTAGTTCCGAAAATAAGATCTCTTTCATTTCTGTTGAAATATTTGAACTAAGAATAATCTCTTCTATTTTATCTAAGTCATCTCCACTCTTAACTAATTCTTCAATTTTTTCTTTTAAATCATTATCAATGATGAACTTTTCAAAAAATTTATTACTAACTGTTATAAAACTAGGAACATTGATTTCTTCAAGCCTCATTTTATGTAAATTTAACGCTTTCCCACCTGCATTTTGAATATAATCGCTTAAACTATGTGTTTCATTTAAAATAAAATTTTTCATGCAACAAAACCTTTAACGATTGCTAAAACCCATAAATTATATAAAAGGTTGAGAGTCATAACATATTCAAATATTTTAAATATTTTTTCATTCTTAAATATTAAGAATTGAAATACAAAAACAATTATTGAAGGAACTAGTACCCAAGGAAAAACTCCTAGTTGAGAAGCTCCCAATAAACATAAGCCAATTAAAAGACTAATAAAGAGATGAGTGGTTACTTTCCCATAATACACCCTATAGGTTCCTAAAATACTATGTGCTTCAGGATTCATTTTTCGTCCAACTTCAAAACTAAAAAATGATCCAAGAATCAACATTGAATAACCTATTGCCTGAGGAGAAAATGTATTATTGGGAGCTAGAACAGCAACAACAAAAAAGCAAAGTGGGAGAATAATTACTTGGTGAGAGATAGCATAAACAATAGGTGATAAATTTAAAATCTTAGGAATTCCAAATTCATAATACATTAAAGTAAGCCAAGCCACTACTAGAGCATAAAGACTTCCTACAAGAGGAGAAAAGAAAAAATATCCAACGCAACAAAGAAGTATAAGGATTAAATAAGTAGCGATAATTAATGTTAGTACTTGCTTCTTGGAAATTTCTCCAGCCGGTAGTGGTCTTGTAGGATTTGCAATTTTATCTTTTTCAAAATCTTTAATTTCATCCATGAAACGTAATTCTATTATAAATAATGAAATTCCTAACACTAGATAAATCAATGCAGAAGTAGAAATAGGTGAATTAAACAAATACTTAATGGAAAAAATCATCCCAAGTGAAATAGCGATAGTTCCAACGACCTCAACTCTCTTCTTAATAAAATTTAAAATCTCTGCCATCTAAAAGCCTTTTTTAATGATTTCTTTCTATCTATTCTTGATCTATGTCTAATATCTCTATAAATTTTTGCTTCTTTTATCATTTTTATTTCACCAAAATGATCAAGAATCTCTTTAGAGTGATTCTTAATGTTCTCACCTACTAATACATATCCATCATCTAATTTATGAATAAAGGATTTAGATGATTGTAAAAAAGTATAAACAGCTTGTTCTAACTCAAACTCTGCAATACTTTGAAAACTTCTTCCTTGATACCACATTCCATCTGATTTTTGCTCAACCCTATCTCCCATATTGTGCCAAATTTTTTGATCTTTATCTTTATATTTATTAAGCTCATTGGCCTTATCGTCTCCAATATACTCATCAGAAACATGCACTCCACTTACCCATAATGAATCAAGTCTATTCATGTGAGCTATTTCCTCTACTGGCCTTCCTAAATATAGAGCTTGGTAAATATTATTTCCTTTACATTTATCAAGAACATCTCTCATGGGTGTAATTGATACAGGCTCAGCTTCAGTAGATCCATAAATATGCTCAAAATGAGCTTGTGGCCATTTTTTCATAGCAGTTTCATAAAGATCACAATCTGCTAATGCCCCTCCTAAATGGAAACTTTTTAAACTTTTAGCTCTAGAGTTTTTCATTAAAAGTTCTAAAAATTTAGGTCCACAAGCTAAAGTATCAAAATCAAACCTAGAAGGGAGCTTATCAAGTGCTCTAAAAAAACTTATTTTCCATTTACTAGGAACGATCAAACTTCCCTTTCCACAAGTCAGATTCAGAAGCACTACATTACTAAATACAGTTAAGTCTAGCTTCGGATATAGATCATATTTAAGATATTTACTTAGAACTCTCATTTGATGGATTAAAAATCCATGTTTTCTATATACACCTTTAGGTTTACCTGAGGTTCCTGTTGTAAAAGTTAAAATGGCTAAATCGTCTTCTTGCATGGGGCAAATTTTTAGTTCTCGATCAAGGTTTACTTCAATGTTTTCAAAATTTTTAGATTCAAATTGAATATCAATATTTCTTAGATTCTTGGATCTCAATCCCCATGTTTGGCCTATGAAACCTCGCACAAAGGCAACAGGCTTAACTTTTTGAATAATATGATTTATTTTTTCAAGTTTCATCCAGGGCTCTAAAAACATAACCTGTGAACCATTAGCAATAGATGCAACAATCAGTGCATATAAATTTGCACTTGGTTTTTCAAAAAATAAAATAGTCTCACCTTTTTTAATTTTTTTAATTTCGAGATATTTTTGAGCCTGAAGTGTTTTCTTATAAAACTCTAAGAATGTAGTCGTATATTTAGGATCATTAATAAGACTAATTTTTTTAAAAAAGACGATTGCTATTTTATCCGACTTTAAATCTTTACAATCCAAATAGCTACTCACACAATTCATATCAATCTTTATCTTTTAGGTCTTTAGTTACACTTTTGACGATTTCATCATAACTACACTCAACACTGTCAGGGTAGTCTGTTAAAAAATTCTCTCTAGAAAAGTCATTTTCATCATTCATATATTCAATGATTTGGCTTGGTACTTTAAAGATTTTAAAAATTGTCTTAAAAAAGATTCGTCCCCACATAGGTACCGGCTTTATATCTAGGTTACTCTTTTTCAATAGCACTTTAAATATGTCTGAAACAAAAAATTTCTTGTCTGTTAATAAGTGATAAGTTCGTACTTTGTCACTTGTTGGAAATAAAACACATCTTTCTAACCAAATAGCGACTTTGTTTACTGGAACTAAAGGTATGTGTGATTTTTTACTCATGGGTAATGGAAGATAACCTATGATGGTGACTAAGTTAAATATAGAATAATAGTCTCTTAGTAATTTTGTAATATAATATGGTCCATCAACCTTTGATACATTTTGAGCATCAACCGAAGAAATAACAACTCCTGGCCTATAAATTCTCTTATGGACTAATCCTAAATCAAATTGAAGAAAAACCTTCTCCCCTTCGATTTTAGAGTTTGCATAATAATCTAATCTGTTCTGATCACTTGAAATAGATTCTGGAGTAATAAGCTTTTGACTTAAATCTCCAGCAACATAGCTTGAGATATGATGAAAGTATTTTAATTTTTTTATTTTCTTAGCTAGTTTTAATATATTTTTTAATCCTTCAATATTATGTTTATACATTTCTGACTGATGCCCATCTAGCTTATAAAACGCTCCAAGGTGAACAATACTCTCCACTTCGTGAAGTGTATTTAAATCAGAAAGATCAGCTAATATATCACTCTCACTTAGATCTCCCTTCATAAGAGAAATGTTTTTATATTGTGAAAATGTATTTTGAGCTCTTTGGAATGATTTTTCTCTAACTAATAAAACCAATTCAACATTTTTTGATTTTCCAATAAAGCTTATAAACTCTTTTCCTATAAAACCTGTCGAGCCTGTAACTAAAATTTTCATAAAGAATTATTTTGGAAAACTTTTTGATTAATGAGATGATCTTCAATATATTCTGGAACATTTGAGCATACTTGAACAGCTTTGTGATGAGTTTTGATAATATAGTTTTGAGCTGAATCTAAAACTTCTCCATCTCCAAAAAAATTGAGACCTTCGTTACCAATTACAGATAAATCGAGATAGCTTGTTTCAAAAGAAAGAACTCCCTCATTATTGGAAACATCCTTTCCTTTCATAAGATTTAAAAGGTCCTTGATGAATGCAAGTTTATTTCGATGCTCAAAGATCAATACATTAAACTTATCATCATTATTTCTTGTATAAGGGGCCACAGTGAATTTTCCACCAATTACTGCTTGATTATTTATCATAATAAATAAAGATTTTCTTTTCTTTTCTAGTTCTGGGTAATCAGGACTTTCTAAAACAAAATCATAAAATCTTGATTTAGATAAAATTTCCTTAGCTAAAAACAATGGATAAATCCATGCTCCTAGTTTATTCATAATCTCTTTACCTAACTTAAATTTATCTCTGAAAGTGTTTACTTTTAAGGCAACTATTGATGTCAGGCCTATACCTCCGTTTGTGGCCATGAACTTGCCATTAACACTAATCAAGTCTATTTCTCTGTGTGATTTCTTATTAAAAATATCATAAAGTTCTGAAATATGTTTTGTAATTCCAAATTCATAAGCTAAATCATTTGCTGTCCCAACAGGAATAATAAATAATTTCATCTTTGAGTATGTAAGACTTTGAATTAATGTATTAATTGTCCCATCGCCTCCAGCCGCGAAGATATATTCAATACCATCGTTTTCATCCTTAGTAATCAGCCCAGGAATTTCTTCTATGAGGTACTTTTTTTTAAATACTAAATGATGCTCCTTGAATTGATACTCAAGACTCTTTTGAATAAATTCAATATTGGCACCAGATGCCCGGTCATTAAGATATACCGAAATCTTAGACATGTTACTCCTATAGAACTCAAAATAGTTCAGACTTAAATTATCATAAATACAGAATCGATATTCAAGTACCTGTATTTCTTATAAGATTAAAGGCCCTTGAGAGTACAAACCTATAAAAAATACTCGATTTCCATGTTTTTTCCCATCAAATAAATTTAGTGCTAAGAAAGAGTAAGAAAGTGAGTGCATTATGAATAAAAGACCTAGAAAAGACTTCAAAAATCAAGACGATTCCATTGGATTTATGAAAAAAGATGAATCTATTGCTACTGTTTACGTTGGGAATATGATCTACGCTAAAAATGAAAAAGATATTCTGAATATGTTTAAAAAGTATGGATATGTAAGTTTTGTTAGAATCAATAGAGATAAGAAATCTAATAGAAGTAAGGGCTTTGCTTTTGTGCAAATGACTAATCTCAATGAAGCCCAAGCAGCAATCAATGATTTAAATGGCAGAGAAGTTGATGGGCGTACTTTAAAAGTCAGTCTGGCAATTGAAAGTGAAAAAAAGAAACCATTTAAAAGAAGAAGATAATCAAGATTAAATTAATCTATAACTGGAAGATAATCTAGTATAGAAGTGGCAATTGGATATTGAGCTTCGGTATTTGAGCATTCCCAGCTTGACTGACCACCAAATTTCACTGCAAGGTATGTTACATCTACAACTTGATTACAGGTATACCCTCTCTTCATAGAATGCCCGATACTTTCACAAATATTATATAACTGAGCTTTAAATTTTTGATCACAATCTCTTTTACTCATTCCATTTGTGGCAGGCTCGTGATGATAACAATGATCATGATAATAACAGGCCTTAAAAAACAAATCATCAAAGCCAGGCACACTTGCAGAACAACCATTAAAAAAGACTTGAGAGTTAGTAAGTTTATCTTGAAAAATACAAAACTCGCCTTCTCTTTTTACTTCACTATTAGGACAAGTAATTTCTTGAGCCACCTTGCCACCATCAGCTTTACAAGTTTTTTCAAATAAACTTTGGGCTGTTACTGACATGCTTAGAAAAAAGACTATAAGTGAAATTTTCACAATACGTTTTCAACCCATGGACCAATGCCAGGTATTTTTAACCCTATAGACCAATTACGTAACGATTTTAATTTTTCTTTGCTGGCAAAAGGATGAGCTACTTTACCTCCAACAAAGTCCCCTGATTCGTTTAACTTACAAACTTTAGGAGGACATGGGATACCATCGTCACCTAATTTGTATGTAAATTTCATCCTCTCATCAATATACTTTCTTAATTCCTCTGCTTTTGCACTTGATCGAGCTATCACGGCAACCTCCGAATTATGATATTCTGATAGCTTATCTAAGTTATAACTGCCTATGATAGCAATTTCATCATCTATACTCATAGATTTAGAGTGAATAGTTTTTCCATGTTTACTTTTTAAACGTGCTCCATAATATTCGTAGATTTGTATTCTGTTTTTTGGAGTCCCTAACTTCATTAGGGCCTTTCGATGTTTCGCATACCCAGCAAAAACTGCAAATCCATCAATTGAGTCAAGAGAGTTTGTTAAGATTTTTATTTTAACCCCTCTTTTTAAAATTGCATCAACTGCTTTTGAAAAGTTTGGCGTTGGTATGAGATATGGAGACTCTATTGTAATACTATGTTTTGCATTCTGAACCAGCTTTAACATTGTTGGGCCCAAAACACTCTTATAAGTTAGGTCATCATTATTTAATGTATCCGAAACAAAAGTCACATCAACATCTTCTTTGCTTAACTCTTCTTGAATTTTTTGAATATAGTTTTTAGAAATTTTAAACTTATCCATTAGACCTTTAATTCTGCTTTCCTGACTATCCAGAATAAACTTTCCAATTTTAGCCATCTTATTTTTACATTTGTCTAAATTTGTAATTTTATATTTATTCCAACAATAGATTCTAGTTCCTAAAGAAAAACTTGCTTTTGTTGTTATTGGAGAATTCCAGTATTTCAAAAAATGTGCTTGTGCATTTTGAACAGGTTGCCCGGTAACGAGAACATCTCTATCAACATATGTTCCCTTATCAGCAACTGAAAAATATGTTCCTTCAATATTTCTTCCACCAGTTAGTAAATACTCACCATCAACGATGAATAACTTATCATGCATTCTTCCTCTAAGTTTTCTTCCTTTTAGACGATTACCAACAAGAGTCTTCTTGTCATTTAAATTATTGAAAAATTTTATTTGAATTCCTTCTTTTTCTAAATGTAAAATAACTTCAGCTGGAACATTTGTTCCCATTACTTTCCCTCCACCATCAAAAATAAGTCTGATATCAGGATTTTTCATCGTACGTTTTTGAGCTCTTAGTAAAGCTAGCGATGCCATACCAGTATCATCAGCATGAAAAATAAACTTAGAGCTATATATGGTATTTCGTGCATTCTTAGTAATTGCAAATCTAGCCGACAGAGCATCAATCGGATCATTCAAGATTTTATAAACACTACTGAATGAGTAAAGACTAAAAGTTAAGGCCAATAAAATAAATTTCATAAAAACTCCATCAATTACTAATTATAAAATTTTCTCACTTTTTATGACCTTAATGCCTTGCTCTGTGAAAATTTCAAAGTATGACTAGTTTTTAGTCACTAAGCTAACCCGTGCAATTATCTCGGGTAAAATGAGCACTATTTCACTAATCAAGTAAACATGGTTTAATTGGAAATGTAACTTTTCATTATCCAAGGAGTGTTTATGAAAAATATCTCAATCATTTTATTAATTTTTACTCTTGTTTCTTGTGCTTCAAACTCTGGAAATAGAAATATTTCAAGTACAGATACAGCCACAATTCCAACAGCCAAAATTAAAAACTTTGAAGGTAATCATTTTGGAAATGTTAAATACGGTGATAATACGAGAGGGGTAGGACTATATCTTCAGAAAGTTCCGAATCAAGATGCCTACTATGGGTTATTAGCTGAATATTTAAGCCCTTTTGAAGAAAAAAACTTTATATGGAACTTTTTAAGACCTGGAAAAAAGAAATTCTTTAGCAAGAAAAAAAATGGTTATTTAAAAGACCTTTTAAACAGAGTGATGCTTTATAGGTTTGACAGAATCCCTGGTAAGCAATCGTATAGTTTAAGTAAATTGAGAGTGAAAAATGGTCAGATACAAACAGCTGGAATTGTTCCACAAGCAGAACTTAGAATTAGAGGTAAATTGATAAAAGGTAACCCAATGAAAAACTCTATTCTATTTTTAAATATTGATGGGGAAAAGACCCTAACTAACTTCAGAGGATCAAATAGATTTGGGTTCGCTGCAAAAAGCAAGCTAAACTCGAGATGGGAAAAAGATTATGTAGAAGGAAATTACAACCCAGGCTACAAGGAAGGTGATATTATAAACCTAAAACTTGGAAGCTTCGATGCCCCTAAGAATACAGCTATAGCCCAGTTTGATGCTACCACATTAAGAAAAGAGAGAATCCAAGGTAATTTTAATGTAAGAGAAGATATTCGAGGGATGTATACTTTTCAAGCTCGAGATAAAACAGTTCTAGCAGGAAAAGATATAGTTGAAGATAAGATTGGTATTTTCTTTGATGTATTTGATGCTCAAGGATTAGGAATGGATACTGTAGAGCTTGTATTAGTTGATCCAGCAAATGCTAAGACCTCTCAAATGTATTTTGAAGAGTATGGAAATGCTAATTAAGATAAATACACTCAAATGGGCGTTGATTCTCAACGTCCACTAAAACTGTCTAAAACCTAGACAATTTCAATTCACACATTAGACTTCAGTCTAATACTCCATCAAATTTACACTCTGATTGAGATTCATCTACCAAGCAATTACTATATAAGAAACTAATTCTTCTCATAGGAGTAAATTTTGAACAGGTTGTTATCTATAGCGATATTTATCACAGCACTAAGCTTTAATAGCTTTGCTAAAAATAGCTCTCATTCTAAAAGGATAGCTAACTTACAATCTATTCAAACAAGTTTAACATCGTCTATGAGTAAAGAAATTTTAAGCATCATTAAGAATGATTATAAATCTTCTTACTTGCTAGATAAAATAACTAATAAAAGTCTAGAAAAGGCACCACCTTCTTTAATACTTAACTCCTTAATTGGTTCAGTTGATCCAACTGATGTTTCAAATCTACAGGTTCTTGAAGCTGCAATTGGAAGAACACTTATTAAGCACTTTATAAGTCTTTAAATTTATTCTTACACCTTCTAATAAATTCTTAATTTTCTCCTATAAAACTCAACATAGAATGTTAACTAAAAACCAGTAAGTTTAACGACTCTTTACCTGAGCGTAGCAGTTGCACATGCTTGATTTATTCACTTATTTATCATCTAATTAACTAAAATCGCTCTTAGCGAAAAACTCAATAAATATAAACAAGGAGGTTTATGTGGGTAAATACCTATTAATACTTTTATTCATCTTTAGCTGTTCATCTCATCAAAATGAACAAGCCAGTGGGGAAAGAAACCCAAGCTCAACTGATGACCCTTGGACAAGTTGGTCAAATAAAAATACTAATGCTGGTGGTTTACTTGTCCTTAGTAAAATTAGAACAAAACTTTTAGAAAATAATTTATTTGATCCCTACGAAGAAGGTGAAATTAACTACGGAGCTAGAGCAGTAGATTGTTCGACTAGAAATACAAACTATCGATCTGCAGATGGAAGATGTACAAATATTGAACCAGGGATGTCGGTTGTAGGTGCCTCCAATGTCGCATTCGGTAGAAACGTAGCCCCAGAGTTTATAACACCACAAGAAACGATTGATAAAACCTTAATGACTCCTTCTCCAAGGTTAGTTTCAAAAACATTCTTTACTAGAACTGGAGCTCTAAAAGACAGTTATAAAAAAGTCCCATTTTTAAATATGCTTGCAGCTAGTTGGATTCAATTTATGAATCACGATTGGATAACTCATGGGAAAAATATGACACCAGAAAAAGGAAGACCAGGAACAGCTCCCTATAAACTAGCTGATGGGTTTACAGTAGAGAAAACTCAAAAAGATCCTACCTTAAAAAAGAATTACAAAAGAGAGTATCAAAAAACTACGTTGAATAAAGTTACTCACTGGTGGGACGGTTCACAAATTTATGGAAGTAACCAAGCAGAGCAAAATAGCTTAAGAGTCAAAACTTTCAGTATTGCTGATCATACAAATATTGACTATAAGAAAACTAACTTTGGTAAGATGAGACTTGATGATGGAAAATATTTACCTAGGAACACAAAGCTTAACCCAAAAAATAATAGGCAAAATCAAGGTTATGAATTAACAGGCTTTATGGATAATTGGTGGGTTGGATTAAGTATGCTTCATCATTTATTTGTAAAAGAACATAATCATATTGCTTCGATGTTAATGGAAAAATATGTTTTCTGGGATGCCAAAAAGCAAAAATGGGTTTGGACAGCTGATTTCAAGGGTAAGAAATACATCCCAATTGGTACATTAAGATTCGATATTCCGTTTACTAAACGTGCTGATTATAAATACTTTAACGAGCATCAACTTGATGAGCATATTTTTCAAATTTCACGTCTGATAAATTCAGCAATCATGGCTAAAATTCATACTGTTGAATGGACTCCGGCGATCCTAGCAAATAAAATGCTTGATATTGGAATGCATGCAAATTGGTACGGATTAGGTAATCCTAAAACCCTTGCAATATATAGAGCTCCAGAAAATAAAGGTACTGAGGTTTCTTTTAAGCCTAGATCAGGTTGGGAAAACTTTAAGTACAAGTTGAGAAATAAAACTGATCGCTTAAGAATTGACCCAGGTTACTTAGTTGGTGGAATTGTAGGAGATAAAACGAGCGATCATGGAGTTCCTTATAGTTTAACTGAAGAGTTTACCTCTGTTTATAGACTTCATTCACTTCTTCCAGAGAATCTTGAGTTAAAAAAGACGAGAAGAAAAGATGGGAAAATTACTGGAGTTGAAACTTTCCAGTCTTTATCATTTAACGATAGTAGAAACGAGAAATCTATAGGGATAATGAAGCAATATAAACTTTCTGATTTATTTTATTCTTTTGGTACTCAATTACCTGGTCAATTAGTTCTAAATAACTTCCCTAGATTTATGCAAAACTTAGATATTCCAGGTCATGGGAAAATGGACCTTGGAGCCGTAGATATTCTCAGAGATAGAGAAAGAGGTGTTCCAAGATATAATAAGTTCAGAAGAGCAATTAATCTAAAAGAGATCAAAAAATATACTGACTTCTTTCCAAAAGGTGTAGCTGATACTCCAACTAGAAAAGATATTTTGAAAAAATTTCAAACAGTTTATGGATTTAATGCTGATGGAAGTGATAATGTAGAAGCAATCGATCTTCTAGTGGGTAGTTTAGCTGAAGAAGTAAGACCAAAAAACTTTGGATTTGGAGAAACTCCATTTCAAATATTTATCCTTATGGCTTCAAGAAGGTTAATGGCCGATAGGTTTTATACTAATGACTATACTAAAGAAGTTTATTCGCCAGCTGGTCTTGAGTGGATTGATAAAGAAGGTACAATGCATCAAATTATCGCAAGACATATGCCAGAATTAGCTGAAAAAATGGAAGGAACTCGATCAGCCTTTGCTCCTTGGAATGAATAGTAAATGATAATAAAAAAAAAATATCTCTTTTTAATTCAACTTTTAATAGGCTTGAGTACACTTAGTGCTCAAGCTCAATTACCTGAAAACTATAGGTCTTTAAGTGGATGTCAAAAGCAAGATATATTGTGGAAAAATATTAAAAGTACTCAATATACTACTTATCCAGCACTTAAAAATTTAGGAGCACGTCAATTATTCAGTATGGCCTGGCAGAAGATGACTGAAAAAACAGGAAAATTCAGTGATATAGCACCTGAAAATTGGATCAAATATTTGCATGCTCGTGGAGCAACTGCAAAGGTTAAAATAGTTGTTCCGACTGAATTTGAAAAATCTCCTTATACTGGGATATTCCAAGGAGCAGACTGTGCTTTGCTGCGACTTTCTTTAACTTATAGCCCGAAGAAAAAAAGTAAAGCCGTTGCTCCTGGACTAGCTCTTAAAGTTTTAAGAAACGAAATTCATAGTGCAAATATCTCGGCACTTTATACTTTAGGTGGACAAGGAAAAAACTATAATTTTTTTCAAAACCCACTATCTAATATTGTCCCAACTGGAGATGAGTTTGGAATGAAGATTGTTAATAAAATCTTTAGTAGAGTTACAAATTATCCAGAACAACTCAATACCTTTGATATGGCTAAATATAGTCCAGAAGGTGCTAAAGAAAGTCCAATTATCTCACCAAAGCAAATCTTTTTTGTGCCTAATTCAAAAGTACAATTTAGCACTAAAAGTCACGATTTTAGAAAAAATCTTGAAACTATTCCTAAAGGGACAACTCTTTATGACATCTATGCTCTTGAACTAGATGAGAAAAGTTTTAATTATTCTGACTATACGATCGAAATGATTCCAACCTTTTTACAGAAATCTAAACCGATTGCTCGAATTATTACAGATTCTAAGTTTATTCTCTCTAGTTTTGGTGATGATAGAATCCTATATCGTCATGAAGTTATGGATAATAATAAATATACTAATAAATAATGCTCATAATTGATCTTCATACACATATAAATTTATTACCTAATCCCCTACCGACTTTATTGAAGATTTTTTGCAAACAAAACCTCTCTCTTCAAAGTTATGTTGAAATATCTAAAAAGCACCAAAAAAAAATAATTTTATCTCCAGTCATTTATAACGTCCTAGGAATTCACCAAGGAATCTCGGGAGTAAAGCACCAACTTAAAAAGCTTTCTAAGCAAATACAAGCTACCGATGGTAGAATTAAGATCTTAACATCTAAGAGTGATTTAGATTCAGACTTTGATGTAGGTTTAGTTTTACAATTAGAATCATGTCGATGGATTAAAGAGGATAAAATTCAATCGACGCTTGAGCAACTATATGAGTTAGGGATTCGAGGAGTTATACCTATTCACTTTATAGATAACTGGTTAGGTCATTCTTGTAACTATCCATATGTACCTACCAATTCCTCGAACGATAAGGGACTTCAGGTAAAGCAAGCTGAACAATTTTTTGAACATTGTAAAAAGTTGAGACTCTGGATAGATTTAAGTCATATGTCCACAAATGCCATTGATGCTACCTTTAATTTTAATCACCATTCAATTTGCATGACTCATACAAGCATAAAGGATATTAATAATACTAATAGGGCAATTTCAAGACAGCATATAGAAAAAATTGTTTCTCTTAATGGTTTTATTGGTCTTTCTCCAACTGATCGATTTGTTTCATCAACAGATCAGTTTATAAAGATGATCACATATTTTAATGAAATCGGAATCAATAGTAACTACGGATTTGGTAGTGATTATGGAGCACCTATAAAAACCGATTCTGGGTTAGAAAACTATAAAAACCTTCTTGCAACGCTTACTCATTCAGACTTAAATCAAAAACAGCAGAATGAGTTTTTCTATAAAGGAGCCTTAGAGTTCCTTAAAAATTCATTATAATAGTTTAGACTAACAAAATTCAATTAATGATTTGAAAATTGGGGAGCTCTCTTTTCGAGAAATGCCATAACTCCTTCTTGACCATTTGGTAATAAAAACATTTCCCCGAAAGTTTTTGCTTCATAATCAAATGCATCTAAAGATAAAGAATCATCGGCATTGTTGATAACTTTTTTACAAGCACTGACTGCCTCAGGTGATTGATTCTTAATTTCATTCAAGGTTTTCTTGGCTGCGTCCATCATACTCTTTTTTGAGTTATAAACCTCATTTACTAATCCCATCTGCCAAGCTTGACCGGCTTGAATCTTTCTACCCGTATAAATCATTTCTTTAGCAAGTGGCCTTCCAACATACTTTAGTAAACGAATACAACCTCCAAAGGATGGTATTAAGCCTAAACTTACTTCAGTTTGACCAAACATAGAACTCTCTGTCGCATAAATAAAATCGCATGCCATTGCTAATTCACATCCTCCTCCAAGAGCAAACCCATGAACTCCAGCAATAATTGGATAAGGTGAACTTTCAATAAGCCCCATAACGGCTTGACCTAATCTTGAAAATTCAATCGCTTCCTCTTTGTTCATTAATGACATTTCCTTAATATCTGCCCCTGCTACAAATGCCTTTTCTCCTAAACCATAAAGAATCACTCCTCTTAGGTTTTTGTAATATAAATCTCGAAGATCTATAAATACTGATTCTAATTCCTTCAACACCTTTGAAGATAATGCATTCATCTTATCAGCTCTATTAATCCCTAGTAGCATTACATCTTCATTAATTTCAATTTTCAAGAATTCATAATTCATTTTTATTCTCCATTATATTATGAGTCCCAAATAGCTCCAAAAGCAGGAATTCCTCGTGACTCTAAACCATAAACGACTTCCCAAGTTAACTTTTTATTCGAAATACAAATAACTGCTTCAGCCCCAGATTCAATAAAGGCTTTATAAGTTAATTCCAACATATTTGGTTTTCCTTTTTCAACGGTGTCCCAAATAATGCTATTAGGCCTACTGGCTAGAATTTCATCTACTAACTCTTGTCCATAAGTAATTTCAGGTGTCCTAGTTGACCAGACAAGATTAGAATCAACTTCGTCAGCAATTAGATGTGGCAAGCAAGGACCAATTCCACTGCCGGTAGCGACATATAATACTTTTTTAAACAACTTCTCTACATTGCCTACTCCTGCAGTTGGAATTCCTTTCACCCAAACTTCTTTAGGACAAGAGTCTATAAAGTTTCCAGTCCAATCTCCGGCCCTAGATATAATCAATCGAAATCCATTTTTTGAAGGCCATGGAATATTAGCAAATGAATGCCATTCTAATAGTGGTTGCTGACTTAGAGTCGTTGAAGATCCAAGTAAATTGCCACCTTGGTCAAACTCTGCAATCACTGCATGATTAGATGGACTAAAAGTTTTGACTCGAACCTTTTTTAAATACAACCAAGGATGGATAGCATTCAAAGTTAAGGCAACTAAACCTATTGACATAAATCCAACTTCATACTCTAAGTATAATAAATATTCAGCCCAAAATAGAACTAATAACAACCAGCCACCAAATCTTGCAGTTTTCTCAAATCGGTCATGATATTGAGCTCTATTTTTAGGTAAAGCAATGATAGCCATTGAAACCATTAAAATAAAAGTCAAAATAGTCAAAATTAAACTTCCTAATGGAACAGTACTAAATTTAAGAAAAATTAAATACCCTGTCCAAAAAGTTCCCGCAATAGCACATCCGACATGTACTCCTCCAAAGTGATATATTTTTCCTAAAGACCACCTAATTCCAAGAGGCCAATGGGTAGAGAAACTAGTTGCAAAATAAAATAATAAATTTATGACATGTTGATTTCTAATAAGAAGAGCAATTAGGAAGTTTCCCAAGACTAACCTAGAGATTAAATCAATCGAAGTAGTGAGATCATAATTTAATAAAACAGATTTATACTTTGTAAATATGAAGAGATTAATAATTAAGCATATAAATATAAGTCTATTATAATGCATTAATTTAGGATGCTTCCACATCCTGTACAAAATACTCTTTTGATTTGGAAGACTTATCTTATGTGCATCTATTACTCTTAATGTTTTATTTTGTTCTCGAACAAGGAAATTCGGTGCTCTAAAATCTAAATTTTCTATTAATGATCTAGCAGGGTTATACATAGACTTCATCCATGTCATTTATAAATGAACCAGCTAGTTCCAATAATCTCTTCTTATCAATTTTACCTCTGCTCGTTTTAGGTAATGAATCCATAATTACAATTTTTTCAGGGATATAATAGTAAGCTAACTTCTTTTCTAATTCATCTTTGCATATCTGTTCATTTAAAACTCTTGAAGCGACAAATGTAATCAATCTATCTTTATCAAACATTAATGTGCATGCTCTTAGACACCCAGGTAATGCTTCTAAAGTATTGCTAATAGAATCAAGTTCTACTCGAAATCCCTTAATCTTAACCTGATCATCAGTTCTTCCTAGGTGCTCTAACTCTCCTAATAAAGTCCACCTTCCCAGGTCTCTCGTTCTAAACATCATGGACCCATCATTAAGAAATGGATCTCTTTTATAACGTTTATTATTTAAGTCATCGTTTTCGAGATATCCTTTACTAACACATAGACCGCCTGCCCACATCTCACCAACTTCCCCAATCTTACAAGCAGACATATCTTCATTTAGGATATATACTGTATTGTTTGGCGTGGGGGCACCAATAGTTAAGAGTTCATTTTCGATATTATGCCTTTGCATAGTATTAACTATAGTTGTCTCAGTTGGACCACAACTATTATAGAAACTGCAGAACTCACTCCATGAGTCTGCCAAGTTCCTTGGACATGGCTCTCCGGCCACAGCAGCAACCAATATATTTTTACATTTATTTATCTCTAGAGAGGACAAAATTGATGGAGTTGCAATCACAACATCAACTTTACTTACTGTTTCTTGAATGTTTTTTCCTCTGATATAGAGTGTGCCTCCAAATGAAAGACACGCAAAGATCTCCCATATGGCCATATCAAAAGCAATATTTAAAATTTGAGCAACTTTAACTCCAGGGGAAATATTAAGATTACCAGGATTAGTATGGATAATATTACAAACATTCTTATGTGTTACTTGAACCCCATTAGGAACTCCAGTTGTTCCAGAAGTAAAAAGGATAAAACAGTTATGATCTTCACCTTGATTTAAAGTTGAACTTGGGAGATAGAGTAAATTAGTCTTAACCTTATCTAGACTATCAATGAAAAGAACATCATCAACCCATAGTTTTTCGGCAATTTTCTTATTTGAAGATGTTGATAGCACCAAATCAATATTTGCAACATCAATAATATGATTAAGTTGAGATAATGGAGTAATTCTAATATCTTGAGGTACATAAGTAGCTCCTGTTTTTAAAATTGCTAAGATTCCAATGACCATCTCAATTGATCTATTAAGAAATAGTCCAACATTTTGATTTTTGTTAACACCTCTCCTTATCAAATTTGCAGCTAAGAAGTTTGCCTCTTTATTAAGTTCTCCATAAGTTATTGATCTTTCCTTGTATTTAAGAGCAATCTGTTCAGGTCTTAAGTAGGCATGATGTTCAAATGCATGATGTATGCATTTAAATGGCAGATCAACTAAGTCTGCTTTGCCAAATTTTTCAAACAAAATTTTATCTGCAATAGATAAGTGTGATAAAGCATTATGACTAAAGCTTAAATCTGTTTGTTTTTTCTTTAATTCTAAAGAATTCATGATTTCACCTTTTTTATTAAGATTGTTGAGCCAATCTATTAATCAAAGTTTAGCTGTTCTTCTTATTCTCTGTTATGATCTTGAAACCATAAAGTGTATTCCAGTTTGGAATACTTTCTCCTCCTTACAGTTCCTTTGATTTTCTAAGAATCAAAAGACTTAGTTTTCTCAAAATGATCATTGTTTATTTTATTCACTTTGCAGGGCCCCAAAACAGTCAATAGATGTTGACTTCTTTGTAGACACTTACTATCCATAACTATGGATGTAAGTAAGATCAGTATAGGTGAATTAGAACTTTTTTTAGAAGTAGCTAAGCTAGGTAGCCTTAGAGAAGTCGCACGTAGTAAAAAAATGCAACCAGCTCAATTATCCAGGACGTTAAAAAGATTAGAGCAAAGAATAGGAAAAACTTTATTTGAAAGATCACACCGTGGTCTCATTTTGACACCACAAGGACTTAAATTACGCCAAAATGTTGAAGAAGTGTTAAATCTTTTAGATATAAATATTGATTCTGAATCAAGTAATGAAAATGAAATTAGTATTGCTGCTATTGGTGCACCAACATTTTTATTAAAAACACTTGTTCTACCAACTCTGAACCAATTACATTCATCGGATACTATTCATAAAAGTAAACTTGTCTCACTGCCAAATGATAGATTAATTCTGAGTGGATTAAGAGGCATTATAAAGATTGCTTTTCATGCCGAAAAGTTAGACTGGCCTGATACCTGGTACACGGAGCAAGTTGGTACTATCAGATCTAAATTGTATGGCTCAAAAAATTTCTTTACCAAAGATACCTTAACTCAAGCAGAAGCAATAAACGAAAACTATATTTATCCCCTCCACTGGTCTCCAGAAGGCCTTCGAGAAGGAATTGATAGTTGTCCAGTCAATCTTAGAAGTAGAAAGAAATCTATCGGAGTTTCTTCAGCTGAGCTTGCTATGGAGCTAATCCACTCTCATAGATCTTTAACATTTCTTCCAACTACTATAATTAGTAAAGACGATGAAAAAATCAAACAAATTAATGTGCAAGGTTGGAAGAAAACTTCTCAGCCGGTCTATATTAGTGCTCAAATTGACTCTATTAATAAAAGACTTTTTAATAAATTGGTTAAGACAAGTTCTAATTTACTTTAGAAAGCTCAAAAACCCTTGGTGAATTAATGAGCCTTCTATATAAGTTATATTCTCTCGATAGTTAAGAATGCAAATGGAATATCCTTAATTGATTGGCTACCGACTTTATTTAGAATACCTATTCTCCTTTGAGGATGGGTAGGCGAATCTGAAGAAGAATATACTCTACCACTATCTGTTCCAGCATCAATTGCGTATAATAATATCTTTTTCTTACGCATAGATTTACCTTGCTTTAAAACCCTTAATTTATTAATCCCTACGACCCAGTCAGGACTAGGAGCAATCATTGAAATCAAAGAAATATAAGGGTTCTTCTTATTTACTTTAACCAAAAGACTAACCTCTTCATCTCCATCAAACGCAGTAGTAGTATTATAATTTAAAATTATTTTTTTACTCTGGGCTTTTTGGATTTCAAATAACAACTCTGCTGGATTACCTGTTTCGGCAACATCCTTAACGCCCTTAGTAGACTTACTTCCTAGAGGAAATAATTGATAGGCTTTATTATGAGTGACAGCAACAATCGGTGAAAAGTGCGGGTTACTTGGAAAGTATTTTTTACCTTGTACACTTTTCTTAAAATTTCCCTTTATTGTAAGACGGTAAGTAACTTCATCGTCCGATGAAAAGCTAAGCATACCAAAAATAATTAATGAGAGATAAATAATCTTTTTCATAGTTTTCTCCTTTAAAGAATTAAACTATTAAAATATGAAAAGATTATATTGAGAAGACTAGTTGACAGACAACGAGTGTTAACTATTAGAACAACACTCATAAGTACTCAGAACTAGATATTTCCTTTGATTTCACTAAAATACTTAACAGTCTGATTTCCATTTTTATTGATGATCCATTTTGATAAATCTTCCTTACATTTATCATCATTACATAATGGAATACTATATTTTTGGATTACTTCAGATAGCTTCTTATTATTCATTGGACACTTATTGTCGATAGACAACCTAATCATACCTTCTTTAAATTTCTTAAGTCCATTCTTACTTGCAAATTTAGAGCAATTTAGACTTTCATCAGTAGAATCATCAAGATATTTCGAAAAATCAATTCTTTTCTCCTTTTGTATTTTCCACTTTGAGTTTTCACATTTAACAAAAGGACCTAAGTTTAATCCTAACACATCTTCTCTTTTTTGAAGAATATGATTCCAAAATCTCATGCCATTAAAGTTAGCTGCTAAATCAGCGTATGAAAAAACACCTGTTGCTATTATATTTCCACCCAAAGATGTTTTCTCCATTAATACTCCACGCTTTAGAGTAGTTCGTAGAGACCTTCCTTTGATATAATGCCATTTAAAATAATGAAAACCCATACCAAATAAATGTTCGAGCTTATCTGTACCTAATATTTTCCCATTAATATTCATCATTGGAGCTAATGCTAAAGGACTTAATTCAGCACCTTTTTTCCCAAGAATTCTACCATTAAAATATCCCCAATTAGCATATACTGAATCATTTAAATTAATCATTCTTAAATCAATAATATTATCATGCAAAATATTTTTGGTTAAAATGCCTGAGCTATGATTAGCAAAGTATTTTCTTAATTCTTTATAAAGAGTCATCTCTGATTCTTTAGAATCATCACAAGTTCCTAATGAATTTAAAGTTCCGACAGACTTAAGAAGATAGGAATTTGCATAACTATTTATAACTTCTGAAGCCTCCTCTAAAGGCTTATCTCTATAGGTATAGTGATCAGTCTCAGCGCTGAATAATGTTAAGGAGAAAAGAAATACTATAAAATTTTTCATATTCTTTAATTCTAGCAACTTTAAAATGGCTAAATGTCTTGAATGTAGATTTTTCAAAGAGTGCCTAATATATAGATAGATACTCCAATACTCATCTCTCATAATTTCCTTCTCAGAATCAATCTATCCTATTTAATGACATCGAATGTTTGTGAAATGTATCATTAATCTTTATAAATCTAGCCAATCAAGGAGTTACAATGAAATTGCTTATTTTTTTATTATCTATATCTAACCTAACCTTTAGTTTAACTTTGGAAGAACAAGTCGATCAGCTCTCCCCCGAACAACACCAAAGATTGATGGCAAAACTTCAAGCTAAGCCATTTGATTCAATTATTAGTGAAGGATTTTTTACTAGAATGTCCTTCAGTATGACAGGAGCTACTCAATGGACTGATCAAAAAAACCTCTATTCATTTCTAGATCCTAAACATGGAGCCAGTGATGAGGCTGACAAGGCCCAATATGCCAATTTTTCTCTGCTTTGGAAATGTAATGGAAACTTTAGGTATGGCTTTGGACTTGGAGCAATTAAACTTAGACATAATGAAGAAATTTCTAATGATGTCTTCGAAGAAGTTCGCTTAAATTCAGGTTTTATGCACTTACAAATTGCACATAATATTAGACTAGGAAAAAGATGGTCTCTCTTACCAACAATTGGAGCGGGTGTAATTGGAGCGTATTATAAGATTAATACTAGTAATGATAATACATCTACTACTCATCAAAGAAAATTTAACGGTTATGGATTCAGTGCCAATGGTTCAATATCCTTTAACTATTATTTAAATTCTGTAATAGCAATCGGACTAGAGGGTGGGTATCACTATGGAAAGATTGATAAGTTAAAAAGAAGTATGTTAAAGGAGCTAACAAATCCTGCTGACATTGACTTAAGTGGTGCTTTTGCAGGTTTAAGAATTTCTTACAATATATAAATCACACGAGAGCATAAAATAAATATTTAAAAATTTATTTTATGCTCTTCAACTAATTCATTTTTTTTATCAAATGTTTCAATATTAATAAATTTATCATTAACTTCAATCAAACTATATGTCGGTTTAAAACGAACTAGGAACTTTGAATATTTATTCTTATATCTCGATGGATTCATGATTCCACCAGATGAGCCTCCATTTAGATAAACAATTCCGTCTTTTTCACTACGCTCATACGTATGTACATGTCCACTCAGAACTAGTGGAATATTTCCAGATTTTTCGATAATAGGTAAAAGTTTTTTTCTAATATACTTCGTATCTTTAGTAATATGCCCAAAGGTTGAAGAGAATGCAGGGTGGTGAGAGACAAGAATAACTTTTTTACTCACTAGTTTCGCTTTTAAACACTTTCGCTCTATCCACTTAAATTGCTCCTGAATTTCCTTTTCACTTAAGTGTTCATAATTGGTATTATGAACAAGCAGATCTACTTGAGGAAAGCTTAGATATACATTTCCGAGTAAGGAATCAGGCTTAGCTCTAAGATATTTATTGAAATTTTGTGGATTCCCCTCTTCTAATTCACCATGATAATCATGATTACCAAGAGCTGCAATCATTGGCAGTTTTTCTAAATACATTCTGGCCAAGTCAAAAAACTTAAGCCAATGCTCCGAGTTCCCCCCCTTAGAAACTACATCTCCAGCATGCACAGCAAAATTCACATCCTGATCTTCTAACTTATCCATTACAGCTTTTGCTATATTTCTATGTCTACTATAGCCAAGTCGAGGATTAGACTTGATCGATTGTGTATCAGTAATAAATAAAAATTTTAAAGACTGAGCTTCATCACAAGGGTGAGAAATCACTTCCATTTTATGATATTTACTATCCTCAACTTTAACTTCAAAATCATAAATTCTATCACATTTTAATTTACCCACTTTTAGTTTATAAAATTTCTTTTCTTCAAATCTGTTTTTTAAATTAATGATACTTTGACGGACTTTACTACTTAACTTTACTCGTACTAATGAGGGTGCATTTAGTTCAAAAGCTAAATAGCTAATATTATTTTTTGAAAAAATAACATATGGTTCAATTTTAAAAATATTTTGAGAAAAACATAGACTACTAAGCAATAGGATCATTAAAAATTTCATGGCTTAATTTTAAATGATCCATCTCAATATTTCTTGTTAAGATTACAAGGGCAAATAAATCCAATTTACTAAAGGTTATCGTAATCTTCTTCTAGTAATCTTTCAAATACTCTCTGAATCTTACTTGATTCAACCTTTTTACCATCATGATATAAGACAACTGGAGTAAAAGAAAAATTTGTCTTAGAACTAACAGAACTAACAGCTTTTTCTGCAACGTGGTCAGGACTTATAGTATATCTTCCAACTGCTTTATCTAAAGGCCAAATTAATTCCTTATCCGTGAAGATAACATAAGCAATCTCAGAACAGACAATCGTTTTATCTGTTTCAACATCAAAGTTGAAGTCATAGTCTTTACCGTATTGTTCATTTGCTCGAACGAGATAATACTTTAATTTTTCTATATAAGCTTGAGAGCCAAGTTTTGGCATGAAATTTGGTCTTACAACTGCCAAGTCATCTACGTTTAAAAAATGCTCTAAAGAATTCACCTGAACTCCTGGTCTTAAAGCTTCAATAATATTTTTACCATTTAGAATATCTTTTTGAAATTCAGGATTTAAGCTAGACCATAGGCTATTACCTTCACTATCAATCATAGATTTCAACTCAGTTTCAGTTCCAATCCACACTGCAACATGCCCCCAATGACCTGGAATAAATTTATCTGTTAATCGAAAAGGAGTTTTCTCTAATAATATATCCATAGGTCTTAACTGTGATTTTATATTTTTCACTAGAGATGAAAATCTATTACTATCCATATCAATCATTTTTCCTTTTCTAGTCGCTACAAGTCCGACTGAGTTTCCAAATGCTTTAGATAAT
This sequence comes from uncultured Bacteriovoracaceae bacterium, assembly GCA_938017795.1. Taxonomy (GTDB): domain Bacteria; phylum Bdellovibrionota; class Bacteriovoracia; order Bacteriovoracales; family Bacteriovoracaceae; genus JAHDHG01. Next base: position 37,931 of record CALIJZ010000055.1, read on the forward strand.
TTACTAGTTACTTTTGATGTTTTGTAATTTAATCGATCTTTAATCGATTTCCATATTTGAGCTTTCTTTGCTTCCCAAAAAGTTTTACTATTTATTTCATTTCTTTTCGAATATAGATAACTACTTTGAATAGTTGCATCTACAAATTTTTCAAAGCTAGAGACTGGTATACTCATTGTATTCATCTTGGCGATCATTTTATCATAAGTTTCTACTGTTCTAACCATAGACTTGTAATTCCCAAAATCAGAGTATTGATCTTCAACTTCTTTTAAGAAATTTTCGATCTTTGAATTATCTTTATTGATAATCCTAGATAGTTTTTTTAAGTGACTAAACTGAGAAATTACTAGTGTGTAGTTATCATATAAAATAAAAGCTGAAGCAAGACCTAACTTAAACTTAAGACTTAAATCTCTTCCATCCTCATCACACATATCAAAATTTAACTGCTCTGATCTATCTCTAAGCAAATATCTAATTATAAACTCTCCATCTTTAAAAGACTCAGTAAACCAATCGTTACGTTTATATTTTCCCGACAATCTATCTTCAAAAAAATGTACATTCTTACTTTTCACCTCTGACATATACTTTGCCGGATTTATATAAGAATTATAATATCTTGCTCTCAGTTTTTTATAAGCAAGCGTTCCATCATTGTGAATACGACTTAACTCATCACTTGAAATAGCTTTCTCTGGATTAGCAGCTAATTCGCTTAAAAACTCTATTGCAGCTGTTCGCCAACGATTAGTTTCAATAACTAGGGCTTTGAAATCTTCTATTTCTTTAAATTCTTCAGCACTATAATAATCACCATTAAATGCAACCATTTCCCCAGTAAGATTCAAATCCTTTTCAAGGTTTTTACTAAAACTAGATAAAGATAAAATAAGACCAATTAATAAAATTTTCATAAAACTCCTAATTCATTGATTTTATGAGACTTTTAACTTTAATAGGCCTTCTCATCCAATATTTACATTATGTGTCTAAAAAATAGTCTTTTGAGGGTATTGCTTTATAATGAAAACATGAAAAATTGGATATACTTACTGATCCTTGTAATTGAAATTATTGGCTTGTCTCTCATGGATCCCATCACACAAAATTTCGATTATCATAGATTTGCTGATGATAGAACCATTTTAGGAATTACTAATTTTTGGGATGTAGCTTCAAATATACCCTTTCTGATTATCGGCTCATTAGGGATTTCTTATGTATTGAAAAACTTCAACTCTATTCCATCATCTTATTGCTGGCTTATGGTTTTTATTGGAGTCTTTCTAGTAGCTCCAGGATCTAGTTATTATCACTTGATGCCTAAGAATTGGACTTTAGTATGGGATAGACTACCTATGACAATCGGTTTCATGGCAATCACGAGTGCCCTATTTAGCTATAAGATGGATAAGAAAAAAGAAATTATTGTTCTAACTCTCTGTTTAGCTCTTGGCTTTTTTAGTATTTGGTACTGGGTCTATATGGATGATCTTCGAGTATACTTCTTTGTTCAACTTACCCCTATTTTATTAGTTCCAATCTTTGCATTTATTGAGAAAGACTTAAAAATAGTTAGAAAATACCTACTTGGAGCTTTTGCCTTTTATTTCTTAGCAAAAGTCGTAGAAAAATACGATGTTGAAATCTTTGATCACTTTCTACTAAGTGGACATACCATTAAACATCTTTTAGCTGCAGCGGCAACCTATTGCTTCTATAAAATGTGTATTTGTTTCAAAGAGCAAAATTTCAAGAAGGTTTAAACTTATTAATATATTTTGAAAGAATGTATATAAAATAAAATACTTGAAATTAGAGAAAACATTATAGTCCCCCACATCATATCAAGCATAACCATCTCCCAAGGATAGACTTTTAAAATGGCCCTATTAGTTAGGTCATAAACCCCAAAAACTGTAAAACCTAAGAAAGCTCCACGATAGAATGATTCAAAAAGTGAGATAGGAGTTTTAATAACGAAAACAAAGTAATAGAGACCAATACTCATTAGAAGATAAACAAGAATAGCTGCAGGAATCCTTACATCAATCTCATCACCATTCATATTCATCATGGGTCCTATTTGATTTTTAAAAAAGCTTCCTGCAAAGAAAAACCAAATTTTTTCAAATCCTATAAAAAGGAAAAAAGTAAGGATAATATTTATAATTGAGTTCATGATAAAAATATTAATATTTATTTATCAAGCTTACTAGTAGGTTCCACAATAACTTTCTTTGAGATTGAGTCTTGTCTAATGATATAATCCAAAGGAGCCTCACCTTTTCGCTCTAACCTAAGAGTTAGATCATCTAATAATTTATTATAATCTTCCTCTGATAACTTAGTTGCTTCAGGGCCATTTAACATATTAGTAAAGTGCTTTGAGACTACGTCAATAATATCTTCTTCTTCCATCCCCTTATCATCGTTTTCTTCATCACTGCCTTTTACGAAATGAATAAACTTATTACCAGCGTAGAAACTCAGACCTAGAATAATAAGACCTTTACGATAATTTACAAGATGCAAGATTCCGTCAATATTACTTGAAATCATATTACTTATCGTCAATTCCTTTTTATATTTTTCGTAATCTTTATCTGTTTTTATTTTCGCAAGCTCCGACTGCTCTCTTTTTGGACTAACTTCCATTTTCGAAAATTTTGATAAGGTTTTTTTAGTTCTATATTCAACTTTATATTTAGATTCATATAAAAATGCTTTCATAAATTCTTGATACTCGATAATACTGCTCTTGTTAACCTTCGAGACAACTGATATTTTTTCTTCACCAAAATGAATCTCATATACTTCCATATTCTTTGAAAAGTCATCATAATTGGAGATTTCTTTTAAAGATGCGTAGAGGCTCTCTACTTCATCTATCGTCTTTTTAATTTCAACTGTTAGAGATTCATCTCTAACTCCTATATCTCTAAAGTGATAAAAAACATTTTTATTTTGCTCAATTTTCCTTTCTAGATTTTTCAATTCTATTTCATCTAGATTTAGGCTCTCATCACTTAAATCTGCAATATTTTTTTGAATCTCTTTTAATAGAGAAATGTCTAATTCATGCCCTAATCGATTATGAAATTTAAACTCTTTTAAGACAGCTTCATTTCTTGCTCCACGTAAATTTACATACTTATACGTTAGCTCAACTGTATAATCCTTATATTTCTTTGACTTTAATCCAGAACTTAATCTAAAGACTTGATCCACTAGTACTTCTTGCTTGGATACTGGAGTGGCATTTAAAGCAGTAGATCTTACCATCCAAGGGACTGATTGTTTCTTGGAAATAGATTTAAGGTGCTTAATATTTTCACTTAGATAAATAGGACACGGAGGAGAAGACCAAGAGAGCTTACTCAAGGCAAGTAAAATAATTATCAAAAATTTCATTATCTCATTATCCTATAAATTCATTAAAAAATATGCATAGAGACTCTTTCCATAGTACCTGACTATTTAGAACCGCCAATATGTCTAACTTTTAAACAGATGTGAATAAAATCTATCAAATCAATATGTTTTTAATAATTATTATAAAATCTAAGAATGAAGCAAACTTCTTTAATTTTCATAACTTTGATCTTTATATTTCAAAATTGCTTCACTCAAGAAATTGAAGTTAACTGGGTCCAAGGTACATGTTTAACAGAATTAAGAGATTATTCAACTCTCAATATATCAAATGAATTACTCAATATTCATATAGACAATAAGGTGCTTGAAAGATTTTCTATGAAAGAGAAAATAGAATTGGAAAGGCAACTAAGTAATAAGCTCTCTCTAAGTAAAATAAAAAAAAGACAACGAGAAAAGGAAAAGCGAGAATATAAATTCACTTATCAAATTGAAGAAAAAGTTACGAATCTAATTAATGATATTAAAAACGCAACTACATTAAAGTTAAAAAAAAATATATTCCTTCACCCCATTGGTATTGTTAATTTAGCCAAGATTTTAACAAAAGAAAAAAATATTTATCGATCTGAACAATTATGGCTGAACAATAACGATGAAAGAGGTTGGATTAAAGCTTCTGATGATCGAGTTTCTAGTAAATCTCTGGCAGGGCCTATTTATTATTATGGAAACAATCCTGATCAATCTATGAAAGAGTTTAATGAATTTAATGAACTAAAAAATGGCAATTCTCTTTGCGGACTTTCATTTGTCATTAAACTTTCTAATTAATCTTATATTTCTCAAAATTTTTAAATAAAAAAGGCCCAACAAAAGTTGGGCCCTCTTATTTGAAAATTCTAATTAAAGAATTATTTTGATCTAAAAGAAGCAACAACTCTTCTGTTTTCTCTTCTTCCAGCAGAAGTTGCATTATCAGCAACTGGTCTGTCTGGTCCGTATCCAACAGCAGATAATCTTGAAGTATCAACACCGTAGTTAGTAACTAGGTAATTCTTAACAGCATCAGCTCTTCTTTGAGAAAGAGAGATATTGTAT
>CALIJZ010000056.1 GCA_938017795.1 uncultured Bacteriovoracaceae bacterium
TCTTTAAGCTTCCAGCAGCTCCAACAAGCGAAGAATTAAAAGAGAAGATATTACCTGGATTAACTCTATTTCTTCTTAACTTTATAGTTGCATTACTAAATGTTCCTTGAGCAGAAGCAGTATAAAGCTTATCTGGACTATTTATTTGGTAACCCTGACCTCTACATTCATTCATGATTACTTGAATAGACTCAGTTTCACCTTTTAGAGGTAATAAATCAGCAGAAAGACTTACTCTAAAATAATCAGTCTCAGTATTACTATATATTAAAGTTTTCTTAGTCTCCGTTCTTGCAGCACTAACTAGGACTTTTTTTCTAACAGATTTTTCTTTGGCATAACCAAGAGATAATTTATTATCTTTTTCATATGATTGAACGTCATTAACAAGGCCCTTAATTTCTGGGTACCTTGATTCAACATCTTTCATCACATTCATAAATGCTTTCCAAGACTTAGGCTTATTTGTACCAGTTTTAAAAACATTGCTTTTAAGAATCACTTTAGCCCGAGCTTGGCCAATACCTTTAACTGTTTTAGCTAAGGCATTAATTTTAAGATCTTTATCATCTAATCGATAAAACTTATTCCAATTAGAGCAAGACCCATCACAGTTTACTAGTTCTACAGTTGTAACGTATTTATATACAGCAGGAATAGTTGTTGTATAAGAGCGATATTTCTTTATCGTTTGAGAATAAGGGTGAAGGTAAGAAACTGCATTTCCCCTCGAAAATTTCATAGTGCTAGAAGTCCCTATCTTTACTCCGCTTTTAGAAATATCGATTGAAGGTGAACTCTCGCTACATTCAGTAGAGATCTGAGCCATTGATAGTGTTGATGTTATGAAAGCAAAAATTGCTATCACTGTGTTAAATTTCATGTTTTTTCCTTTGTGTAATTAATTATCTAATTTCCAGTATTTCTACTTTGAAAGAGTAATTTATGTCAATGTGGAAGTTGGTGAGTATGTAAAATAAATAGGAAAAAAAAAGGCCTGATAAGTGAATTATCAGGCCTTAGCGAGATTAAAATTTAGTAGCAAAAAGATCCATCATAAAGGTGGCTTCTAAAGATTGAACCGTCTTTAGTTTTCTTTGAGCTAGAGTGAGTAAAGATATTCAATCCCCAAACACTTAGTCCTATTCTAGCGTTGTCACTAAGAGTAAAACTTCCAGTGTATGGCTTCTTAGAAGTGTCTAATTTCATTGTGTCTGAATAGTTATAAAACTTATTCATAGATTGAATTTGAACTTTAGAGCAATTCATACTTTCAACATTCACGTGGTAACTTTTTCTATAATTATGACATGTTGTTCTTAGTTCAACTTGACCATCACAATCATGAAGATGTTCTGTACTTATGATCTCATAGTTTTTTGTCTTACATTTTGCACCAAGTCCAAGATCTGCTTCAAAAACAACTCCATTTTGAGTTTTCTTAGAATTAGAGTGTAAATATACATTCAATCCACTTTGTAAGAATTCATTCTTTGCAGACTTTGAAAGAGTAATATTAGTCTTATAACCTTCTAGTGCATTGCCTAGCTTAATTTTACTGCCAAGGTTAAAATGGTTAATAGTCTGTAGATTTAAATTAGAACATTTTTGAGTATCTATATTTAAATGGTAGTTTCTATTTTCTCCATTACATGAAGTCGTAAGTTCTACTGAACCTCCACAATTAGATAGATCTCTCTGAGCAATAATATCAGCAGCAAATGAAGCTGTAGATACGAGTAAAAGTAAAATAATGTTTTTCAATTTTTTCTCCTTGAAAATGTTAATTATTGATTTTTTACTTTGGAGAGTTTCGAATGTAAATAAGTAAATGTTAAGAAAGATTAAAGTGGATTAGAGCTTGAATTTGGCATAAAAAAAGCCGCTCTAAAGAGCGGCTTCATGCATTATAACATTTCGATAGAAACTAGTTACATTTAGTAAGATTATTTTTCTTTTTAAACTCTTTAATACTTGAATAACTTTCAGTAGTTGTTTTATTCCAAGTATTCGAACCATTTCCTTTGATTTTAACAATTTGTCCATTAGTTTTGATTGCAAATACTACATATGAACTAAATGGCATACCAGCTTTCTTAAAACAATTGTTATGAGAATAATCTACGATTCTTGAAATCGAAAATAATGGACTTCCACTTTCAGCCCAACCTTGAAGTTGACCTCTATGATTTAAAGCAAAATTAACATATTTAGACTCAGAAGATGGAACAATACTGTATTCTTTAACTTCACTCATTAATTCTGTCTTATTTGTTTTAGGACAGTTTGATGCACTGTAAAGATTTTGATTTGTTAGCATATGAAGGTCAGAGTTTCTAACATAATAAACCATCGCAACATCAGCTTTGTGTTGAGATACTTTCATGCTTTCAACATTTGTAGTTACCTGGCATTTGTTTCCTCGAACAGTTCTAAATAAGTCTTGATTTGCCTCTAAGATATACTTCTTAGCGATATCATTAGATCTTGCTGTGTAATAGCTTTGTGACAAAGCCGTGAAACTAAAAAATAGTGAAATAAGTCCTAAAACTTTCATTTTTTCTCCTTGTTAATGAATTTTAAAGACTTATAACCTGTTTTTGAATTTGGTACAATGCGTTGTGTAAATCTTTCAGGCTAAATGCCTGAACTCGAATATAATAGATTCCATGCTTTACGAGCACCTGTTCCGTGCTGAATTATTGCAATTTTTATATGGAGAAGATTGATATCAACGAAGACCTTTGCTAACTC
>CALIJZ010000057.1 GCA_938017795.1 uncultured Bacteriovoracaceae bacterium
CCATGCTCCAGCTCTGAGCTGTATTTGTTTGAATTTTATTTATTAATTTCATTTTATCCCTATTAGATAAATTTTTACGTTTATTATAACCAAGGTCATAGAGAATTTTATAATCATCCTTTAAATAGACATTTTTAAAGGCCATCGTCTTATAAAACCAAGCAGCCATATAAGAAAGTGTCACAGGTAGATTTGTTCCAAGATAATGAGTGGTATTACTTGCAGCAAATTCGTTTGTTAAGTAAAAGCCTCCATAGTAATGATAATAACCAGATCTGAAAATTTTATCTTCCATATAGTCAAAGGAATGCATGAAATATTTTTTTTTAAGTTCGGGATCTAGTGATTCTTTTTTTAATAGTTTAAAAAGTTTAGTTTTATAATCACTCATTTCTGCGAGAGCTTTTTTCGGTAAATTGAGTCCTTTGATTGCATTAGGTGCATAAAATGCTGAATGGCGAGAAGGACGAAATACATTTAAAAGATTAAGGTCTGTCGCTAGTTCTTGAGATTGCTTTGAAGAAAGAGTTAAGTTTTTTATATCAAAAAACTCTTTAATATCATTATGTCCAAAAACTGAAAGTATTCTAGAAGCATAAAATGCTGACTCTTTCTGATCGATCGAATACTTCTTAGTTGTATCTAGAGCTAATTGCCAAATATCTGTTTGAGTTTCTTCCCAGAAATTCCAAGGTCTGGCCCTTTGGTAATAATCTAACTTATTTCCATCTATTAAAGCTAGTTTTTCATAAAATGCAATACTCATCTTACGGAAGGGTTTGTCTTTAATTAAAAGTTTTGTTAGATGTTCTCGAATTCCATCATTACCAAAGAATATTCTTTTTGAGCTTTGTATCTTATCGTCTGTCCCAAAAATGACTTTCTCTATTGTTTTTACAATTTTCTTGGGTTTTGAAACAATGATATTATGCTTCTTTGATAGCCATGTGGAAAAATCAAAAAATATTTCAATAAAACTTTTCTCTCTTTTTAGCAGAGATGAAATAATATCTTTAAAAGAAGCATTGAGATTAATATCCAAGTCCGACTTAGTTCCAATTTCATTTAGTTTAGCAAGCATTGAGTCAATTCTTCCCCTTAGATTTGATAGATATTTTCTTCTAGAGAAATTATCTAGAGAGTTGAAAATAGAGTTTTCTTGTTTGAAGTTTTGGGTATTAAAAATACTTGAGAATTTATTTTTAACAAGGGAGTCGTCAATAGTATTATTTTTTGGAATTGTCCTAATTAATGAATCTATTGTCTCTATGATTTGATTAAAAAAAATAAGGGTATGATCAGGTAATGATGCGTATTTTTGAGGAGTATAGTTCGTACGATTTAACTTTGAGTAAGCATCAAGAAAAGATTTTTTCAAAATAGAAGTATTGAGCTCGTTTTTTGAGGTCTTTGACTTAAGAAGTTTACGAAATTCAAAAGCTTCTAGTTTAAGTTTATTACTTATATCGAGGTTGTTTGAGTAGATAGAAGTAATATAGTTTGAAAGTTCCAATTTCTTGGACTCATCAAGGTTTTGATCTTTTAACAAGTATGAAAGCTTTAATTTTTTCTCATCATCAAGGTTGGAGTTTTTTACAAGATTCTCTATTCTATTTAGATCTAGACTGAGAAGTTTGTTGTTATATGAAAAGTTTTTATTGAGAGTTTTTTTCTTGAAAAGATTTATTGTGCAAGCACCAATATCAAGTGCTTGCAGATTTAAAGATATTAAAACGATTGTTAAACGTAATAACATTTTTAGAAATTATCTATACGTTCAACAAAATCTGGGAAATCTATAAAAGGATTTCTATTTCCTTGTATTTCGAGAATAAGCTCATTTCTTTTGATTTCATTTTCATCAACTGGGTCTTGCTCGTGCCAAGCTCTTAGGTATGTTTCCTCTGTATCATTCATTGGGATTTCATATCTTAGAGACATGTAAAATAATGCTCTTGCAACATTTCCTTTATGTTCTAGAGGTGGCTCAAAGTATAAAGATGTTGCTAAACTTCCTTTAAGGTTTTTTTCATTTTTAATTATATCTTTAATGTTTTCATGCTCAACTAATGCAAATTCATAAGCTGGGCCCAATTTACTGGTAGTACATGCTTGGCCTTTTTTAGTACGAACACCTTTGTCTTTCACAACATTTCCAAATGGATGATTACTTCTATCTTGATTGGCTTGAGTATCAGTAATATAGAGATGGTGTAGGTCTTGCTTTACGTCTTTGCCTATAGGTTCTCTTTTGAATTGTCCTTTTGGTAGGGTATGTTCCGTATTTAAAAACTTATCATCAGCCGGCCGAGCAGTTGTCCCAACCTTGGCAGGCTTTCTAATATCGTCCATATAATATTCTAGATTACAATAAACTGATCTTACTTTTCCGCCCCTTTCTCCTCCCAGATTATCAATTAGACTAAAGAGGTAGTCTCTTGCTTCACCGTAATTTTTAGTGCGATGCCTGTAGCAAGCTCCAACATCTTTACTTCTAATTTCATGAGTATTTCTAGTTATTCTGTTTCCAGCATCAGAAGGACAGGGTTGATCATCAATTTTATCAGCCTTTTTTTCACCTTGAAAATAATGAGTAGCAGTTAGAACATCTCGAAGTTTCTCTCTAAATGTTTTTTGATTTTGTTTTTCAAGAAGTTGGTGAAAGTCATCACCATAATATTGAGGAACTTCTAAAGCGGGACCTGAGAAACTAATTTCTCTTTTTTGTTCACTGATAGTGTGAGCACAACTCCAAAATAGGAAAGGTATAAGTAAAAGCTTGACTAAAATAATCATTAAATCCTCCGTGAAATGAATAGTTAATGTATTATAGCATAAATTTATTATTGAACTTAAAGTAATAGAAATTTTAGTTATAAAGTGTGTCTTTCAAAGCTATTAGAGGTAGAAGGAAATAAATCTGAAAATTCATATTTATATTTAGAAAGTTGGGCTAATTTTGCCCCCCAAAAGTCCTTGTCATGATCAAAGATCACACTGAGGTTCTGTTGAATTATCCAATTATAAATTTCAACTCTTTCTAGAGCAGTTTCGCCGGGGTGAAGGTCATAGCCCATTGTCCAAGCAATATTTAAGTGATGACTGGTCGGAAGAAGATCACCCATATAAATCATTTTTTTATCATAAGGAAGTACTTGAAATGGGGTATGACCATGACTGATTTGAAACTTTAGTTCATAGTCTTGATCAACGAGAATGTTTTTAGAGTTTCCATTAAGCCAATTTAACTGATTTTCTTTTTCATACCATTTAACTAATGGTTCAAAGAATTTTCTATGAAAAGAGCCTTGATCTCTGGGAGTAGGTTTAAGAGCATAGTCAAAGTGATCGGTATGCAGGTGAAAAGTAGCGTTTGGAAATAGTGGAGTAAGACCATCTTTAGTACCAAGACCACCGACATGATCAAAGTGTAGGTGAGTTACAATGACGTCAGTAATATCATTACAATTTAAATTTAAGTTCTTCTCTAGAAGTTCCTCAACAGGGTTGAAGTTGTCGTTTATCCCAAATCTATTATCAAATTTTTCTCCATGGTAACTTCCGACTCCAAGGTCAATAAGAATATTTTTAGACTTAGTTTGGATGAGAAAAGTTCTACAGTTCATTTCAATTCTATTTAAATCATCAGCAGGTATTTTTTTAGACCAAAGAGGCTTGGGAACTATTCCAAACATTGCTCCTCCGTCTAGTTTAAAGTGAGATGGATATAAAGAGTGGTATTTTATCATTTTAAAGTAAAGTGAGTTTCATTTAGCCTCAGTATTATAAACAATTAAAAAAACATACTTAGTCATAAAATATTTATGAATTAGTAAATTTCAGGAGTGTTTCTGGTTAAAACAAAACACCCCTGAATTTAAAGATTACTTACGTGTATAATTTCTAATAATGTCTTCAACTGTATAAATGATTTTTGAATCAAAACTTAATGATGACTTAGTTTGAGTATGGGATTCTAGTATTAGGTTTGCACTAGCTACAGTACTGGCTGCTGACCATGATGTAGTAAATTCATTTGAAGCTGTTGTTGAAAGCTCACAAGTAAATTGAGCTTCTTCGGCTGTAACGGGTTCATAGAAGTACATATTAACTGACCCAAATTCTGATTGGCCTCCAATATAGTTTAATATGCATTTTCCTGGAGTTCTGGCAGTTGCAGAACACGTAGCTCCAGCAGGTACTCCATCTGCATCTGAGCAAGCTTCATTAGCTTGACTTTCCAAATCAGAATCAAGTTCTACGAATTGCATACACCCAATTTTTTCTCCTGAATCACCAAGTATATTACATGCGACTGATACATCTTTTCCGCATGAGAAAAATAAGCTTAAAAATAAAGAAATAATAACTAATTTCATGAGAGGACCGCCTTTTTAGTTTAATAGATAATCTGTTTATAAAAAATGTTATCTTATTCTCAAATGCTAGTCTACAAAGCTTGGCAATTTATAGATGTTAAACAGTATGGCTGAGAGGCCTTTTAAATATAAACGAATAGAAAGAATATATATTGCTGTTTTGATTAAACAAGATTCTCATTTACACTAGCCAAACATCCTAGCTTAAATGTTTACGACAGAGAATAAATATATAATATTTGGATGGAGTGACTAAAAAGATGCATCACCTTTTTTTATTTAATATTGATAATCTATTGATTGAAAATACTATCTCATTCACCTAATCTAATCCACAAAGATTCTATATAGAGAGGAGACTTCATGAACGTTCATGAGTATCAGGCTAAAGGCTTGATGAGAAAATTTGATATCAGTGTTCTTGATGGTGAAGTTGCAAAAACTGCAGCTGAGGCCGTTGAAGTAGCAAAGAAACTTGGTGGAAATATTTGGGTTGTTAAAGCTCAGATTCATGCCGGAGGTAGAGGACTTGGTGGCGGGGTAAAGCTAGCGAAGTCTTTAGATGAAGTAGAGCAATTTGCAAAAGAAATTATCGGGATGCAATTGGTGACTCATCAAACTGGACCTGAAGGAAAGAAAGTTCAAAAGGTTTTAGTTGAAGCAGGTTGTGATATTGCTCAAGAGTATTATTTTGGAATTGTTCTAGATAGAGACAGTGGCAAGATAACAATGATGGCCTGTGAAGAGGGTGGAGTTAATATTGAAGATGTTGCTCATAATACACCTGAGAGAATTATAAAAGTTGCTATTGATCCAGCTACTGGTTTTACTCCTTACGTTGGTAGAAAACTTGCTTTTGCTATTGGTCTTGAAGGCGACACGATGAAAAAATGTGTAAAGTTCTTAAGTGGGCTTTATGAATTATATACTCAAAAAGATTGCTCAGTAGCTGAGATCAATCCTTTAGTAGTAACGAAGCAAGGTGATGTTATCGCACTTGATGCTAAGTTAAACTTTGATGAGAACGCACTTTTTAGACATCCAGATATTGAACAATTAAGGGATCCAACTGAAGAGTCAGCTGATGAACTTGAAGCGAGTAAGTCAGGACTTTCTTATATTTCACTAGATGGAAGTATTGGTTGCCTTGTAAATGGAGCCGGACTTGCAATGGCCACTATGGATATTATTAAGATTATGGGTGGTGAGCCAGCCAACTTTTTAGATGTAGGTGGAGGCGCTACGAAAGAAACGGTAGAAAAGGCTTTTAAAATTATTTTAAATGATAAAAACGTGAAAGCGATTTTAGTAAATATTTTCGGCGGTATCATGAAATGTGATATTATCGCTGAAGGAATTATCGCTGCAGCAAAATCACTAGATTTAAAAGTTCCTTTAATTGTTAGATTAGAAGGGACAAACGTAGCAGTTGGAAAAAAACTATTACAAGAATCAGGTCTAGCAATTACTGCAGCAAATGATCTTGCGGATGCAGCTAAAAAAGCAGTATCAGCAGCAAAAGGAGAACTCTAATGTCTATATTAGTAAATAGAGATTCAAGACTTATTACAATTGGTTTAACTGGTAAACAAGGAACATTTCATACTCTTCAATCTAGAGATTATGGAACGAACGTTGTCGGAGGTGTTACTCCTGGTAAAGGTGGAATGGTTCATGAAGGAATTCCAGTTTATAATTCAACTTACCAAGCGGTTAAGGAAACTGAAGCAAACGTTGCTATGATTATGGTGCCACCTAGGTTTGCAGCAGATTCAATTTTAGAATCGATTGATGCTGGAGTGGAATTAATCATTGCTATTACGGAAGGAATTCCTATTAATGATATGGTTAAAGTTAGGTCTGTATTAAATAATTCAAAGTCACGATTAATTGGACCAAATTGTCCTGGGATTATTACTCCAGGAGAGTGTAAGGTTGGAATTATGCCAGGTCATATTCATATGCCAGGTAGTGTTGGAGTTATTTCTAGATCGGGAACTTTAACATATGAGGCAGTTTATCAATTAACTCAAAGAGATATTGGTCAATCAACATGTGTTGGTATTGGTGGAGATCCAGTTAATGGAACAAATTTCATTGATTGCTTGGATCTTTTTGAAAAAGACAAAGACACTGAAGCTGTCATTATGATTGGTGAAATTGGTGGTAATGCAGAGACAGAAGCTGCTAAATGGATTCGAGATAATATGAATAAACCAGTTGTTAGCTTTATTGCTGGAGCGAGTGCTCCTGCAGGTAAAAGAATGGGACATGCTGGGGCGATTATCTCGGGTGGAGATGATACAGCTGAAGCAAAATATAAAGTATTAGAAGAATGTGGAATTACACTTGCTAGAAGTCCAGCTGAGTTAGGCGAAAAATTAGCAAGCGTATTATAAAAATTAAGATAGGAGAAAATTATGGAAAAAACGTTAAGTATTATTAAGCCAAACGCAGTAGAAGATAGCAATATTGGAAATATCATTGGAAGATTTGAAAAAGAAGGACTAAAAATTGCAGCTGCAAAAATGGTTCATCTTTCAAAAGAAAAAGCTGAAGGGTTTTATATTGAGCACAAAGAAAGGCCATTTTTTGGATCTTTAGTAGGTTTCATGACTTCTGGACCAGTTTTATTAATGGTTCTTGAAGGCGAAGGAGCTGTGTTAAAAAATAGAACTATCATGGGTGCTACAAACCCTGAAGAAGCAGCCGAGGGAACGCTTAGAAAGCTTTACGCTAAAAGTTTAGAAGCTAATGCGGTTCATGGATCTGATTCAACTCAATCTGCTGATAGAGAAATTTCATATTTCTTTGAAGGGTCTGAGTTATTTAAAAGATCATAAGTTTATATTAAATGAATAGATCGGGGAGCAAGATATCTTGCTCCCTTTTTTTATTTAACTTCTAGGTTTCTTATTTCGGAAGTGCCGTCACTTAGTTTAATTTTAAATTTATATTTCCCAACTGGTAAAACTTTATAGAACTCACCTTGATGAAAACTGAATTGACCAAGTTTTCTAGTTATTGGCTTCACCTGAACAATTTCAACTTTACCTCTTGCTTTAATCGAATCTAGCTTGAAACCAGTTCCGGAGTGAATAACATTTATAAAGTTAAAAAGAGATTTTCTATTATCTTTATAATATTTTGAGATCGTTGAGTAATCAGGATATTTAGTGTTTGAAAGTTCGATAGTAACTTGTAAATCATTATGCCAGTGATAACTCCAATCTTGCATTCCTCCATTTACTTCATACCAATCACTTCCATTAACAATACCGCCTGGAAACTCAGGATTCTCACTCATCGGTTGGTTAAAACTTGCATAATATTTAGAAAATTTTACAACAAACTTATCCATTGGATGTCTTTGAGCTTTAGTGTCCCATGGGTAATTAACTACGACGGCTCCACCATGAAAGTTAGCACTAAGAGAGAAGTGACGCTTTTTCTGCCATTTCATAATTGCTTGAGTTTCTGGTTCTCTACCATCAGGGGTATTTATATTGTCAGCAGTAGTAAAATCAGGAAAATTTCTATTTAAATCAACTCCGTTTGCATTGGCTCTTTTGGGAACTTCACTTCCGTCTGGGTTCATCGAAGGAAGAATAAAGATTTCAGTATTATTTACTAAATCTACAACATTCTTATTTTTCTTTTTATACATCTTTAAAAGATCATCCATAAATAGAATTAGTAATTCTCTTCCTACTATTTCATCGCCATGCATACTGGAGATATATTTAAACTCTGGCTCAAATTCATCCTTGTTTGGATTATCTGAAATCTTCATTACCCATAAATCTCTCCCTTCTACTGATTTACCAATACTAAAGAGCTTGGTGATTTCAGGGTGGTCTTTATGAAGTTTTTTTAATTTTGAAACGTTTTCACCATAGCTTGGATAACTGACTCTTGATTTATTAATTTTTTGAAAAGCAGCCTTAAGACCGTTTCTTTTCAAAATCTTCAAAGTACCTTTAGGACCGTAAACTTCTAAGGTTCTTTGATGAACATGATCAACAATAAATTTATATTTCTTTTGAAGCTTCTTTATTTTTTTTGAGTAACTAGATTTTACTATGATTGATTCTTCAATAGGTTGCTTTTTAGCAAATAGGATTTGAGATAAAAATAAACTGAAAATTAAAAACTTCATCGATACTCCACGTTATTATTACTATTATTATTTATGATAATATCTTAGTGTTCTCTTATTTTAAATCAAAATAATAACTTGTAACACTAAGCATTGTGAGATTTAAAGCCTCTTGAGAGAACTTGAGAGGAAAATTCTTAACTTTTGTTATTATCAATCGAATAGATTTTAGATAAATTTAAGTATGAATTTAGAACAATGGTTTGATGCATACGGAGTTTCACATAAAAATAATACGAATATCATTATTCATAAGTTTTGTGTTCCGGCGATTTTATGGTCAGTGGTAGCTCTTTTATCATCTATCCCAGTGCCTTCTTTTTTTATGTTAGTTCCATTTTTAAACTGGGCAACAATTATTGCATTCTGTGCTCTGATTTTTTATTTTACTTTGGGAGTGAAACCATTTGCTATTATGTTGATCCAACTTGGAATAGCACTTTTTAGTCTAAATTTTTTTCCACCGGCCCATATTGCAAAAATTGGTTTTGGAGTTTTTGTAATTGCCTGGATCTTTCAATTTGTAGGTCACAAAATTGAAGGTAAGAAACCATCTTTTATCGAAGATATTAAGTTCTTACTCATAGGCCCTTTATGGATCATCAAAGGTCTTTTTTAATACTCTTGAGACAATGAAGTTGAGCCAGTATCTAAGTATTGGTTAAAATCTAACCTTTCAGTTGTTACTGGAAGTGGATCAATTTTTATTTCAGCTCTTTGAAAGTTACTATCTGGTTGAGTTGATGCTGCTTTAAGCATTTCTGCTTCAGGACAAGGGTAACTCATACATCGAACTTGTATTTTATCTGCTTGATAAGGTGTATTTGCTATAGGTGAAAGCGGTTGATCAATTAATTCGTTTACCAGCCTAAGCTTTTCCATAAGGTTTTTTCTATACTGTAGTAAAATATAATCATTATCATTGTGATAATAACCAGCAAGGCCTCTATTTACAGTAGTTGGTTGCATAATTGGTGGAACATAATAGGCATCACTTGGATCAAGTGCCATACCTCTATAACTTGCCATTGCTGAACTTGAAATTATTAAAAACGACATAATAAAAAATTTCATTATATTCTCCTGTGCCTTATTAGTTGCAAAGCTTATGCCATGAAAAATATACAAGGTTCATTCATAATTTTAATAACTTAGAACTTAGTCATGCTATTTTAACTGATCAAAATCTATACACCTGTAAAGATTACTGACATGGCAATATGGAGTGCCAAATCATGCTAGACTCGTTGTGTTATATGAAAACTAAATATCAAATTTCAGATTATCTTGTTTGCCCTGGGCATGGAGTTGGTCAAGTTGTAGATATCTCTTCAAGAGAGATTGCTGGAACGACACTCAATACTGTGACTGTTCAATTATTAAATAATGGGATGAAGATGATTTATCCTGAAAACTCATCTGAGATAAGAGCATTGGTGACAACTTCTGAAGTAGAAGATCTGTTTAGCTTATTATCTGATCATGAAGTAAACCCTAGTCGTGAGACTTGGAATAGAAGATATAGAGACTATATGACTAAGGTTAACTCTGGCTCAATCTTGGAAATAGCAGATGTATTAAGATCTCTATTAATCATTAAGTTTTCTAAAAAATTAAGCTTTAGTGAAAAGAAAATGGTTGATCTCTGTAAGGATCTAATGATTAAGGAAATCGCCATTACAACTGGTTCTACTGAAAAAGAAGTAGATCAAAGAATAGAAGCAATCTTTACTAATTAATTCTAAATTCAAATTTTAACATGTATTATGAATCTCAAGGAGTATCTATGAGTGTTCGTGTACGTTTTGCCCCCAGTCCCACTGGTCATCTTCATATTGGAGGAGCTAGGACTGCTCTTTATAATTATCTCTATGCAAAGGCCCAAGGTGGAACTTTTGTATTTAGAGTTGAAGATACTGATTTAGAGCGAAGTAAAAAAGAATATGAAGTCTCTCAGCTTGAAGATCTTAGGTGGCTGGGAATTGATTATGATGAAGGTCCTGAAAAACCTGGAGAATATGGTCCATATAGGCAGTCAGAGAGAACTCATATTTATGAAGAGTATGCTAAGAAACTCGTTGATGATGGTTTAGCTTATTATGACTTTTGTACAGATGAAGAATTAGAAGCCATGAAAGAGCGTGCCATGAAAGAAGGTCGTCCACCCCATTATGAAGGGAAATGGAGAAACTCTGAGTACTTTGAAGAGGCTGCAAATAAATTAGCTGCTGGTGAAAAAGGAGCGATTCGTTTTAAAGCTCCCAAGAAATCTTATGTTGTAAACGATGAAGTAAGAGGAAGGGTAGTATTCCCTGAGAATATGGTTGGTGACTTTGTGATCATTAGATCTAACGGTTTACCAGTTTATAATTTTTGCTGCGTGATTGATGATATGTTGATGAAGATTACTTATGTCATTCGAGGTGAAGAGCATTTGAATAATTCAGTAAGGCAGTTGATGATTTATGAAGCTCTTGGTGGAACGCCTCCAGCATTTGCTCATGTCTCGCTTTTAATTAATAAAGATCGACAAAAACTCTCTAAAAGAGATGGTGTTACTTCTGTGACGAAATATAAAGAAGAGTCTTATCTTCCTGAAGCATTAATAAATTACCTATGCTTATTAGGTTGGTCTCACCCTGATGAGAAAGAGATATTTGCTATTGATGATATAGGGTTAGCTTTTGATGCTAAGAGATTTGCTAAGTCGGCTGCGATTTATGATCTTGAAAAACTGAAGTGGGTTAATGGAATGCACTTGAGAGCACTTCCAAACGATGAGTTAAAATCTAAAATTGAAGAGTTTATAGCTAAAGATCATTTTTATTTTTCTCAAAGTGATACTTGGAAAGATAGTGCGATTGAATTATTAAAAAATCAAATTGAGTTCTTTTCAGATTTTCAGCCTCGTTTAGATTCTGATCTTCTTAATGGAGAGGTCAATAGATCTGAGAAGCTCGAAGATGTTTTAAGTTGGGATACGACAAAAAAGATTATTAACTTCTTAAAAGATAAGCTTGCTGGTATCGATGATTCTTTTATTTCGAAAGAGAAGTTTCAAGAAATTTTTAAATCTTTGAAAACTGAGCTTGAGTTAAAAGGGAAGCCATTATTTATGGGGACTCGAGTTTGTTTGACTGGGCAGGATCACGGACCAGAGCTTGGCGACTTAGTTCCCTTGATTCCATTAAAAATTATAAAAGAGCGAATTAATCACCTTAGTTAATTTTTTTATAAAAAATTATATTAAACCCTTGCTTCTTTTTTTTTATATGTTATTTTATTTTTATCAATCAACTTTTTAATAGGAGGTAGTGATGGATATTACATTTAGATGTGCTTGTAATACATCGACAACAGTGTTTACTACCCCCGTCGTCGATTTCAACTAGAGTTTTATTACTCAAAATCAGGTAGTTTAAATTTTTTTGTTCATTAAGCTTTGCTTAATGACGTTTTAGGGAGTTTTGCATGAAAGCAAGAGCGAATAATATGGCCCTATGGTGGTCAGAGTCTAGATACATCCTTGAGAGTCTCTTGGATATTGGGCTTAGTATATTGAAAATAAGTAAATTGTCGATATTGGTAATTAAAGATGTGTTAACAATAAGAAAAGTTAATAGCTATCATTACCGAGACAAGGAGAGAATCATCGAATATGAGATGAGAAAGGAGATGTTGTGATAAAGGAAAATAGTTTTTTTACTAAATATTTAGATCAACCTCTAGAGTTACCTGCTGTAATTTTAGAACAAGTTACTGAGAACATTCTACTCTTTAGTTTTTGGGATTTAGATGAAGCATTTCAATTTGTTAGTGGATGGGTTGTTTTATCTGAGTCTCATTTTTATCTCTTCCAAGAAGGAGAGATTGAAGTAAAGACAGAGTTGAATAATGTTAAAAAGGTTTTAGAAACTAGTACATCTAGTATGAATAGTTACGAGTTTGTAAGTATTAAAGGTAAGTTTTTGGCTAGAGTAAATTTCACGAATAGACAAAAACAATCAATGTCAGGTGTGAAATATATTTTAGATGAATTATCTGAAAAGAAGAAAATCTCAAGTGTACTTGATTCTCAGAAAGTTTATGAAGATGCAGTTTTAAGAAATATTAGAGATAAGCAAAATATTGACTCTGAAGAGAAGCTGGGTGTTGTTAAGAGATTATTAGGTTATCTCGCTCCTTATAAAAAAGATTTTGTTATTGGAGCAATTGGGGCCATTGGTTCGACAATCGTTGCTCTTGTCCCGGCTTATTTATCTGGTCGATTAATTGATGATGTTGTTAAGTCTTTTCAAAATGGTGAGATCTCAAGAGATAAGTCTTTAAACTTAGCTTTTACATTTTTATCCATCTTAGTTGGAATTTATATTTTTAGAGAAATATTTCGTTGGATACGACTTAAGAAGATGTCTATTATCGGAGAAAAAGTTGCATCTGATCTAAGAAGAGATCTTTATGATCATCTTCAAGACTTAGATTTAGATTTTTACTCTAAAAGACAAACTGGGAGTATTATTTCTAGGGTAAGTAGTGATACTGATAGAATTTGGGATTTTGTTGCTTTTGGAATTGTAGAAGTTGGAATAGCAGTAATTATGCTTATTTGTTTATCAATTGTTTTAATTGCACTTGATTTCAAATTAGGTCTTCTTATGACTGTGCCAGTTCCATTGATTATTTATTCTATTTACCTACATGGAAAAAAAATGGAGAAGATCTTTATAAGATGTTGGCGTAAGTGGTCTGCTTTAACTGATGTTTTATCAGATACTATTCCAGGTATTCAGGTCGTAAAGGCCTTCAATCAACAAAATCGTGAGAGAAAAAGGTTTAACTCTCGAAATGAGATTGCTTTAAGTGAGTTTGAGAAAGTTCATCATATTTGGACGAAGTTTTGGCCGCGAATGATGATGGGAATTCATTGTCTCGTTTTGATGGTTTGGTTTTTATCTCTTCCGAGACTATTGGCTAGTGAGGGAGATGCGAACTATTTAAGTGCCGGAACATTTGTTTCATTTTTATTGTATATGACTATGTTTTCTCAACCGATTGAGATTATTGGACAAATGGCCCGAATGTTAAATCGGGCAACAAGTTCAGCTCTTAGGATTTTTGAAATCTTGGATACTAAATCTTTTATAAAAGAAAATAGTAATGGAGTTGAGAAAAAAATTGAAGGAAATATAGAATTTAAAGATGTTTTTTTCACTTATGATGGAGTTCGACAAGTTTTAAAAGGAGTGAATCTCAAAATTCACTCAGGTGAAATGATTGGATTAGTTGGCCCTAGTGGTGGAGGAAAAACAACTATTAGTAAACTGATGTTTCGATTCTATGATGCCAATGCTGGAAGTATTTTAATTGATGATACCAACATAGGGGAGCTAGATTTAGGTGGCTATAGAAGCCAAGTTGGAATGGTATTACAGGATCCATTTTTATTTCATGGATCTATTAGTGATAATATTTCTTATGGAATGCCTGAGGTGAGTAAGCTTGAAATCATTAAGGCTGCCAAGATAGCTAATGCTCATGAATTTATTATGAAGTTGGCTCAAGGTTATGAAACGATTGTAGGTGAACGTGGTCAAAGTTTATCTGGAGGGGAGAAGCAACGAGTTTCTATTGCCAGAGCGATTTTACATAATCCTAAGATTTTGATTTTAGATGAGGCCACAAGTGCAGTTGATACTGAAACAGAAAGAAAAATTCAAGAAGCACTAGATAAGCTGATTGAAGGTCGTACTGTTATTGCTATCGCTCATCGATTATCAACTCTAAGAAAAGCAAATCGAATTTTAGTTGTTAAGTCTGGGAAGATTGTAGAAGAAGGTGAGCACAATAGTTTAATGGATTTGAAAGGTGAGTATTTCAAATTACAGCAAATGCAGAACTATTCAGGAATAGAGGTTACTAAGAAGGAGATTGAGAATGAAGTTAGAGTTTAAGGAAGGGTTTGGATTAATTTATATTGATGGTGAGTTAGAGAAAAGTGTTTCTGTAAAAAGAAGTTTTCCTAACTCTCATCCTGATAAATATTTCTCAATTTTAAATGATGAAAATCAAGAGCTTATGTTTATTGAATCTTTAGAGAGGTTAAATGAAGGAAATAGAAAAATACTTAATAAGTATTTTTCTAGACTCGATTTTAAGTTAAAGGTTACAAAGGTATTTAAAGTAAAAGATGAGTTTGGTCTACGAAATTGGGAAGTTGAAACAAGTTCGGGAAAAAGAAAGTTTCAAAGTGCTCTAGATAGTTGGCCTATAAGAGTTGATGAGAATGAATTTGTCTTAGAGGATCTTAATGGAGATAAATATTGGATTGATCTTAAATATGAATTTGATGAAGAAAGTAGAAAGCAACTATCTTTCTATCTAGATTAAAAAGATGGTTGCTATCATTTCCTATGTAAAATAGTAAGAACTTCCAGGTGAGGAGTTTGAGGATAAGCATCAAAGGGTATGATTTTAATAATTTCAAATCTTTTCAATGTTGTTATATCTCTGAACATTGTAGAAGGATCACAACTTAAATAGTAAATTGTTTTTAGCTTGTCCATTCCTGATATAATATGAGCTAAGTTTTTCGCGCCCGCTCGTGGAGGGTCTAGAAATAGAAAATCGAAGCTTTTCTTTAAAGTATCAGGAAATTTCACATCATGAATATTGGCTTTTATAAAAGTAGTATTTTCTATGCTTGATGAATCAGAAATTCTATAATCATAGGCTCTCAAAGTATCTAAACTCTTAATGATCACTTCTGAATAATTTCCAGAACCACAAAATAACTCTATGCCTTTTTTATGCTTTTTTAAGTTCTTCTCTATTTGTTTTTTTATTAAATGATTTATCGCTGAGTTCCCTTGATTAAAACCTAGAAACTTTGTAAGCACCTCTTCTTTTTCTAATCGATCATCGAGATAAACTTTTTGTGATTTTATCTCTTCAAGGTTTTTTCTTAAATAGCTTAATTGTCCTTGGGTTTTCGAGTTTAATATCATGCACTCATCTATATCAACTATATTATTTGTAGCCTTAGTATGGAACCCTAAGTGATTATTCTCAAAATGAAGTTGAGCTCTGTTTTTATAATTAAATTCCTTATCAATTATAATCTTTTCAATTAAATTATCTACGTTGAATTTACTATGTCTTGCCAGAGATTTTAAAATTTCAATTTTGTGTTTTATTTGTGAATCATAATTAGCTATCATCCACGAACAGCCACCACATTTATTAGATTCTTGCTTTTGAAACTTGCATGGTGATTCTCTACGATCAGGACTTTTTGTCTCTATTTTTAGAATTTCAGCAAAGCCATAAGATTTTTTTTCTTTGATAATTTTAAATAATCCACTATCTCCAGGCCAAACACCCTCTACGTAAAAGATTTTACCATTTTCGTGTCTTACAACGCCTAAGCCTTTATAGCTTAGAGATTCTACTTTTGATTGAAATTCCATGAGCCACCATACGATGAGCTATTTCTAGCGTCAAAAAAAGATGTTATGATCATGAAATGTTTACTCTGGAATCTAAATATTCACCTAAAGGCGATCAGCCTAATGCCATTAAAGAACTGACGAAGAACTTTAAAGCTGGGGAGAAGTACCAAACTCTCTTGGGAGTGACGGGTTCAGGAAAAACATTCACCATGGCTAATGTCATCAAGAATCTAGGTAAAAAAACACTTATCCTTGCTCATAATAAAACCTTAGCAGCTCAATTATACGAAGAATTTAGGGCCTATTTCCCTAAAAACTCAGTAGAGTATTTCGTTTCTTATTATGATTATTATCAACCAGAGGCTTACGTACCGGGTAGTGATACTTATATTGAAAAAGATTCATCTGTAAATGATGACATTGATAAGCTTAGGCATTCTGCGACGAGGAACCTTGTCGAAAATGATGATGTGATTGTTGTTTCCTCTGTTAGTTGTATCTACGGTATTGGTGCTCCAGAAGAGTATGGAAATCATAGAATCAAACTATTTAAGGGTGATAAGATTGTTAGAAATGATCTGATTAATACTTTAATTGATATTCGCTTTCAGAGAAATGATATTGATTTTTCTAGAGGGTCATTTAGAATTCGTGGAGATCTTTTAGAAGTTTTTCCAAGTAATGAAGATGAAGTTGCTATCAGAATTGAATTTTTTGATGATGAGATTGATTCTATTCATCTCGTAGATCCCCTAAGGGGAAAAGTGATTAAAGAGCTTGATAAAGTTGTTATTTATCCAACATCACATTATGTCGTTTCGAAAGAATATCAAAAACGTGCTATCGAGACTATTAAAGTTGAACTTCGAGAAAGGTTACAATTTTTTAATGGAGAAGAAAAACTTCTTGAGGCTTCGAGGTTACAGCAAAAAACTTTGCTAGATTTAGAAATGATGGAAGAGCTTGGGTATTGTAATGGAATCGAAAATTATTCTCGTCACCTTACTGGTAGTGAGCCTGGTGAACCACCGCCTACCTTAATTGACTTCTTTGGAGATGATTTTTTATTAATCATCGATGAATCTCATATGACAGTTCCCCAAGTGGGAGGAATGTATAGAGGGGATAGATCTAGAAAAGAAACTTTGGTTGAACATGGATTTCGTCTACCTAGTGCTCTTGATAATAGACCGCTTAACTTCCAAGAATTTGAGTCAAAGTATCAAAATGTATTATTTGTTTCTGCAACACCTGGAAATTATGAACTTGAGCAAACTCAAGGTGAAGTAATTGAACAAATTATCAGACCTACGGGATTATTAGATCCAATCGTTGAGGTTCGTGATTCAAAAAATCAAGTAGAAGACTTTTTATTTGAAGCTAGAAAAGTGATTAGAAATGGATTCAGAGTTTTGATCACGACACTTACAAAGAAATTAGCAGAAGATCTAACAGAGTATTATAAAAGTCTAGGAGTCAAAATTGAATACCTTCATTCTGATGTAGATACTCTTGATCGAGTAAAGATTCTGAGACGATTAAGGCAAGGTGATTTTGATATTTTAGTAGGGATTAACCTTTTAAGAGAAGGATTAGACCTTCCTGAAGTTTCTCTTGTTGGAATTATGGATGCTGATAGAGAAGGTTTTCTGCGATCGACTCGAGCTCTTGTACAAACTATCGGTCGGGCTGCGAGAAATGATGAAGGTAAAGTTATTCTTTATGGATTAGGGATTACAAAGAGTATGAAAGAAGCGATTGATGTCACAAAAGATCGTAGAACAAAGCAAGAAAGCTATAATGAAAAAAATGGGATAACTCCTAAAACAATTATGAAAGAAGTTAAGGAAGGCGTTTTAGAGTCCTTAGGGAAAAGTTCCAAAAGTACTAAGAAAAAGAAGAAAGAATATGATCTTGAGAAATTATCAAAGCCTGAAATTGAAGAAATGATCATTAGTACTCAAGCTAAAATGAAAGAACATGCAAATAACCTTGAATTTGAAGATGCTCTTAGTCTTCGAGAAGAGATCAAAGAGCTAAAAAAACTAATTCTTTTTTATTAAGTAAATGATTAAGCATTAAACGATCTGTACGGATTTTTTGAATGACCTTTCCATTCTAATAGGTCAAAAGAAACATATCGTTGAAAATCAGAAAGTTCATATTCCAATTCATTAACTTCAATAATTACATAAGTTAGAGGATAACCTGTTTTAGTTGCATAATTTAAACTAATAGTCTTCGTCCAAGTCCCAGAGTTTATATAAGCAGTTCCATCATTATAAAATCGATAACCAGGAAAGTGTGTATGGCCGTTAACTAGGATTCTTCCTTGATTATTTTCTTCAAAAAACTTTCTCGTTAATACTTCGTAGTTTTCAAATAGAACAAGCTCCTCACTAATATCTTTCCAGATTTTTCTCAAATTAAACTTTGATAAATACAAGCTCCAAAACCTAAACATTGCAAAGTAGTAAACATTGGCAAACATAAACCTTAGAGTGAAAAATGTATCAAAAATTAATCCATTAATAAGAAAATTTCGAATCGGTGTGACTTGGTTAATATAGTGCCTTTCTGCTTTAAATTTATTTAAAACAAAGTGGCAATAATAAGTTCCCCATGGTGGAAGAAAGTATTTTTCACCATCCTTGCCTTCAACGATAGATTGAGCTGGATCAAATAAGTGAGCTTTCTCATATTGATGTCCATGTTGG
Organism: uncultured Bacteriovoracaceae bacterium; assembly: GCA_938017795.1. Taxonomy (GTDB): domain Bacteria; phylum Bdellovibrionota; class Bacteriovoracia; order Bacteriovoracales; family Bacteriovoracaceae; genus JAHDHG01. Next base: position 18,704 of record CALIJZ010000057.1, read on the forward strand.
ATATAGACACCTTTTGCTGCTTCATAAGTTGTTTCTTCCCAGAATATATTTATCTTTGATCTATTAGATTCTGAAAAAAAGTGTAAAAACTTCTCTCTTACTTTTGGTAAAATTAGCTCAGCATCATGGTTTCCAATGATATATGTAATTTTTTTATTCGGAGCATTTAAGAATTCATCCATTGCATCAAATACTCGTGGATGTCCTTTATAAATCAGCTTTAATTTTTCTATCGTCGCTGTCTCACTCCAGAAATCATCATCAAAATATTGAACATAAGGAACGGTCGCAAAATCAATAAAGTCACCGTTGATGACTAAATCAATTTCTTGATCCTTAAATTTACCTTTAGAATAATATTCAAAAAATGCAATGAGCTCGTCATCATGGTAAAAATCTTCAAGAATATTCTTTTGCCCAAAGATATATTGACCCGCTCCTAGATGTGTATCAGAGATGACTAAGACAAGTTTTTTGGGTTTTTCAAAGTTCATAGTGTATATATATTGTAATTTTAAGGTTTTAATCCATCTACTACTTTTAGGACTAAATATGATGAAAACAGAGAAAATAGTAACTACGTGTTTAATTTTAATCAGTTTTGTAGCTTTAGCATTCTTGATTTGGCTAATTTATTTCAATTCTGCACCACTTAACTCTAGTAATTCTCCATGGTTGAAACAAATGGGTGGAGTAAATGCTGGATTCAATTTTTTATCTGCTTGTTGTTTAATACTTGGATATAAGGCGATCAAATCTGGTAATCGTGCAAAACATATTAAGCTTATGAAGCTAGCATTTTTCTTCTCATTTTTATTCTTATTAGGCTATATCACGTATCACTATTTTCATGGAGAAACGAAGTTTTTATCTCAAGGTCTTATTCGTTATGTTTATTTCTTTATTCTGATCAGTCATATTATTCTTTCTGCCTTTACTCTTCCAATGGTCTTGATCACTTTTTATTTTGGATTAAGTGGTAGGTATGAAAAACATAAAAAAATAGCGAAGTGGACTTTTCCTATTTGGCTTTATGTTTCGCTGACTGGAGTTGTGATTTTCTTTATGTTGAAATTTATAGGTTAAAAAACAGGCATAAAAAAAGCATCTATTTCTAGATGCTTTTTCTTATATGAATTTAAAAAAATAAATTTATATTTTATTAACTCTAGAAGCTAATCTAGAAGTTAGTCTTGCTGCAGTTTTTTTGTTCATTGCACTAGACTTTGAAACTTTCGATAAAAGTGATTGAGCTTTAGTATATAATGTTTGAGCTAAATCTTTATTCCCTTCCGAAACTGCTTTATCTAATTTTTTGATCGCAGTTCTCATCGTAGATTTTTTCATTCTATTGATTGATCTTCTTTTTGTATTTTGTCTTGCTCTTTTCGCTGCCGACTTATGATTTGCCAAAACAATACTCCTTTGCTTTCTGTAAGATGGTTATTATACTCAATCTTATTTTTAATGATTTTTTTATGTTAGATCAGACAATTTGACAAGTATTGTCTAAAAATAGCGCATCTAGTCATAAGTGAGCTCATCTTAAAAAAGGACAAACATGCTTGAGGGAATCAAATCAATTGGAATTGTAGGAGCAGGGCAGATGGGGCGAGGAATTGCTCAGGTAGCTGCGATGACTGGTTATTCAACTATCATATTTGATATTTCTGAAGACTCTTTAGAGACAGCTTTTGCCAATATAACAAAACAGCTAAAGAGAGGAGTTGAGAAAAATAAATGGGATGAAGCTCACGTTAGCTCTACTATGAATAATCTTTCTCGAGCGACTGAACTTACTGCTTTAAAAGATTGCGATATCGTAATTGAGGCAGCAACAGAGAATAAGAAAATTAAGTTTGATATTTTTAAAAATCTTGATGAGCTTTGTAAGCCAGAATGTATTCTCGCTAGTAATACTTCATCGATTTCAATCTCTGAAATCGCAAGTCATACATCTAGAGAAGATAAAGTTGTAGGGATGCATTTTATGAACCCTGTACCGGTCATGAAGCTTGTTGAAGGGATTCGTGGTGATAAAACGGATGAGAAGATTTTTGATATAACAGCAGCTCTAGCGCAGAGTATGGGAAAAGTTTTTGTTAGATCAAATGACGCTCCAGGATTTATTGTAAATAGAGTTCTAATGCCAATGATTAATGAAGCAGTTTTTGCAGTCCATGATGGTGTAGCCAGTCCAGAAGATGTTGATGCAGCCATGAAATTGGGAACGAATCAACCAATGGGGCCTTTAGTGCTGGCTGACTTTATCGGACTTGATACTTGTCTTGCTATTATGAATGTACTTTATGACGGATTTAAAACAGAGAAATATAAGCCTTGTCCTTTGTTAGAGAAATATGTGGAAGAGGGAAGACTAGGTAGAAAAGTAAAACACGGATTTTATAAATATTAGGAAAAACTTATGTTATTAGATGAAAACTATGAAGAGCTGAAAGATTTAGCAAAGAAATTCTCTGACTCTGAAGTTGGACCAATTGCTATGAGTATAGATCATGAAGGAAAAATTCCTGCTGATTTAGTTAAAAAACTTGGAGAGACTGGATTTTTAGGAACATTTATTCCTGAAGAGTATGGTGGAGCAGGAATGGACTATATGGATTATTCCATTGTTGTTGAAGAGCTTTCAAGAAATTGTGCCTCCACTGGAGTTTTAGTATCTGCCCATAGTTCGTTATGTATGTGGCCTATTTTAAACTTTGGAACTGATGAGCAAAAAAAGCAATACTTACCAAGTCTTGCTAGTGGTGAAAAAATTGGGTGTTTTTGTTTGAGTGAACCTAATGCTGGGTCTGATGCTGGGTCGTTAACCACGATGGCCGAGGATAAAGGAGATCATTGGGAGCTTAATGGTGTAAAAAACTGGATCACAAACGGTAAAGAAGCTGGTGTTGCCATTGTATTTGCTAAGACTAAAAAGACTGATGATTATAAAGGAATTTCTGCTTTCATAGTAGATACCAATGATCCAGGTTGGAATATTATAAAAATTGAAGAAAAGCTCGGGATTAAAGGATCTTCAACTGCTCAGATAGCTCTTGATAAAGTGAAGGTTCCTAAAGGAAATCTATTAGGTCCTCCAGAGAAAGGTTTTAGAGTTGCAATGGCGACTTTAGATGGTGGAAGGATTGGAATTGCAGCTCAGGCCTTAGGAATTGCTAGAGGAGCATTTGATTATGCTTTGAAGTATTCAAATGAAAGAATACAGTTTGGGAAACCTATTAGTGCACTTCAAGGGATTCAGTTTATATTAGCAGATATGAGTACTAAAATTGCAGCATCTAGATTGCTTATCTATGATGCTAGTCATAGAAAGAATAAGAAAATTCCTTATTCTCTACAATCGGCTCATGCAAAGCTTTTTGCAGCAGAAGCGGCGATGTGGGTAAGTACTAAGGCCATCCAGGTTTGTGGGGGAAATGGTTATACGAAAGAATATCCGGTTGAGAGGTTTTTTAGAGACGCAAAGATAACAGAAATCTATGAAGGGACCTCTGAAATTCAACGGGTAGTGATAGCAGCAAATGAATTAAAAGGATTAAAATAATGGCCAAGAAGAAAAAAGCTAAGAAAAAAGTAGCAAAAAAGAAAACGAAAAAAAAAGTAGCTAAGAAAAAAGTAGCAAAGAAGAAGGCTAAGAAAAAAGTAGCAAAAAAAGCTAAGAAAAAAGTAGCAAAAAAGAAAGCTAAGAAAAAAGTAGCAAAAAAAGCTAAGAAAAAAGTAGCAAAAAAGAAAGCTAAGAAAAAAGTAGCAAAAAAGAAGGCTAAGAAAAAAGTAGCAAAAAAGAAGGCTAAGAAAAAAGTAGCAAAAAAGAAAGCTAAGAAAAAAGTAGCGAAAAAGAAAGTTGTAAAAGTAAAAAAACTAACGAAGAAAGAGTTAAAAGAAATAGCTAAACTCCAGGCCATTAAAGAAGCAGAAGAATTTAAGGCAAAAGAATTAAGAGAAGGTTACGTAAGAAATCTTGCCGACTTTTTTAATTGGCAAGAATATCAAGAATCAATTATGACTCTTGAGCTTTTTACTCCTAATGATGATGAGTGCTTAGAAAGCGGTTGTGAAAATATTAGATCCACAGGAATGTTTTGTAGATTACATTACGTAAAGAATTGGAAAGATATCATTGGTAAGAAGGATATTTTAAAATCTGGGAAGCTCCAAGGATATATTCAAGAGTTAATTCAAACTAATAAAATTCATCTCATCGAGAGTATGTTGGTAGACTTAAGAGATCCAACCGCTTTTAGGCAGGCATTAATTGATCTGAAAATCATTGAAGATTTTGACATGGATGAATTTGAAGGGATTGATGATGGCGATGATATGGATGACTTCGGCTTAGTTTAAATTATAAAAAATATTCAAGAAAGTTAATACAGTAAGTAATCAAGCACTCTCACTGTATTAACTTAAGTTAAAATTTGATTTATCTTATTGAGAAAGTTTTGTCTGAGTTGTTCAGAACAATACTGATTGGATTATCATACTGAGCTTCTTTTAACCTGTTTTTTAAACTTTTACACTCTGCAGTAGAAGATACTGCTTTTTTGTAAGTTGTTTTAGAAAAGATTCCAGCATATTCAGAACTTTTATCTGATACATATAAAATAGCAGTTTTACGATTTAAAATTTTTCCACAACCGCCAGCTTTAGCAACAACCTGCCTCCTAGTACTTTCATTCCATCCGATAACATATGAGTTTTCCCAATTATATGAACTAAATGAAGTGTCACCATCAGTTGTGGTAGACGAAGATCTAGAACTTTCAACATTGATAAATGCAAAAAGCAAGACATCTTGAGCCCCTGATAGAACACTTGAGTTTGCAACCTTTCTAACTCCACTTTCTTGATAACTAGCACAAGAGAGAAGACCTAAAAGTAATGATAAAAATAAAAATTTCATAATTTCTCCTAATGTTGTTTTATATTATAAAGACTACCTAACTCATTGCAATGAGGAGAAAATATATACCTGGAACTTGTACTAAATAAAAAGAGGTTAAACATCGAGTATTGAATCCTCGATTGACTGATAAGGCAGTGACGAGTGCTTGATTTCTATAAAGTTATGATTCTCTTAGTATTTCTTCAGTCTTTATTGAAAGATCGATATTTTCTCTCGTCACTTTATAGAAATATTTTTCTTTTCTAAAATCATATTCAGTCCATCTAAGAAGATATTCAATGTCATTAAAGTTCTCGCTTAAATCTTTAAGAATAATTCCTGCTACATCCAGAACAGAGTCTTTTACTTTTTTAAATTCTCTTTCCGATTCTTTTTCTTTCTCACTTAAATCTTTTGAGATAAATAGAGAAATAGGTGATTTAAGTTCTTCTTCCGGAACATAGGAAATAATAATTACTAATTCATCAATGTGATGAAAACCAAAACTTTGAATACTGGCTGCACTAAAATTTAACTTATCTTTGAAGTATTGACCAAAGCTTTGAGAAACAGATTGACGCCACTCCATTGGGAAGGCAATGCCCATGATCTCTTCATATTTTCTAAAGAACATAATATTTCCTTTTCTTTCTTCTTAGCATAAGATTGTCTACATCAAGAGAGCTTTTATAGTAAAGGATAATTCATGACTGTTTATATTTTAGAGGGAAAAAGAACTCCTCAAGGGTCGTTTCTAGGAAATTTAGCACCTTTAAGTGCTCCAGAACTTGCAAGTTTTCCTATTAAGGATTGTTTGAACTCAATAGATGCTACAGATGTAGATCAGGTTTATATGGGACAAGTTCTACAAGCAGGAGTAGGGCAAGCTCCAGCACGACAAGCCGCCTTGAAAGCAGGACTTCCTGAGTCAGTTCCATGCGTTACTCTTAATAAAGTTTGTGGCTCTGGATTACAAGCAATTATAGATGGAGCCAGATCAATTATGGTTGGAGATCATGATTTAGTAATAAGCGGCGGGATGGAGAGTATGTCCAATGCTCCACATTTAATTGATGGTTATAGAGCTGGGAAAAAATTAGGAAATCAAACATTAAAAGATTCTATGGTTAATGATGGTTTATGGGATCCATATACTGATAGACATATGGGGAGTTGTGCAGAGGAATGCGTTAGTAAATATAATTTTTCTAGAGAACAATTAGATAATTTCTCAATAGAATCTTTCAAGAGAGCTCAAAATGCTCAAGCTGAAAATGTTTTTGAATCAGAAATCTCACCGGTGACAATCAAATCCAGAAAAGGTGATATTATTATTGCTGAAGATGAAGGTCCTAAAAAAGCAAATTTTGAAAAGATGCCAAAGCTTAGACCAGTTTTTAATAAAGAAGGGGCCATCACGGCTGCTAATGCTTCGACTTTAAATGACGGTGCAGCTTGTCTCTTATTAGGATCAGAAAAGTATAAAGATCAAGCAAAGTTCAAGATTGTTTCTTGGGGCGCTCATGCCCAAAACCCAACTTGGTTTACTACAGCTCCAGTTAAAGCAATGGAAAAGAATCTTGAAAAAGCTGGTTTAACTATTGGAGACATAGATTTTTTTGAAATCAATGAAGCTTTTGCAGCAGTGACCTTAGCTGCGATGAAAGATCTATCTATTGATCATAAGAAAGTGAATATTTATGGTGGGGGAGTAAGTCTTGGTCACCCAATTGGATGTTCTGGTGCCAGGGTTGTTGTTACCTTGATGAATGTTTTAGAGAAAAACAAGGCCAAAAGAGGTCTTGCGAGTCTTTGCATAGGAGGCGGAGAAGCTTTAAGTATTATAATCGAGAGGATTTAAGACTTGCTGTTCTGATTTTCTTTATAATCTTACCACCTCTATAAAATACAAGAGTACTCATCTTTAACGGAATAATAGAGATCTGTAAGTTCATTTTATCAAAATGAATGTCTTTGCTTTTTAAATTAAGATAGTTTTTAAATTTCGCTTGTTCATGAGAATAAACTGACTTTATATTTATAAATCTATATAGAGGTTTCGAGTCACTTGTTGTTAGGCTATCAATTAAAGAAACGTGCAAGTCATAGGTTGTTGTTGCTTTTGAGTGAGCAATACTTTTTATATTCGCTTTCATTAGTGCTTGTTCAGTTAACATATTTCTAACAAACTCAAAAGATTCTCTTAGTTTTAAAATATTTCTATCAAGAACATTTACCCATTCATTTTTTAGTTTACTTATTAATAGATGTTTCTCCTTAACACCAGCTAAGTAAAAATCAATTCCGCTGAATTCTTTTTGATCACAGTTAAGAGAGTCAGCACGGAGCTCACCTTTTTGATTCATCTTGATCAGCATACTTTTTATTTGTATATCAATCTTGACCATCTCTTTATCAGAGTAAGGTTGGCACCGTGAATAGATGTTTGTAGTAAGAAGAAGTAGTAGTAGCATTTTCATGTAGCCACTATCCAAAAAGAGTGAAAGTTTGTGAATGATAAATGTTAAGAAATCCTCTTACATTTGCTGACCTCTTCTCTATTGCCGATAATTCATATCTAGGTAGTAGATCTTGTGCTCTTTTAAAGATTAAAGTTTTCCGCTCAAGCTTCGATAAGTATTATGATGAAATATTTAGGATTAATTTTAATACTGTTAGCGTGTACAAAAGTCCCTGTAGGACCAGTAACAACTGGACCTAGTCAGGATATCCCAGAAGTAAAAGTAGAGGTTCGAGAGCAATGCTCTAACTTTACTCCAACTCCTGTTGATATTCTAATGCTTGTTGATAACTCCGGTTCAGTTCCTTTTTTGAAAGCAGACCTTGCAAGTGCAGTAAGAAAAATTGCTAAAGCTGCTGGTCAATTTTTTAATTATAGAATTTATATAGCTCCTTTAATTGCTCCAACGGGTGAGACAGTTGAACAGAGACGACAATACCAATTGATTCAAAATAGTCCTACTGGTAGTCAATTAAGTGCTCAGGTTATTACTCCGGATCAAATTAGTATTTCTAATCTCAGAAATGTTTCAAGAGAACTTGGATTTCAACGAGCCAGAGATATGATAAAGGCTAATTCTTTCATTGAAAGACCATTTTTAGATAATGTGTTTAGAAAAGAAGCTTATCAAATGACAATTTTAATCTCTAATGGTGATGATGATGACTTTGATTTCATAGATATGTTTGGAAATAAAAAAGATAGAAACTCTTTTGCTACAAGACTTGCTGAATTGCAAAGCTTGAAAGCGACTTTAGCTTTAAAGCAAATGAGATTTATAACTGTTGTGAATCATAGTCAATGTGGAACAACTGTAAGAGAGCCTGGCTTAAGATATAAAGCAATGTCAGCTCATATTTATTCAGGTCAACAAATAACTGATTCTAATGTTTCAACAACTCCTGATAGTTACAACCTTTGTGGAAGTAGTCTCGATACAGTTTTTGAGAGACTTGCTGAGACTGTTACAAACTTTAAAAAAGGACATACTTATAAGTTTTGGCCTTTAGGTCAAAGTTCAGACTTTGATCCTGATAAACTAGTAGTCAGAAAAAAGATAAGCGGAGAAACACTTCAAAAAGATAACACGTTTAGTGGTTTCACAGTTCTTCCAAACTTTACTCCTGGCTTAGATATTATTGATAGAACAGTACATCCAAGCACTCAAGCCGTTCCATCTGAAAATTACTCAGGTTTTTTTGTTGAACTTCATGGAGCAGGAAGAGTCACTTATCCGGATTGTTTAATTGTAAGAAAGGAAGACTTTGATAAATTTTATGGATTCGTTGTTTGGGATGATGGTTTCTCTGAACCAGATTTATCAACATTAAAAGTTTTTATCAATGATAAAGAAATTGCATCTTCACTTTGGGAATATATGGGGCACCAGTCTTCAGTAAATGTTTTGGTTCAAGGTGAGACAAACTTATCAGCAGCTACTCCAGGTATCTTTAAAACAGGTTTTACTATTAGGTTGAAGCAAGGTGCAATTCACAGCGATGGTGATAAAGTAGAAGTTCGATATAAAGCAAAAACATTATAAGTTAGAGCTTTCTTGTCGGGTAAAAAATCCAATTTCAATTATTCTAGTAATTTATGATATATTATGAGTTAAGGATTAACTTTAAATAGTAGGTTAGAAGTCATGGATGAGAAATGGTATTTTGTTGAAAATGAGGAACGTAAAGGTCCAATAAGCAAAAACGATATATTTAAACTTCTTCAAGCAGGAAAGCTAAACAGTGGAAGCTTTGTTTGGAAGCAAGGATTAGATAATTGGAAAAGGGTCTCTGATCTAGAGGATTTTGCACAAAAAGAAGAAAATCTAAATTCTTTGAGAGAAGAAAAAACCCAGCCTTTTTTAAGTATTCAAAACCTCCCTTTAGATAAGGCCTTAACTTTTGATTTAGTCGAAACGGGGTCAAAGTCTATTTATATTAAGACCGGTTTAGATAGAGGACAACGTGCTCAAGAATTTGGTCCTTTTGATTTAGATATGTTGAAGCAATTGTATAAATCAAAAAGAATTAATGGAAAGACTTTAATTTTTTTTCCAGGTTTAGATGTTTGGAGAGTACTAGCTTCTTTCGAAGATTTTGAAAAAACATTTAATGAATTACCTCCAGTTATTAGTGATGAAGATAAAAGAGCATGGGAGCGTAAACCATTTACAGCAAGACTCTTTTTTACGAATGAAGATAAATTTTTTGAAGGAATTTGTAAGGATATCTCTCTTGGAGGGATGATGGTTTTGATCAATAGTTTTGTATGCCAACTTGGTGATATCATCTCATTGAACGTGCATCCTGATCAGGCCGAATATCAATTTGTTACTAAAGCGAAAGTTGTGAGAATTTTAGATAATAATACTGGCTTTTCTTTGCAATTTGTTGATCTCTCACCTGAAGCGACAAGTGCTATTAAGTCTTTTTTAGCTAATGGCTAAAATCTAAATTTACACTTCTAGATTTATCAAGCTAAAATTAATAAAAGGAACAATTGTGAAGTATTTAATAATTTTGGTGTTTTTAATTTCATGCTCTTCATTATCTGAAAATCAAGTCCTAGTTGGAAGTGATAATTTTTCAGGAGGATCTTATAAGGGGCAACAATGGAGCCAAAACTTAAAGTTTAAAAGAGTGAGTTGGTATACTAAAGCTCATCTAACTTATGATTCTTATATTAGTAAATTTGAAACGAGAGGAGAGTTTAGGAGTCTGATCAGTCCTAGTGATCAAGCAGTTGTTGAGAATTGTCCGAATATGCTAGTGACTTTTAGTACTAGTAATTTTCATAGGGTATTAAATGATTCAGAAATTAGAGATTTATTAAAACCTCAAGGATTTGAGGTTATAAGTGTTCCTGGTCTAATTAAGAATTTAAAGTTGCACCCTGATTACACTAGATTAAAACTTCATATGTATCGACCTATGGTGTTTTGTTCTAAAGAGCCAATTTCGATAATTGAATTAAACCTAGCAAACTTTAAGGATATTACTCTTACACTATGAGATTTTTTTTATTAATTTCTTTTAGCTTCTCAAGTTTCGGTAATTCGATTTTTATGAATTCACAGTTTGGGTTAATATTTGATTCAAAATCTATCAATAAAGAAGTTATAGATGTGTCAGTTTGTGGAGAAAAGTTTGAGCTACTATCAGAAGATCTACAAGGGTTTTCGAAGTTGAAACTAGATGAGAAGATTGTTTATGTTAATTCTAAAAACTTAAGCAAAAAAAAACCAGATTGTATAAATGAGAAAAGTAAAAATTTTTTCAGAAATCTAGAGTTATCACCTGAAGAAATTGATTATTGGGCACAGTTGAATGAAAAAATTAGTACTAATTAGTTTTTGTTTTTTTACTGCTAGTATCTTTGCTAACGTTGAGAGCTTTAATCAAATCTTAAAAAAAGATGCACTTTTATTATTAAAGCAAAAAAAATTAAAAGCTAATATCCTCAAGATTAAGAATAAGAAAACCTTACTCGAAAATGAAGATTTGTATGTACCTAGTGAAACTGATTTTTTAAACTTATTGTCTAAGTTATGGCTGGTTAAAAATAAGAAGAATTTAAAATGGGATATTCAGTTAACCAAATTCATAGATGATCGTTCTGATTTATCTATTCTTTATCATAATGATAGAAAATTACTTAACTTTGTTTTACCAACAAAAGATAAGCCTTTAGTGGTTTTGAATTCCAAGTATATGAAGTTGTTAGATTTAAATGATCAAGAAGAAAATATTATGATTGATTTATTAGTTCATGGTTTTAAAGCAAGTTTCAGTCCTAATAAAGTAATACATCCTTTTATTCTAAAAAAGGTTAATAAGAAATCGATCGTAAAGAAAGAATATATCTATAAATCATTAGATTTATTAAATAAATTTATTGTTCAATACAATTTATCTTTAACAGACAAGCAAAGACTATCTGACTTTACAAAAACATATCAAAATAAAAAACTTCTTGTTAAATCCTTGAAATCTTTTATTTATAAAAAATCTTTAGTTCACAATACTTTAAAGCTGTAAAAAATCTAGGATAGTGCCAGACTAGATCAGTCTGTTTTTAGAGTTCATCTTAAATGTTAAACTATTTGTTGAATCTTTTTAGGAGAGTATGTGGATATATTTAAAATTATTTTAGAATCAAGTATTATAGTTCAACTCGTTCTTTTGATGTTAATTGTTATGTCAGTTGTCTCTTGGGCAGTAGTTTTTCACTATTATAAATATTATAAACAACTTCATGAATTAAACGATAAGTTTAAAAGTAACTTTTTTAAAGATGGTGTAGCCACTTTAGGATCAATGTCTGAGTTTAGTTCAAGAATCGATAAATTTAAAAATTCTCCTCTTCACTCTTTGTGGAAAGTATTTCACAAAGAGTTAAATAAAATTAACAAGAAATTAAAAATCAAAGATGATCAAAGTCTTGCTAGCTATTTGGCATTAGGAGATTTTAGTAATTTTGAGAGATCTTTAGATCAGGAAATCTATGATCAAATTCATGATATTGATAAGCACAGAACTCTTTTGGCCAGTATTGCAACAGTTGCTCCCTTTGTAGGACTTTTTGGAACAGTCTGGGGAATCATCAATTCATTTACCGGGCTAGCTGATGGAGGAGCAGGGACAATTGAAGCTGTAGCTCCAGGAATTTCTGAAGCTCTTGTTGCTACAGCAGTTGGACTTTTTGCAGCTATTCCAGCTTCTTGGTTTTTTAATTATTTTTCTAAAAATCTAAAAAAGGTAAAACTTGAGTTAGAGTCTTTTTCTAAAGATTTATTAAATATTTTAAAATATTACTCAATTTAAGGAGATTAGAAATGGGACTTCGAACCTCTAATGAAGATGAAATAATGTCGGAGATCAATGTAACTCCGTTGGTTGATGTTATGCTTGTTTTACTTGTGATTTTCATGATCAGTGCACCATTAATGTATAATGGAATTAGTCTAAATCTCCCCAAAACACAAAAAGTAAATAATTTACAACTCAGCAGTGAAAAAATCATTCTCTCAATTGACCAAGCGGAAGATTTTTATTTAGGAGATCAAAAAGTTTTAAAATCAGAATTAATTTCAATGCTTCAAGAGTTAAAGAAAGATAAAAATACAGAAGACATCTTTGTAAGAGCCGATGCTCAGGTGAAATATGGAACAGTAGCTCAGACATTTGCTTATTTAAAGTCACAAGGGATAACTTCTGTTTCTTTAATCACTGAGATTGAAAAGTAGAGGCAATAGTTGAGAAGAGGAATTATATTCTCATTAATGTTTCATTTTACTGTATTGGGAGTCTTTTATTTTTTAGAGGCAGGTTTTTTTTCTGAAGATAGAAAGTCTAAGCTTCCTCCAAAGTTTAAAATCATTAAAGATTCAGTGAAAGTCGATTTAGTAGGCTTACCTAATTTAACATTAAAACAACTTGAGATGTTGCCGAAACTCTCAAGAGCTTCAAGGCCCAAAGCTAAAGTTGCGCCGAAAGCCGTTAAGAAAACTAAAGAGCCTAAAATTGAAAAAACTACCAACAGTGTGGAATCTGATGTAATAAAGCTTCAAGATAAGCAGAAAAAGAAAAAAGCAGCTGCAAAGAAAAAAGCCGATGCAAAGAAAAAGGCCGATGCAAAGAAAAAAGCTGATGCAAAGAAAAAAGCTGAAGAAGAGAAAAAGGCTGAAGAAGAGAAAAAGGCTGAAGAAGAGAAAAAGGCTGAAGAAGAGAAAAAGGCAGAAGAAGAGAAAAAGGCAGAAGAAGAGAAAAAGGCAGAAGAAGAGAAAAAGGCAGAAGAAGAAAGAATTGCTGAAGAAGAAAGAATTGAACAAGAAAAAGTTAAGGCTGAAGAAGAAAGAAAAAGGCTGGAAACAGTTAGTGATCTTGAGGAGTTGGTTCGAGCAGGAAACAAAGTTTCCCAAGGGACTTCGGTCGATTCTGAGAATGAATCTGAAAACCAGATTTATCTTGAATCTGAAAAGTACGGATTAAGTGTAAACCAAATAGTGAAAGCCAATTGGAAATTACCTGCAAGCTTAAAAGATCAAGGGCTTGAATGCTCTGTTCGACTATTTATTGACCAGAATGGTAAGCTTATTAAACAAGAGATTCTAAATGGATCTGGTAACGATGAATACGATAAAATCGTCCAAGAAACTGTTGAATTGTCAGGTCCTTATCCGGTTCCGGAAAAGGATGTGAGAGATTATGTTTTAAATGGTAATCTTGTATTAGCATTTCCTTAAAAACGAGTTGATATGAAAAAAATATATATAATTCTTCTATTAGTAATGAGCTCAGAAATAATGGCTCAGACTTATACTACAATTAATGTAGGGCAAGCTGGACTCGCTCTCGAGAAAATGATTCTACTTTCTTATAATTGCAAAAAAGCTTCTGAAAATGAAATGATTGGGATTATCAGGTCGGACTTTGTTTTTTATCAAGAAAAAATCAGGGTAGATCTTAGATCTACTAATGCAGATTTTTCTAATAAACTTAAAAGACTCTATGGAGATGGTTATTCAAGGTTAGCTCAGATTAATTGTTCTCAGAATAAGATTAATATTTTTAATACTAGGTCAAACGCACTTATTAAATCTCTTGGTATTATAAAACATGATAATATAAGAACCCAAGCACACTTGAATGCAGAAAATATTTATAAAGCCCTTTACGGAAAGAAATCTATATTTACTTCTAAATTAACATTTTCAGCTAGTGGAAACACGAGTTTAAGAAAGACCAAGAAAGAGCTTTTTATTTGTGACTTTGATGGTGGTAATTTAAGACAATTAACTAACCACGGAGGAATAGTACTTTCTCCAGCATTTTCACCTGATAATAGAAGGATTATATATAGTCTAATTCCACCAAGATCACGAGATATAGTTTTGTACGAACATAATTTAGATACTGGGCTTACTAAAGTCATCCTTGATAAGAAAGGACTCATCATCGGTGCAGTTTATACCGCTGATGGAACGGGGATTTATCTAACTATAAGCAATCGTAGTAATGCAGATATCTATTATATGAATGTTTCCACTAAGGCATTGAGAAGAGTAACAAATCATAGATCTGAAGATGTTGACCCTGCCATTAATAGAGCAGGGAACTTAATGAGCTTTCTATCAGGTAGAGCAGGTAAAGCGATGATCTATTCTATGGATCCAATTGCTGGCGAGCCAAGTTCAAGGCCAAAAAGAATAAGTTATGTTGGAAAAGTAAACGCAACCCCTAGATTTTCTCCTGATGGAAGCGAAATTGTATTTTCATCTTGGAAGGATAATACATTTGATATTTTTCGATTTTATGCCAACGGTCAGTCTTTAGTTCGGCTCACATCCAATTTTGGGTCAAATGAAAACCCAACTTTTTCTCCTGAGGGCCAATTTATCGCCTTTTCATCAAAGCGAGTGATCAGTCGACGACAGCTTGACCAAAATTTATACATTATGACTCGAAATGGTAAGAATGTAAGACCAATCACGAAAAACATTGGACAGTGCTCGTCTCCACGCTTCTCTAACTAGCTGAAATTATAAGAAAAAAGTGTAAAAAATACAGTACTTGATAAAATTTATCTTGTAAAATTTTTATGCGCTGCTATACTGGTATTGATTACGCATTGCACATAAATAAATGCTTTTTAAAACTTAACCGTATAGGAGTTTAACATGATCAAGATTAACCTTAATGAGTCAAACTTAAGACCAACTGCACTAGAGGCACTATTACTTAGTGAGCTTAAAGAAGAAGTGTTTTTTCCAGAATTATCAAAGCATCTACATTTGATGACTGGTGATAGTGTTGAAATTCACCTTTGCTTTAATGATGAGTCTACAAGACTAATTGCTAGAGATGGAAAGTTAATTGAAGGTTGTGAAGTTCAGGCTAGAGGAATGGGGCCAGCAGGTTATGTTGCTAAGACAAAAAGATTTTACTACAGCAATAACGTTTCAAGAGATCCAGTTTTTTCTTCTGTTTCAAGAGCGGCTGATATCAATTCAGAATTAATTGTTCCTGTTAACTTAACTGATAAAGTTATTGCAACTATTCACATTCAGTCTACAGATGTTGACAAGAAATTTTCTGAGCAAGATGCTTTATCAATTATGGAATTTTTAACTGATATTAAGACTCCTCTTACAAATGTAAATCTTTACTTAATGGCAAAATATTTAAATCAAGAACTACTTTTAAAAGTAAAAAATCAAACACCTGCTCTAGAGACAGAAAATGCTTCAGTTGAAAGAGTGGAGATGATTGGTAAGCACCCTGATTTTTTAAAATCTCTTTCTATGGCTTCTAGAGTAGCTGCTCAGGATATTCCAGTTCTTATTCAAGGTGAAACTGGCGTCGGTAAAAGACTTTTAGGTAAGAAAATCCATACAATGAGCCAAAGAAAGCATAGCTCTTTTAGAGTTATTGAGTGTGCAACTTTAAATGATGAATCTTTAGAAAAAGAGATCTTTGGTTGTTTAGATAGAAAAGGATCTTTAGAACTTGGAAATAACGGAACAGTACTTTTTAACGAGATTGGTCTTTTAAGCCCTAAGTTACAAGCAATGGTTTTTAACTTTTTAACTTCTGGTATGATCTCAAGAGTTGGTTCTGAAAAAGCTATTAACTTAAATGTTAGAATAATCGCTACTTCAAAAAGACCTCTTATAGAATATGTTAACGATAGTAAATTAAGAGAAGATTTGTACTATAGATTAGCGACAGTTCAAATTGATCTACCTTCTTTAAGACAACGTGGTGAAGATGTTAAACTTATCGCTAATCACTTTCTTAATAACAATAAATCTGAAAAGAAATTCTTAACTGCCGGAGCAATGGATCAATTATTAGACTTTGCTTGGGAATCAAATGTTATTGAATTAAGAAACGCAATGGAGAGAACGTACGCTTTAACAGATGGAAAATTTGTTGAAGAAATAGAAATGAATGGTTTTTCTAAGCCTGAGAAAAAAGAAGAAGTAATTGCTAGAGAACCAGCTTTTGAGCCAATCTCTATCTCTGAAATCGAGAAAAGACATATCTGTAAGACTCTAGAGTTTCACGGTGGTAACAAAACAAGAGCTGCCAAGTCTTTAGGTGTTACTGTAAAGACTCTTTATAACAAGCTTCATAGTTATGGTTTAGTTAGCAAAAACGTACAATAAGATACTAATAAAGTGGCACTTCTTTACCAGGAAGTGCCATTTCTTTTCATTTAGTCCTAGTCTTGCTTGATCTCTTCACTCTTGTTCTATACAATGACCTAACATTATCCTCAGCATCGGCAGGCAAGAAATGGCAAGAAAGAAAGGTTCAAAAAAGACAAAATCTAAAAAAGTAAAACTCTCACCTGAAGTTAAAGAGTTTAGAAGTTCAGAAGAAGTTGTTTCTTTTTATAGATTTATTCATGATAATAACTTAAGACATGAGGCTAAAGTTATTTTAGAGACAATTTTGAGCTATATCGATATCCCTCGAAAAAGACGTTCTAGAAAATAAATTCTCAAAAATATAGTCACGGATGATTAGAGTATGAAAAACCAAAAAAAAAGATTGATCTATGATGTCCTTTACGGATTTATCAGACTTACTCCTATTGAATGGGAGATTATTCACACGCCCTATTATCAGAGATTAAAATGGATTAAACAATTAGGTTTTTCTTTTTATACATATCCTGGAGCGGAACATTCAAGGTTTGGACATTCTCTGGGAGTTATGAATAATGCTCATGCTATTCTTGTACAGATCGGAGAAAATGCAACAGATAAAGAGCTTTTTTCTGGAGAGTTAAAGAGTGCAACTGCAAAGGAACATCAAAGTATTCGAATTGCAGCACTTTTGCATGATATTGGTTCATTTTGTTTCTCTCATACTGTTGAAAATGCTTATATCAAATACTCCGAGTCTAATAATACGAAAAATAGAGACCAGAGAGATGATCATGAACACTTGGGCTCATTTATAATTAAACGGACTGAGAATAAATTTGGAATTACAAAGATTTTAAAAGAGCATGGACTAAATGTTCAAAAGATTTCAGATCTTGTTAAAGGAATTGATTCCAATATTCTTGCTAATCAAGTTCTTCATTCTGAAATTGATTGTGATAGAATGGATTACCTTCTAAGAGATGCTCACTATACAGGCCTTCATTATGGAAATTATGATAGAGACTATCTTTTAAATCATTTTCAAGCACGAGAAATTTCAGGTCAAAAGATTTTAACAATTCACGAGAAAGCAATTAATTGTGTACAGGATTTTCTTATATCTAGATTTGCGTGGTATTCTCAGGTAGTTCGCTCTGCTAGGGGTGCAAAGTTTGATGCAATTGCAGCGGAAGTTTCTTTTTATCTTTTAAAAAACGGGTTGATTTTTAGATATCAAGAACTTCTAGATCTAATTGAAAACCATCCGACGAAATTTTTCACTTTTAATGATTCATATTTCATGACGACTTTACAGGATCATTATAATGCAGGAAGCTTTGAAAAAGATAAGGGTATATTGGATATGGTCGAATCTCTTTTATTTTCAAAGAGCCCTGCAAGGATAAAACATCCAGTTTTCAATCAAAGAATCTTAGATCAAAACAATACAACAGATAATCAAAAGATTATGAAAAAAGCTCGAGATAAATTTAATGAGCTTTATGACTATGTTAAAAAACATGGCAGTGATGGAGACTGGATGATAGAAGATTTTCCTAAAAAAGATATTTATTTAGCCAAGTCTCATAAACGTTTAGTTAAAGATACAATGGGATCTAATCTTTTACTGGAAAGAGATCCTGTTAAGATTTGTTATACAAATGGAGATGTATACTTACTTTCAAATCTTGAAAATAACCTTGTCAGTAAGTTACAAAATACATTTAATTTTATGCCTCATGTTTTTTGCTCTAGAGGGGCACATGACTTACTAAAAAACTCAGGATTATTGTAAATATATCCCTTTAGATCGAGATATTAGATCATTGTCTTTGCTAGCTTGCTCTCCAAAAGTTAAAATATATAAGTGGAAAAGTACATGGAAAGTCAGCCTTCATTTATCAAAAATAAATCAATGAATTTACAAAAAGGTAAAGTAAAGTATTTTAGCTTTCAAGGAGTTGATGTTTTTTATAAACAAACTCACCTTTTGAGAAAAATTACTTTAGATATTCATCGAGGTGATTTTAAATTTGTAACAGGAAGAACTGGAGCAGGCAAAACAACCTTACTAAATCTTATTGCTGATGATTGTCCAAGTTTTACTATTAAAGGAAAAATTAAAAAAGAAGAAACAATAACAAGCTCAATTTTTATTTCAAGAGTTTTTCAAGACTTAAAGATATTTAAAAAGATGAGTGTGCTTAAGAATTTAGAGTATTGCTTCGATTCTAATCTATATTCTAGAAGTAGCTTTGAAAAAGAGATAAGAGACTATTCAAGAATGTTAGGGATAAGCGACAAACTTCATAGCCAATTAGAAAACTGTAGTGGAGGAATCATTCAAAAAGTCTCTATTCTCAGGGCCATACTTTCTAAGCCAGATATTATCTTAGCTGATGAGCCTACTAGCTCACTTGATAAGGCAAGTTCTATGACAGTTTATGAAATTTTTAAATTGTTAAATAAAAACTTTGGGACAACTATTATTTGGGCAACTCATGATAGGGATCTTGTAAGAAGCTTGAGCGGTGAAATTATCCATATTGAAAATGGAAAGTTGGCTCACCAAGGGAGTACATGTTTTATCTAAATATATTTCTACAAACTCTTTTTCGAAAGAAAGTGCAAGCAGTTATTTATCTTTCAATATGTTTTTCAATTGTTTTTATTTCGATTTATAAAACAGCAATCATAGATATTATGAAAAAGAACTTATCTCACTTACAAAGCGAGGTTAGTTTTCAGGTTGCAGTTGATAATTCTTTTAGAAACAAGGATAAGATCAATACATCTCAAGAGCTTCCTGGAGTTTCTTCTGTGAAAAAACTAAATAATTCGGAAGTTGTAAATAAACTAGGAAAAGTTTCCAATGAATACGATATTAATTTAGGTGCAATTTCTAATGAAATTTCAATTTATAAAATCTCTTTAGAGCCCGCGATAAGCTTAAGAAATCAAAAATTAGTAAGAACATATTTTGAAAAGCTTTTCCAGAATTCTGATAGTATTATATCTCCGCTAGACTTTCCCAGTGCGGCATTAAGCCAACAAACTAATAACTTCATAAGTGCTATAGAAAACATCTTTAAAGTAATTTTGTTCGTTTTGTTTTTATCATTTTTTATCTCGCATTATCTTTTATCAATGAGAATTTATAAACAAGCTTATATTATTGAAAACTTTCAAAGAAAAAAACAGGTTGGTTTAAAAGCTACGGCTTGTGGAAGTGTTATCTTTTTAAGTTTAATAGCAGGAAGCTTCTTGATAAACCTTTCAAAAGGCTACGTCTTCTTAACTTTTTTAATAATATTCTTTATAACTCTGTATATTATTCAAGCACAAAATACTTCAAGGAGTTAATATTCATGAAGTTTATCATTATTGCTTTAACTCTTCTCTCTTCATTAACGTTTTCAATAACTGAAACAGAGCCACCTACATTAAAAGAGAAGGTGAACCAATTAGAAACTTCTCTTTTTAAGAAAAAAAAAATATTAGAAACTTATGAGAAGGATATAGATAGAAAGAATGAAAAGTACCTTCAACATGTTAGGGTAAATAAAAAATTAAAAAATTTATTAGATGAGTACAAGCATGATTTATCAAAAGAAAAGCTAACACTTTCAGAGAGAATAAAGAATATTAAAACAAAAATGATAAAGATTGCAATGCTAGATAATAATGAAATAGCTATTGAAAATAAGATCTTAGTCAAAGTTTTAAGAAAAAAACTTGAAAAGGATTTCTCTTCTCTAGAAACAATTAATAGTAAAATCCACTCTATTGAATCTAAGGTTAGTTCAATTAATAAGAGGATAGATCTTTTTGAAGATGAATCTGTGAAAATTTCCGAAAAACTAAGAATTATGAATATTGAAAGAGAAGAGATGAATAAAAGCAAGCAAGAGTTGTTCTTAGCAAAAGATATTCTTGAAGATGAGTATTTAGAATTAATGGCATCAAAGCAGTTTGAAAAGATTAAAGAAGAAAATGAATTAAAATTTATATCTAAGACGCATTTATCTAACCCTATAGAAGATTTTATTTCAGCAAAACAACTCCACAAAGGACTCGAATTTCAGGTTTCAATTAACTCTGGGATTATGGTGATAGATGATGGAGAAGTCGTTCATAGTGATGTACTAGCTAACTTTGGACGAATAATTATAGTAAAACATAAAAACAATTTAAGAAGTGTTTACCTTGGGGATTATGAGTCAAGCATAGGGATTAATACAAATGTAAAAAAATCTCAAAAATTAGGTAATGTATTACCTGGAGATGAAGCAAAGATATATTTTGAAATTAGAGAAAAGGAAAAACCTCTAGAATTGGCTAGGTTTTATCATCTACCTTCAATTATCTAAAAGGATAAAATGAAAAAGTTTACTTTTATTGGAATAATATTAAGTGTTTTTATAATGACTAATTCTTATTCTAAAAAAAATCAAAACAGTAAGTTTAAGAGCTTGGATCTTTTTAATAAAGTGATTTATTTAATAGAAAAAAATTATTATAAAGAAGTTGATTTTAACAGTTTAATCGAGGGAAGTCTCAAAGGCATGTTGAGTTCGCTGGATCCACATTCTACTTTTTTGGATAAGAATTTATTTAAAAAAATGAAAGATGATACTGAAGGAGAGTTCGGCGGAATAGGTATAGAAGTATCTTTTGAAAAAGGAATATTATCTATTATTACTGCTATTGAAGATACACCGGCCTTTGAAGCAGGTATTCAAACGGGTGATTTAGTCATTGAGATTAATCACCAAAACGTTGTTGGTCATAGTTTAGATAAAGCAGTTGATCTTATGAAAGGAAAAATTGGAGAAAAACTTCATCTTGGAGTCAGGCGAAACAATCAAAAGAAATTAGTACATTTTGATATAATTCGAAAAATTATAAAAATTGATCCAGTTAAGTATAGACTCGTTGATGGATCTTATGGTGTCATTAGGCTTGTGCAGTTTCAAAAAGATTCAACTAGATATGTTAAAAAAGCTATCGAGCAAATGAAGAAAAATATGAATACAAAATTTAATGGTTTTGTTTTAGACCTTAGAGGTAACCCGGGTGGATTATTAGATGAAGCCGTAGGTGTCGCTTCCTTATTTCTTGAAAAGGGAGTAGTTGTATCAACTGAATCAAGAGATCCGAATGTGAAAGACATAAGATATGTTAAGAAGACTGTTGAGAAAGATTTAAAAACTCCTTTGGTCATTTTAGTAGATGATGGTAGTGCTTCAGCATCTGAAATCGTAGCTGGAGCGATTCAAGACTATAAACGAGGACTTATAATGGGCGGGCAAAGTTATGGTAAGGGAACTGTTCAAAGCATTACACCAATTGGAAATGATGTGGCGATTAAACTTACTATCTCTGAATATCTAACACCGCTTAAGAGAAAAATTGATAAATTAGGAATAACTCCTGATAGAAAACTTCCTTCAATTGCATCAAGAAAAAGAAACTACTTACATGATAATCAAATTGATTTAGCTGTGAAGTATTTAAAATCTCTTAAAAAATAAAAGAGTTTAGGCTATAGTTGCTTATGAATGAAAGTTTAAGCGTTAGTCAGCTTTATCAAGAATTAAAGTTTCATATTGAAACAAGTTTTTCAAACATTAGGATAAATGGTGAATTAAGTAGTTTTATTAGATCTCAAGCTGGTCATTACTATTTTTCACTTAAAGACGATGACTCAATTCTGAATGGTGCATTTTTTAAATTTGATGCTCTTAATAGTCCTGATATTGCTAAATTAAAAGATGGTGACTTAGTAGAAGTTAGAGGGAAGGTTACTCTTTATAATAAAAGATCAAACGTCCAAATTATTGCTAAAAGCATCAAGGCTCTCAACAAGAAAGGTCACCTCCAAGAAAAGTTTGAGAAATTAAAATTAAAACTTTCTAAAGAAGGTCTTTTTGATGTTTCTAGTAAAAAGACCCTACCCAAGAGTATCAAAAAAATTGCAGTTATTTCCTCACCCAGTGCAGCAGGTTTACAAGACTTTATTAAAATCATGAAAAGAAATTGTTTTTTTTATGATATTTTAATTGTTCCCAGCCTAGTCCAAGGTGAAAAAGCAGCACCGCTAATTATAAAAGCGATGGAGAAGATTGAAGCTAGAAAGGATATCGATCTCTTAGTTTTAACCAGAGGAGGAGGAAGTATTGAAGACTTATGGTGTTTTAATGATGAGAGCTTAGTAAGAAAAGTATCTAATTTTCCAATTCCTGTTCTCAGTGCAATTGGTCATGAAAGAGATAATACTCTGACTGATTTTTCAGCAGATCTTAGAGTTGAAACTCCTTCTGCTGCAGCTGAATACCTTAGTAATAGCCAGTCTAAGCTTATAGAGAGATATTTAAATTCTAAAAAAGGGTTGATTGTTTATAAAGAGAGATTTTTGTTTGAAAAGAAAATACAATTAGAAAAATATAGACCTAGTAATTTATACAACAAAATTTTTGAAAGCTTTAACTCTCTGAAAAAAAGAGTGGAAGCTTGTTCACCAAGAAGATCTATCGAAAGAATCGATATATATAGTTATATAATGAGGCTAGAGGATACTAGAAACTCTTTAAAAATGTTCTCAAGTCTGTATGTTGAGAGATTTAACGCCCAAATCTCTAAGCTTGAAAGTCTCTTAATGGCCATAAGTCCTCAAAATGTCATGAAAAGAGGCTATAGTTATATTAAAAATAAGAAAAAAGTCGTTGGTAGTTTAAAAGAATTTGATAAAATAAATAAGAAAGATAGTTTGGAGATTCATTTTCATGATGGATCAAAAGGATTGTATTAATGATAAAGTTTATGTTTATATTTTTTTCATTTTCACTCTTTGCAAGTTCCGAGCGATTAGAAATTAATCCAGGATTTGTAAAATTTTTTAAATATAGTGTTGATGAAAAAATTGAAGCTAACTCATATTTGATGTGTGACGGGGATGTTGTATACGTTTCAAGTTCCAATAATGAATTTTGGGGTTATATTTCTGAAAGTTATTTTAGTACCAGAAAGAATTTTGAATGTTCGCTTTTAAAAGCTAGTGGACAGAAATATAACTTTAGGTTGAATGGAAGAGTTAAGCCTTATAATTATAAATCTGAGAAACTTAAAGTAAAACCAAAGCGAGTTAGTTTAAACGAAGCTGATAAAAAAATAGTTAATACTCAGAAAGAACTTTTGGCAGAAATGTATGAGACCTCCGAAGGTGAATTTAATTTCACTTCTGCTTTCAAGAGACCTTTAAATACGAAAATAACAAGTTCTTTTGGGAAAAAACGAATCTTTAATGAAAATCACAAGACCCAACATTTAGGGATTGATTTTCGCACAGGCTTTGGAAAGAAAATACCAGTAGCTAATCAAGGTAGAGTCGTTTTTGTCGATGATCTTTTTTATTCCGGAAAGACTGTGATTGTTGATCATGGTAATAGAGTTTTTACACTTTATGGACACTTGAAGAAGACATTTGTTGATCAAGGCCAATTATTAGATCAAGGTCATATTGTTGGACTTTCTGGTGCAACGGGAAGAGTGACAGCTCCACATCTGCACTGGGGTGTTGTGGTTAATGGAAATTTGGTTAATGGTTTTAGCTTGATTGAAGAAAGTGAAAAACATTTTTCTAACTTAGAAACTAAAAATGAACTTTCTAGAAACTAAGATCTATTCCATTGATAAATATCCAGACTTCAAAAAAACGATAACAAGGAACCTGAAATCTAGTACGGAAATTTTTTTTTCAATTTATTTCGATGAGCAAAGTGCAGAAGATGAAGATCAATTCTCGATTATAAAAAATGAAAAAGAAAAAATAGTAAGTTTTCAATTAAGGTACTTAAACAAGATAAATCAACTAGAGAAAAAACTTGAAGAAGATTACCACATATTCTTAGAAAGTTGTGAAGAGTTGTTTAAAAATGTGATTGATGGTGAATACAATGTTCAACCTGGCTATCTAGAAGAATTAGGTGATTTTTATAATAAAATCCTTGTTTACGGTGGACAAGAGCATCCATTTAAATACTTTGTTAAACATTCTTTAAGCTCTGAAGACAAAGAAGGGAAGTTTGTTAAAGATCATCCTAAATATTCCTCAAGATTTACTTTGTTGAATTTTGAGAATGAAGAAATTTTTAAGCTTAAATACTTACTATACATTGGCTTAAGAGATGATTTGAATAAAATCTATCATTTTGGACAAGCAAAAGTATTGCTTGAAGATTTTTTAAATGAATCCTCTGTCCCCCTAGCTCTGTTTAATTCTTTTGATGATCTGATTATTCATAATAAACCCTTTAGAGATATGAATCTACTCAGCACTGAAACCTTAAAGCTAAAAAATGGTCAAAAAATAGAAAATTCAAACTACTTCTATACTATTAAGAGAGAAGATCTTCTCCTGGAAGGATCAAACTTTTCTCTCATTATATTTTTAAAAGAGATTAGTTTTTCGGATAAGTATATTAATTCTGATGAATTGGGTATTATCACATCATCTATTGCTCATGAGCTGAACAACCCAATAGGAGGAATTCTCTCGGGAGCGGAAGTATTGCTTTCACTCTCTCAGAAAGAAGACAAAGATGAAATAGAGTTATTAGAAGAGGTTAGAAAGAGCGCTCGTCGCTGTAGTGCCTTGATTAAAACATTTCTAGGTTTTTCTAGAAAGGTGATTGAGGATGATGAAGAAAGTGAACTGATTGAATCAGTTCATCAAGCGGGAACGTTACTTAGGACTCGACTAGTTGAGAATAATATTATTTTTAAATTTGAAATGGATGAGATAAAGCAAGAAAAAATTAAAAATCAATCTGTTTGGACAATGATTCTTTATATTATGTTTTCCAATATTTTAAATATGGTTTTAAGGAAAAAGTTAGTTAGTGGAAGATCTATAAATTCTGTCTCAATTCAATTTTCTATTAAAAATCAAGCAATCTATTTCTCAACATCTGAAAGCTTAAGTAAAAGTATTTATGATGAATTATTATTATCTCCGTTCTTTTTTCATTTATTAGAACAAGAAAACCTTAGTATCGAATTTGAAGATGATAGAATTGTATTTATAAATGAAAGTCAGGGTAGTTAGTTTTTTCTTGGCCTAGCAGGAATGCCTGGAGTTTTTTTGAGTATTCTGGAAAGTTGCTTGGAACCTTTTTAGAAGAAATTAATATGAATTTTTCTTGATGAGCTAATATATGTTTTTGAATCAATAGGTCAATTTCTTTTAAGCTTTCATTATATTTTAAATTTTTCCTTTTCTTTTTATTCATGAAGTTAAAAGATTTTTTGATTTGACTTGGTGAAATAAAAATCTGTGGTCTTTTAAAGGTAGGGTTTTTAAAGTCAACAATATAAAAATGATTATCTATTAAGTGAGGAAAAATTAGAAACTTGTAAGTGCTTTTCTCAAGAGCTTGTTCCGAGCCAATTTTCTTTTCAAGAAGCTTGAAAAAGATCGAGCGTTTGTCTTCTTCAATATTTAGAAAATAGTCTTTATAAAGAATCAAACTATGGGTTAGAGAAGAAGTCATCTGAATAGTAAGTCTAGCAAAGTCTTGATCTAGCATTTTCTCTAGTTCTTGCATTGAAAATAACTCAGTATTATAAGGAACGACGTTTTGTAATGCTCCTTGCTTACTTTTAAAAAACAAACAATAGTTAAACTTGCTCTTAGAGATTAATGTCAACTTTTCTTTAATTTTCTCTTTATCATCTGAGTCTAAATGATACCGGTCAAGCTCAAATTTATTTTTAGGATAATATAGGCTATTAACTTTTTTGATATCTTTCTTTATAAACATCTCAAGAAATTTTATAAAAATCTTCGCTGTAAGAATTGAATCAGATAAAGCTCTGTGAGCATCTTCAAAATCAATTTTAAACAATTCAGAAAGATAAGTAAGATTTGATTTCTGTATCTCTGGAAGCATATGCTTAGTCATAATATTGGTACAAATAGACTTGTTTGATAAAACAGGACGTTTCAATCTTTTTAAAACACTATTGAAAAATGGCACATCAAAAGCTGCATTATGAGCTACTAAAATATCATCTCCTATAAATTCTAAAATTTGTTCAATAACATCTTCAATAATTGGAGCATCTTTCAAGTCTGCTTGTTTTACTGAAGTTAACTTTTGAACATAAATTGGTATACGCATTTCCGGATTGATAAAAAACTCTTTAGATTCACCAATTTCTAAGTTTCTTATTTTAACTAGACCAATTTCAAAAATCTTATCTTTTTCATGACTACCACCCGTGGTTTCCAAATCAATACAACAAAAGTTTAAGTCAGAGATTAATTTTCGTGAGTCAACACTCATGAATTAATTATGCCTTTGAAGGTAGGTTCCAATAAGTTTTGTAAACTTGTTCATTGCTTTGTTAGCTTCATTTTTAACATCTTCATGTTTTAAGACCTGATCAATAATTCCAGCACCATAATTTGTGATACAGGAAATTCCAAGAATATTATATCCAGCATGTTTGGCTGCAATCACTTCAGGTACAGTACTCATTCCTATCATGTCTCCACCCAGGGCCCGAAACATTTTTATTTCGGCAGGAGTCTCATAGCTTGGGCCACTTACATGAAAGTAGGTGCCAGGTTTAATGTCGATGTTTAGCTCTTTAGCAACCGATCTTAATGATTCTCGCATCCCTTTTGAATAGACTTCTGACATATCTGGAAATCTTGGTCCGATGTCTTCTTTATTAGGCCCAATTAAAGGGTTTCTTCCACAGTGATTAATATGATCTTTAATAAGAATTAAATCTCCAGGGTGGAAGTTAGGATTCAAAGATCCAGCAGCGTTGGTTACAACTAAGTTTTTACATCCAAGTTTTCGTAACACCCTTAAAGGAAAATTAATCTCATCATCGCTATGGCCTTCATAAAAATGTAGCCTACCTTGTTGGAAAGCAATTGTTCCATTATCAGTTTTAGCAAATACGATAGCTCCAGCATGGCCTGAAACTCCGGGTGACTTAAAATGAGGAATAGACTCACATGAGATTTTCACACAATCAGAAAAGCTATCTGCAAATGGACCAAGTCCGGATCCTAGTACAACTAAAGTATGAGGCAATTCAATTTTATGATCTTTTAACTGATTATCAAGAAAGCTCGTCGCAGCTAGTAATTGTTCAGAGTATTTCATTAGACAATAACCTTTGAGATAAGTTTTGGCTTCTTAACGACACTAGTACTTATTGTAATGATAGTATCACTAAATTCTTTAGATATTTTTCTTACAAGATTGGCCTGTTTCTTATGATGATAGATAGTTACCAAAGGAGTGCCTTTTTTTACTTTGTCTCCTATCTTGTGATGGAATATAAATCCAACAGAGTGATCAATTTTTTCACCCACAAGCTTACGGCCTCCGCCAAGGTCAACTAACTTCAAACCTATTTGAGCATTTTGGAAGTCTTTTATATATCCAGATTTTTTTGCCTTAACAACAGTCTGGGTTTTGGCAACTTTTTGATTCTTTAGTGATTTTAATTTTCCACCTTGAGATAGCACCACTTTTTCAAAAACTTCATAAGCTTTGCCATTGTTAACGACTTCAAGGCATTTCGATCTTGCATCATTAATACTCTTTGCTTTCTTAGCTAATAAAACCATGTGAGCAGCGAGCTCTACACTTAATTTAGTTAGATCCTTTGGACCATTACCTTTTAATGTATCTATAGATTCAATAATCTCTAAAGAATTACCAACAGCATTCCCTAAAGGTTGACTCATATCAGTTAATAAAGCACTTGCGCCTTTTTTGAATTGTTTAGCAGTATTTAAAATTGAAACAGCCAGCTCTTTTGCTCTTTTTGGAGTTTTCATAAAAGAACCAGAGCCAGTTTTAACATCCATGACTAATCCATTAGCACCTTCTGCTAATTTTTTACTCATAATGGATGCTGTAATTAAAGGTACCGATTCAATAGTTGCAGTAACATCTCGAACGGAATAAATCAGGCCATCAGCTGGAGCTATTTTTTCAGTCTGACCATTTAGAACAAAATTATGTTTAGCTAAAACTTCTTTAAACTTCTTAGAACTTAGATTTGTTTTAAAACCATCAATTGATTCAACTTTATCAATTGTTCCACCTGTGTGACCAAGACCACGTCCAGCAATCATTGGTACTTTCACTCCACAAGCAGCTGCAATTGGTCCAAGTATAAACGAAGCTTTATCTCCGATTCCACCAGTTGAATGCTTATCCACATAGTGAGCACCTTTAAACTTTAATTGCTCTCCACTTTCAAGCATTACTTTTGTAAGGGAAGCTGTCTCTTTTGTAGTCATTCCATTAAGGTAAATGGCCATCAAGAGTGCAGATAATTGGTACTTAGGAATGTCTCCAGAAACGGCTCCTTCAACAAACCATTTGATTTCGTTAAAAGAGAGTTCTTTGTGGTGCTTTTTGGCATCAATAATTTGATAGGCCGTAAGTTTTTTCATCAGTCTATCCTTAAAAGCTAAAAGGTTAATATAACGCAGTAAGAACTCAAAGTCATTTAATTTAATCCTTGAAAGCTGCCACTAAACATAATAAAAATCTTACATGGAAAAACTCATATCATTTGGCGGTCTCTTAATTTTTCTCCTTACAGCTTTTATCTTCAGTAGTGATAGAAAAAAGATTAATTGGAGACTAGTAATCTCAGGTGTTATTGCCCAATTTGTCTTAGCTCTTTTGATCTTAAAAACTCCTTTTGGGATGGCTTTCTTTGATGGTGCAAAGGATTTTTTCCAGGCTATTTTGAATTATACAGATGAAGGTTCTAAATTTATTTTTGGTGGACTTCATAATGCTGAAAAAATTGGCTTTTCTTTTGCTATCATGGTTTTACCTACAATCATTTTCATGTCTACTTTAATGAGTATTCTTTACCATTTGGGAATCATGCAAAAAATTGTAAAAGGCTGTGCCTTAATCATGATGAAAGTAATGGGCACATCAGGAGCTGAGTCACTAAGTGCTGCCGCAAATATTTTTGCTGGCCAAACAGAAGCTCCTTTAACTGTAAAACCTTATATTAATGATATGACTAATTCGGAACTTATGGCCCTAATGACTGGTGGTATGGCCACTGTTGCAGGTGGAGTTTTAGCAGCTTATGTTGGTTTTGGAATTGATGCCGGACATTTATTGGCAGCATCAGTTATGTCAGCTCCAGCTGCTTTAGTATGTGCTAAGCTTTTGGTTCCTGAGACTGAAGTTTCAAAAACAGCAGGCAAGGTAGATGTTGAATTTGAAAAACATACAGTAAATGTTGTAGATGCTGCTGCAAGCGGTGCTGGAGAAGGTCTAAAACTTGCTGTTAATGTTGGAGCGATGCTTTTAGCTTTTGTTGCTTTAATTGCTCTTTTTAACGGAATGATTGGATTCGTTGGTGGATTATTTGGTTATCCAACTCTAACTTTTGAATTAATTATGGGTTATTTATTTTCTCCAGTTGCTTTTATTATGGGAGTTCCTTGGCATGAATGTAATCAAGTTGGAATTTTATTAGCTAAAAAATTAGTACTAAATGAATTTGTTGCTTACCTTGATCTGAAAGCAATGCTTGGGACTTTATCAGATCGATCGATAACAATTTCTACTTATGCTCTCTGTGGTTTTGCAAATTTTAGCTCTATTGCAATTCAAATTGGTGGAATTGGAACGATGGCTCCGGGTCGAACAAAAGATCTATCAAAACTTGGAATGAAATCACTACTTGGTGGTACTCTTGCTTGTTTGATGACCGCAACAATTGCAGGAATTCTTATATAGTAAATTTCTAAATACAGAACTCTTAGGCGAACTCGTAATCTCATCAAGAGATTGTGTTCCGCGACTATATCCTTTATAGTTCCTACATGCCTAAAGAACTGATTATTAACGAAACTTATAATGAATGTAGAGTTGCTCTACTAGAAAATGATGAAATCCTTGAGCTTCATATTGATAGATTTAAGGGACATAATCTAAAGAATTATCCTTTAGTTGGGAATATCTATCAAGGGAAAGTTGTTAGAGTTCTACCAGGAATGCAATCAGCATTTGTTGATATAGGTACTGATAGAGCGGCTTTTTTATATATCGATGATGCTTATCTCCCAACACTTGAAGAGCAAAGAGAGATTGCTGAGAAGGTTAGAGAATATCAAGCTGAACTTGAATCAAAGCCAGGTAAAATTATTCATGATGAAATGAGTACTTTATCTGAAACAGTTGATCTTAAGTTTAGACCTAATGTTAAAATTCAAGATGTTTTAAAAGAGGGTGATACAGTTTTAGTTCAAGTGGCTAAAGAGCCCATTTCTACAAAGGGCCCAAGAGTTACAAGACATATTACTCTTGCTGGTCGACATATTGTTTTCATGCCTTTTATTGAACATGCAGGAGTTTCAAGAAGAATAGAAAAAGAAGAAGAAAGAACAAGACTAAAAGAAATTCTAGATTCAATTAAGCAAGAAGGTAAAGGGATGATTGCTAGGACTGTTGCTGAAGGACAGTCTTATAAAACTCTTAAAGCCGATTATAATATTTTAGTTAAAACTTGGAAGGATATTCAAAAAAAGCTAACGAAAGCAAAAGTTCCTTCTCAGATTCATACCGACCTAAGTTTTCTTCAAAGGTGTTTAAGAGATATTACCGGAGATGATGTTGATTCGATCATTGTTGATAATAAATCAACTCAAAAACAAGTTGAGAAATTTATTGTTAAATATCTTCCTGAAATGAAGGGGAAGGTGAATCTTTACTCTGATGAAAAACCAATTTTTGAGCACTACGCTGTTGACCTTGAAATTGAAAGAGGTCTTAGCGATAAAGTTTTCTTGAAATCAGGTGGTTCTTTAAATATTGACCAAACTGAAGCTTTAGTTTCAGTAGATGTTAATACTGGTCGCTTTGTTGGAAAGAAGAGTTTAGAAGATACAATTTTAAAAACTAATCTTGAGGCAGTTAAAGAAATTGCTTATCAGCTACGACTTAGAAATTGTGGTGGTCTTATCATTATCGATTTTATCGATATGGAAAAGCTCGAGCATAGAGAGAGCGTTTATCAAACATTATTAGCTGCTCTTAAAAAAGATAGATCTAAAACCAAGGTTCTTCCTATTTCAGAATTAGGCCTTGTTGAAATGACTCGAAAGAGAACAAGAGACACACTGATTAGAACAATGTGTGAGCAATGCCCATATTGTGAAGGAACTGGAAAAGTTAAATCAGTAATGACAGTTTGCCTTGAAATTATTCGAGAAATTATGAAAACAGTTCAAAAGCCTGGAAAAAATAAAATTCAAGTTTTTGCTCACCCTGAAGTTTCATTGAAGTTAAGTGGATCTGAATTTGCTATTCCTGAATATGTTGAAGAGACTTTCCAGAAGTCTTTAAATATTCGAGCTGATAATAATTATCATGTTGAGCAATATGAGATTTTTTCTAACGAATATTAATAGCTTATTCAAAGGACTAAATATGAAGATTATTTTAATGGTTTTATTATTCATTGCTAGTAGCGCAAATGCACAGATTTATGGTTTGGTTATGATTAACGATGATTCTACTGCAGCTGCTCTTGTTTTAACTCAAGAATCTACTGAAGGACAATTAACTGACTTTTATGAGTTCTTACAAGTTCAACCTAGTATGATTGATGATAAAGCGGAAAGAAAAACAATAGACGTACTTGATAATGGGTTAAAGATTACATGTAATAAAAATATTTTACATCTAACAGGAAACTATCTTGAATGCTATATCAGAATTAATAAAACAATTGAAACAGATTATGTTAGAGCTTCAATTTTTAATATTGGCTTGGAGAAGTTGGCTCTCTTAGGGATTGCTCAACCTATGACTAAAGAATTATCTGGGCTCTTTAAAGAAAATGATAATGGTGAATTTCAGTTTGGCTTTACCATTAAAGTTGATGAAAATAGAACAATCGGCTTAGATTTTCAAGGTGCTACTTATGGTGGAGCTACTATAGGTTTTTCAGATATTGAAAAAATCTGAGAGTTAGAATTCAAGAATTCTATGATTCGAAAACTAAATATTAATGACTATGATGAATTTTGTAGAGTAAGATTGATTGCTTTAAAACAAAACCCTGTCGCATATTCGTCAATGGCAAAAGACTTTCTAGAAGCTCCTAGATCTTTGAAACTAAAGCTATTAGAGCAAAGCTCCTATAAATTCATTACCGGGTTCTTCAAAGAGAAAACATTATTGGGAATTATGGGTTTGCAAAGGTCAAATAGAGAATCCGTCTCTCATAAAGCAAATCTCTGGGGTTTCTATGTTACTAGTGATTATCAAACCCAAGGGATAGGTGAAAAGATTCTTAGGAGTACAATTAGTAGTGCTCAAAAGATAGAAAATTTGAAATACCTTAGACTTGTTGTCGCTACAAAATGTAGTCCTGCAATTAGATTATTTGAAAAATGCGGGTTTAAAAAATACGGAATTGAGATTGATAGTATTACTGATGGAGCTCAGTATTTTGATCAAAAATATATGAAGCTGGAATTTTAGGGTGAGTCAAAGTAATAAAACCTTGAAATTAATTATAGACTTAGAACTCAAGTTACAGAGTAGTGAAGTTCGAAAGAGCATTAATGCCTTAGATGAATTATTACATGACAAGTTTTCAGAAATAGGATCCTGTGCTCTTATTTATTCCAAACAAGATATTTTAAAACGATTACCTCATTCAGAATTTGTAGAAATGAAGTCTTCCAGCTTCTTAGGTGAGTATATTACAGAGAGTGTATTTATACTAAAATATGATCTTGAAAGAGAAAATGTAAAGTCCAAGAGAACCTCTCTTTGGAAGTTTGAAAAAAATAAGTGGGAACTATACTTTCACCAATCTACTCTTTTAAGTGTTTCAAAATAAAAAATCTTTTTATATTTAGAGTGGGATGTGGCTCAGTAGTAGAAGCAAAACCTTTACAGATATGTTCTATAAATTGAACTCCAATCATCATTGTCGATTGATTGAACTGAGTTCATCTCACATTCGACCTGACCAGTAGCTTCATTTGAGTATTTAGATACTTCTACTAAAAACATAACAAGAGCCTCGTCATTTTTAGGGACTTCGTCTTTTAAAAAGACATCAAAGTATTCCCAAGCGTTATCTTGGTAGAGCCCGTCGCTTGTATAATCTCCGTCTAAACTTTCTCCACCAATGTATCGGATTTTTAAGTCCTGTGGTGAAATACTAAGTTTACTGGAAACCTTTTCAAGTAATTTTTTCTCAGCTAATTCAATACAAGTATTAGAGTAAGTTGTAGCACTTAAAATCAAGCTCAAAGCGACTAATATTTTTTTCATTTAAATCTCCAGTTTTATGACATCAATAGATATCTATCTAGCACAGTTAGTAAGAAGAACTTGATAAGATGTAAATATTACTAATTCATTCTGACTACTTTTATCTCAGTGGGTCGGTTTCAAGCTCAAATGGAGAGTTTTGGAAGGGATTGTGTAGTTTACTATCAAAGCCTAATAAGCTAAAGTCTCATAAATTCAATAACTCGCTTGTGACAATGGGTGTCATGGGCCAAAGACCAGGAGTGCAAATATGATATATGAAACAGCATTTGTTTTAAAGCCATCTTCTACTGATGATGTCGGAACTAAAGTCAAAGGACTAGTAACGGCAGCTATTACTGAAGCAGGCGGAGAAGTTTTAATTAATGAAGATT
>CALIJZ010000058.1 GCA_938017795.1 uncultured Bacteriovoracaceae bacterium
ACAACAACTTCAACAACAACTTCAACAACAACTTCGACAACACAACCAAGAGTGGATAAAAACTTTAATGATAAGACACTAAATCATATTACTGCCAAGTATTCAGAAGTTGTTAAGAGAACAATAGTTGTTGATGATAAGAAGTATGATTTTATACCACTTAGGCCTTTTATAGATGATGAGAAAATAAAACTTAAAAACAATGGAGAATTTGAAATTGATGTTATCTCTATCACCGCTTCTTCTTTTGGGCAGAGTGGATTTTTTGTTAGAAAAGATGCTAGTGAAGTGGGGTTTGCATTTTCTCAGCAGATAGCAAGAATACTTTTTGGTTTTGGTAGTAGTAATAATTTTGCAATTATTGTTAATTATCAGTTAGTAGAAAAAGTTGGAGATAATGAAGTTCAAAGAAGTAAGACTTCCAAATTTTTTCTTTTAAAGTAAGTAGTATTGGAATTCATTGGCAGCATATAGTTTGACTTAAGGTGGAATGATGAAAAATTATCTTCAAAGTTTAGTTGGAAAAAAAGCTCTTGTTACTGGAGCAAGTAGTGGTATTGGAAAGGAAACAGCCCTTTGGTTAGCTCGGAGTGGAGTTCAGGTTTGTGCAGTGGCAAGAAGAGAAAATCTATTAAAAAAATTACAAGTTGAAATGCCAGAGACAATCTCTTATTTCTCCGGCGATATAAATGATCAGAGTTTTATCACTGAGTTAGAGAATAATAATGCATTTGATATCGATATCTTAATTAATAACGCAGGCCTAGCACTTGGGAAGAGTTTGTTTAAAGATTCAGTAGATGAAGAAAATGATCTTGTTTTAAATACAAATATTTCTTCAGCTTTTAAGATCGCAAAACGAGCATTACAAAAAATGCATATCAGAGGATCTGGAGATATCGTTAATATATGCTCAATTTCTTCTCATGAAGTTTATAGTGGTGGAGCTGTATATTGTGCTAGTAAACATGCCTTCAGAGCAATGAGTAAAGGCTTAAGAGAGGAAACTTATGGCCAGAATATTAGAGTAATAAGTATTTCTCCTGGGTTAGTAGAAACAGAATTTAGCGAAGTTAGATTTAAAGGAGACCTTGAAAAAGCAAAGTCTACCTACGAAGGTTATACTCCGTTAAATCCACGTGATATCGCTTTTCAAGTAATACAATCATTACAATGCCCAAGACATGTAAATATTGATGAAGTTATTATTCTTGCTACAGATCAAGCTGGTGCATCTAGGGTTAAAAAGAAATGATAATTTGGCATTCTTACTAAGTTTTAAAATTTTTTGAAAATGGCTGGGGAGGAGAGACTCGAACTCTCGACACATGGATTAACAGTCCACCGCTCTAACCAACTGAGCTACACCCCAATATTAACATGATGTTTGTTTAAAATTTATATTCCAAAAGCTATAAAGTTGTCTATCTAATTTTTTAAATAGGAATAACTCTTACCTCATTATTTAAATCTATTAACTTATCGACCAACTCAGACTTTTCAATTTCTAGTAAGTTTTTATTTATATTGCATGTATTAACGAAGCACTTAAAGTCCTCTGAGTTGTTAGACAGCATTAAGAAGCTGTTTCGTGCATTGTCTACGAGGCTAGCTTTGGCCTTGATAGATTCTTTGATGGGAAGGATTTCTTCTCTTAAAGACCTATAATGTGGCCCACCATCAAAAGGATCAATCTCGTTATTATATTTAAATCCTATTTTTTTCAGCATCTTCATTAATGGGATGGTTCCTGAATTTACAGCACCAATAGCTGCTTGAGCTTGCTTAGAGAGAAGGCTTGCATAAATATTTTCAGAAGGAAATAAATTCAAAATAAATTCTTTATTTTTTCGACTTAAAATATCTGCTTGTTGATAATCCATTTGAAAAAACTTTTTCCCAATCGCTTCCCATAAAGGTGCACTTCCATCTTCATTGAAGGGAGGCAATAACTCGGCATGAATTACTTCTTGGAAGAGTTCAGGTCTATGGGCCATATATAAGAACCTTGAAAAGGCGACTTGTTTCCCGAGTTTTGATTTTGAGCCTCTATACTTCGGTGCTAGGACAAGACCACCGATCTCTGTTGGCCCAGAAGTATCAATAGAAAGTTTTAAAGTTGTATGAACAAAACTCTTATCTACTGAAGTACTTTTCTTAGATTCTTCTCCAACTACTAAAGCAAAGTGTGGTTTCGATTCAGTTCCATGCTGAGCATGAATAACTGAAGTTCCGATGACCTTATTTTCAGATAAGTCCTCAAGACAAAATAAAAAAGTATTGTTGGGATTAAAGTTTTTAGAGGAGAATGAATTCAAAGATTTTTCAATATTCCTCTTTAGCCGCTGCCTATCATTTGGCAAATTCAAGAAATTTTCTAATTTACTAAGCTCAAATAAATCATCAAGGTCTGATTCTCTGGCTGATCTTACTATATACATTCTGGAGATAGATTATCTTGTTAACTCTTCGAAAGAAAATCATATAATATCATGACATGTCGCGGTATTATGTTAACGATTCTTCTCAATGGAGCTATACTAATTTAGTAAAATATTTAAATAGAATTTATGAATCAACAATTAAAAGAAATTGAAAAATTTTATACTAGCAAAGACTATGACGGTGGTGTGAAATATTTAAACTCAGTAAAATCATCTTTAGATGATTCTGTTTATCATTATAATCTTGGAACTTTTCTAGCAAAGAAAAATGAATTATCGATGGCTAGGTTTCACTTTGAGCTAGCTAAAGACTTAAACTTTAATAAATCGATGCTTGATAATAATTTGAAAGTCGTTAAGCAAAATTTACAGGTTAATATAATTGAACAACCAGAAAGTGTGACTGAACACTTAATTCATAGTATTGATCTTTTTCCAAAAGATTATTTTTTATCCTTTTTTCTACTTATTTTATTAATCTCTTCACTTCTTTTTAAAAAATTTAAGTCTCTAAGTGTTGCGATTTTACTAATGCTTTTGGCAATCACGCCATTGGCTACGAAAAAAATAATAAACGATAAGTACAAAGAAGCAATTGTAACAGAGAGCTCACCTGTTTTTGATGGTCCTTCAGATGTTTTCGAACAAATTACTGAAGCTCCCAATGGTGTAAAAATCATTTTATCTCAAGAGCGTGAGAATAATTGGTTTTTTATCGACTACCCGGAACCCCTAAGAGGTTGGATTAAACTTAAGCACGCCAAATTATTAAAGGAATATCGAAATGTTCATTAAATCAATTATTATACTTCTTTTGCTATCTTGCTCTAGTCTTGACGGGGACGGGGGAGATTCTAAAGCTGGCCCTGAAGGGCTTTATAAAGAAGCAAAAAGACTTTTTGATAAAAAAAGTTACGAGGTAGCTCAAGAAAAAATAAAAAAACTGAGAGAGAAATATCCTTATAGTTATTATGCTAACCCAGCCGAGCTTTTAAATGCTGATATTTTATTTCAACAATCTAATTTTTTAATGTCAGCAACCGCTTATCAAGTCTATAGAGAGCTTCACCCAAAAGATCAGAATTTAGACTACGTTATTTTTAAAACGGCTGAGTCTTATCATAAATTAATGCCAAGCACTCCAGATAGAGATATTTCTATTACTAAGAGAGCAATTAGGTCTTATCAGGAATTATTGGCAAAGTTTCCTAATACAAATTATAAAGAAGCTGCACAGAAACATTTAACAGAAGCACAGCAAATGGTTGTAGATCAAGAAAAAGGCATTGCAGATTTTTATTTTAAGACAAGAAACTATGAAGCTGCGAGATATCGATTTTTAGATATTGCCAATAGATTCAAAGAAGAAAAAATTTCGAATTATTCAAAACTTAAAGTAGTTGAATCATCTTACTTGATGGAAGACTATCCCTTATGTTTAGGATATCTAAAAATGTTTGCTCCTGGACTAAATGAGGAGTCAGCCAAGGCGGCAGATAAGTATTTAACAAAATGTTCCAAGAAATTAAAAAATAAATCATAGAGGATTCATAGTGAGATTAAATTCTGAAATTAAGTATTTAAAAGAAAAAGCACGGAAGTTTTATGCAGAAGCTGACTATGCTAAGGCATCTAAAATTTTAAGTGATATTATGAGTTATCATAAAAGCGATGAAGAAGTATATTTTCTTCAAGCTAATATTCTTCATTTACAAGGAAAAATAGGTCTTGCAATTCAAAACTTTAAAAAAGTTTTAGAGCTAAATAGAGACAATACAGATGCGATGATCTCTCTTTCTGTTTTATATAATGACATTGGTAAATATGATGAAGCTCAAAAATATTTTAATATTGCTAATAATAAAGTAAAGAAAAGCCCTAATGGGGTTATCGATAATCATATTAATAAAAAGTTTTCAAGTTTACATTTTGAAATAGCTGAAATGTATTTTGCATATGGAAGGTTTGATGAATCATTAAAAGAATATTTAAAGGCATCAACTTTAAATCCTGAAGACTTTGAAATTAAGATTAAGATCGCAAAAGTATATGATAAAAAAGGATTTAATAATAAAGCTGGTCAAGAATTACTCAAGTTAAAATCTGAGATGCCCAGCAATATCTCTGTCCGATTGGCTTTAGGTCTACATTACTATACGAAAGGAAAGGTTCTAGAAGCTCAAAATGAATGGAAAAATATTGTTACTAAAGATCCAGGAAATAAAGAAGCGAGAATGTATTTAACTCTCTCACAATCAGCGACTGAAGTTAGCTTATAAAGAGATAGTTTTAATTTTTTTAGAGATCTGAGAACTGTAATTATTATCTTGATTATTCTTAAAACTTGAAATTGATTTTTTCAAACCTTCATAAATATTTTCATTAACAGATAATTTATTATCTTGAAGTACTATTTGCTTAGCAGATCGAGTGGTGTTGTTAATCACGATTGGGGCTTTTAAGTTTGCGGAAATTTCAGTTGCATTAGATGGAATTGTTAAAATATTGAAAACCAATTTGTTATTTTTTTCAATTTCTAAAGTTGTTAAATCTGTTTGCGGGATTGTAAAATTAAAATCTTCTGTAAAGAAATTTGGTTCAATAATTGGAAAACATATAGAAGGTGTTTTTGCTGATTGAAGCCATAAAATAAGAGTCGAGTCATTAGGGTCTACGAGACAAAATTTCTTTTCATCTTCAAAGCCTAGTAGGCCATCACTGAAATTAATAATCTCATTTTCTGAAATTTCTATATTTCCAAATCTCATTGAGTTTATTTTAATCAAGTTTCTCCCCAAGTTGTGCTTAACGCATATCAATACTATCATCAGATACTATCAGTCAGCTATTTAAGAATCAATAGATCAACTCAATGAATATCTTTTAAAACCTGTCATTAATGGTCGGGTAGCTAGTCTGTGAGCCCTTTAAGGCCTTCTGGAGAAGCATCTACTGCTTTCATGTTTTGGTCTTGAATGGCCTGATAGACCTCTTCACGATGAATTTTAGTTTCTTTTGGAGCTTTAATTCCAAGCCTTACCTGTTTACCCTTGATTTGTACTACGACAATCTTTATATGGTCATCAATGGCAATGCTTTCTCCAAGCTTCCTTGTTAAAACTAACATAGTTAATCCTCAACTAAATAACGTTTTATAAACACTGTGGAATATTTTAAACGATTTGCTTAAGAGTATTTAGTACTGAGGTTAAACAATGGCAAGAAAAATTTAAGAAAATTTAAGAAACTATGGAACTAAGCGTTACTTGGAGCCAATTGGGATAAAATTTTCTCGAGCATTTCATTCTCATCTATCTCATACTCGCCTGAATCTATAGAGGCTTTAAGCTTTAAGACCTTTTCAGAATTATCAATACTTTCAGATTTATAAACTTGAGCTAATGCTTGAAGAAATAGTACATCATCGGAAATTTCAAATTTTTCTTCAATGAGTGTTTTTGAAAATTTTTTCTTTCTAAGGATCTCTAATTCTTTTTGCATAATTTACCCTAATAATTAATATTCACCCTATAAATATACCAATTGCTAATAGAATGTGTAGGAATGGGAAAAAAGTACTATTAAAGCTAGATCTTAATGCTTTTGGGAAGTTTCACGCATCCAAGGAATAAAATCATATACTCTAGTATAAAACTTTGAATCTGTTTTTCGGCATTTCGGGTCAGCAGCGATCATGATTCCAAGAAGAATATGTTTTTTGAATTTATAGTTATCAACTAGTCCAGCTCCACTATCTCCAAAGCATGGATTTTTATTTGTGTAAGCTCTTAATACCGATTCGCTTTTATATTGAGAAATACTCGTTATAGAAGCTAATGTATTATATGGATTATTACTTTCTCTATTAAATAAACTCGTGGTCAAAAAATGAGAATATTCTTTTACTTTGATATTGGCGGGCAGTACAGCGAAGTCTATTTCTTTGTTTTTAACAAAATCAAAAAGTGAGTCTAGTTTTATGAGGGCAATATCATTTAAGTGAGATGTTTGAACATAATCAGGATGACGAATGAAATTTTTCATAGGAACTAATCGATCCACTCCAGATCTATCTTGAATATAAAATGAATTAGTAGTGTTAGCTAGGGCCAAAGATTGCTTACAATGAGCTGCTGTGACTATCCATCTTCTTGCAACGATAACACCTTTACATACATGATTATAAGTCTCGTGAGGGTGAATAATCTTAACTTCCCATTTTGGTGAGTTTGTCATATCGAATGCATAAGTATTACCGATCAGAAATAAGAAGAATAAGAAAAATCTTTTCATACAGATTAAGTATCCCGCAAAAGAACTTAATTTAGGCTTGGTTAGAAAAGATTACTAATAAGAGCAATAAGTGTATAAAGTTTAGACAGATATAATAAGCAGGAGGGTTGATGAGCACAAAAAAGAGTACATTTGAGCAAAACTTAAGTGAATTAGAAAAGTTAGTTCAAAAGCTTGAATCTGGGAAATTAAACCTAGATGATAGCCTGAAAAACTTTGAACAAAGTGTGAAATATTATCAGGAATGTAAAAAGTATCTCTCAAAAGCACAGAAGAAGATAAAAATTTTATCTCAGTCTTTAGAGGAAGAAGACTTTGATTAAAATAAAAGTCTTGTTTTTACTTTTAGTTTCTTGTGCCCAATTTCCATTTGGAGAAAAGAAAGTCGTCATTAACAAAGAAGCTGAAGTCGTGACTGTTGAGGATACAGAGCGTAATGAATATCAGCCCGAAAGTACAGTTAAGGTTGTTGAGGAAGACTTTGAAGAAACCAAAATCGACTTAATATTTCTAGGTGCAGGAATTAAATCAATTGGAATCTCAAAAGTTATAAATGAAATGGAGAATGAAAAAATTGAAATTGGAAAAGTTTCAGGGAAATCATTTGGACTTTTGATTTCGGAAGTTTATAAGTTGAAAAAAAGTTCAAACTATATGGACTGGATCTTTTTCAAATATTTTAAAAAGATCAAGAATATTAACTTTGTAAATAATATTCTAATGAATAAAAGAATTTCTAAATTAGCAGACAGTGAATTAAATAAAGAAACAGCTAATTTAGTAAAAAAGCAAAACGGTTTGCTCACGATGGCTAGAGATTTTAGTATTAGAGATTGTGAGCAAAGTTGGTATGAAACATCAAATAAAATTTGGTGCCTCTTATCCGGAGAAAGAAACAAAATTTATGAATTGAAAGATCTAAATATGACAGTATTTGAGTTAAAAGCTGGACTACTTAATAAAGATTCACTTGTAGATATTCTTGAACTTGGTAAAATTTTTTTTAGAACCCATACAAAAGAAAACTAGTGAAAAAATTTTTTAAGTATTTTGTCTTACCTGCATCGTTAATCTTAATTCTTGTCATTGGAATATTTGGATATAATTTTTATGTCAATTTTGATTTACCAGATGTTACTCAACTAAAAGAATATTCTCCTCCTGTGACTTCAAAGATTTATTCTAGAGATGGAAAAGTTTTAATGGAGACGGGACGAGAGAAAAGAGAGCTTGTTCAGCTTGGTGAACTTCCTCAAATTTTAGTTGATGCTTTCATAGCAGCAGAGGATAGTAATTTCTATCATCATAATGGGGTTCATTATTTAGGAATGATTCGAGCAGCTATAGTAAACCTGCGTAGTGGAAAGCTAGCTCAAGGTGGGAGTACTATTACCCAACAGGTAGCGAAGTCTTTACTTCTAACGAATGAAAAAACTTTTACTCGTAAGTTTAAAGATATTATCTTGGCTCAAGAGATTGAGAAGAAATTTTCTAAAGATGAAATTCTCTATATGTACTTAAATCAAGTGTATTTTGGAGGAGGATATTATGGTGTTAAAGCAGCCATAAAAGGATACTTTGAAAAAGAAATTCAAGACGTTACAGTTGCTGAGGCGGCTTTGATTGCCGGCTTATTAGTTGCACCAGGAAGGTATTCTCCTTATTTGAAGCCAAAGTTTGCAAAGCAAAGACAAACATACGTGTTATCTAGATTACTCGCAGATAAAAAGATTTCTGAAGTTGAGCATCAGAGAGCATTAGAAGAAAATATCCGGTTAAGAAATAAGAAGAAAGGAAGTCTGAAAGCAACGTATTTCACTGAATGGGTAAGAAAGAGAATCGTAGAACTGGTAGGTAAAGAAAGATTTTTAACTGAAGGTTTTGAGATCCAAACAACTGTTTCTTTAGAACTTCAAGAATTAGCTGAAAAGTCTCTTGAAAGAGGGGTAAGAGAGATTGATAAAAGACAAGGTTTTAAAGGGCCAATTAAAAATATAGCAGAAACAGAGATCGCAAAATATGTAATTGAAGAACAAAAGAAATTTCTCAAAAGTTCTTCTAACTTTTCATACTTTACTCCAGAAGGAGAGAGGAAATATGAGCTTGAATTAAATCAAGGAAATTTAAATCAAAGAATCAAGAAGATTAATACTATGATTGAGCTTGATAATGCTTTTCAAACTGAATTACAGGAAAGATATGTTTTAGGAAATTCCAAAGAGGATTTCAAATACTCTTTAGACATTTTAAAACCTAAAGTTGATTATGAAGGGATTATTTTAGCAGTTAATGATAAGAAGAAACTCTTGTTTGTAGACATTGGTGGAATTAGAGGAATCATTCCAGAACGACACCATAATTGGGCAAGAACAAGGAAAGTAAGTGCTAAGCGAGAAAATAATCCTAACTACACTAAATTATCTCAGTATTTAAAAGTTGGAGATGTGGTAACTGTGAGAGTTGATGGTGAAAAATCGTTTTCTTTAAAACAAATTGTAGGAAAGAAAAAATTAAAGGGATCAGATTTTCAAAATCTGGCAAATAAACAAGTCTTTAGAATCTTTAAACTAGATCAAGAACCAGAAGTTCAAGCATCACTTGTTTCAGTTGATCCAGACACTGGAGAGATTTTAGCTATGGTCGGTGGGACAGATTTTTCAAAATCTCAATTTAATAGGGCCATACAAGCCAAGCGTCAGCCTGGTTCTGCATTTAAGCCATTTGTTTATGCAGCCGCATTAGAAGAAGGCTACACTCCAGTAAGTAAGCTTCTAGATACTCCACAGGCTTTAGATGGAGTAGATGCTAATCTTGATTGGAAGCCAAGAAACTATGATGGGCAATTCAAGGGATTTGTTACTTTTAGGAAGTGTTTAGAGCAAAGTAGAAATGTACCAACTGTAACATTGCTTAGAGACTTAGGACTTAAGAAAACGGGTAGATATCTAAAGAAATATGGTTTTGATTTAAATAGAGAAATTGATCTTAGTATTGCCTTAGGATCATTTGGTTTTACTTTATTAGATATTACAAATCGATACTCAATGTTTCCAAATGGTGGTTATAAAGTTGAGCCAAGATCTATTATTTCAATAAAAGATCAAACTGGAAAAGAGTATGAGTTAGAAAAAATTCCTGAAAATAATAAAGAACGTATTTATGATCCACAACGTGCTTATGTAATGACTCAACTTTTAAAAGGAGTTATTCAAAGAGGAACAGGAACAAGTGCGAATTATATTTCGAGATATATTGGCGGGAAAACTGGAACAACAAATGATTATATCGATGCTTGGTTTATAGGTTTTTCTAAAAATATTGTCACAGGTGTTTGGACTGGCTCGGATAATAATAAAACTTTGGGGTATAATGAGTCCGGTGGTAAAGCCGCTCTACCTATTTGGATTGATTTTATGGAACCAGCTTTAAAGCTAATTCAAGCTAAAGATTTTAATGAACCAGATGGAATCGTAAATCTTGTAGTAGATGCAATTTCAGGAAAACCGACCTCTGATTTAGAGGATGGCACTGTCAAGGAATATTTTGTAAAAGGTACAGAACCTGGCGGAGAGTTCAGTCCTGAAAAAAAGTTAGATGAAAAATTAGATAAGCTTCAAATAATTGAGGATGAGGATTATTTCGATAATCAATAAAACTTTGGGCTTTACTTGATAGAGTTTTTTTTTAATAATCCTGTCAGTCAAAAAAACATTTTCTTCAAGGAATTAATGGACGCTATTCAATTATTAAATACTGCTATTGTTAAATCTAAAGAATTAAAAATTAATGATTCTTATGAAGAGCGATTAAAAGAAGTTTGTGAATCGCCAGCTCTTGCTTCACTTGAAAAAGCAATCCACAATTTAGCCCAAGAAGCTAACGTTAGTAATGATCAAGCTGCACAGATGATTGTTTCTTTAGTTAGAGATTTAGAG
The DNA here is from genome assembly GCA_938017795.1 of uncultured Bacteriovoracaceae bacterium. Classification (GTDB taxonomy): domain Bacteria; phylum Bdellovibrionota; class Bacteriovoracia; order Bacteriovoracales; family Bacteriovoracaceae; genus JAHDHG01. Next base: position 10,673 of record CALIJZ010000058.1, read on the forward strand.
TCTATCTGGGAAGATTATGTGATGATGGAAGGAATTGATTCTATTAAGAATATGCTTAATTCAAATCACTAATTTTTTACTATAAATCCCCATTCAATTTTTACTTTATCATTCTTTACTAATCCAGCTGGTGGATTTGGAAATGGTCCAGCTTTATTAAAGGCTTCTACAGCTGCTTGATCTAATGCTGTTACTCCACTTTTAGTGACAACTGATACTTGCTCTATAGCTCCAAAGGAATCCATAATAATCCTGAGTTTAGTAAGATAATCTTCACTAGCTGGGATTCTGATATTTTTATAGAATAGAATTTTTGCTTTTTCTCTCAGAGAGCTTCCCCAATGGACTTCAAGGGTGCTTTTGAGTCTTTTGAAATAGCCATGAAATTTATATTTAATGGTATTGACTTCAGTAAAATCAGCCACTTTTAAATCATCTAAAATGCCACTTGAGGAGCTAGCACCAGTTTTGTCTTCAGAGTTTCCTTTCTTCACTTTTAACTCTTGAGAGATATGATTTTTTAGGTCAATTTTATCTGGATTAAATGATAATGAAGTCGATCCAGTACTAACCTTCTTTTTTCTAGTAAATTGATCCATAAGATCTTTAGCTTTAATTTTGCCTATGACTCCTTGATTGGTAGCTGTAGAAGTCTTAGCTTTAGTTTCTTCTTTGGTAGTATTATTAGTATCGCTAAGATATTTAGAATCTTTTTCTTTCTCTATCTCTTTTTCATTTTCACTAGTTTTGTTTTCAGGTCGAACACTATCTATAATTTGATTCTCAAGAAATGTTTTTTTCATTTTTAATTTAATTTTTTTTACATTTGGCTCATTCATAACAAAAGAAGAATTAGATTTAATGGAAATGACTAAAAGAAAAAAATGAATAGCGAGAGCACATAAAAAGAAAATCCCAATAGATTTATTCTTATTATGAAAATGGAGGATTTGATTCATCTTACTCCTGATCGGAATATTCTAGAATGTTTAAATAGATCTAAGTTAGATGGGAACGAAATGCCAGTATTGATGGGAGTATTTACATGTTTAGAGAACTTGAGAATTTCTATCTATTTTTAAAATATGAGCCAGTATAGAAAGCAAATGAACCAAGGATCAATTGAGCCAGTTCAATACGGCCATAATCACCTTTTTGGATACCTGAGAAGAAACATAGGCCAACTGCTGTAAAGCCAAATAATTGAAGGCCAAGGCCTAAGTAGAAATAAAATCCATTCATTAATGTTAAATTCTCTAAAATTGAGCTTTTTGACAAGCCTCAAATTTACTAAGGGTCATAACTGAGATTAAATAATCGGCAATGGCGATAATTATTTCGGGAAAGGACTATGTTTCTAAGCATATTGATAGTTTAAAGACTAGGTGTCTTGAAATATCAAAAAAGAAAGTTCCATTTATGAAAGTAATTCTTGTAGGAGCAAATCCAGCAAGTCTTTCTTATGTGAGCCTTAAAAAGAAGCTTTGTGAAAAAGTTGGAGCCAAATGTGAGATTGTTGAAATTCATTCAGCAGTAAAATCTGAAAATTTCTTAAAAATTATTCATGAAATTAACACAGATCCTGAGGTTGATGGATTAATTATTCAACTACCACTTCCTGCTCAATTAAAAAAAATTGATATCTATAATTTAGTAAACCCTAAGAAAGATATTGATGGATTTCATATTCAAAACTTTAAAAATGTTTATGACAATACAGTAAAGGAATCATCTTTAATTCCATGTACTCCGAAAGGGGTAATGAAATTATTAGATTATCATAATATTATCTTGCCTGGTAAAAATGTAGTGATCATTGGTAGGAGTAAACTTGTTGGAAAGCCATTATTTCACTTAATGTTAAACAGAAATGCAACAGTTACTCTTTGCCATTCAAAAACTGAAAACTTAACTCAAATTTGCAAAAGAGCAGACGTTGTTGTGATCGCTGTAGGAAACTCTAGGTTTTATAATTTAAAATATAGCCACGAAAAACAAATAATTATTGATGTAGGTGTCTCTAGAGATAAAGCTGGTATACTTTGTGGAGATGCGGACTTTTCACAATTAGAGGACTCAGTTCATGCAATTACTCCTGTACCAGGAGGCGTTGGACCAATGACCGTTTTTTCTCTCATTGAGAACTTATTAATAGCAACAAAAAAGAACAATGATGAAAACTAGTTTATACGACAAGCATGTAGGGTTAAACGCGAAAATTGTAGATTTTGCTGGCTGGGAAATGCCAATTTCTTATAGTTCTTTGAAGGAAGAGATTTTAGAAGTACGAAATGGATGTGGAGCTTTTGATGTAAGCCATATGGGAGAGTTTTTTATTGAAGGAGCTGAGGCTTGTGATTTTATGGATCATTTGATTCCTAATGATTTTCAAGTTGCCAATGGAAAAGCAGTTTATTCTCCACTTTTAAATCATGATGGAAAAATTATAGATGACTTAATTGCATATAAACTAAGTGATGAATTAGTAATGATTTGTGTGAATGCTTCTAATATAGAAAAAGATTGGACCTGGATAAGCTCAATCCATAAAAAATCAAATTTTGATTGTAAAATATTTAATAGATCTAATGATTATTCTTTAATAGCTATTCAAGGGCCAAAGTCTGAAAGTATTTTAAAAGAGCAACTTGGAGAGATTGAAGATCTTGATTATTATGGAATCAAAAAATTAGAAAACTCTCACGGTAGTTTTATTATCGCTAGAACTGGTTATACGGGAGAAGATGGTTTTGAAGTCTTTGGAAATCATGAAGTGATCAACTCTTTATGGGATCGCTTAATGAGTGCTGGAGTTCTTCCTTGTGGCCTCGGAGCAAGAGATACTTTAAGGGTAGAAGTTTGTTATCCTCTTTATGGACATGAATTGAGTGAAGATTTAACGCCATATGATTGCAGCCTAAAGTGGACGGTAAAATCTAAGGTAGATTATGTTGGCAAGAAAGCTCTGGATGAATCGACGCCGAAATATAAGCTAATTAAAATAAGCCTTGAAAAGGGTATTCCAAGAGAAGGTTATAAGGTTATGAGTAATGGGGAAGAAGTAGGTATTGTTACTTCTGGAACCATGTCTCCTGTCATTTCAAAAGGAATCGCTCTAGCTCGAGTTGAGAGATCAAAGACAGAAGGTGTTAAGTCATATCAAGTTGAAATTCGAGGAAAAACATACGAAGCTAATTATCATACAAAACCTTTTATTAGTGGGGGGCATATCTAATGGCAACAAAAATACCTGAGAACTTAAAATATACAAAAGAACATGAGTGGGCCTTGGTAGAAGGTAAGAACTTAACAGTTGGAATTACAGACTTTGCTCAATCTTCACTTGGTGACATTGTTTATGTTGAGCTTCCAGAAATTGGCTTTGAGTTAAAAAAAGATGATCCCTTTGGAGTAGTAGAATCTATTAAATCTGTAAGTGATTTATATTCTCCTGTTAGTGGAAAAGTAGTTGCAATTAATTCAGACCTTCAAGACGCACCAGAGAAAATTAATGAAACTGCTTATGAGTCATGGCTGATAAAAATTGAGATGAGTAGCGAGGCTGAAGTAGCTCAATTATTAGATTCAAATAATTACAAAAGTCTTTGTGAGTAATAAAAAAATTAAGATACTTGGCATTGATCCAGGATCACGAAAGTCTGGTTATGGACTAGTTGATTATGATGGAAAGAATTTTTACTATCTAAATTCTGAAACAGCTAAATTTGATACAAAAAAAGAATTTCTTTTAAGAGTTTCTGAAATTTATAATAGGACATTAGATATTGTTCAAAATTATAGTCCCGATGTTATTGCCGTTGAGTCCTTAATTTATGTTAAGAGTCCAACTGCTCTTATTAAGCTTGCTCAAACTCGAGGGATAATTCTATCTGCTTTGATTGAGAGTGGTTATGAAGGAAAGATATTTGAATATTCGCCAAACTTTATTAAAGCTCAAACCATAGGTCATGGACATGGAGATAAGCTAGCGGGGCAGAGATTTTTAAAAAACTTTTTAGGAATTGATAAATTCAGCACTGATGATGAATCAGATGCTTTGCTAATTGCAATCTGCCATGGGTTTAACCAAAATAGAAGTATAGTAAAAAATAAGAAATCATCTGGTGGCCTTGCTGCTAGTTTAGGTCATTTAGTGGGGAAAGAATTATGATTGGATATTTAGAAGGTGAAGTTCTTTATAGGTCAGAAAATAGTGTTTTATTAAAAGCAAGCAACGGTATTGGTTACGAAATTTATTATACAAAGACTTTGGGAGAGAAAGCACAAATTTTCACCGCTCAAATCTTTAAAGAAAAATCTGTAGAACTTTATGGTTTTGAGGTTCTAGGAGAGAAGTTATTTTTTCAAGAGCTTTTAAAAGTTAATGGGGTTGGTCCAAAATCTGCTTATTCTTTAGTTTCTACGATCGGAGTAGATGCTTTGAAACAAGCGATTGCTTTTGATGATATTAAAACAATCAAAAAAGCACCAGGCATTGGTCCTAAAGCTGCTAAGCAAATTGTCCTAGATCTAAAAGATAAAATGAATTTTGATTCAGCAGTGATGGAGCAAAGTACAGGTTCTTCAGAATCATCATTTTATATTCAAGCAATGAGTGCCTTCAAAGAACTTGGATTTTCTGACAGAGAAATTAGTCCAATAATCAAAGAAAAATTAAAAAACAATCAATTTGAGCAAGCTGAAGATTTAATTAAATCAGTCTTGATACAAATAAATAATTAGGAGAGTTATGGAAGTCTCGACTGAAAAAGATCGATTTTTGAATCCAACTCACACAAGTGGAATAGATGGAAGAGAAGAAAAAAGATTAAGACCTGAAAATTTTAAAGAATATATTGGTCAAAAACAGGTCATAGACAATATTGATCTCATGGCCCAATCTGCAATAAAAAGAAAAGCAGCTATGGATCATGCTCTCTTTTCTGGACCTCCAGGTTTAGGAAAAACATCTTTGGCAATGTTGATTGCTGATAGATTAGGATCGAACTTACATCTCATCTCTGGTCCAGCAATAGAGAAAAAAGGCGACCTTGCAGCAGTGCTTACTAATTTAAAGCGTGGAGATGTTTTATTCATTGATGAGATTCATCGAATTCATATTACTATTGAAGAAATTCTATACTCAGCCATTGAAGACTTTAGACTTGATATTTTAATAGGCCAAGGAGCTTCGGCTAGAACTATGCAGATTGACCTTGTTCCTTTTACACTCATTGGTGCAACCACTAGAGCTGGTCTTTTATCAAATCCATTACGTGATCGATTTATGGCTACATTTCACTTTGATTTTTATTCCAATATTGAATTAGGAGAAATTATTTCCCTTAATGCGGACAAACTTGATTTAAAGATCGACCCTGATGCTATAATTGAGATGGCTAAACGCTCAAGAGGGACTCCAAGGATTGCCAACAGAATATTAAGAAGAGTGAGAGATTATTTTGTCGTTTATGGAAAAGATAAAATAAGTAAAGTTGAAGTTATTAAAGCTTTAGCTCTTTTAAATATAGATGATGAAGGGCTAGATGCTATGGATAGGAAAATCCTTACAGTTATGAGGGATTATTATAGTGGAGGCCCAGTAGGGATAGAGGCCTTATGTGCAACCTTGGGAGAGGATAGAATGACTCTTGAGGAAGTGTATGAACCTTATCTTTTAAAAGAAGGTTTTATTTTAAGAACACCTAGAGGGAGAGTTATTTCGGAAAAAGGAATAGCACAAATAAAATAATGAAATATTTAATACTACTGATTTCTATTTATTCTTTTTCAGAAACATGTCCCAAAAATATTAGTGAGAAAATTCAAAGTTGTGAAAACTATACTTGTCTTAAAGATGAAAGTGCTAAAGTTCAGAAAATCTTAATGTCTGAAGAGAAACTAACAACACAAATAGAAATAAAGAAGACTAAAAAAGCTTGTTATTTAAAATTTAAAAGCCCTTATACAGGGGTAAGGGTCTGTAAGTTCCCGAAAAAGTTTTTAAAAGAAATGTCAGAAATTTATGGAGAGATTGAAGAAATTGAAGGGCTTAAGATGTTTCATGCTCTTGAAAAACTTAGTAACTCTAAATCTAAATCAGAATTTGAACAAAACACAGAAGATGTCGATCTTCTGGAAAATCGAATGATGCAAAAGCAAGTGAAACTACAACAGGTCTTTGCTAGCAACCCAAAAATAAAAAAATATTGGTTTAAGTTTTGTAGAACAAATATGAAAAAAGTTACTAAGTCTAATAAACAGAAATATCAAGAAATTTCAAAAAAAATTAATACGAAAATTCAAGGATTACAATCTAAGGTTTATCAAAAAGCAAAATTATTCAAGAAACTCTAAGACTTCATCATAGTTAGTACAACTTCTTCTTTTTGTTGAAAGTCCCCACCGGGCCAACAGGGAATCATTCGGATTGTCAGATAGATTTCTAGCTTTAACTTTTTTTCCATCTTGATTTCTTTGAATAATATTATGAGTATATCTATTGATGAAATCTGAAATATAATAAGGCTTACCTGAAATATTTAATTCACAAATAGGATCAGTATATTCATCACCCTGAATAAAAGCGAAACTTTCAACATTAACATCGAAAGCGTTGATATTTACTCTTCCAGGGTTTTGGTTGTAGTCGCTATATTTAAGTGCTTTTACTAAAGTATCATATGATCTATTTGAAAATTGAGATTTCTCTTGTTCGCTAGATTTATCCCAATGACTATATAAACTTATAACCTCATCATAAATGGCAGCATCTCGAGAGGGAGTAGAGTAACTTCCATAATGTTCTTTTCTTAAACATTGGTTTTTATCTAGATAAACTGTATTTTTAGAATTAATTCTGCTAATAGATTTATCGACTTCAGTCTTTCTTGAACTAAGTAATTGGCAAATATTAAAAAGTTTACGATCTATAAATGATTCGAGTTCTTCTTTTTCAGCAACTCGTCCTTTATACATATGATCCATGAAAATATTTATGAAATTTTTATTAAAAATAAATCCTGATTGATCAAAGCTAAATCCACGATCTCTTGGGAAACTAAGATTTTCTTTTGCCAGGTTAATTTTAGTAATTGGTTGATTATAGTCTTTTGGCCATATAAATCTTTTAAATCCCCAGCCTTGTGTTTTTTTAATCAAAGCTTTTGGAAGACCTTTGATAAGTTTTAATGTTCTAACTTCACTTGGTACTGTTGAGGACATTAGATGAAAATATCTTCTTGTAGAAATATCTTTAATAATATGAGAGTGCCGATACTGAAAACCATTATCGTTTTGATGAGTTGGGGCAACAAAAATATCGCCTGGGCCAAGTAAATTGGGCTTCACAGGTAATGTATCGTTGAAGGCGAGAGAGTAAGTACTAAAGAGATCTCCAAAAAAGTTTAAAAATGAAATTAGACGCTCTTGTTTTGAAGCAAGTTTGTCATAGCCTTTATATTGGTTAGTAAAAAATTTAGGCTTACCACCAGTGGTGTTTTTAAATTGAAAAGGAAGAGAGTTTTCCATCGAAAAAATCGCTCTAGCTGCATAAATAGCATCGGCACAATCAGTCTTTATTCCATAATAGGGGCTATTTGGATTCGAAAAAATATCTTGTGAAAACTCATTTTGGATCCAGTTTTGGTACTTTTTTTCCCAGTTTAGATCCCATGAATTTTGAGCTTCCCAAATACCAGGGAAAGCACAAATTGAAAAAAATAGAAGAAGAACCTTTATCATAGCCCTTCTATTGTAGACTTTTAGCTGGTCCTACGAGATTTGAAGAGTAAATATTACAACTTCTGTCGAGTTTTTAACTGGTTACTTGACTGGCCAGATCTAGCGTTTTAAGTAGATAGCTCTAAGGTATCGTAAAAACATGAATTTATCTGTATACTGTAGAAACACGCGAGATTAGGAAATATGGTTTTTCAAAGAACAATTGCCTCAAAAACTCAGATAGTTGGGCGAGGAATACATTCAGGTAAAAAAGTAACACTTAAGCTTTATCCAGCTGATGCGGATACTGGAATAGTTTTCATTAGAAGTGACCTAAAAAATGCTGAGGCTTTAGTTGCTAACGCTCAAAATGTTGGTGCTACTGCAAATAATACGACTCTTGGAAGTGGACAAAATTGTGTTCATACAATTGAGCATCTTGTTTCAGCTCTTTACGGACTTGGAGTTGATAATATTAGAATTGAAATTGATGGTCCTGAAGTTCCGATTATGGATGGTTCAAGCGTCTCTTTTGTTTTCTTGTTAAAAGAAATCGGAATAAGAAATTTAAATAAGTCTAAAAAGTTTTTAATCATCAAAGAACCAGTCTTTGTTGAACACGAAGATAAGTGGGCCAAGATTGAGCCTTCAGATAAATTATCAATTCATTCAACAATAGTTTTTGCTCATCCTGCAGTTAAAGAACAAGTGAAAGAATTTGAATTTAATTGTGAGTCTTATGTTAATGAGATCTCTAGAGCTAGAACATTTGGTTTTATGAAAGATGTTGATTACTTAAAAAAGCAGGGATTAGCTAAAGGTGCTAGTCTTGAAAATGCGATTGGTCTTGATGACTTTAAAGTTGTTAACCCTGAAGGTTTAAGATTTAAAGATGAATTTGTTAGACATAAAATCCTAGATACAATTGGTGATATGGCCCTTCTTGGTCATGAGTTGATTGGAAAAATTAGTACTTATAAATCTGGTCATCACTTACATAACCTTCTTTGCCGAAAAATTTTAGATACTCCAAGTAGTTATGAAATTTGTGGAGCTCAAGAAATGTCTGAAGCTTCTAGGGCAATCTATCAATTACCAAGTGATATCTTAGTTCCAGTTTAAATTTTCTTTAGTATAGAATCCAAAGTGCACATTTTATTTGGCAATATTTTAATAAGTAATGCGACGTAAATATCGAATAAACTGTATGATTTCATGTACTTAGTGAGTTTATATCAATTCTAAAGCCAAATATTTGTCTCCGAGACTTAAAATAATAATAGGGTAAATTTTCGGAGGGATAGATGAGGTATAAATTTTTAAAACTACTAATTTTAAGCATAATGATTTCATGTGCTCCACCGAGTAAAATAGAAAGAACAATTGTAACGCCAGGAGCGGACACCCAAACAGAAGAAGAATCTCTATCTCTTTCTGCAACTTTTAGTCTTGTTCTAGATACAGCAAATACTCAAAGAAGTTTTTTGTTATCAGATATGTCTGAATTCCCAGAAAATGCTTTAATAGAGTCAGGGTCATTATTACATGTTAATGATCTATCAACTTTAACCAATTCAAACTTATTAATGGATTATACTTTGAACCCAGAATATATTGTTCAGCTTATAAGTGAAGGAAAAAGTGCAGATAGTTTTCAAGATCAATTTTCTCTTGTTTTAAGCAAGGATGAGAAAACGTATTTACTGGAAGTTAATTTAAATGTTTCAATACTTGTACTAGACGATGATGGAGGATTTACAAATCCAGCGTCAATAACAGCTCCGGAGTATCCTTTAGAAAGTTCATATCTTAATAAGGTAACTTATGTTGATTTAAGAACCTTAGTTAATACTAATTTTCAATGTGGAGAAGTTAGCTTTAGCGAAGATAGCTGTGAAAACTGCAGTACAAATGGAACTTTTCCAATAATTGAAATAACTCCGACTCAAATTGGAGATTGGGAATTTAATTATACTGCTAGGTGTACTGATAATGTAACATTGGCGAGTTCAAAGGTTCTTGGAATAGCTAGAGATGAAGATCAATCTGCAAATATTACTTTAAAAGATATGGCCTTATCAGGAGCAAGTTCTTACAGAGTTTCTTTAAGTGAATTAGTCATAGCTGTAAATGATGATTGTTCTCCTCAGGATAGATCTGAACTCACTTATGAAATTGGAACATGTCTAATGTGTGAAGTAACAACTAGTGATAATAATTCAAATATTGTTATTACTCCTCAAGCTGATACGGATGAGTGGAGTTTAGACGTATATGGAATATGTAAGGATGGAGTAACAAGAGATAAAAGTTTACTTAGCGGGAGAACATTAGATAACGATATTAAAATTTTTGCTGAAGATAAAACAGTAAATGGTGAAGAAGTAAATCAAGAAATTATGATTGATGTTTCTGAACTAATTACTAGTGAAGGCGAGTGTGGAAATATTGTTTTTAGTGAAATAAGTTCAAGTCAAGAAGTTCAATGCATTGGTTGTGAAAAAAGTGGAGAGTTTCCAGAAGTGATTATTAGACCACTTGAGCTAGGAGATTGGTTTTATAGATATAAAGCTAGTTGTGAAAATGATCCTAGTGTAAGTGTTAACGCAAATATTATCGGAACAAATACAAAAAGTGCATCAATTGTTGCAAAAAGCTTAACTCAACAAAGAGCCGGAGCAAACTTTCCTAAGCAGATCAATATGACAGAATTCATTGTTTCAGATGGAGACTATACTTGTGAATTAGTAGTCATAAATAATTCTGAAACAAATGTAGTAGTTTCTATAAATGAAGAAGGTTTTGAAGCAGTTCCACAAGCCAGTGGTGATTGGGGATTTGAATATACTGGACAATGCCAGAAAGATTCGAAGGTTTATAATTTAGAAACATATTCAATAACTGGTGTCGCTCTTGGACAAACTGGTGGAGGTAGTGCTCCAGCTATTATTAAAGTTAAGAATGTAGGAGCTCAGGAAAATGGTGTAGAATTTATCAGCACAACTAAAACGGGTCTAGGAAATTCGGTCGAATTTAGATTTGAATTTGATCTTAGCTTATTTGGTAAAGACAGTGCTTCAACAATTAATACAGTGTCTAAAGTTACTAATAATCTGATTCGTCTTTCACCGGGAGCACCTTGCTCTCTAGAAGGAGACAAAGTCCAATGCCGAGTAATGAGTAATGATGAAGGAGAGAATATAAGTTATTCAATAGAATTCGAAGTTACTCTTGATTCTGGCATAGAAGATAAAGAGAAAAAAGCAATGGTTACTTTTACCGCTCAAGGTAAGTTTATAGCAGGAAACGGTAATGATAATGAAAGATAAAAAGGATAAATATATGAACGTTTTTACAAAAAAACTAATGATTTTCTTAGCATTATTGCAGATGGTTTCATGTGCACCTAGTAAAGTCACATCCTCTGAGAATATTGAAACGACCACTGTAACGTTGCCGCAGCAATTAAGTGATATTGAAGTTTCTCGATCTGTTACAATAACAACTGCTCAAAAAACTACTGAAGTAATTTTGAATAATTTACCAGAAGGAGCAATGTTAAAAACAACTACTTCATTTCTTCATACAAGCTCAAATTCAAAAATTTCTGCTAATAGTGCACTACTTTCTTACACATTGGAGGATTCTTATATTAGTTCAGTCTCTGATGCTAGTTCATTTGAAGATGTGGTCACAATCACTTTTGTAAAAGATGATATTGAATTTAAATATATTATAACTCTTCAGGTAACTGTCGTAGATTCAGATTCTCAAACACCTCCAAGTGAAATCAATATTGAAAGTCAACATAGTGAAGTCCTGGCATTTAAAAGAGGAGCTCTAGAGCAAACGATTTCAATTGCAAATTATGATAGTAATTTAAAATTTTTATCATCAAGTTTTGTTAATAGCGCATTTGAATCAATTGAGTTTGATGACGAAACTGGTGAATTGACTATGATTTCGAATAATACATCAAATTTACAAAGTGTAGTCTCTGGTGAGATTAAAGTTTTTGATTTAGAAGAGAATCAAATAATTAACTATAATGTAGATGTTCACTATATCAGTACAAAATATACTCTTATTGGAAATGGAGTAGCTACAAAAATTGATTTTGGAGCACTAGGTTTTGGTCTTGGAGATTCATTCTCTCAAAAAGAATTATTAAGTACCAACAGACACCCTGAGGTGGATGTTGGATTTATTTTCACGGACCAAAGAATAGCTGATCCTCTTGAAGAAGATCATATAGATTTAAAGTTTGAAGCAATTAATGAAGGAACAAGAGCTACTTTTTCTCCTGTAGATTTAGAATCATTAGAGGCAGGAACTCAACCTGATAGGGAGTACGAAGTTATCTTCACTCATGAGTCTGGTGAGGAGTGGGTAATAGTTTATGAAGTACATTTTAGTGTATTTAAACTAGATGGAGAAAAAACAGAGATAGATCAAGAGGCTTTAGTTCAAACTATCCCAGATGCACTTAAGGGAGTTGATGACACACAATTACTCAATAGTTTAAGAAGTCATACCTTTGATTTAAAAGAAGCTTATAATTTCTTTAATGGATCTTTTGCAATCTTAAGTGATTTTAAATGTGACTTATATAGCGAAAATGATGATGTCATTACCAATAGAGACTCAGCCGAAGTAACTTTAAGTACTGTAAATGGTCGTCAATTTACAATTGAACCAGGTCAGGTAAGTTACGGTGGAGGAGATGACTTCTTTATGTTTTGTTTTGGATCAGTTCTAAATTTAGATACTGGAGAGATTTTTAAAACTATTGATTATACGACTTATGATGAAAATAGCTTTGAGGATGAATTAGATAATGAGGACTATTGGAAAAAGAACGAAAATGTCGAGAAAACACTTGTTTGGCATTGGAGAAAATAACAAATTATTGTAACAAAAGAGATTCATTGACTGAAGGGGCCAGAGATAATACTTATTAATAATGAGATTATCTAAGGCCTCTTGGCAAACATACAAAGAAATTCCTAAAGAAGCTGAAATACCTTCACATCAATTATTATTAAAAGCTGGAATGATCCATAAGTCTGGATCAGGAATTTATCAATACCTTCCATTTGCTTTAAGAGTTATACAAAAAATTGAAAATATTATCAGACAAGAGATGGATGCAATTTATTCTCAAGAAATTACAATGAGTATGGTTACTCCTGGTGATCTTTGGAAAGAATCTGGAAGATGGGATTTAATGGAAAACCTTATGGTTCAATTTCATGACAGGGGAGGAAAAGATCTTTGCTTGAGTCCAACTAATGAAGAATCGGTTACAGATATTTTTAGACGTTTAGTTAAATCATATAAGCAACTTCCAGTGAGTCTTTATCAAATCAATACAAAATTTAGAGATGAGATAAGACCTAGGTTTGGATTAATGAGAGGTAGAGAGTTTATTATGAAAGATGCTTATACTTTTCATGCTGATAAAGAGTCTTTAGATATTGGCTATGATGAAATGTACAAGGCATATTCAAATATTTTTACACGTATGGGATTGGAGTTTGCCATTGTAGAAGCAGATGCTGGAAACATGGGAACGAATGAATCTAAAACACATGAGTTTCAAGTTATTGCTAATACAGGTGAGGATGATATCGTTTATACAGAAGGTGATTATGCCGCCAATATTGAAAAAGCTGCAACAACTAGAGTTGGCTTAGAGTTTTTAAACAATGAAGACATGAGTGAAGTAGAAACTCCAAATATGAGAACGATAAAAGATGTATGCGAGTTTATAGGAACCAAACAATACCAAAGTTTAAAATCGCTGGTTTATACGGCGGTTTGGCCAGATAGAGAAGAGCATTTTTTAGTAATGCTTCTTGGTGATGATGAACTTAATGAATTAAAACTAAAAAATTATATAGGTTGTAACTTCTTATTGATGACAAAAGAAGAAACAATGAGAGATCTTGGTTTAATTAAGGGGTTTATTGGACCAACAAATTGTAGTGAAAATCTTAAAGTTATCTATGATAAAGAAATTGATCTAAATTGCTCTTACATAGTTGGAGCAAATAAAAAAGATACTCACCTTAAAGGCTTCACTCCATCTGAAAATTGTAACTCAGAAAAAGTTCAGGTTGATCTTCGGACAGCTAAACCAGGCGATCTGGCTCCTAATGGAAAGGCAGTAAAAATAAAGAAAGGTATTGAAGTTGGGCATATTTTTCAGCTTGGTGATAAGTATACTAAAGCCATGAAAGCTCAAGTTCTAAATAAAGAAGGTAAAAAAATCAGTCCTTTAATGGGTTGTTACGGAATAGGTGTAACCAGAACCATGGCCGCTGCAATTGAACAAAGCCATGATGAAAACGGTATGATTTGGCCGATTTCAATTGCTCCTTATCAAGTCTATTTTGCGATGATCGGTAAAACTGATGAAACAAAATTTTTAGGGCTAGATATTTATAAAGAATTAGTGGCAGCCGGAATAGAAGTTTTATTTGACGATAGAGGTCTTGGTCCTGGTCAAATGTTTAAAGATGCTGATCTTTTAGGACTTCCAATAAGATTAACTTTAGGAGAGAGAGACTATAAAGTTGATGGGAAGTTTGAAATTAAATTAAGAAAAACTGGAGACACTGAAAAAGTTTCAAAAGATGAATTAGTGTCAGTCATTAAAAACAAGATTAAAGATTTAGCATGAGTTTTGATTTAATAGTTGGATATCACAGTATACATCACGCTTTAGAAAATCCTCTTAGAAAGAATATAGATATTTTAGCAACCAAAGAAGGTTTAAAAAAATATAGGTCAAAATATAAAATTGATGACTCTAGAGTTGAGATATTAGCTCAACATGAATTAAGAAGAATTTATACCAAAGATTGTGTAGAAAAAGGTTTTAATAGTACTAAGCTTCATGGCGATATTTTTTTAAAAACTGATCAATTACCAGAGCTTGGAAATGCGTTTTTGTATTCACTTATTGAGAAAAAAGAGAACTTGCGATTACTTGCCTTAGATAGAGTCACTGATATTCATAATGCAGCTGCGATTTTAAGGACGGCTGCTTTTTATAATCTTGATGGTTTAATCTTATCTCAAAAAGCTACTCTTAGTTATACGCCTGGGTTTTTTAGAATCGCTTCAGGTGGTTTTGAACATGTACCGGTCATGAGAACACCTAATCTATCTAAGACTTTAAAAACTCTTTCTCAAAAAGAAGTCACGACAATCGGCTTAAGCGAGGAAGTGAAAAATAGCTCAATGGAGCAAAAAAAGTCTTGGTGCCTAGTTCTTGGATCAGAGGAGATGGGGCTTTCTCACGCAGTTGAGAGATCTTTAGATGAGCATATATCCTTGAAATCACATGGAAAAATTGATTCTTTGAACGTTTCAATTGCTGCCTCCATCGCCTTAGAAAAATTTACACACTTATCTTAAAAGTAAGACGCATCGTGTTATCGTGGTCCATAAATAATTTAGAGGATCAATGATGAAATTTTTTTTATTAGTACTTTTTATGGCCACTTCAGTTTTAGCTGATGACACTGTGATGGTAGCTAACCACGGTAGTAAGTTTGAACTTGATACAAAGAAAGTTGATTATATCTTGTTTTCTTTAAACAAGCCTAGAAAGAAAGCTAAGTTTGAAATTAGATATAAAAAGTTACTTCAAGCTGGTGAGAAGTATTGTGCAAAAAGCTATACTCAATCTATAAGTGTGATTCAAACAGTTTGTAATGAAGTTAGAAGATCAAATAATGGAAAGCTAAAGCATCCATACTCTCAAGATATTTTTGGCAGATGTTACACAAGATCAAATAGGTGTTCTAAAGAAAGAACTGCCAAAGAAGATGGTGAGATCACTCTTTCTAAGACAATGACAATGAAGTTTTCCAAAAGAATTAGAGAGGAATTCATAGAAGCAGAGCAGTTTAAGATTTACTTTAATGAACATTCTGGGTGTTTTAGAACATACCCATTGAGTGCTAATACTAAAGATCATAGATTCAAAAGTAATTGCCAAAAAACATACATAAAGTAATTTTCTTTAAACAAAATTAGCACCAACCTGTGCTTGCTAAATCAGCCCCAAGAGCTTATAAATTTCTTTACTAAACTTAATTTAAGTTTAAAAGTGGGCAGCTCTAGCTCAGTTGGTAGAGCATCGGTTTTGTAAACCGACGGTCGCAGGTTCGACTCCTGTGAGCTGCTCCATTTAGCTCTTTGAA
>CALIJZ010000059.1 GCA_938017795.1 uncultured Bacteriovoracaceae bacterium
CTTGCAAAGATGTTAAAAAGTGAAGGAAATGTTCTTCTTCTTGATGAGCCGACAAATGATTTAGATGTTAATACTCTTAGGGCCCTTGAAGAGGCCTTAGAAAACTATGCAGGTTGTGCCGTCGTTATTTCCCATGATAGGTACTTCTTAGATAGACTAGCGACTCATATTTTAGCGTTTGAAGGGAACTCACATGTAGAATGGTTTGAAGGAAACTTCTCAGACTACCTTGAAGATAAGAAAAGACGTCTTGGTGACGCAGCTGATATTCCTAAAAGAATCAGTTATAAAAAATTAACGAGAGCATAATGGCAAGTTGTAAGTTTTGCGGAAAAGAAATTGTTTGGGCCAAAGAGGGAAGAAAAAATGTTCCTATAGAAGTTGGCGGTGGGCCTCATGAATGTGAGCAGTTTAAAAATAGCAGGCAATCCATTCGAACAGTTGATGTCGATGAAATGAGCCCTGAAGAGATGAAGAAAATCTATGAAGGACTTAAGAAAAATAGCGCTAGAACGGCTAAGATTAAAAAGAGAAACAAAAATAGATGAATGATGATTATGAGTTAGTTTACTCATCAGAGTCTCCAGGGCAAAACTTGTCCAAAAAGAAAAATACAGCAAAATCTCAAAGTATTGATCCAGGCTCAACGACACTTAAGTTGAGACTAGAGAAAAATAAACGCGGCGGTAAAACAGTCACTATCATTTACGAAGTTCCACACAATCCAGAGTATTTCAAAAAAATTCTTAAAAAATTAAAAGCAAAATGTGGAAGTGGTGGAGTGATGAAAGATGATACCTTAGAAATTCAAGGTGATCATAGAGAAAAAATTAGAGCTGAGTTAGAAAAACTAGGTTTTAAAGTGAAGGGTTTTTAATAAGGCCTTAGATATAAATAACTAAGGCCTTAAATATTTAGCTTATACGTTTTTTTAATTTATCGATTTTTTTCTCAGGCTTATACATTGTACACCAACCTTTTTTATCAACCCATGAGTCTTTATCTTTTTTACCTTTGGTAATAAGTTTACATTTTCCTATCCCGTCTTTATCTACTTTGTGAAATTGCGAACAAAACAAACAATTGGCAATGGCCAATTCATCCTTAACAGCAAGAGTATTTGTCTTAACTAATTCCTTAACTTTAGCAGAGTCTTTTTTAAATTTATTGACTGTAGGAGGGGTCTTAACTGCATCTGCTATATATTTAAACTTCTTTCCCGCATACATTACTTTCTTTGTAGCTTCTTTAGCTAATGAGATTAAAGGACTTAGCCCAGCTAGTGCCATAGCACCGATTGCTGATAGTTTAAAAAATGATCTTCGTTTCATAATAGTTCCCCATGTTTTTTGTTTAATAGAGTATGTTTTCTTATTAAATTATCGGATATTTTTCTATAACACTACAGTGAATCTAGTAATTTCAAAGGTTTATCTAAGCATCCATTTGTTTGATATAAGATACCTTATTGAAATTAGGAAGCATTTTTCCATTAGGAAATTATTTGATAAATTTAGACTAATTTAATACCCCCCAGGAGAGCACTATCATGAGCATTCAATCTCAAGAGTTTACTCACAATAATGATTTTATTTTTTCTAACCCTAAGGCAGATGTCCTAGTTGATCACGCCATTAAATTTACTGGTGCAAAGACAACTTCTGAAGGTGCTCTTAGTGTTTACACAGGTAAGCATACTGGTAGAGCTGCTAAAGATAAATATGTTGTAGTAACCGATAAGACTGAGCACTCAATTGATTGGGCCAATAATATTAATAAGATGTCGCCTGATACTTTTGCTAGTATCAAAACTGAAGTTATTAAGCATATTAATAATTCGGAAAAGCTTTATGTTTCAGAAAAAAATGTTGGAGCTCATCCACAATTTTCCATCAAAGCTCAACTCTTTTCTACTCATCCTTCTCATACATTATTTTTTAACTACCTGATGAGAGATGATAAGTTTGGAAGTGATCTTGGAACTTATAAAATTTATCATGCACCGACATTGAAAATTGATACTTCAAAATATGACATTCGATCTGAAACTGTTATTGCAATGGATATGAATAATAATGAAGTATTAATTGCTGGTACTTTATATGCCGGAGAGATTAAAAAATCTCTATTCTCAGCAATGAATTATATACTGCCAGAGAAAAAGATTTTTCCTATGCATGCCGGAAGTAATGTTGATGATGCTGGAAATGTTTCTGTCTTTTTTGGTTTATCAGGTACTGGTAAGACAACTCTTTCTACTCAAGAAGGAAAACTGCTTATTGGTGATGATGAACATGCTCTATGTGAAGATGGTATTTTTAATTTTGAGGGAGGGTGTTATGCTAAAACATATAAGCTTTCTCAAACTGGTGAACCTGGAATTTATAAAGCAGCCAACACTAAAGGTGCTATTTTAGAAAATGTTGTTTTAGGAAATAATGAAGTTCCAGATTTTAATGATAAATCTATCGCTGAAAATGGAAGATGCGCATACCCTTTATCATTTATTGATGGAGTTGAACCAAATTCTCGAGGTGGTCATCCTAAAAATATGTTCTTCTTAACAGCAGATGCTTTTGGAGTTTTACCTCCCGTTAGTAAACTTACTAAAAACCAAGCAATGTATTATTTTTTATCAGGCTATACTGCAAAGTTAGCTGGTACTGAAGTTGGTGTAACAGAACCACAAGCAACATTTTCAACTTGTTTTGGTGCTCCATTTATGATGAGAAAAGCTAGTGAGTATGCGGATTTACTAGGTCATTATATTGATAAACATGGAATTAAAGTTTGGCTTATAAATACTGGTTGGACCGGTGGTGCTTATGGAGTGGGTGAGAGATTTCCTTTAAAGGTAACAAGAAGAATTATTGATTCAATTCAAGAGGCCGAGTTAGATAGTGCTGAATTTGAAAAAGAAAATTATTTTGGTCTAGAAATTCCAACATCAATTAATGGTGTTGAATCATCTATGTTAAATCCAAAAAAATCATGGAGCGATGAATCTGCTTATGATGCACAAGCTAAAAAATTAGCAAAAATGTTTGTTGATAATTTTGGTAAGTTTAAAGCAAGTGATGTTGTAGTTGCCGGAGGCCCAGCTCTATAATACTCTGGTGTCTATGAAAACTGAGACACCACAAACTATTCACTTAAAAGATTACCAGCCATCAAATTATCTTGTAGATACAGTTGATTTAAGTTTTGACTTATATGAAGACAAAACAATTGTTAAAAGTATTTCTACTTTTAAGTTAAATCCATCTGTAACTCATAATTCTAAAGAAATCACTTTAAATGGTATCGATCTAGAATTAAATTCTTTTAAAATTAATGATGATAATTTCTCAGAATATGAAATTGCTGATGATAAACTAATCTTTAAGGGACCTAAAGATTCATTTACTTTAGAAATCGTTACTACGATTCATCCAGAAACAAATACATCCTTGATGGGACTTTATAAATCAGCTGGGATTTATTGTACTCAGTGTGAAGCCGAGGGGTTTAGAAAAATTACCTATCACTATGATAGGCCAGATGTTCTTTCTATTTTTACAACAAGAATTAGCGCAGAGAAAAGTTTCAAATATCTTTTAAGCAATGGTGATCTCATAGATTCAGGTAAAGATGGCAAAAGACATTGGACTTTATGGAAAGATCCACATCCTAAGCCTTGTTATCTATTTGCTTTAGTAGCAGGGGACTTTGATCTAAAGAAAGGAAAGTATACAACAACTAGTGGGCGAAAAGTTTCACTTGAGATTTATGTAGATAAAGGGAATTTAAAACAAACTAATCACGCAATGCAATCTCTTATTGATTCAATGAAATGGGATGAGGATAGGTTTGGATTAGAGTATGATTTAGATACTTATATGATTGTTGCTGTTGATTCTTTTAATATGGGAGCAATGGAGAATAAAGGTCTAAATGTATTTAACTCAAAATATATTTTAGGAAATATTGAAACTGCAACTGATATGGATTTTTATAATATTCAAGCAATCATTGGCCATGAATATTTTCACAACTGGACTGGAAATAGAATCACTTGTAGAGACTGGTTTCAATTAACACTTAAAGAGGGGCTAACTGTTTTTAGAGATAGAGAGTTCTCTAGTGATTTAAATTCTAGGTCAGTAAAGCGTATTGATGATACTCAAAACCTCAGAGCAGCTCAGTTCCCAGAAGACAATGGACCGCTAACTCATCCGATTAAGCCTAAGTCTTATATCAAAATGGATAATTTTTATACTTCAACTGTTTATGAAAAGGGAGCTGAAGTTATAGGAATGATTTTTAGTATTATTGGAAAAGATACATTCAGAAAAGGAATGGATAAGTATTTTGAACTTTTTGATGGGCAAGCTGTTACAACAGAAGACTTTGTTCATGCAATGGAACTCGTGAGTGGTTATGACTTTACTCATTTCAAAAAATGGTATGATATTAGTGGAACTCCTCAAATTACTATAACTGCTATTAATGATGGCTATGAGATTGAACAAAGCTTTCTAGATAATAAAGACGCTGTTCTTGAAATACCTTTGAGATTTAAAGTTTTAAATTCAGATAATAAAGTAAGCGTTAGTGGTGATAAGTCTGAAATTAGAAATGATTTATTTATTTTGCGTGATAAAAAAGCAAAATTAATTATAGCTCATGAGAATAAAGAAACTTTTTTATCAATAAATCGAGATTTTAGTGCTCCAGTGACTGTTCATCAAACCCTCACTAATGAGCAACGATTGAAAATAGTAGATTGTGAAGACGATCTCTTTAATAAGTGGGATGGAGGTCAAGAAATCTATAAAAAGACTCTTTTAGATATGGCCTTACATAATAAAGAAATGAATCAAGATATCTCTGGTTTGATTCAAAATACCTTGATGAATAAAGAATTAGATGATCACTTCAAAGGTGTCTTTATTAATCTTCCAAGCCTGACTGAGCTTAATGAAATTCCTAAAAATTATCGTTTCCAAAATATAGAATCTGCTGCAGAGGAGTTTAGATTCTTAGTAAATCTTGATTTGGAAACTGTTTTTAGAAAAGAATACTTACGATTAGAAAAATCAAATAAGAAAAAATGGAATGCAAGCTTGATGGGATTAAGGGACTTAAAAAATACCCTTCTTCACTATTTAGCAACTAATCTTGATAATGAAGACTTAATTTTTTCTCAATTTAAAAATTCCAAAACAATGACTGATAAGTTATTTGCTTTAAAGATTTTGAATAAATATTCTATGCCAAAAGCTAAAGCTGCTAATGCTAGCTTTGATAAAATGTGTAAGAAATATCCTCAGCTCTATCCAAATTTATTTACTGCGAAAGTGATGACTTTGGAAGGTTCATTTGAGAGCTTACAAGAGGTATTCAAACTCAAAGGCTATAATAAGAAAATTCCGAATCATATTTATAGTAGTTTGGGACGATTTATTGTTGGCTCATTAGCTGATTGTTATAACCCTAGTTCAAAGAGTTTCTCATATATCACTGATAAGATTATTGAAATTGATGGGTATAACCCACAGGTCGCATCTAGAATGATAAGAGCGATAAAAAATCCTAAAAAGTTTCAATCTGGTCATGGCGATAAGTTTAAAAATGAGATTAAAAAGATTGTTGATTTTAAAGGACTATCTAAAGATAGCTTTGAAATTGCTTCTAAACTCTTGCAATAAGTTAACAGGTTTATAAAATGTAGGTGTTTAAAACTTAGACACCTATCTAAATACTGTACATGTTCTTTTCAAGACCACGCCTAAGTACTTAATAATCCAACCTTAAAAGTCGTAAATTCATGGCACTCATTTTGCATTGTAGTATGTAAGTTTTACATAGGAGGAGAGAACATGAAGAACTTTTTAAACATTATATTAACAGCATTACTTTTTACATCTTGCGTGAATGAGAGAGCACAAGATCAAGCGGAGTCAAACCCGACACCTACAACAAGTCAAGAAGCTAGATTTCTAGAAGACTCTACAGTAAATGTAGGAGAATTAAATGATGATAATGATTTTACATATAATATCACTATTGCTGATGAAGTAGAAGGTGAGCTAGAAGATGGAATTAAATATAACGTAATGGGTACAACTGCTTATGCTTCAATAAGTATCGATTCAAATTTTAAAAATATTGTATATAGACTTAAAGAATCTAAACTAGCTAGTTTTTTAAATGATGATAGACTAGAGGATAAAATAGAGATCTATAAAACGGATGAGCTTACTGGTAAAGTAGTTAGTCAGTTTTTTGTAGATGTAAATGGTTCAGTTTTTGTTGTAGAAGATGAAATTGATCCAGTTGATCCTATTAACCCAGTAGATCCAATTAATCCTGTTACTGGAACTGTAACAGCTGAAGGAACTTTTGTTGCTGATGGTGCTGATAAGTATTTAGATCTTTGTATGAGTTATGCAGCTGAGCAAGGTTCTGCTCTTGAGGCCGTTTATGAGCATAAAAGATTTTTAGCTAAAAATAGAGCTGCATGTTCACTATCTAGCTGTTATGGAATGGCTAAAGACGGTAAGACATTTGAAACAGCTGAAAAAATCTATAAAAGACAAGGCGTTCGTCATGGAGATGATAAATTAGAAAGATTATGTTTTGATTCTAATAAATCTATAAACCTTGATACTCAGGTAATAAATCTTGATAAAGATTTTCTAAAAGATGGTATTCTTAAAATTGATCTTCGTGACTCTATGAAAGAGATCTTAGATTACAATGCAGATTCTGATTACTTTACTGAAATCTCAAGTGGGAAAGATGCAAACTCAGCTCTTTCTACTCTAGTTACAAATGAGAGATTCACTACAAGTAGCGGATCAATTACAAATATGACAATGAACTATGAAGTAATAAACTATGAAGAGCTTCAAGAAGATGTATATGTTCATGATTCAATTTCAATCGCTTTTAAAAGAAACAGTGATGAGTCTATAGTTCACGAAATCATTGTAAACCTTGTATTTAGATCTCAAGGTGCTAACAGCTATATTTTAAGAGATGAGGTTAAGAGTGAAGTATCTTATAATGAGTATAAAGCATTTGGATCTAAGAAACATATTGATTCAATCAGAGGGTTTAAAGTAAAGTTAACTGATTTAGCTTCTAGTCTTCAGGGATATACAGTTGAAGATATTAAATGTGTAGCTATCGATTGGAATGATAAAGAGTGGGAATTTTCTGTAATGGAAGCTGATGAGTATATAAAAATCGGTGGGTTAGTTACTCAATCTGATGAAGATAATTTTAAATTTCAAAAATGGGGAAATAGAAGATTAAAAGTTGAATGTAGAGAAGGAAAATTTGAGAATAAAGATGGTCAAGTTCTTGAGATCCACGGAGATTACCCACTACAATTCAAATTTGATTAATTAAATATCAAAAAGCTCCCTTCGTGGGAGCTTTTTTTTTGTCTTTTTTTACCATTCCCATTGATAGTATTTTTCAGTTGATAATCTCTAAGTTAGAATTTAACTATGGGAATGAATCTAAGTACTAAACAAAAAGCATTAAAAATAAACCTCGATAGAAGTATCTATGGAACTCTTGCTGAAATTGGAGCAGGTCAAGAAGTTGCAGGTAATTTCTTTAAGGCCGGTGGCGCTTCTGGAACTGTAGCAAAATCAATATCTGCTTATGATATGACTTTTAGTGACTCTATTTATGGTAAGGAAGAATCTGGAAGATATGTATGTAAGGCCAGAATCGATAAGATGCTTGATCATGAATATGATCTTTTAATTGAAAGATTAGGAGAAGAAAAAGGTTCTGATACCAGGTTTTTTGCTTTTGCTGATACTGTTTCTGCCAAAAGTTATGGTGTTTCAAAGAAAAATTCTCACGGATGGATGGGACTAAGGTTTCAAACTAAATTCAATGGTCCAGCAAATGATATTCTCATCCATGTGAATATGCTCGACTCTCAAAATTTATTTCAACAAGAAGCTTTAGGAATATTAGGAATAAATTTAATTTTTAGTTCATTCCTGTCATTTAATAAGCCTGATCAATTACTAGATGCTTTAATGGAGAACTTAGATCCTGGAAGAATTTCAATCAATATGATCGAATTTAGAGGACCAGCTTTTTCAGAAGTTGATAATAGAATTCTAAATTTAGAATTAGTTAAACGTGGATTTTGTGATGCCGTAATGTTTGATGAAAAAGGCCATGTTATTTTATCATATGACTGGATTTATAAGAAAAATATTCAAGTTGTACGGGGAAGCTTTAGACCTACAACTGTTGTAAATCAAGATTTAATAAAAACTGGCAAAAGAAATTACGCTAATGATCTTGGTATTAATGAGAATGAAATTTCATCTTTTGCAGAAATTACAATGAAGAACCTTGGTAATGTTGGTTTTGACTCTAAAGATTTTCTATCAAGAATTGATTTGATTACTTCTCTAGGACATAAAGTATTAATTTCTAATTTTCCACAATACTTTAAACTCACTAATTATTTTTCAAGATTAAAAGCTAGAAATATTTCCCTTGTCCTACATGGTTATAACTTTAAACAGATTTTTGATAAAGAATACCATGAAGAAGCAGGAGGGATTTTCTCTGCTCTTGGACAATTATTTAAAGATAATGTGAAGATTTATGTTTATCCATATAAGGATGATAATAACGACACTTTAATTAATTTAGATAATTTAGATGTACCAGGAGATCTTTCTCTCTTATATCAGCACCTGGTTCAGTCCAAAAAGCTATTAGCGATTGAAGATTATGATGAGAGGATCCTTAGTATTTACTCAAGTAAAGTTTTAAAAATGATTCAAGAAGGAAAAGAGGGTTGGGAAGAGTTTGTTCCTCAAGAAGTTTGGTTTTTAATTAAAGAGAATAAATTATTTGGATATAATGGATAAGTATCTTGATAAGATCCTTCACTCTGAAAATCTTAATCCATATTTTAATTTAGCTTATGAAGATTTTCTTTTAAGAGATCCACAAAACTACTCAAAAAACATTCTATTTATTTGGCAATCAAAACCTAGTATCGTTCTAGGCCGTTTTCAAAACCCTTGGCTTGAAATTGATTTAGAACAAACTACTCTTGATAATGTTCTCATTTGCAGAAGACAATCTGGTGGAGGGACGGTTTATCATGATCTTGGGAATTTAAATTTTTGCTTTATTGGTAAGTTAAAAAAAGAAGATAATTTCTCATGGTTTATTAATAAAATGAAACAATTAGATATAGAAATCTCAGTAAATGAAAGAAATGATCTTTTATTTCAAGGCAAGAAAATCTCAGGCAGTGCTTTTAAAAACACCAAAGATAATTCTTTTCATCATTTTACTTTTTTAGTGGAGAGTAATTTAGAAAAATTAACAAAATATCTTCATCATGAACAATTAGAAATCACATCAAAGAGTGTTAAGTCAGTCAGGTCTAAGGTTACAAATCTAAATGGTTTTTCCGTGCAAAAGATAAAGAATCATTTCAGTTCTACTGAAAAAATTATTGAAAATATCACTTTAGAAAAGTATGAATTGTTTCAGTCTAACGATTGGATATTTGGTGAAACGCCCAAATATCAGTATAAGACGGATTCAGGAGATATAATCTCACGAACAAAAGGCCAATCCCCGTTTGAAAATTTATAAGCTAAAAGCTAGGATCATTTTATGAAGAATATTTTATTTATATCGATGCTCTTAATAAATGCTTGTGGAGTACCTAAACTAAGGTTAGCTGAGCAAAGCTGCAGTGAAACTGATGACCTGACTGGGAAGTGTATCGATAGGGCACAGAACTTTGCTCTTGCTAGTTCAATTGAAGACAAGCTAAAAGAAAAATATGAATCAATAGAGCTAAACTGTAATTTCCGGAGAGTAATCTCCATCTCAGGATTAAAAAGAACAATTAGCGATGATATCAGTATTGACTTACTTACCGAGCTTTTTAAAGAGCAAGGAGTTAATCATGTGACGTTTCCATATGTTGCGGAAATAGAAGAAGATGATCTAACGCTCAAATTGGTAACAACATTTTTAATAAAATTTGAAGAGTTAGAAATCTTTGAAGGTTTAATTAGTGATTTAGCTAGTAATTATGACTTAAAAAGATCTTTTAGTTTTAACTTAGAGTATCAATCATCTCATTTTGCTCAATATTATGATGAGTTAGATAATCTTGTTGAAGAAGTCCAGCTTGAAGCCTATAGCAATACTACTAAGACCTATGAGATTTCTGAAAAAGAGCTAGAGGTGACTAGAGGGGTAATCTTAGATCATAACGAAGAAATAAGTACTTTTTCCAAATGTAATGTAGAAGCTAAGGCCTTTGCTGCATTTTTGAGTGACTATAGAAAATATTAGATTTTAAAAGAAAAAATTTCAGAAATTAATTAACTCTTAGTGTGCAGAACAATTATCACATCCACCTTCACTTTCTTTTTTTGTCTTATTATTTAAAAACTCTAAATCAATAAACTGCCAAGAATTAAACTCATCATTAATAAAAGTGATCGCTTGATCAATTTCTTCAAAGATGTCTTCATTCACACCAAGGTGGTTTTCATCTACGTGGGCAACAAAGTATACGTCTTTGGCCTGGTTGTTTTCCCAATTAGCACCAATTGAAATTTGTGCCATCTCTAAACTATGGGGATTTTGATATATGCAGTGCGTCCAGTTTTCTTGATTGATCATAGATTGAATCTAATACTATTGATTAATTGAGTCAAAGTCGCTAATCTGGCGAGGCTAAACGATTAAAATTACGGAGTAAATAATGGCTAAAGGTAATAGAGTAATGGTGACACTTGAGTGTACAGAAGCAAGGAAGATTGGAAAGTCGCCATCTAGATATACAACTACAAAAAATAAAAAGACTATGCCTGAGAGATTAGAACTTAAAAAATACAATCCTTTTCTTAGAAAGCATACGATTCATAAAGAAATTAAGTAATTCATCTTGAGTTCGATCTTTGAAGATCAATTAAATTTTTCAGAACAATACCCACTAAGCTACCTCAGTGTACAAGAGACTACGTTTTTAAATCAATTAAACAACCTAAAACATGAACTGAACTTTCCTGCTATCAAGAATGACATTGGATCATTTTTTAATTTCTTAGTGAAAGCTCATCAAGTAAAAACTATTTTTGAATTTGGATCCGGCTATGGCCATAGTGCATTTTGGTACTTTGTAGATTCCTATTTACCCACCAAGATTTACTTAACAGAAAAAAGATCTGATCTCATTGAACATTTTGAAAACCTACCGTGGAGTGAACAGCATAAAAAAGTCATTGATTATCACCAAGGTGATGCATTTGAAAAGTTAGAAGAATTGAGCCAGAACAATATTAAAATAGACTTTTTATTAATTGATGGTCAGAAATCAAGTTATAAAGATTTTTTAATTTCTAGTTTTAATCTTTTATCAGATCAAGCAATATTAGTGATTGATAACGCGTTTTGGAAAGGGAGCGTAATTAAAGATGAGTTGGTATCCAAGAGTTCTCAAAAATCAATTCGAGAGCTTGATCAATACTTAAGATCAACTGAAGTCTCAAATCAATTTGTTGTTCAATACTTTCCGTTCAGAGATGGATTAGTTTTATTAAAAAGAAAATAGGACTATCTACATTTTATTACATTGAATATCAATATTGGAACAATAGAAGCTATGCTCTGAGCGTTTGCACTTTTGGAGTATCTTATATTTAGCCTCAGACACTGAGTTGCCACCTGCTGAGAAATTATCGTTGAAGACATTATAACTACATTCATAATAGTCGTCTGCTCTTTCAAGTGTTGTTCTTAGAATATGTAATGAGTTACCCTTTACTGAACTAAATCCTTGCGAATAAGATTTTTGTAAAGAGCCTATATTAAAACCTTCACCACAATGTACAAAATCAGCGTTATCGTGTTCTTTGGAATTTTGAGCATCTTGGACTCCCATAGAGTAAGCTCCGTCCGGGTTGCAATTAGATGCTATCCAGTTCTTTTTAAATTGAGCACAACTTGTTAAAAGTATCAAAGTAAAAAATAGTTTTTTCATGAATTCCTTTTGCTTAGATCATCAAAATGTATTTTTTAATCTTTTGCATACAATATTTGATTCTGTACATTCTGAGATCGATTTAGTCATTCTACAATGTTGAATAACATTATGTTTAGCACGAGCCATTGTGTCACCTGTACCTTTATGAGTTTCTTTATTAAAAATACTATAACTACACTCAAAGCGCTTACCAAGTCGATGTCGAATATATTTTTCTTCAGTCGCTTCTGAATAATAACCTTTAGTATATGAGTGATTTATTGATTCTTTGTTAGCTTTACAAATTGAAAATTTCGAATGATCATGTTCTTTTAAAACTTGAGCATCTTGAATCCCTTGGTAGTAGGCATAATTATCAGTGCAGAGAGATTTCTTAGATATCCCAGAACATGAAAAAATAAAGACTAAACTTAGCAATAATAACTTCATAAGACCTTTTAAGACATTGTCTCTCTAAAGTTTTTCAATCGTTGATTTTAGAATATGCATTGGGTCTGAGACAACTGAATTAAAGCCTTCAGAGTATGATCGCTGTAACGAACCGGCCTCGCTGCCACAACCTGCTAACTCAGAGTTATCATGCTTTGCAGAGTTTCGAGCATCTTGAACTCCCTTAGAATATGCTGCATCAGTATTACATGTTGATTCTCTCCATTGCTGTTGCATTTGCGCACAAGAAGTAAAAAATAAACTTATAAGAATAAACAATTTCATAAATGCCTTTATCTAAGAGGTTGAAGGTTTTGAGTTTTTCTTGGTTTCAAATTTTCTGAAAATAAGTTTTTATATAAATAATAATCGCCAGAGAAGTGCTCCAAAATATTCACAATAATACAATACCTTTTTTGAAAGCGATGATTCTTTCTAACTTGTCTAGTAGCATGACTCATTGTTTCTACCTGGCAAATTAAACTCATAC
The DNA here is from genome assembly GCA_938017795.1 of uncultured Bacteriovoracaceae bacterium. Lineage (GTDB taxonomy): Bacteria > Bdellovibrionota > Bacteriovoracia > Bacteriovoracales > Bacteriovoracaceae > JAHDHG01. The sequence goes on from CALIJZ010000059.1 coordinate 12,972, forward strand.
TCTTGTCTAAATTTATATTACAAACTACTAACTCTTTAGATGAAAATGCTTCATCTGAATAAAACATCATTTTTTTTAAGGCCATATCTTCAGCAACTAGAACTGCTGTTTCTACTGGAGCAGGAATAATTCGTCTTATAAGAAATAAATCTTTATCTCCATTATTGATTCCAGCAAATTTTAATTGTGACTCTTCAATTGGAGTAGAGAACATATAGTCATC
>CALIJZ010000060.1 GCA_938017795.1 uncultured Bacteriovoracaceae bacterium
CGATATTAAAATTATGGTTTGTAGACGTTTCAAAAAAATTTAGAAACTTCTCGATTTAGCTTTTAACCAGCAAGCTGGCCAAACCAATACGCCAAATCTTTGAAATTTCCATTAACGGAGTTCTTCTCATCTTCATTATATTAAACAGCAAACCAAAGTCTGCGTTTAAATTTCTTATATTCAATTGTCAAAGAGCTAAAGTTTAAGGTTATTGGTGGAGATGACAGGAGTTGAACCTGCGACCCTCTGAATGCAAATCAGATGCTCTCCCAACTGAGCTACACCCCCAAATATCTAAACCTAAAACAGTAGTTGAATGTAGTCGAAAATGAAAAAATCTGTCAACAAAAAGATAGATTTGAATTTAGAAAAATGAGTCGCAGCCTGATTTTGGCTGCTTTTAATTTATTATAGCTCTCAAATTACTCTAAAAGATGGTTTAAACCAACAAACTGGCCTCATTCCAATCTTATCACCATTTGAAATACTGCAAGCACCAACATTAGGATCTTTTAAATCAACATCATCTTCTACTGGCTTATCACATAATGCTCCCGCTATATATGTATCTAATCTGCATTGAGCTTCAGGATGTTTATGCTTGGTTCTATAAACTTTTGATCTAGATGTCTTTTTAAATCTCGGCATATTCTTTTCTACATATTCAGGGAACCATCTTCTAGCAACTGCCCCGAAACCGAATTTAAGAGATTTTAAAATCCTTGCTGTATGTAAGCCAGCCATTGCAATTCTGTAACATAAATATACTTCAGCTTCAGATTTATAAACACTTTCACATTGTTCTAATGCATAAGAATCAACTTGATTAGACCTTTTTTTAACTAAATCTTTAGTTGTTTTAAAAATTTCTGCCCGCTCATTCATAATTTTTTCATTATCATCATCAGCAAACATTTTTCGTAAACATTTTAATGCTGCCCAATAATCAGACTGCCCTTCATTACTGGCCCACTTTATTTTACTAGATCTACTACCACTAACTTTGGGAGCTCCTCCCATATGGTGTCCAATTTCGTGACATAGAATAGCTGTTGTAGAATCTAGTGTAGCTTCATAATGTCTAGAAATTCCACCAAACATTTCAACTTTTAATACCGCCTCTCCGTCAATAATATCTCTACTAGCACGAGCATTTGCGGTTTTATCAGACCACAAGTTTTGAATATATAAACGTTTATTATATTTAGACATAGCAATAGGACCATAGATTTCCATTGCTTTTGAAATTCTTTGATCAACTTTTTCTTTTGTTACTTCGTTAACATCATCTAGATCTAAGATATAATTATTTTCGGGAGCAAAAAGATGTTCACCTTTTCTATGACTATCTGATGCATAACTTAAAGTAGTCAAAAAATAAAAGATTAACGAGATTAACTTTATAAGATTCATTACTTTCTCCTAGTTAAAATACTTTGCTAAAGAGTCGGAACATGACAAATTTGCAAAACTATTTGTTATATTTTTATGATTAATTTTCATAATCAAAGCATTAGATGACTTTGTTTCAATCAATAAACTTCTATCTTTCGATTCAACTAAAGTAGCAAAAGAATTACCATTTGTAGTCATCACTTTCACTTTACCATTATAAAGAGTTTCTTCTCCAGCAAAAGAAATTTTTGATAAATGAGCTTGGGAATTATTTTTGTTTACAGAAAGCTTTAAAGTAAAGCCTGCATCAACATACTCTCCACTAGAGTCACAAATGATATTAGCAGACCTTCTAAATAATGAGCTGCTTTCACAGCCCATTAAGATAGAGATAATAAAAGTTAATATTATTCTCAATATTTGAAAAAGCTATTCTATATTCCAACCGCTTTCCAAGCAGCTTGTACTGATTTCACTTCAGATGAAGAAAGAATTTCTTGAGCAGTTAGTATTGTCTCTTCTTTAGCATCTTGAAAATTAGAAGAAGAAACAAGTGCTTCGGTAAATGTAAGGTAAAAAACAGCCATTGCCTTTTCCATTCCAATTCCTTTAACTCTAATCTTAGTTTTTCCTCTAGGATGAGTTCCGCCTTCAACTAATAAATGAAATGCTAAGTTTATAATCCCTGAATTTAGATGGACTCCACCATTATCACCTGTGCCTTTGTATCTCTCTGGGTAATAGTCTCTACTATAAAGATCACTTTTTGGTCTTCTTTCTCGATCTTTCGTAGGGTTATCCATATATCTTAAGGCATCTCCAGCCTTCCCAGGTGTCCAAACATCTTCACCAAGTTTCCAATCAAACTTACTTCTCTGAATATTATATTCTGCAAACGAAGCCATTATATCTGAAAATGATTCATTTAATGCTCCTGATTCATTGAGATATCTAAGTTTAGATGTAGATGTAGTGATTCCATGAGTAATTTCATGAGCTACAACATCAAGTGCTCCTGACAATGGTGCTGAGTTTTTTCCGTCGCCATCACCATAGCTCATCGCTTTTCCATCCCAAAAAGCATTTACATAATTATCACTAAAGTTCATTGAAACATGAACGAAAGATTTAATTTTTGTTCCCTTATTATCAAAACTGTTTCTATTAAATTTATTTTTTAATAATTCTAAAAACTTCCCAGTAAAGTAATGAGCATCAACTGCAGCTTTATCTGAAAAGACATCATCTGCACTTTTTATCTTTTTTCCCTTTAAATTAAATAATCTATTAAATGGTCCAAGCCTAGCATGGGCCATACTTAATGTTTCAAAAGAAAGATTTCCTTCATGTTTTAGAACATACTTTCCTGAGTTGCTATCAATTGATGTAGAAAGTTCTCTTTTATCTCCATTGACTCCGATTCCAACTCCATGGTTCAATCCATCAAAAGCATTGATAATTTTACCGGTAGTAGCATCTAAATATACAATAGCTTTTCTTCCTAAAGCTGTTTTTTCTATAAGCTCATAAGCCAAAAGCGTTTCTGTTTCTAATGGATAAATAACCAGCTCAACTTTTTGTGGTAAAAAATTATTGATTTCTTTTTTCACAACCTTAACCGCTGAAGATTTACTTAACTTAGGTTTAATTGTTTTTAAATTAGATACTCGTGCTCTTCTTCCTGAAACACGTCTGATTTTTCCATTCTTTATATGATAAACTAATTCTGAGCCAATAACTCTTAAACCTTCATGCTTGTGAACTTTCCTAACTCTTCCATTCCTTACTGAATGAGTTTTATTCCCTAAGCTTTTCAAAGTGGATTTAAACTTTCTAGCCGGATAAGTGTGTACTTCACTATTGTTGGTTTGATATTTTCTTAAGCTATCTGCATTTGATAATGATGAACCCAATAAAAATAAAATTGAGATAAGTTTCATTTTGAAAAATGATTTCATATACCCTCCTGTGGCAATATTTATGATAAAGAAATCCTAATTTACTCACTCAGGTTTGACGATTATAGAATGCTCTTAAGCTCTTACAAGATGTATGTAAATGTGATTTTTAGAATGAATTTTCAATTATATTTTATTTAAATCGCTATTTAAGATGAAGCATACCTTGGCGCAATTGTGTATCAGACTTCTTACCCACCCAAAGTTTATGGAAATTTCGAGATAAAGAAGGATTGTTTATAACATTTCTTTTACCTTCAGCCTCAAGAATCAAAGATTTCTCTGTGAAAATAATTTTTATTTTCGTTCCATAGGTAATTTTTGATATTATATTTTTCCAATTTTCAATCGCCGTAACATTCTCTTCAGTATAAATATTATATTTCTTTAAACCCTTTTCAAGAGTGCTGCGAAGATCATCAAAGGTTATATCACGTAAAAAGTTAATCTCTATGACTTTAGGAAAAAGAGATTGAATTTCATTAAGATCTGAGCTTTTTTTCGGTAAATAAAATGCTGCTTTATAAACATCAATTTTAAAAATGGTGGCTTCTTTAAGTCCCACTCCATTTAAAAGTAATTTGTGATTTTTGGATTCTTTAGAAAAAGAATTAATACCAATCGAAAAAAGTAAAATAAATAGAATCTTTATCAACATGATTTTATTATAGCACAGGTCTTATTTTCCATGCCTTTTTTTATCTTTCGTATAGATAAAAAGCTTTAAAACGAAAAAAAACACTATCAGAAAGCCAATCAGCCCATAAGTTGGAACTATTATTTGATCTTTCTCTACTCTTTCATGTTGCATTCCAGGAAACACAGGGTGGTAAGGCCCAATATCTTTTTGAGTAGTATTTGCGTGGTCTGTCTTTTCAGTACTCATAATTACCTCGCTCCTGTTTCAAGCATTAATGCAACAGCATAGATAAATGCTGAAATTGGTATAAGAGAAATAAATTTTAGCCATTTAGATTCAAACTCTAAGTGCATATAATACCATCCAACAAGCCCGGCTTTTATAACAGCTAATAAAGATAAAGAACCTGCATGAAGTGAGTATTGTAATTTCATTTCTGGAATTGCAATCTCAACTGCAGTCAACACTGCTAGAACTACAAATATAATTAAATATTTCTTTGTATGAGAGTGGGCACCTTCTGCCATAATTACTCCTTTGTCCCAGGACTGTGTATCAATTTATTAACCACTAATCCTAAGTCTATCATCATTTTATTAATATCATCTTTGTTATTTGAGTACATTGATCTGATTCTTCCTTGCTCATCTACAAGAAAATATTTTTGAGTATGAGCAATATCATAAAGATCATTACTTAACTCTTTATCACCCATCGCTACTTTAAAACCACCTACAATTACTGATTCCATCTGTTCTTGTGAACCAGTTAAGAATTTCCAAACATAAGGATTAGCTCCAAGCTCTCTTGCGTGTGAAAAAAGTTTTTGAGGTTTGTCAGTTTCAGGATCTACAGTGAAAGAAACAATTCCTACTTTTGTTCCAAGTCCTTTAACTCTTTTTTGAATGACTTGTGTTTCTTTCATTATCTCAGGACATACTGATGGACAACTAGTGAAATGAAAATTTGCTATATATGGCTTTCCATTTAAATCTTTTGAACCAAAAGATTTACCATTTTCATCTAAAAGTTCATATTCAGGCAAAGTATATAAAACAGGAAGATCTGGTGGTAGCTCTCTATTTACAGACCTATAAATAGGAATAGAGAACATGATGATGCTAGTAAAAACCCAAAACCAAGGCTTAATTAATAATCTTTCTACAAAATTATTTTGTCTTAATATCCCAGCTCGCTCCATTAGTTACCTATCGCTTCAAAGAATTTTTTTCTTTCTGGAGTTTTCTTTAAGTTCATCAATGACTTTACATAATAAGAAACTGCCCAAATTTCATGATCAGCAATTGTTTCTTTCCATGATGGCATTCCAGAACCTGTCACTCCCGCTGCTAATCTCATTGCAATTTCTTCAACAGTGTCGGCAGATCTAATTTCATGCCACGTAAAATCAGGTGGTAAGTATTTAGCAAATCTATCTTTTGAATCATAGAAATAATATTCTGAATCTTGAGGTTTAAGTTGAAAATAATCATCATCAAACTCAGTTAACGCTTCTCCGTTATATTTCTCATTCATCATAGATAAATCACTTTTTGAAACATAACCTCTGTGGCATGTTTGGCAGTTTGCAACCATATGATAAACTTCTCTACCTTTTGCAATTGCAGATTGTTCTCTGGCCATAGTGTATGGGTCAGCTTCTAGCTCTACAGTAGTTCCAACAGAACCTTCTTGTTCCCAAACTTGAGGAGCAAAAGTTTTAATATATTGAGTAACTGCATAAGCTTGCTGGTCTGAAACATCCCATGGGAGCATTGCTGTTCCTTTTAAACCTTTTTGAAGAATTCTAATGAAGTCCTCATCTGTAGGTAATTCCCCATCAGCAACAAGACCAAACTTATAAAGACCTTGTTTGAAGTTTCTTGGAGGTGGAATTGAGCCTTTAGCTGCTGGACCGTTACCATCACCTTCAACACCATGACATGCCATACAGTATTCTAAGTAAACTTGATGTCCAAGATTTAGAGTATCTGCACTCACCTTTTTATTTCCAAGAAAGATTTTGTCTTCTTTAAAGCTATTTCCTGTACATGAGGAAATTAAAATACTTACAAAAAAGATAATTAAAGTTTTCATATATAACCTTTAAATTAAAAACATCGTCACAAACATTAATAGCCAAACAATATCTAAAAAATGCCAAAACTTAGAAACATGAATTACTCTGAAATTAAAGTTCGTATCATTTGCTTTTGTTTTAAATGATAAAAGCCAACAAAGAGCAATAATACCCATAAAAATATGAGCTGCATGAATCCAACTAAAAGCTTGAATGATAGAAGCGAAAGTTCCAGATCCAACATCTAGTCCTGTAGAGTTCATCTCATTCCATAACATTTTTTGAGAAACTAAAAATCCAATACCTAAAAGTATTGTTGAATATAAATATTTTTTAGACTTACTCACATTAGATTTATAGTTTTTTGAAAATAAATATAATGTATAACTACTAATAACTACCAAAACCGTACTAATTATTGGCCAATATAAAGACACTTCTTCAAACCCCATTGGTGGCCATTGAGATTCTTTAAATCTAAGAAGAGCATAAGCCAAAAATAAAGCAGCAAATAACATAACCCATGAAACCATCAAAATAGTAAAAGCAATCTCTTTTGGATGCTTCATCGTCTCGTTAATGTTCATAGATTTGATTGTCATTACTTAGCTAGCTCCTCAGTCTGGTACTGAAAGTCTCTTCCATTATCTAGTTTTGGATTTCCAAACTCATGTGGTCCACATTTAACTGTAGGAATTTCTTCAAAGTTATAGTGAATTGGAGGAGATGGAATAGTCCATTCCAGTGTTCCAACTTCCCAAGGGTTGGCTGGAGCTTTTTTTCCTTTATATAACGAGTAAACAAAGTTCCAAACAAATGGTAATTGTCCTACCCCCATTAAAAGAGCTGAGTAAGTTATAAATTTATTCATCGGAATAAGCTTTTCTAAAAACTCATAAACAAATGGGTTGTAAAGCCTTCTGTGCATTCCTGCAAAACCAACAACCATCATTCCCATGAATACACCATTTAGACCAACCATTGTGATCCAAAAGTGAATTTTGGCTAGTTTCTCATCCATCATTCTTCCAAACATTTTTGGAAACCAGAAGTATGTTCCAGCATAACCACCAAGTAAAACTGAAGCGGCCATCGTGTAATGGAAGTGACCAACTACAAAATAAGTATCATGAAGATATAAATCTGTTGAAACTGTTCCAAGATATAATCCTGTTAATCCACCAAGACCAAAAACAAAAACAACTCCCATTGAAAATAACATTGGTGAGTGAAATCTGATTGATCCTTTATAGAGAGTTCCTAACCAGTTAGCGAATAAAATCGCTGAAGGAATAGAAATCGTCATCGTAAGAGTCATAAATGTTTGTGTAAGAAGCGGACTCATTTGAGTCGTAAACATATGGTGACCATAAACTAGCGTTGATAAAATTGTAATCGTCGTCATGGAAAGTGCAGTTGCTTTTGCACCAAAAGCCGGCTTTCTAGCAAAGAATGATAGAAAGTCTGAAACCATTCCCCAAGCAGGTAAAATTAAAATATAAACTTCAGGGTGACCAAAGATCCAAAAAACATGCTGGAATAAAATAGGATCACCTGAACCACTTGTTGCGGCGGCCCCTGCCAAGAAGAAGGTAGTTCCAAATACTCTATCAAAAGTAAGTAAGATAACACCTGCTCCTAATACGGGAAGAAAGATTGCGTTTAAAATAGCTGTTAACCAAAGTCCCCAGATAGTTAAAGGCATATCAAAATAACCCATTCCTGGAGCTCTAAAACAAATAACAGTAGTAATATAATTTACTGCTCCCATTGTTGAACTTACACCTAGAACAAAAATTGATAAACACCAAAGAGTCTGACCTGCTCCAGGAGAACCAACTAATGTTGATAATGTAGGATAAGAGGTCCAACCACCCGCAGCTCCCCCTAGAGGAGTAAATAAAGAGCCAAGTAATAAAGCTCCAGATAAAACTGCAATATGAAATGAGAGCATATTAAAGATTGGAAATGCCATATCTCGGGCACCAATCATTAGAGGAATACAATAATTTCCAAAGGCTCCAATTAAAATAGGAGTAATGGCAAAGAAAATCATAATCGTTCCATGCAATGTAAAAAGCATAGAATAAGTATCTGGAGGAACTATTCCGTTTGTATGAGGAAATAATAAATTTCCAAGTACTGGAAAAGCCTCTCCTGGAAAAGCAAGAGTCCATCTAATTAGAAGGGCCATCATCCCGCCGATTCCTAAAAAGAAGATTCCGTACCAAAGAAATTGTTTACCAATAACTTTGTGATCATATGAAAATACATATTTACTTAAAAACGTCGTAGGTGCGGCATGTTTGCCGTGTGCATAAGTCATTACTTATCTCCCCATTTCCAACCCCAGAAATTATCAAGGTTGTCGGTATCATTTCCAATAGTCGCAAGTTGCTGAGCTTCCGTTAACCATTCATTAAATTCTTCTTGTGTATGTACATAAAGTTTTGCCTGCATTTTATAGTGGTTAGTTCCACACATTTCGGCACAAGCAATATCATAAATCCCAGTTTTTGTTGGTTCAAACCACATCCTAGAAATCCTTCCAGGCATTGCATCTACTTTGATTCTTGCATTTGGAAAAAATAAAGAGTGGATAACGTCTTTTGAAGTAATTCTAAATTCTACTTTTTTTCCAACAGGAATATGAAGATCATGATTAGTTAAAACATCATCGCCTGTATTGAATTCCCCATCTGCACCAGCGTATCTAAAGTTCCACATCCACTGCTGAGCAAGTACTTCTACCTTAGTTATGTCTTCATCTGGTTTTGGAAAATTCCAGAACTCATTGATCATGTCGTTATTAGATCTCCAAGTAATTGTTAAATCGATTAAAACAAATACTAGTAGTCCAATGACAAGTGTAGCTTTTAATTGTTTTTTTCTATTTCCATAAGTGTAATCAACAACCTTATTTCTTTTCTCTGAATACTTATAAGAAAAACCAAATAATCCTAAGCAAACAAAGAAAAAGAAAATGCATGCCATGATTGTTGTATAGACAAAAAGGGAATCAATTAGATGCCCATTGGTTGATATAATGTCGGGTGGTGAAATTGTGTCTAACCAACTCATATAAATCCTTTAATTAAGTATCCCTATCATTAGTCCAAGTTGAACTGGTAAATATATTAACGTGCTCAAGAAAAACTTTCTTGCCCATGTTTTATAAACAGGCTTGTTAAAACCTTTAAGTGCTAAATAAACTGAAAATCCACCTACTAATAATGTTCCTATTAGGTAAACAGGACTTCGTGTTAGATGTAATAGATATGGTAATAAAGCAATCGTTAGAAGTACTAAGCTATAAGTTACAATTCTATAAACAGTATTTTTATTACCTACCGTATTAGGAAATACGTGGAAACCAGCTTCCTTATAATCATCTTTGTACATCATAGAGATTGCTAAGAAATGTGGTATTTGCCAGAAAAATAAAACGGAAAATAGTATGACTCCAAGAACATCAATACTGTTAGTTACGCTTGTGTAGCCCATTAGAGGAGGCATTGCTCCCGGCACAGCTCCTAAAAAAACAGCATGCGGACTAAACCTTTTAATCGGTGTGTAAAAAGCAACATAAAACCCTGTTGCTACTAACCCTAAAATAACAGTGATATTGTTGGTCCAAAAATATAAACCAATTACTGCAATAACACATAAGCTCAAACCAAATAAAAAAGCTACTGTTGGGTTAAATCTATTGGCAGGCAAAGGCCTATCAGCGGTTCTTTTCATTTTCTTATCTATATCTCGCTCTATATAACAATTGAGAGTACAAGCACCTGCAACTAGTAAAGTTGTAAAAACGATTGCCCAAAAAGCACTCATCATTGTAATTGTTGAACTAGTAGTTTGAGTCGCAAGAAACATACCAATACCAGCTGTAAAAATAACTAGTCCTGAAAGTCTTGGTTTAGACATTGAAAATAAATCAAATAAGAAGTCATGTTTTTGATTAGTGAAAACTACATTCTTATTTATCCAAGATACTTCTAAGCAAATTTTCCAAACTGTAATAAAAATTAAAGCTGCAACACCAAGGTGTAGTGTCGTTGGTTCTATTCCTAGATTTGTAGCCAGAGAGAACATTCCGAGTAAAACTTGAACAATCACTAAAACTGGAAGAATAAGAACTTTTAACTTAAGACTATTCCAAAATGGAATATTTGATTCTTCTTTAAAAGCTTTAAAGTAATTATAAACATTATAAAAAACTAAAGCTGTAAGGATATAAGCGAAATAGCGATGTCCCATATGAAACATGCCATCAAATGTATTTGGTAGGTAAGATTTTTTAAAAGTTGTTAAATCAAAACATTTAAAGACGTTTGACCAACCAGTACCACAAATACTCCCAAGACCTAAGTGTCGCATAGAAGCTCCCCAGATCATTTGAGCATAAACTGCAAATAATAAAATTCGGGAATGCTTTAAATAACTCTTATTCCAAGTTACTTTGCTTTGATATTTTTTTTCTTTTAAAGTACTAACTTTAATTAAATGTAAAATATATATAATAGAAGCAAAGTAAATCATCGAAAGTCCAAGATGGGCTGTCGAAATTTCAGGTGGTAATTTATAGATAACAGTTAAGCCACCAAGAATTCCTTGGATAATAACCATTACGAGAGAAACTATTGAGAACTTAAATATTCTAGATGATTTCCCAAAATGCCTAAAAGATAAAAAACTTATACAAATCGTAAGAAATCCAACTAAAGATCCAAGAAGTCTGTGAGAGTGTTCAATTAATACTCCACCAACCATTTCCGGCATGATCTGTCCGTAACATAATGGCCAGTCAGGACAAGCAAGAGATGAACCAGTGTTATGTACAAACCCACCAAGATTAATCAGTGCAAAGATACATGCCAGTGTAAAATAAATTGTATATTTTAATAAATTCACTTTTGCTCACTATCCTTTGCTTTTGCTCCTTCTTTAAACACCATTCTAAACAAAACATAAAATGGAATATAAATCAGAGCTATAAAGACTGATAATATAATGACTGTATACTTTCCCCCACCTTCAGTAGATCCAGCACAATATGGACAGGCCATAAGTAAACTTGAAGTGAAAATTAGAAATGTATATATGTAGTTCATTATAATAAATATATAAACGTAAAAACCAGAATCCAGACTAAATCGACAAAGTGCCAAAACAATCCAAGAACTTCTAAGTTTCTATAATCACCGTTATCATATTTACCTTCATAGGCATTTTTATATTCACATATAAGGTAAATAACCCCTGTTAATACATGGAGACCATGAAAACCTGTCACCATATAGAAAGTAGAAGCAAATAAATTATTTCCAGCTGCAAACTCTTGTAGAGAGATCCCAATATGCACAAGGTGTTGATACTCATACATTTGAATTCCAAGAAATATCACTCCACCAATAATAGTCACTAAAAGCCAATTTAACATTGATTGACGTTTTTTTAATCTACAAGCATCAATTGATAAAACCATTGATACAGAGCTACAAACTAGTAGAAAAGTTGCAAAGCCAGAAAGTCCTATCCCTAAGTGCTCAGCAGGAGTTGGCCACTGTTTAGAAGATCTCAAAACTGCGTAGGCAATTAAAAAACCAGAGAAACTCATTGCATCTGTTATAAGAAATAACCACATTCCAATCTTTCCAGGACTGGCCTTTCCAAATTGTGGATCAACATGATTAGGATCTAATAATTTATAACCAGAAGCCATTATTTTCCATCCTCTTGTTGTGTTTCTTTTTCTTCAGTTTCTTTAGTTTCTTCAGTTTTAACTTCTTCTACTTTAGCTTCAACTTTATCTAATATTGCACTAGCTTGTTCTTCCTTTTTAACTGGTACGACACTCGTCGAACTTGTATCAAGATTTTTAATACTCTCTTTTACTTTCCCTAGAGAAAGTACGTATTTAACCATTGCATTAATTTGTCTCTTAGGGTCATCACCTAATATTCCAATAAGTGACTCATCATAATCTCCTGCAGGACTTTTCCCACCTTCCCAGAAATCTGGCATAGGAGTATATGGCTGAATTGCCAATGGATTTGTTAACCATTTCTTTATCCAAGTCTTTCTTAATCTTTTTGAAGCAAGATGAAGATTTGGTGCTTGAGCCTCTTCATTATTAAATCCAGTTGTATGACAACTTGTACATGCAAAAGCATTCCACATTTTCTGAGCTGCTTCTTTTTCACCTGTTTGCCACACGATGCTTGGAGCATTCACGTAGTTACTCTGATGAGCACTAGCATTAAAATAAGTCACTAATTTATCAAGCTCACCTTCTTGAAAATTAAAACTTGGCATTCTAACTTCCATATAAGGTCTAATAGTTGAAACATTTTTCAAAAAGTTCTGGAACCAAATAGGATTCACTCTATGTCCCTGATCTACTAACCAAGGTGGACCAGCATTCATATCATCTTCATAGGCAGCTAAAATATCACCACCTAGACCATCAATTTTATGACAACCATAACAGTTATACTTATTCGCAACTTTCATTCCTTCAAGTGCAAAACCTTCACTTGCGGTAGGATTTTTCTTACCTTCCATCGGAATTTTTTGATTCACAAATCCTAATAAGGTTGTAGTCATTGCTTCTATCTCATCATCTTTAAGATAGAAATTAGGCATTCTATTTAAATCTTTAAATGGTTTAGGAACTCCGATGTCCCACATTCTTGGATTTTTTAAATGAGCTGCAATCCATGCATCTCTTCTGTGTGGAATATGATGTTGTTGACCAAAACCAAATTGATGAACAAATTTTGTCCCAATACCATTCCACTCTGGACCAATTGGAGGTCTATCGGCTGAAAAGCCTTCTATATCATGACATGAATAACATCCATATTTTCCAATACTTAATCTTCCAAGTTCCATTGTTCTTTCAAGATCACTTAACTTATCAAGCTTTTTAGTAGCAGTAGCGATTGGAACAAATTGAGAGAAGTAATCACCAACAAGAATATCATCTCTGATTTTTTTATTGATCTCTTGAAATTTCATTGTTTCAAACTTCTTATTTTTTAAGCTTAATAAATATGTCGCAATATCGTTTGCTTCTTGATTACTTAATCTAAATGAAGGCATTATCGTATCTTCTTGATAATGAGATGGTTTAATTAACCATGACACTAACCAATTCGGATCAACCTTAGAACCAGTTCCTGTTAAGTATGGTCCCTTAAGAGAGTTTACTTTATTATATGGTTCATCGATTCCTTCAATACCATGACAAGAAATACAACCAACTGTTTGAATTAATTGCTTTCCGGTCTCAGCATTTCCAGGTTGATAAGTAGCAAATGCATTTGAACTTTTTGATTTCTTATGAATATATTCTGCCATTGCATTTACTTCAGTGATGTTTTTCACCATATGCTTTGGATCTTTATTATTAGATTGACCAAAAAATGCCGGCATTCTTGAATTTGGATTAAATGTATGAGGAGACCAAATCCAGTTTTTCATAAACTCTAATGAAGTCTTTGAATTTATCTTTGTTAAACTTGGACCAGGTTTTTTAAGTTCATTATACCCTTCAGCTTTATGACACCCATAACAACCATAGTTTTCTAAAAGCTTACGACCTGTATTGAGCTTTTCAGCCATATGAATTCGCTCACTTCCAGTATGGCATTTCACACAACTAGATTCTGTATATTGAAGTGGTAACATTGGCTCAGCAATTTTATGCGGCTCATGCCAGTTATACTTTTCTTTCCATTCTTTTTCTTGCTCAGCATTTTGAGGCATGTGAGCAGGAGCACTAAAATCAAAAACTCTATGTCCTTCACCACCGTGACAAGTTGTACAACCAAACTTTTTCATTGGGTGAGCAGAGTTTCTTCCTACTGCAAGTTCATCTAATCTCGGGTGAGTTTTATAAGGATTTTCTTGAGTTTCAAATCCCTTTTTATCAATAAAAGTGTGACAAGTGATACACCTATCAACTTTTGGAGTTTGAACAAAATATCTATCTTCAGTTAAATGCTCTGGAACAATTTGATGAATTTTTACTGTCGGATCTAAATAGTCAATGAAGGGAGAATTTCTAAGAAACCAAATAGGACTTTTCTTAGTTTGATCAGCCGCAACTAAAAGTCTATCTCTTTTACCAACTAATGCTTTTAATTCATTTTCTGAATCACTTTTAGAGCTAGTGATTAATTTTATTTCATTATTAATTCCATCTTGAATTTCCTGAAGAGTTTTTAACTTATCCTTTCCCATAGAAAAGTTGTTTTTAGCTTCAATCATTTTTGCTTCATAGATTTTAGCTTTATTTTTTTCACCATGCATATGGTAGTGCTCATATTGAAATTGATATTCTCCAGACTTAGATCCATAAATACCATTAGTCATGTTCTGAGCATAAATATCTTTTTCTACAATATTTAATTTATTTTGAAGCTTTGCTACTTCATTTGATCTATTTTCTATTAATTCTTCAGATGCATCTATTTTTTGCTTGATTAGTGCTAGCTTTTCTTGATCTATACTCTGATTTTCTTGAGCAATAGATTCATTAAGAACTTGTTGCTCTATTTCTAGAGACTTAATCTGGATTGCTTTCCATGGTCTTATATAATCATCTAAGAACATCCAAAGAACACCAATAAAAAAAAGAATACTTATGAATGCAAAAACTTTGTTTAAAGTTTTTGTGTTGTAATGCATTCCTGGTTCACGTTTCATTTATATAAGATCCTCTAAATATTAAACTCAAATTCCGGCATAAAAACGATATACTTTAGATTTATAAGCCATCTCAAGTACATCTTAATAGGTAATGTCAGCATCATTAAAACTAAGAAGATTAATAAAGCATATCTAGGCCAACCTAGACTCTTTAAATATCTTCCTCCTAAAAATCCACCATTAAATATTTTTCCAAAAAGACCATTAAAATTAAAAATCTTCTTTGTTAAAAAAATTGGTAAACCGATTATATAAGCAAGGGTCATTAAAATCCCTGCTACTTCTCTAATAAGAATATTCTCTGGTAATTTAACACCCAAGGTATTAATCCAGAGCATTTCTGAAATATTAACGTTGTTGGCTGCTACAACTTTATGAGCATCCCAAACTTCAAACGGCCCGTAAAAAGACCAGTTGGGCCCTCTAAAAACAGTTCCAATGATGATTAGGAAGTTCCAAAGTACTAACCATGAAAATAGGTAAGTAATAATAGCGAATTTTCTTTCAGCAAAAGTATAATAACCATTACCCTTTGGATTCATATCTATATATGGAATTGCAATTAAACCAACAATAATTAGCCCTGGTAATAAAACCCCTGCAAGCCAAGGATCAAAATAAACAAGCATTTCTTGTAGACCAAGAAAGTACCATGGTGCTTTTGCAGGATTTGGGGCCCAAGTCGGGTTTGCAGGTTCTTCTAAAGGAGCTTTAAAAAATACAGACCATGCAATAAGAAAAACTGTTCCAAGGATAATTGCAAATAATTCAGTGTAAACAAGATTAGGCCATGCCCAAACTTTTTCTCTATTCTCAGGAGTACCCTCTAACGGAGGAAGTCCTTTAGCAATTCTATTATCATTTCTAACACCTTGGTATAATGAAAACCAAGTCGTCCAAGCTAAGAGAAATACTAAGAAAATAATTGGAACGTTATCATTTGTTATAAAGAAGTTCTTTGTAAAAGTTGGATCCATAAAGCATAAAATGAACATAACTAGAGTAGATAATATTAATCCTATTCCAAACTTTTTCGTTGCAACTATGTGAACGTACTTAATCATTAAAAAAAATGCAATACAGACGAAAGTGAAAGAATAAACTGGATCTGTATAAATATTTAAAAAGTTTTTCATAAGTATTACAGCGGAGCTGAGATTCCTCCATCTTTTCTAACTCTCCAAAAATGGATCGCAATTAATACAGAAACAACAACTGGTATAAAAACACAATGAAGAATATAAAACCTTAAAAGCGCAGCTTCACCAACAAATCTTCCACCTAGTAATTGAAAACGAACATCGTTTTTATCACTTACCATAATGAAGTCACCTATCTGAGCAAGGTTTGCACCAGGCCCACCATGACCTAGAAAAGGAGTTGCTTTAGCCATATTTGATCCAACTGTAATTGCCCAAATTGCTAATTGATCCCACGGTAAAAGATATCCAGTAAATGAAAGAAGTAATGTTAATACTAGTAAAATAACTCCTACTCCCCAGTTAAATTCTCTAGGTGGTTTATACGAACCAGTCATAAATACTCTAAACATATGAAGCCATACAGTAATAACCATTGCATGAGCTCCCCACCTGTGGAGTTCTCTCATAATTCCAAGAGGCACATGCTCTCTTAAAGCAATAACATCATTAAAAGCGTACTCAGCTGTAGGTCTATAATAAAACATTAATAAAATCCCAGTTACAGCAAGAGCAAGAAAAACAAAAAATGTTAATCCTCCCATACACCAAGTATAACCGAGTTGGACCCCAGATTTTTTTAATTTAATAGGATGCAAGTGTAGAAAAACATTTCCAGCTATAACCGCCGCTCTATTTCTGGCGTTATCTGGAGGTCCATGTCTAAAAATGGATTTCCAAACTTGAGTCTTTGCAACCTTTTGAGCAAAACTATCTTTTGACATAACCGTGCTTTCTCCTAAGCTGTAACGAATGAATCAGGGTGAGTCCACTCACCTTTTTCGTATCTAAAAATTTTTGTTTTATCTACGATGATCTGACCAGCAGCATCTAGACTAACTTTATATCTCTCTAATGGTCTTGGTGCAGGTCCTTCAAAGTTAATGCCATTGGCATAATACCCAGAACCGTGACAAGGACATTTAAATTTTCTCTCAGCAGGTAACCAAGTTGGAACACAACCAAGGTGAGTACAAATATTTGAAAGAGCAACGACGCGCCCTTCATTTTTATACATCCAAACACCAAAAACATTTTTCCATCTCTCATCAACACCATCATCAAAATCAGAAGGAGCTCCTGCAACAAAATCCATCGCTGGTTCAAAGACAACATTTGGATATAAAAATCTAAAAACTAAACTTGCCATTCCACCAGCAGCAGCAGCAAATGTTATCCATCCAACAGATAAAAAACTAAAAAATTCTCTTCGATTTATTGTTGTTCTATTACTCATGTTTTGATGTACCTTCGTACCCCTAATTATTCACAACTATCTTTGCAGTAAGTTATTATAAGCAAAATCCTATAACACCTTGTTATTACTTGTAATGTATTAGAAAAAGTTAACACACTTAGTTCAAACTTAGTAGCGCTTGTTTGGCCTTTGTTTTAACTTCTGCATTAGTTGTTTTTTTAATCAGGTTTTGTAGAAATTCAACGATATTTATTTTTGGATTTTTCGTACTCATGGCTTTCAATATATTCAGTTGTAAAGACTTTTGTTGAACAACGTCTAGGCCAACAACCTCAGTATTAAAGAGCGTGTTTAAATTATTTAAATTACTAAGTTTTCCAATACTTAAAAGTGCGGTTGTTGCATTAAATTTAGTGATCGGATTGGCTGAGTTAGACAATTGCCTAAACTTATCTTCAAGATTAACTATTTTATGTTTAGACAGCATCAACAAAGTTGCTTGAATCAATGGATCATCCTTAGAAGATAAATAATTATCTAGATAAGTATAATTTATTGAATTGTTACTATTCAAATTAGATAGACCTACAATAGTGCTATATTTCACATTTTTATCAGTGGACTCTAAATATTTATTTAAAAAAACAATCGAGCGATCATCTTTTAAAGCTCCCATAGCTAGTACCACAAAGTTTCTAGTTCTTTCATCATTAGTAGATTGATACACATCATCTAGTTCTTGAATAAGCCAAGCTATATCTTCTTTAGGAACCTGGTTACCGGCAATATATTTTGAAAGGTCATATGCTGCCACCCACCTATTTCCAAAAGTTTTGGACTGTAGATCTTGAACTAATCTTTTATAGCCAGTAGTTCCACCATCTAGCATTTTAGTAATTCCCCAGATAATTAAAAATCCACCGAGTAAAATTGCTATAGGAACCATGAACCCAGAACTTGGGTTTGAAATTTCATCTTTAAGTGTTGTTTTCTTTTTAGCCATTGTTTTTTCTTAATTGGATGCATTATGGTAGATTCTTATAACTCTGTCTAGAAACATAATTATGGCGTTTTTATTACGATTTTTACTTCTTATTTCTTTTGCAAGCTTTGTTCTTGTTGCTGCAAATGCTCATGGATTTATTAGTCTTCAATACTCTCATATTGAAATAGCTATTCCTTCCGTCATGTTTCTAATTTTTTCTCAAGCTTTCATTATGTTTTACTTTATTGGTGTTGCAAGAATGGTGGAAAATATTCATGGAGTTTTAAATTCTGAAAGAGGAGATAAACTTTCTGAATTATTCGATGATCCTCCAAAAAACTTAGAACCATATCTTAAAAAAGTGAATCGATTTATTTATCAAAGTAAATTATCTAAACGCCAAACTATTCCATGGACGGCTCTAATTTTACTTCTTGGAATCATAGGATTTTTATTAGGTGGTGCTCACCATACTGGAGTAGCCAATAAAACAACCCACTCAGGCGTTGTTTATGGATTCTTAGTTGCTTATATAATTGGTTTTGTTCGACAATGGTTTTATCTTGGAAAAACTCATAAGTTATTGAGAGAAATCAAGGCCTTATTTATGATCCCAGATAATACAATGTGAAAAGAAAGGGAGCTATAAATTAACTCCCATGTTTAGTTTTATAAATCTTCTCCAGTACAATTACTATCTTTAACCTTTATTCTTAATGCTTCTGAAAATATTTGTGAATACCTAACAGCATTTATATAAGATAAAATTTCGGATGAAGTTAAAGTAGTATGATATCTAAGATCTCTTTCAAAATCCTCAATATCTTCAATGGCATATATTCCGCCTTCAGGTGCGACTCCTGCTTTTAACATCTCTCTAACGTGTAGATCGAAATGCTTCACTACAAGATCTGCATCAATATCTTTTAATCGATGATCGTATACCAACTCATGTCTTAAATTTCTTAGATCACAATTTCCAAGTAGTTTCGATTTTTTTAATGTAGATTTTTTAATTTTTTTAATTCCTGAGAATGCAGAGGACGAGATCATAAGGGCAAGTAATAATAGTTTCATTTTTTCTCCTAATTGGTTGAGCGAAATACTTTGTCTTTATATTTGAGGCACAATATTAGATACGTAGTTGAATCATAAAAGTTTTTAAATATTTAATTTTCTTTAGTGTTATAATTTTCTAGATGAGATTGTTCACTATATTTATATTTCCATTATTACTCAACGCACAAGATTTTGACTTTAATGCTTATACTACTATTAAGGAATTAAGATTTTTTGAGGACTTAAAAAAACTTGGAGGAGGAGAGCCTTATAAAAAATGTATGCAAGCCAATGATCCCAACAGCTCTATAAAAGAAAAAGATTTTGATAAATCTCAAGCCATTTCAGATTGTATTCTCCTGAGACTTGGAAACGAATATGAAAAAAGTGATATTATTGATTTGTTTAAAAACCAATACAATATCGGATACTATGTTGGCCAAAACAAAGCCGATAATAATAAAGAATATCTATTAAAAGAAAATATTAAAAATATGATCACAAGGAATCTTCAAACTCAAGGTAAAGATTTTGCTGACTTATCTTCAGTTTCTCGAGTTGATCAGCTGAAAGTCTTTAAAGAGTTAGCGAAAAAAAATAGAGACTTATACTTTTCCGAATTTTGTTTGCTAAATAAAGACGCTAGCGATAAGACTCATGAGAAAAAAATCATCGAAGCCATGGCCGCTGTAGATGAATCTACTGAAAAAGCGTCTCTTCAAAAATGTAGAGATAAATTAAAAGCAGATGCATGTAATAAAAATACGCTTTCAGCTTCTGGTACGTCTGCTTTTGATTCAAGGGCATGTCGATATAAAGAAATTATTAATAAATACTCTTCGGCTGTTTTAAAGGTAGATGAATCAATTAAGAAGTTGCAAGAAGCTGAAGGTGATCCAAAGCTAGTTATAAATGCACTTAAGAATCAAGTTGCAATAGATCACTCAAAGATTACTGAAATTGATGGGAAAAATGATGAAATAGCTGCTCTTCTAGACGGAGGCAAAAAGGTAGGAGGAAAGGACTACTTTGATGGCCTAGTTGATGAACTCCAGAGCAATTGTGCGGGGAATACTCAATCAGATAATTGTAAAAAGCTTCTTACTACTGGAGATGTTGAACAGTATAATCAATTACAATTAAAAATCACTTTAGAAGCTGCTCTTAATAAAAAACAAATCGAAGATATTGTAAATAACAATGGCTCTGATAAAGAAATTGAAAAATTTGTTATTGAAAACAATTATTATACGGCCAAAGAGTTTGAAGCACTTAAGAAAAATAATAATCCAGCCGCAGTTAGCAAAATTATTCTTAAATATTTTGAAAATAGAAAAAACAGCCTGATAAAAGATTTAAATGATAAGTTTGCAAATCGAGTTACATCAGAAAACGAGTCTGATATTTCAAATATCACTGAATTTATAAAAAACAAAAAGAAAACTCTAACAAGTCTATTTGAATATAATGAAATTACAAAAAAGTTCGTAAAAGATTTCAAGCCTAAAGGAAACGCAAATGTTATTATGAAAAATAACTCAAGAGCAGTTGGAAACTCGTCTCCGAATGTAGATCTTGATGATTTTTATATTGATATTTTTAGTAATTAAGGCCATTAATTGTGCCAAAGCAAACACCTCTAGTAGAAACCTCAATTTTCTTAGCATTAATCTCATCCATGGCCCTTAGAATTATTTCAATACCTTCTTTGATGACTTTACTTCTTTTTCCCAGGTGTGGATATTTTGATAAAATTTCGACAGAGTTAAGGTTTTTTATTTCACCATATATACTTATAACTTCATCTTTGCTTATTTCTTGATTATTTATTTCACTTTCTACAAATTTATCTAGTTTTTTTATCATCATGCAAAGTGCTGTCATTGTACCGGCAACACCTATGACTTTTGAAGTTTGAAAAGAGCTAAAATCAAAAGAGCTAAAAACCTCTTTTAACTTCTCTTGATCTGTTGTTTCATTTTTCCAATTTAAGAGTCTGACTGAGCCAACCGGAAGACTAATACTATTTATTGATTCAGGTGAGCTAGACTTTTTTATAAATTCAGTTGAAGCTCCTCCAATATCCAGACATATAAATGATTTTCTTTCTTTATCAAAGCATACACCTTGAGCTGAATAATAAGCTTCTTTATCAGAATCAATGATTTCAACTTTTAAGCCAACTTCTCTTAATACTTTTTGATAAAATTCTTTTCCATTACGAGCTACTCTTGAAGCTTCCGTTGCAGTAGCAACAATCTGACCTTCATTAATATTGAAGGACTTTGCCTTAGTGCAAATTTCTTTTAATGCTTCCATTGTTTCTTGCATTGGCACTTTAGAAAAGATTTGGTTCTTATCTAAGTCCAAACCCAGGGAAGTTACAAATTGACCTCTTTCTATAATTTCATTATTTCCAACAATTAAATACACGACGGTATTAGAGCCGATATCAATAGAAGCTTTATATTTTTTCAAATCTCTCTACTCCTTGCGATTCAATCAATTTATATTTTTCAATCTCATCTCCATTAGTAAATTCAATGCTTATATTATCTTGATTATTTAAAACTTTAAGTTCTTGAAAACCAATCAATTTCTCACTAATCCTTATTTCACCTTCTTGGATATGAAGTTCTTCTAACTCTGAAAGACTAACCTTTTGAAGCATTCCTTTTTCTACATAAGTTTTCAAAAACTCATTTGTACTTTGTGATAAATCTTTTCTTGGATTCATTATGTTTTCTCTAGTAGTAAAAAAAACTTCTCTTTTGATATACTCTTCATCGTCAAAATTATTTTTATAGAACTTAATTTTTTTAGATTCAGATCCGAGATTCCATCTCACCAACTCCCCAAAACTATCAATGCTTGCTTTAAAGCAACTATTTTCAAAACTCACTTTAGGAACAATCTTTTTTTCAGTTAAGAAATATTTAGTCTCTCCAGTCAATGAAATAGACTTTTCCTTACAATCGCTAAATTCATCTGCTAATTGCTTATCAAGTAAAATGTCTTTATTCATATCCATATTGAAATCAAATAAACTTAACTCATAATTTCTAAGATTAAACTTGAATTCACCACCCCATACGTTTGACTTCCCTTGTGCTTTAAACAAACCTTTACCTTCCTCTAGAGAAGGATCAATTTTTAGTTTTAAATTATTTAAAAATAAAAACTTCTCTTTAAAGCCAATAAAACTTAAGGTCCCATCTACTGAAGGTTTATTTCTAAAGAAATTTAGAATATTTATTTCTCCATTAAGTCTAATAAAGGACTCGTCTTTTAGCTTAAAAACGATTTCACCCGCTGTGTAGTTTTTCTGGTTTATATTTCTTAAATAGATTTTTCTAAAGAAATATGTGTTTTCAGTGTCCTCAAATACAAGGGAAATATTCTCTGCATTCAAACCAACTTCGTTGTTTTTTAAAATTTTATGAACTTTTAATTCTGAAAAAGCAGTTCTGTTTTCAAAGATTTGGTAAAATGCTCGAGCAGACTTGAAACGTACAATTACATCTTTTGCAAAGAGCTTTGCTCTTCTACCACCCAAAACAGCTGATAGTGCGAAGCTTGTTCTCAAACTCTTTACTTCTATAATATAATTTTGAAGAGTGATTATTTTAAAATCATTTATCTGATAATTTATTCGGTTTGATAAAAAATAGTTAGAGCTCTTAAAACTAAAAGTTGAACCTGGGAAATTTTGCGTTATATAATACTTTATTCTTTTTTCAATACTTTTTTTATCAATACTAATATAAACAGAGACATAAAGTAGACCAATTAGAAATATAACTATGAATGCAATAGGCAGAGGTTTTAAAGTAAACTTAGATTTCATAAATCCAGAAGTTTAGTAACGAGATCACTGGTAATTTTTGGGTTTGCCTTTCCTTGGGTTTTCTTCATAACCTGACCAACAAAAAATCCCATTACTCTATCCCTTCCAGATTTAAGCTCTTCTACTTCTTTAGGGTGAGCTTTAATGATTTCTTTTACAATTTCTTCAATTTCAGAAGAATCACTATTTTGCTCTAGACCTTTTTCTTTAACGATCGCACTTGGATAATTACCAGTATCATAAACTTCAACAAAGATTTCTTTGGCTATTTTTCCAGAAATTTTTCCTGACTCTATGAGCTCGACCAATTCTACTAAGTGCTTTGGTGTTAGCTTAATCGTTTCTACATCAGCTTTAGCTTCGTTTACTAATTTTAAGAGTTCAACCATTACCCAGTTTGATATTTTTTTATAAGCATTACCTGAATGAAGAGAACAAGCTTCTTCAAAGTAATTTGCAAGTTTCTTTTCTGAACAAATCACCTCCGCATCGTATTTAGGGATTTTGAAATCCTTTACGAATCTATTAACTTTATCAGTTGGTAATTCTGGGAGATTATCTTTTAATTTTCTTATATTTTCTTCAGTGACACTCAACGCTAGCAGGTCAGGTTCTGGTATATATCTATAATCATCTGCATCAGACTTTGTTCTAAGAACTCTAGTGGCCCCAGTATCTACATCAAATAAAAGAGTTTGTTGTAAAACTTCTTCTCCTTTATCAAGAAGTTGAGCTTGTCGAGACTGTTCGTGAGCAATTGCTCTTTCAACACTTCTAAAACTATTTAAATTCTTTACCTCAGTTCTCGTTCCAAATGTATTGGACCCTTTGGGCATAAGAGAAAGATTAACATCACATCTCATATTTCCATCTTGAAGGTTTCCTTTAGAAACATCTAAGTATACTAGAATTGATTGTATCTTTTTTAAAAAGTTTGTAACTTCTTTAGCTGTCTTGAAATCTGGCATTGTGACAATTTCAACCAAAGGAGTTCCTGCTCTATTTAAGTTTACTAAAGAATAATCATTATAATGAGTAGATTTCCCCGTATCTTCTTCTAATTGAATTCTCTCGATTCTTATTTTTTTTGTGACACCGTTTTCATCTATAAGATCCAGTGATCCATCTTTACAAATTGGAGTGTGAAATTGAGTAATTTGATAACCCTTGGGAAGATCAGGATAGAAATAATTCTTTCTATCATAAAAAGATGTTTTATTAATATTGCAATCTGTTGCTAACCCTAGCATCAAAGCATATTCAACAGCTTGTTTATTTACGACTGGTAAAGTTCCAGGTTGAGCTGAACAAACTTCACAAACATAATGATTTTCAAAGCCATTGATTTTTAATTCACAATTACACCACGCTTTTGTTTTTGTATTTAATTGTGCGTGTATTTCAATTCCTATAACTGTTTCGTACTTATTACTCACTTTAAAACCTCAAACACTTTATGACCGTCTAAAATGAGCTCTTCATCTTTAAAAGAATTACCAATTAATTGAAACCCTGTTGGTAATGAATTTAAAGAAGACTTGCCATATGGAATCGCCATAGAAGGAAGTCCGGCAAGGTTTACTGGGATAGTATATAAATCATTCATATACATTTGAAGAGGCGTCAAAATTTCATCTTTTCTAAATGCAGTCGTCGCACATACTGGCGAATAAACATAATCACATTCCTTGAAAGCCTTTTGGAAATCATCATAAATTAATTTTCGTACTTTACAGGCGTGTGAATAATATTCATCACTATATCCAGAAGATAAGCAAAAGGTACCGAGTAAAACTCTTCTCTTAACTTCTTCATGGAATCCAATTGATCTTGAAAGAGCATAACTATCTTCTAAGTCTTTTCCATTTTTTGAAGAATATCCAAAGTGAACTCCATCAAAACGAGCGAGGTTAGATGAAGCTTCGCTTGTAGCAATAACATAATAAACTGCCACAGAATATTTCAAATGAGGTAGAGAGATGTCTTTAAACTTTACTCCCTTTTTTTCTAATTCTTTTATTGATTGATTTAAACTATCTCGAACATCTTCTCGACATCCTTCAATCATTGATCGATCTATTCCGATCGTCATCTTAAGGTCTTTATCAGTATTATTTAATATTTTAGATGCTGAATTCATGGCCCCTATTGGAGCTTGTGTTGAATCTTTTTCATCATTTTTTGTGATTGAATCCATGATCATCGCAATATCGAGTGGAGTTTTTGCAAAAGGAGATGCTTGATCCAAGCTAGAGGCGTATGCTATTTGGCCGTATCTAGAAACTCTCCCATATGTAGGTTTATAACCAACAAGCCCACAAAAATTCGCTGGTAATCTTACAGAACCACCTGTATCAGTTCCCATGCTAAAAAGACTTGATCCTTCTAAGACAGATACTGCAGAAGCTCCGGATGAGCCTCCAGGTAGATAGTCATTATTAATTGGTAGGTTTACTGGTCCAAATGGTGTGTTTTCATTACTTGAGCCCATTCCAAATTCATCACATCCTACTTTTCCAATTAGAACTGCTCCTGCATCTTGTAAATTATCAGAAGTTGTTCCTTCATAAGGTGGAATATAGTTATAAAGCATCTTAGAGCCTGCAGTAGTTCTTATATTCTTAGTGATAAATAAATCTTTTAAACTAAAAGGAATCCCATCTAAATGGTTATTGATTCCTTTCTCGTCAATTTTCTTAGCTTTTTCTAGAGCAAAATCTTCAGTCAATGTAATGAAAGTATTATTTTTGTTTTCTTTGGCTACTTTAATATGCTCTACACATAACTCTTTAGCTGAAATTTTTTTATTTTTTAATGCTAAATGAGCATCATATATATTTTTAAATTCACTCATTAAGAATTCTCTATAACTGATTGGATTCTAAATTCATTATTTTTAGAATCTGGGGCATTTTTTACAACTTCTTTAACATTTAATGAAGGTCTAATCTCATCTTGTCTTTGCTTTCTGGATACTCCCAACTCTTTCTCATAATAAGAAAGATTAAGTGTCATCGGGTTTGAAAGCATTTCTACATTGGAAGTATCTACTTCTTTTAACTTTTCTATATACTCTACAATTGATTTGAAGTTTTTTTCATACTCAGAAACCTCATCATCTGTGATTTTGATTCTTGCAAGTTTGCTAATATGTAATACTAGATCTTTATTAATATTTAGACTCATAATATAATTTCTATCGGAGCATACTTTGTTAAAAACTTTTTCGTTGCTCCTTGCTTAAACTTAATAGTGACTTTTTCGTCTATGCCTGCACCTTCAGTTCTAACAATAATTCCTTCTCCATATAACCCATGATTTACTGACTGTCCTTCCGAGAAAGTACTCACAGCTTCATCCGAGGCGCCATTGTAATATGTCTTCTCATCAGCGTCAAAGTCCCCAAAATCTTGAGAAAACTCATCACTATAATCAATATAAGAACCTGTTCTTTTCTTTTGAGTACCTCGACCTTTCTTTAATTGATGCCACACTAGATAATCCTCAGGAATCTCATAGATAAATCTACTTGGTTCTTGAAATTGGACCTTACCCCAAAGCATCCGACCTTTAGCACAAGTTATATATAGTTTTTTCATAGCTCTTGTCATGGCCACATAAAAAAGTCTTCTTTCTTCTTCCAGTTTATGCTCACCTTCATCTAGGCTCATAATTGATGGAAATATGTTTTCTTCTACTCCAACGATAAATACATATTCAAACTCTAGACCTTTTGAACTGTGAATCGTCATAAGTGAAACCATTTCTGAATTTATTTCTTCTTCAATATTTTGATTTAGAGTTATAGATTCTAAAAAATTTTCTACACTTGTATCAGCCCCAATACTTTTGTTAACTGCTTCATACTGGCTAATCGCACTTATAAGTTCTTTTAAATTATCAATCCTTGCTTGATTTTCATAACTCTTATTACTTTTTAGATTTGAAAGATAGCCTGATTCTTCTATTATTTTTTGGCAAATCAAGCTTGGCTTTTCTCTGTTTTTCTCTAATAGCTTAGACTCTTCCATTAGGTTCACAAATTCTGCAATTCCATTTTTTACTTTTTGAGAAAGTCTTAGATGTGCATAAGTTTCCAGGTTATCGTTAATCTTAAAAGCTAATTCATATAGTGAGAGTTGTTCCTTGATAGCTTCGCTTTCTAGTTTTCTTAAAGTAACAGCACCAAAGCCTCTAGCTGGCGAATTAATGACTCTAGAAAAAGAAAGTGAATCTTTATTGTTACAAAGTAATTTTAAATAGCTAAGAATGTCTTTAATCTCTTTTCTATCGTAGAACTTTATCCCTCCAACAATTTTGTAAGGAATCTTCTTTTTTCGAAGTGAGTCTTCGAGCATACGAGACTGAGAGTTTGTTCTATAAAAGATACTCACATCATTTAAACTTGTAATTTGTTCTAACTCTAAAATTTTATTAGCAACAAAATCTGCCTCAGTTCTATCGTCTAAACATTCAATGACTTCAATTTCGTCACCTGTTTTATTATCAGTCCAAAGCTTTTTGCCTTTTCTCTCAGTATTATTATTTATTACATGAGATGCAGCTTCGATAATATTTTTCGAAGATCTATAGTTTTGCTCTAGCTTAACTAACTTGAAATCCGGATAGAATTTTTCAAAATCTAGAATATTATGAATGTCTGCTCCTCTCCATGAATAGATTGATTGGTCTTCGTCACCAACAACACAAATATTCTTGGTTAGGTCTGACAACATTCGAACAAGATAAAACTGGGCCCTATTTGTATCTTGGTACTCATCAACGAGTAAATATTTATATCTTTTCTGATATCTTTCTAAAATCTTCGGATGCTTTGAGAAGAGTTCAATAACTCCGACTATCATTCCACCAAAATCAACAGCATTAGAAATATGTAACTCTTTTTCATATTCTTCATAAATGTCAAAAAAGAGGTCAGACTTATCAATATCAAATTCATCTTCAAAATATTTTGATTCTTCACAGCCTTTGAAATATCCAATATTTTTTAAATCATTAATGAAGTATTTAATTTCAGCTGGGTTAGTTTCTTTTAAAGAGATTCCTCGTCGTCCTAAAATAGCTTTGATAACTGACTTTGATTCAGAATCATCATAAATGCTAAAGTTTCGACTTAACCCTATATAACTTGCTTCTTGTCTCAGTACTCGAGCACAAAATGAGTGAAAGGTCGTAATAAAGTTTAAACCCACAGGATACCCTGCTTCTCTTTCAACTCTTTCCCTCATTTCCTTAGCTGCCTTATTTGAAAAGGTCATGGCTAAAATATTAGAAGATGGGATTTTTTGTTCATGAATCAAGTATTGAATTCGGTTAACTATTGTTCGGGTCTTACCTGAACCTGCTCCAGCAAGAATCATCATTGGACCTGTAGTATCTAATACGGCCTCTTTTTGAGCTGGGTTTAAGTTTGATAAATCCATTTTTGAATTGTATTCCATATCGCTTATTGCTACCAACACATTTTGTATGAATATATTACACATAGCGTTGTATCTATTTCTATCCTGCGCTAATTAATTTCTAAGTATCTAAAGGAGATTATTATGAAAAAGATTTTAATTTTACTCGCTGTTTGTTCAGCATCTGCATTTTCTCAAGCAGGAATGCCACCAATTTTCACTGAATTCTATGAGTGTCAATCGACTAAGGTTGAAGAGCATAGAATTACTATCTATAGAGATAGTATTAGCAAGCAAGATTACACAGCAATGTATTTTGATAATGATTCTGATATTCAATTAAAATGTACAACTGAACGAGGCCAGATAAACGGTAATCAAAAATTTATTTCTTGTTATAAAAGAATCAATAACAGGGAAGTTTTAGTTGATTTTTCTTTTTCACGTCGATCTATGATACTTCAAGGATCTTTAGTAGAGACTTGGAATTCAGGTGGTGATGATTGGGAAAGCTCATTTAGATGTAAGCCTGCTACTAGATAATTTATACTTACAGGGTGTTCAGTTATACACTGAGCACTCTTGTTTATTCTACAGTCACCGATTTCGCTAAATTTCTTGGTTTATCAATATCAGTCCCTTTTTCTTTTGCAATAAAATATGAAAGTAATTGCATCACTACATTCATATATACTGGTGTGAAATATTCAAATCCATCTAATTCTAAAGGAATATACCAATCCGCTAGAGATTTGCTTTTTGAATCGTTTTTATCACCAACAACTAAGATTTTACCTTTCCTTGCTTTTATCTCTTCGATGTTTGATAAGGTTTTTTCATAGAGTTCAGGTCCAACCAGACAAATACTAACCATTTCCTCATCTATTAATGCTATCGGTCCATGCTTTAGCTCTCCAGCAGCATACCCTTCAGCATGTACATAAGCGATCTCTTTTAACTTCAAAGCTCCTTCAAGAGCAATTGGGAAATACTTATTTCTTCCTGTGAAAATATAACCTTTATAATTACAAATATCGTGAGCAATTTTCTTTATAGATTCATGGTTTTCTAATAATTTTTGAATTTTATTTTTTAATAACTCCAACTCTTGTTCATAAGATTTAATTGGATGTTTACCTTGCAAGAGATTTAAAAAAAAGTGTCCCGTTAATACCTGCATAGTAAAAGCTTTAGTACTTGCAACTCCAATTTCCTGACCCGCATGGATAAGAAAGTTATGGTTACATAACCTGTTTAAAGTAGAACCCTCTACGTTTAAAATCGAAAAAAGGTTTATTCCTTTTTCTTTACATAATTCGGTACAAGCAATTGTATCTGCTGTTTCTCCGGATTGACTAATAAACAACGCTGCATCTTTAGAGCTGAGGTATGGGTTCCTATATCGAAACTCGCTTGCAAGCTCTACATTAACTTTTATTTTCAATTGTTCTTCAAAAAGATTTCTTAAGCAAAGCCCTGCATGCCAAGCCGTTCCACATGCAATAATATTCAATGTTTCAAAATCAACTTTCGATACTTCATTTTCTTCTACATTTAAATATTTTTTACTAATTTGATCAATAAGCTTAGGCTGCTCAAAGATTTCTTTCAACATAAAGTGATCAAAACCTTCTTTAGTTTCAACCTTGAAGCTTTCTTTACTTTTATTTACTTTAAAGTCATTGCTCTCTACCCCATCAATTGAATAAAATTTTAAGTTGTTCTCATCTAAGTCTAAAATCCCAAGAGTTTCTTCTCCTGGGAAATATACCTCTTGAGCAAATCCAATAAGAGCATAAGGGTCAGAGGATACAAATAACTTATTTTCTTGTTTGTTATGACCACAAACTAAAGGTGCTGATTTTTTTATACAATATATTTTATCTTCATTTGCTGGCAAAATAACAAAAGCTGAATTTCCTCTTATTTCTTTAAAAGTAGCCAAAATAGCTTCTTTTACATTTTTTAACTCTCTAAATTTCTTAGTTAACAAAACGAGAAAGACTTCTGAATCTGTTGCAGATTGAAAATTTTCACCCTGAGATTGAAGAGCTTCTTTAATTTCATAAGCATTTTCAATAATTCCATTATGAACTACTGAAAAGAATTGATTTCCATGAGGATGGGCATTTATATCATTTACTTCCCCGTGCGTTGCCCATCTTGTGTGGCCTATAACAGAGCTTGATTGAATCTTCTTTTCAGAAATGATGTTCTCTAAGTTAGTGAGCTTTCCTTCTTTTTTTAAGACATTTAATGATCCGTCCTTATAAGAAATTCCTGATGAATCATAGCCACGATACTCTAATCGAGCTAACCCTTCTAATACAGTATCTACTCCATTTGATTTTCCTAAATATCCTACTATTCCACACATATTAACTCTTCTTTAAAAAATTTTTAGCCCTACCTTCTTTGGTCACTTGCTTTGATCTTGCGATAGCAAATGATCCCGAAGGCATGTCTTTTGTTATTGTTGATCCAGCTGCAACAAACGAATCAGCTTCTATTTTCACTGGAGCAATTGTCTGACAATCAGAGCCAATGAAACAATCATCACCTATTATTGTTTTATGCTTTTTCTCTCCATCATAATTACAGGTAATAAATCCACATCCAATATTTGCTCTTTCACCAATTTCTGCATCTCCTACATAACTCAGATGAGAAACCTTAGAACCTTTCTTTAGCACAGATTTTTTTATTTCCACAAAATTTCCAACTTTTGTGTTCTCCCCTAATTCCGCCTGAGGTCTCAATCTAGCAAATGGGCCCACAAAAGACGACTGCCCTACAATAGCATTTTCAATATATGAATAGGCTTTAATTAAAGCTCCTTTTTCAATCAATGAATTTAGAATAATAACACCAGGCTCTATACTTACTTCTTCTCCAACTTTAGTCGTTCCATATAAAAAAACATTTGGATGAATTACGGAACCTTTTTTAATATCTACATCATCTTCTATATAAACATTATCACTATCCTTAAAGATCACTCCATTGTTTCTTAATTCTTTCACTTTAGATTTATTTAATATCTTCGATGCAAGTTCTAACTGCTCCAAGGTATTTATCCCTAAGAAAATTTTTTCATCCTTATAATTTAAGGCCTGAATATTTTCTTCAAACTTGAATAAATCTGTAAGGTAGAACTCTCCAGACTTATTTTTATTATCCAGCGATTTAATATACTTTTTCAGATAAGAAGATTTGAAAATATATAGACCTGAATTTACTTCTTTGATTTCCTTTTCAATTTCTGAACAATCTTTTTCTTCAATTATCTTAAACCCAGATCCCTCTGAATATATCCTTCCATATCCGTGAGGACTTGAAGTCATAAAAGAAATAGCTGTCGCATTGTATTCTTTATTCGAATTAATCAACAAATCATAAATCTCTGAAGTAATTAACGGTGTATCTACACAAGTAACAATGATTTCATCTTGATCTAGGGTTTCTGGATATTGATCTAAATAGCATTGAAGAGCATGTCCTGTACCATTTTGAACATCTTGTGTTGCTATCTTAATATTTTTTTCATCATAGAGTGAATCAAAGTGAGCTTGAATTTTTTCTTTTCCATGGCCTAATACAAATCCTATAGTTAGGTCTAAGTCAGATTGTAAATGAGAACAAGCTTTTAGGGTATAATCGACCAACTTTTTTCCATTCAAAGGTGCCAAAGCCTTAGGTATATCTAAGTTTAAGCGAGTCCCTTTCCCTGCTGCAAGAACAACAATGGTGCACTTTTTTTTTGGCATTATCTCTCCTTCAAGTTCTTTTACTATTTAATAATAAAAAATTCAGCTCGTACAATTACCATACTAAATCAGTCTAGATTAGTAGAGCTAAAAAACCCTTCATAATTTCTATTTCCTGCCGATAGGTCATTTAAGCGCATGAGAAATGATGAATATTTACTCTTAAAGGCATAATTATTTAGTATGACAAGCAAAAAGAAAATTACAAACGAATTACCACTTCTCCCAGTTAGAGACATTGTTGTTTACCCATTTATGATTTTACCACTTTTTGTTGGTCGAGAATCTTCAATCAAAGCAGTAGAGGATGCTCTCAATAATCATGATAGGTTAATTCTTTTATCATGCCAGAAAGATCTGCATGCTGAAACGCCTCAAGCTGCTGATATTTATGAAACAGGTACAGTGGCAATGATTATGAGAATGAGAAATCTTCCTGATGGAAGGATTAAGATTCTTATTCAAGGAATTAAAAAAGCTAAGATTACAAACTTCATGCAAGTTGAACCTTATCATTATGTTGAAGTTCAAGAAATTAAAGATAAAGTAGTTGGAAAAGATATCGAAGTTGCAAAAGGTGCAATAATAAAAATTAAGCAGAAGTTAGAAAAGCTTATTCAAAGTTCAAATCAGTTAAGTCCTGATATCCTAATGATCTTAGAAGATATAGATGATCCTTCAAGGCTAGGAGATTTGATCGCTTCAAATTTAAATCTTAACAATAAAGATTCTCAAATAATTTTAGAGACTCATGACCCTCTAAAAAGATTACTATATATTGATGAAATCTTAAGGCAAGAAGTAGAGCTTCTACAAAATATTGATGATTCATTAAGTATTGATTCAAAATTCAAAGAAAATCCATTTTTCTCGAATGAATCAAGTGATAACAACCATGATGAAGTTGATGAGTTCGAAGAAATTAAAAAATCTCTAGATGATAAAAACCTTCCAGAGAAAGTTTATAAAGAAGCAATGAAGAATTTGAATCGTTTAAAAAAGATGCATCAAGAATCATCTGAATCAAATATCCTAAGATCATATTTAGATTGGATTGTTGAAATTCCTTGGAATGAACAAAGTACCGAAAACCTTGACCTTGCTCTTGCTAAGGCCTCTTTGGATGTTGATCATTATCAACTTGAAGATGTTAAAGAAAGAGTTCTTGAACACCTTGCTGTGAAAACTTTGAAAAATGATCATTCTAAATCTCCAATAATTTGCCTTTCAGGTCCTCCTGGAGTTGGTAAAACTTCCCTAGGTAAATCAATTGCAAAAGCTATTGGTAGAGAGTTTGTACGAATTAGTCTTGGCGGAGTAAAAGATGAATCCGAGATTCGAGGTCATAGAAGAACTTATGTTGGAGCTATGCCTGGTAAAATCATTCAAGCCATGAAACAAGCAGGAACTGTTAATCCACTAATCATGTTAGATGAAATTGATAAGATTGGATCTGATCAAAAAGGTGATCCTTCTGCAGCATTACTGGAAGTACTTGACCCTGAACAAAATGATACTTTTAAAGATCATTATTTAAACCTTTCGTATGATTTATCAAAGGTTATGTTTATCGCGACTTCAAATTATTTAGATAATATTCCAGCTCCTTTAAGAGACAGAATGGAAGTTATAAACCTTTCTGGATATTCTCAAGAAGAAAAACTAGAGATTTCTAAGACATATATAGTTCCAAAGCAAATTGAATTAAACGGTTTAACTAATGATGATGTTGTATTTAATGAACAATCTATTTCAAAGTTAGTCAAAGGTTATACTAGAGAAGCAGGCTTAAGAAATTTAGAACAAAAAATAGGCTCTGTTTGCAGAAAAGTTGCCAAAGTAAAAGCACTCGGTGAATTAAATGAAAAAATTACTCTAACTCCAAAGAAAATTGAAAGCTTCTTGGGTGCAGCTCGATATACTCAAGATGAAATGAAAAAAATTGATGAAATTGGAATCGCAACTGGTCTCGCATGGACTTCTGTTGGTGGAGAGATTTTAGAAATTGAATCAACAATGATGCCAGGAAGTGGAATCACTCTTACCGGTAAACTTGGTGACGTAATGAAAGAGTCTGCTCAAACGGCTTTTGGTTTTATCAGAAGTAATGCTAAAAACTTTGGGATAGATGAATCAGTTTTCAAGAATAATGAATTTCATATTCACCTCCCAGCTGGAGCCATTCCAAAAGATGGACCTAGTGCTGGAATAACTTTAGCAACTGCGATTATATCTTTACTAACTAAGTCTTATGTTAGCAAAGATATTGCGATGACTGGAGAAATCACATTAACTGGAAAAGTTCTTCCTGTAGGCGGGATTAAAGAAAAATGTTTAGCAGCAATGAGGCATGGCATAGAAACAATAATTATTCCTTGGAAAAATCAAAAAGACCTAGAAGAAATCCCTGAGTTATACAGAAAAAAGATAAACTTTGTTCCTGTAAAGAATATTCATGAAGTCTTGAGAGTCGCTCTTATTGACTGGGAAAATGATACAACCAAGACTCCTGTAAAGCCTCTTAGAAAAAGTGCTTAATTAAATATTTACCAGTACCCGACTCAACTTATCAAGCCAGCTTTTTAATTATTCAAACATAGATTAAAATATCTTAATGGAAGATGCATTTAAAAATTTAAAAGTCTTAGTTGTTGATGATTCTGAATTTTTCAGAAACCAATCTCGTGGGCTACTTGATACTCTGGGAATAACTGAGCTTCAAGACTGTGAAGATCCCAAAGACGCTCTCAAGCTTATTAATAGAAATACGTTTGATCTTGCACTCATAGATCTTGTCATGCCAAAGATGAATGGAATTGAGTTAGTAAAAGAAATTCGAAGAATTAACTCTTCTCTCTACATTGTTACAATGTCCACTCTTGAAATTGAAAAGATAGAGGTTGACTCCATAGATGCCGGTGCAAATGATTTTTTAAGAAAACCAATCAATCCAGAAGAGCTCAAGAGTTCTCTAGAGGAAATGATAAAAGGAATGAAAAATGAATAGAAGATTTAGTAGAACAAGGTTCCTCTTAACTTTCATTCTCTCTTTTGGGATTTTATCAATTCCTCTGAAAGATAAATCTAGAGTTTTTGATAAAATACACTCCTACATTCCATCAATTGTTGAAAGTGCAAAAAAAATAGCTGATACAGCAGTGGATGAATTTGAAACATCAAACAACCAAAGAACTAATACTAAATATATAAAAATTCCTGAAGAAGAATACAGGTCTATAAAAGCTCTCAAGGCTCAAATGAAGAAAGAACGACCCTTTGCTAAGCTAAAAAAAGGAAAAGAAAAAACTAAAGAGTTCGATAATTATGATTATCGAGAATAGCTCTATAGTTCTTTCGTTGCTCTTTTTTGTCCTTTATCAAGATGCTTAAGCATCAAAAGTCTATTATTTTTACTCTCTTCAAGAAGTTTGTATCTATCAGTATTTAAGTTACAAATTCCTTGGTCTTCTCCCATTACCGCATGTTCACTTTTCATTTGAACAGCTGTTGCAGAAATACTACCCACAAGTAATATAAGTGTTAAAAGTCTTTTCATATCTCCTCCTAAGGGGATGTTATATGTAGACTATATAAGCAAGAGAGGTGCCAAGTATTTAGACTATTTTTCCATGTGATTTGAGTGACTTGCGCCTAATATTGATATGATTTGTGATTAGTTTTCTACAAAGTGTTTAACTTTTATACATTTTTATCTTTCAGTTGCTTGATTACCTGCAGTAGGAAATTTGTATACAACTTCAGAGTCGTTGGCACGGCTACCATTATAAGTCCCAGCGTTTGAGTAACAACCCTTATTTACTTGATCAAAGGGCTGAGCAGCTCCAACAGAGGCTGATACGCTAGTGGTTGAACCTTGAGAATATACGCCATTCATCATGCACATTCCTAAAACTAATAAACCTTTCATAAATTACCCTTTATAAATTTAAATTAACCCCAGCAGGCTTTACTATGCTTAATAAGTTCTGGAATGCTCCAGTTACCTGACTCGCAATTTCACGCCCCCCGCTAGAGTCTACGTTCTTAACTTGTCCGTAAGCATCGTATTGGACTTTTATATTCCCAACACCATCCATTCCTATAACATTAGGCTTTCCCTGAGAGTTATAAGAAAAAGACACTATCTGCTTCTTTGTATTTTTAACTCTATTGACCATTTTAGAGATTTTTCCTTTAAGGTCATAAATTAGGGCTATCGCATTTCCTTTAGAGTCCACTGCTTTAGAAAGCTCACCTTTTTTATTGTACTTATATTGGATCCAACCTTCATTATTTGTAATCCTTGATACTCTTTTTGTTTTTGGATCGTATTGAAGCTTAGAAAACTCTCCATCATTTGATTTTTTAAAAACCATTAATCCTTTATTATATTTAAATTCAGTTACTCTGCTTCCTTGAACAATTTTTTTAGGAAGTTCAATAGCATTGTTAAATGTCTCTCTAGTAATCCCACCTACAAGTTTACTTCCTTTTCTATCAGCTCCAGTAATAAACTTTGTACGATATAACCATTGAGAACCATCTGCTCTTAACTTATGTTCGTACTCATACTTATTCACATAAGGCTGACCACTAATTCCTTTTTTATCTACTTCTGTCCAATAATGAAGAAACTTCTTATCTTTTGAACCATATTTATACTCTACGATATCACCGTTTCGTTTTTCTACTTTTCTTGTAAAAAACGTTTTAGGTTCATATGAAATTTTTATCGTCGCATTTTTCTTATTATTAATTTTCTTATCAGTAATTGCTGTTAAATTATGAGAACCATCATATCCATAAGAAAATGAACTCCCGTTGATGTCTGTAGAAGCAACTAGGTTTTCATTGGCATCATATTTATATGTTGATTTAGTACTTCCTTTAGCAGCTACTGATGAAATAAACCCATTGGAATTCCAAGTGATGACAAAACTATTCCCTAAGTTATCAAAAATCTTTTCGACTTTTCCAGTTACTTTATTTCTTGAAAACTTTAAAGTATATCCACTCTTATTTTTAGAAGCGATAAGATCACCGTTGATGTTAAAAAACTGAACTAACCCAGAATCAAATGCTCTTTTATAACCTTTGGGTACTACTGCAAGTTTTTGGTATCCATAATCAAAAGACTTTAGGATTCTTCCAGGCTTAACTGGAGCCTTAAGACCAAGCTTTTTAGCCATCTTATGTCTAAAGATATCATCATTTGATAATTTTTTTAGAAGGTCTTTTTCAGAAGTTTGAGTAAGTTTTGTTTGGCTCTTTAATTTTTTAAGTATGTTTGATGAAATACTTCTAATGTTTGAAGTACTTGTTCCTGAAGTACTATCAGTAAATCTACTTTTCCCACCAGTTCCATTTTCAATGATATATACTGAACCATCTAAAGATGCTTCAAGTCTCGTTTCAAAAGGAGTTCCCCAACCATAACCAAACCAACCGACTGTTGTTGATTTTGAATTATAAGTTCTGGTCATATCAATTGTTTTACCCTTACTACTAGTTACAATATCAGTATAAGAAATAAAGTAATTACCATTTTTTAGATTTACTCCACTCACTAAGTTGAGTGACAAAAATAAGAGTAAAATGCTCAGTCTTTTCATTAGTATTCTCGCTTTTTATTATTCACGCTTTAATTTTAACAATTTTATTCATAAAAAAACCACCTAGGAAAACTAGCCCTACTACAAATGCTAAAATGGCTAAACCGAAAGGATTCGTAAACATTAATTTCACACTCTTTGGATCAGTTGACCCATAAGCTAGCAGCAAAAAAAATGGCATCAAACATAAAGCTCTTCCCTGAAACAAAGCTGCACTCACATATGAAGTAATTTTTTGTTCTAATCGAACACGTTCTCTTATAATTTCTGAAATAGTATCAAAGGTTTCAGTCAGGTTTCCACCTGTTTCTCTCAAGATCCCAATGCTAGTAGTAAACATTTCAACATCAATAAGACCCATTCTTTTATTTAAATTATCCAAGGATTCATCAAGTGACACACCTAAGCGATTTTGTTGTAAAACAAGGTTGAACTCTTGAGCGATTGGGTCTGGCAACTCTTCAACAACCATTCCAAAAGCTTGAGGTAAGGACAGACCTGCCCTTAGACCCGAGGACATTAAATTTAATCCATCAACCATTTGTGATTGAAATTTTCTTTTTCTTCTCTCAACAAGTTTGTTCATAATTGGTTTTGGAATCTGCCACCCAAAAACTAAAAATAATCCACCAAATATAACACCTAAAGTAATACTTCCAGTAAATGTAAACAAAGAAAATAATAACAAGGCTCCACCAAAGGTTAAACCTAAGAGAGCATAAGTTACTTTTTCTGGTTCAATTTTGTAAAATAAGAACTCGCACTTTTCTAATATAAAATCTCTCATACCAAAAGTTTTTTGTTCTATCCATTCAAATAAACTTTCACTATTTCTAGAAGTAAAATAGAAGACAATTATTCCGATTAGGATAATAACTCCGTTACGTCCTAATACTTTAAGAAAAATCACATCCATGAGATTTATCCTTTGTTTTGAAAAATTCCTCTTGGAATTTTATATCCTTTTCTTTCAAGCTCTTCGACAAACTTAGGTATAAACCCTGTCGCCTGAAACTTTCCAGTCACTCTTCCATTCTTGTCTATACCTTCCTGGTTAAAAACAAAAATGTCTTGCAAAGTAATTACGTCTCCACCTTGGATACCCGCTACTTCAGTAATCTTCATAACTTTCCTCGAACCATCTTCCAGTCTAGTTTGTTGAATTACCATATCCACTGCTGAAGCAATCATTTCTTTAATTGCTTTCGGAGCTAGCCCTGATCCAGCATATTGAATCAAAGTCTCTAATCGTCCCATACAATCCCGAGGGGAGTTTGAGTGAACACTAGTCATTGATCCATCATGGCCTGTATTCATGGCCTGGAGCATATCTAAGGCTTCTCCTCCTCTACACTCTCCTACTATTATTCTATCAGGTTTCATTCTTAGGGTCTGTTTCACTAAAAGTCTGATAGAAATTTCCCCATCTCCTTCTAAGTTAGGAGGCCTTGTTTCTAGCCTAACAACGTGTTCTTGAGGCAGATCAAGCTCAGCTGAATCCTCGCATGTGATAATTCTCTCGTTAGCCGGAATAAAACTACAGAGAACATTTATCAAACTTGTTTTACCTGACCCCGTTCCACCACTTACGACAATATTTTTACCTGACTCAACTGCTACTCTTAAAAAGTCAGCCATCTCTTCAGTTAGCGAGCCAAACTTAATAAAATCTTTGTAGGTTAATCTGTTTTCTGGAAATTTTCTAATTGTGATTGTACATCCATCAATAGCACATGGTGGAATAACCGCGTGTACTCTTGATCCGTCTAATAATCTAGCATCAACATAAGGAGTCTTCTCATCAATTCTTCTACCTATAGGATAAACTATTTTTTCTATCACTCTTAATACTTGCTTATCACTTGTAAAGGTCACATCAGAGAGTTTATTTTTTCCGTTTTGTTCATAATATATTTTCTTAGGCCCAACTACCATTATCTCTGAAATGCTTGGATCAGCTAAGAGATCTTCTAAGGGACCTAATCCTAATGCTTCATCTAGAACTTCTTTTACGATTTGATTCATCTGGTCTCTTCCAGATACAACGCCACCTGTTTCTTCTTTTCCTAATAGTTCAACAATTTTCTTTTTTGTTTTATCTTTCAAAATTAAAAGTGTGTTTTCATCTTCATCTAGAGATTTATTTTGAAGATCCATCTCTTCAACAAGACCTCTAAGAATTCTTTGTTTTAAAAAATTCCATTTATCAGAATTACCTGAACTTGATTTCCCTTTCGATTTTGATTTTTTTTGCAGACTAAGTGTTGGTCTATTTAGCTTTTCTAATATTTGTAATATGTTTTTTGCCTTAATTTTTTTTACTAAATTAATTACTCCAGCTGAATAGTTTGCACCTTTACTTAAAATGACAGCAGGAATTTTTCTCGTAACAGATGCAGCACATGTCGCATCATCTTTAGGAACAACTGAAAAAATAGCTTTTCCTAATTGCTTTGAAGCAATTTCAGTTGTTACTGGGTGGCCTTTTTGAACTTGATTAAAAACAACTTGAATAACATCTTTTGGAATCATTAGACCCATGAGTTCAGTTAATAATTTTTTAGTTTGATTTATAGCTAAAATATCAGGTGTCACTACTAATAAGATTAACGTTGCTTGTTCTAAAGCTTTTACTGCCAAATCTGTAAGTTCACTTCCAGCATCTATTACAGTAACAGGAAAAATTGACTTAGATGATTTTAATACTTTTCCCATCCCTTCAACATCAACAGAAGATGATTGAATTGGATCAGAGTCCATTGCAACATGAGAGACTCCTGCTTTATGTTGACCTACAAAACTTCCCAAAGTTCTTGAATCAATTGCACCATTTAGACGAGAAAGTTCTTTTAATGATTTTTTTGATTTTATGCCAGTAATAATAGTTTGATCACCACAAGCACGCTGATCAAAATCTAATAACAAAACTTTTTGTTTTAATTCGTTGGCGTAAGCAAAAGCGACATTAGCAGCCATGACAGATTTTCCCAATCCATCTTTTGCACCAAAAATTGTAATGATATGACCTGCCATGTCACCTTCTTCGCCTTCTAAATTTTTTTCTAATTTGTGCTGTGCCTTCAGAAGCAGATTGTATTAATTCTGGAGTTATAAAAACTACATATTGATTCTTAGATAGAGATCTCGATTTTGATCTCAGCATATTAAAAAACACACTTCTTTGAGTTTCTTCATCATATGGAGCAGGATCATTTTTATCAAATCCTGTAATATCATTACTCTGAACAATCCCACCTAAAGCTGCTGACTGACCAGACTTCACAAAAAGGTCAGTAGTGATACTATTATTTGTAATAATTGGAGCTCCTTGAGACGTAGTTGAACTTGGAGTACCTACACTCAAACTTACATTCATCTGAATATTTTCTTGTTGCATCACTGCAGGAGTCACTCCTAAGTTAAATGTAACAGGAGCTTCAGATCCTCTTGCACTATCTCCACTACCGAGTAGAAAAGGGATACTAGTACTTTTTGTTACTGTCCCTCTCTTACCTTCTTGAGTAATAACCATCCCACTTTGAATGATTCTTCCATATCCTGCATTTTTTAAAGATTGTATTTTAGGAAATAGATTTGAAATAATTGCACTAAATGTACCACTTGATCTTGCCCCTAAATTTCCACCATCTGTTTTTCCTACATTAATTGTACCACCATCACTATTTAAAATAGGGGCCCATTTAAAACCAAACACCTTAGAATAATCTTTTGATAACTCTACAAATTGAGTGGAAATCTTGACTTGCTTCGGAAGAGGTTCTTCCTTTTTTTTCTTATTCTCATTTACCGAAATATAATAATAAATATCACTTTTAGCACTATTGACTAACAACCTTGAAGAATTCACTGAGAGACTCTCTATTTTCTCTGGCAATAAAGCCTGTGTAACTCTTTTGGCCATTGCTTCCTCGCTTGCACTTGCAACAACTCCTTCAACCCAATACGAATGATTCACAACTCTCACCGAAACATTCTTCAAATTAAATTTTGCTAACTCTTCAGTCATTTTTCTTGCAATAATTTGCTGAGTCTGAGGATGCATCTCGACCATTCTTAAAACATCATCATAATTTGCTAAAACAGTTGAAACTTTACCTATATCACTTGGAACCACTATATGCCCTCCAACAAAAACTCTTCCACCCTTTTGATCAATAACTAATCCTTCTACGTCTCCTAGTAGTTCTTTTAATTCTGCAATAGTTTTTGATTGATCAGTTTCAGTAACTGTAATGATATATCTACGTTTTTCTAAATCGCTACCATCTCTTAATAATAAAGAGGTTGTTCCTTCTTTTAATCCAACTAAGGTTATTCTTTTTGATTGAGGATCAGCATCGACTTTTAAAATTTCATCATCACCCAAAGTAATGTTTCCGTTGAATTGAAAATCTACTGTTAAAGTTTTATCAATACCTTTCACTAGATCTACTTCCTTTCTTTCAACTTCGTTTTGAGCAAAAGCAGGAAGCATAATAATTGAAAATAAAAATAGGATTTTAGCGATTCGTTTTTCCATTCTTCTTTTGATAATACCTTTTCGCTTCGATTGCGTCTTCTCCAAGTACATCAAAAAGTTCGGTCGCAGGCACTCTTCCTAAAGAAGTATCATTTGTATTCCTCAAACTAAGGTATAATTTGAATCCAGAGTTGACTAAAAAGATCAACTTTTGCACCTCATCAGG
The DNA here is from genome assembly GCA_938017795.1 of uncultured Bacteriovoracaceae bacterium. Classification (GTDB taxonomy): domain Bacteria; phylum Bdellovibrionota; class Bacteriovoracia; order Bacteriovoracales; family Bacteriovoracaceae; genus JAHDHG01. The sequence goes on from CALIJZ010000060.1 coordinate 42,591, forward strand.
TTCCAACTCTAAGGTAATCGTATTGTAATCAGTATATTTTGTGAGATTTATTTTCCGTAAATCATTATCTCTTTCTTGAATGGCAAGTGGTAATTGATTTGTAACTTTCAATCCTGTCGATAAAACTCTTACTCCTTGAAGAATTGTTTTAACTTTCTGCTTATCATACTGACCCGGGATATAACTAATCATAGAATGAACATCTACTCTATTTCCTGGCTTAATTAATTTACTTACTGATTGAGATGCATTTGTTTGAATCGAATAAGCTCTTTTACCAGGAGCAATCTCTGGTGCTAACCCGGTTCTAACTCCTGGTTGAGTGATTCTAGGCTTTGTTATTTGTTCACCTTTTAAAATACTAACTGCAGCGATCGTATTAACAATTTCTTCTATATTATTAATATGTCCACTCATTACAAACTTCTTAGGAACGGTAATAATTTGAAGTTTTGAATCATCGATAACATCAAGAGCTTTAATATCTTCTTTTGCTATAACAACAGGCTGCATGTTCCCATACCTTTTAACATATTCAGATTCTTTAGCATTAATATATGACCACGCCATAAACATTGCGATACCAGCAATTGCTAATGACAATGTAAAAGATAGAGAGTTCATGAACTTCCTCCAGCTTAAAGTTTAACTTAAAAACCTATTTTTCTAACTTAGAGGAAAATTTGTGATAATAGTTGACTCAATTACCTCATTAAACAGCCATCTACATTAGAGATAATATCTATGATTCCACCAGCTGGTGCTCTTAACATTTCAGAGTTCACATTTACAAAAGTCGCTCCACAAGCACCATAAACCGTTCCGACTCTAATATAGTTTATGGCCTGGCTATCATAATCTTCACACTCTTGTTCAAAGTTCTTTAATGGAACATGCATTTTGTAACAAGGTGCCATTGGTATTCCATCTTCACCATTTGAAGCAGTATTAAATCTTTCTTTCCATCCAATATAAAACATTCCAATAGAGTTAAAACTTAAATTCACGGCCATATCTTGATTCGATTCAACTAGTGGTATCATTGAATTATTTTTTATACGAGCATAAAAATATGATCTTGAAACTTTCTGCTGGTTTATAGACCCATTGATTGAATTCCCTACACTAAATAATAAAAATAAGAACGCAGCCATTATTGGTAAAAAAAAGATAAACTCAAACAGAGCTTGTCCTTCATTTTTTTTCTTATTTATATTTATGTTTTTCATAATCAACAACCATTATCAAACAATGTAACTGTTTCACCCTGTGGGATTGGTCCTAAACAATTTCCTTGACCCATAGCTCGTTTTATCTGACATTCGCAATCTCCCTTGCTTGGCTCTTTGCCTAAGAAAGATTCAGATAATAATTTATTTTTAGAATCATCTGAACTAATTCTAAACGGCGGCGTAAATTTAAAATGTGCCCCAACATATTCATAAACATCCACACTTTGTGGTGAGTTAAACTTTAAATCTCCAGATGTAAAAGTTAATCCAATATCTTCAAGACCAATATTTTCAAAAACCTCTCTTCCAAGAACTTCTCCAGCTCTATATGGAGCATTTGAGTTATAAGTTGCTCCAACATATTCACCTGTGAGATAAGCCCTGGATGCGAGATAAGTAGCATAATGGGCCATATATCCAGTAGCGAAATTAATCGAGTAATATAAGAACAATAGAGCAAATAAAACTGCAAACATAAATGTTAAAATAAACTCTATGGTAATTTGACCTGCGTTTTTCATCATTAATTTGCCGGATATGTGTCAGTATTAGGACCAAAAAACCTCGTACTACTTCCATCTCCAGCATATGATTTATGCTCTCTTCCTGAATTGTAATTTATGTTATTATAACTTTCATCATCAGATCCATAAATTGCATGTCGATATGAAAAACGCATTCTTTGATTAATGAAACTTAAAACATCTCCATCACGTCCAAATTGTTGGTTATAAAATGTATAAAAAGTACTTGCAAGTAATGCCACTACTAACATCATCAAAACAAATTCAATAGCAGCTTGACCGTTATTTTTTACCATTTTTATATCCGCTAAAAAAACAATCTCTTTCACAAACACCTGTAGTCAAACTTTCAGATAAGTAATGAGTTAGGTTTCCAACTTTTTCACCAGTAGACTCTGATAGAGTTTGTGCCAAATTACTTGCCACTATTACCCCAAAAACCAATAGGAGTAAGTATTCTAAAAGTGCTTGTCCTAAATTACTCATCTATTTGATTTTATTCTAAATCAAGGTTTTAGGTTTAAATGGGATCAAATTTCCGATGAAACTCCCTCAAACTCTAGACAAATTTTGCGCCAAGAATTTTCTTCTTTAATTCAATATTTTTCTCCACAAAATCTAAAATAAGGTATAATTACTTATAGAGCTTGGTGAATAATAATGTTTCGCCCTACAAAATATGTTTCGGGAGCAGTCCCTGGCTATGGTGAGCAAGCCCGACTATTATAGTCTGTTAAGAATTTTAATAGATGATCGGGAAGCCTAAAGTAGCTATTTATCGCGCCCACCTTAATTATTAAGGGCGCGAAACTTAACATTCACCAGGCCCTTTTTCCTAAAATAATTTGCATAAATAGCTCCTATTTAAGATCATATATACATGAATAATACTGAACTAAATCATCTTTCAACCAAATGGATTGAGTCCCTAGTTATTGATGAAATAAATATGGATGAATCTGGTATCGTAAACTTTAACGATCATATCGATACAGCATTAAACCTTGAAGACTCATCAATTGAGATGATGGATCAACTTAGAGAAAATTTTGAAATTTTTGTTACAAAATTTAATGACCTAAGAAACAATGCAGACAAAGAAATAAAGCTTTTTAAAATCTCAAATACAGTTAATGACTTTTTGCTATTTAGAAATTCTTTAAAACTTGTAGTAAGCAGATCTTCTAGTGAAACAATTACAATTGGCTTTATGAATAATTCTGGGAACTTTTTTTCAACAAGAAATTCTGATGGTCAATCTGCTCCTGCAATTTACCATGAGCTTAAAGCTATCGTCGGAGCATTTAATAATATAAAATGGACTTATCAAGGTGATACGGTTGAAATTAATTCTCTGACAAAGTTTTATTTGTCAGAGTTTATTAAGCAATCTGCAAGTTAGTCTTTACTTTTGTCTAGTGCTGCCTTGCTCTAAGAGACTTTTATCTAGCTCTAAATAGCCTTCTGGATTATAATCTGCTTTTCCATAGATTGATTTACAAAATTGTATATCCTGAGAAAGATCTCCAAAATTCATCCTCTCGTTTGCATCTTTAAGATAATCTTTATTTTTATATTTTTTCTGTTGAGAATCTATTTGATTAGAAATTTTTTGCTTATCATTTGCTTTTATAAGCTTCACAGCTTTCTTGAAAAACTTCCCATTTAATTCTTTTTGAAAACTTTTTTGCCTAGTCGTTAATTCTTTGAAATCTCTTTTAAAAGTACTTATATATTCATCAACCCCATAAACTTTTGCTAAATCTTCTTTAAGACTTTTACAGGCTTTGACCTTGCTATCTTCTATTGCATTAAGCCTATTACAAAATGATCTTGTATAACTTCGACAAGAATTCCCATCACAAACTAGAGAGCTTATCATTTCTCCTGATGCATTTAATTTTAGAATTCTCTCTTCTAATTCTCTATCATTATTTAGATAAGACTGATAAACAGTTTCAACTTTTCCAGTATCTTTCTCATTTTCAATATGATTTTTAAGCTCTGTATAAATAAGATGATCACTTGTTGGATCATAAGAATACCCAACAGTTTTGAAGTTGTTTTTATCTTTTTTTCTTAAAATACCTTTTCTTTTAAACACTTTATCTATTTTTGTTTTAAAAACTTCTGGATTCAGCCTAAGTTTATTATCAGCATCAAACTGAATTGAGCTTTTACCATTAACTTGTTTATATAAGTTTAAACTCCCAAAGTTTAAATCCACTTGAGATAAACCCATTTGAGAAAACCCTAATAATAAAATAAATACTTTGAACATTTATGATCCTTTGTTTATCAATTAGTACTTATGAATTATCGGATTTTTTACTAAAAAACTTGAATAAAAAAAGGGGGTATTTAAAATACCCCCTATAATTTAAAAAAAAATTATAAAA
>CALIJZ010000061.1 GCA_938017795.1 uncultured Bacteriovoracaceae bacterium
ACCAATTAGCAAAATTGACCATCTCTTTGGTCGTCATATTTATTATAGAGTTTCCCATCTTTTTATGCCATGTAACGATTATAGTATGTGTCGTCTCTGTGAGCTAGCGAAACAGATATGACATCATCACTTATTGTTATGCCTCGTATTTCATTTTCTTGGTTTCAATGTTCTTCTATAATCTTCGAATCTTAGTTTTACAATTTTTGTTCTATCGTAGTTTCTTAGTATTACACCCTCTGTTCCTCCTCTTGCATTATCGGTTAAAGCGACATTTGTTGTTAGAATATATTTTTCAAGAGCATTTAGAACAGATTGATGCTCGTGATTTACCAGTTCGAATTGTATTTGTGGAACGAGTTCGAAATTATACGACTTAAGTTTATCAAGATTTACAAATCCCTGACCATATCGTAATGTGTCATCAATTGACGAGTTAACCGAACTTTCCCTCCAGTTCGATATTTCTGTTATTGGTTGTTCAAGAATTTCAAGTTGATCTACAATCGCTACATCGAAAACTCTAAATCCATGCGCTTCTTTACCGTAGTCTTTAGAATTTGCCGTTATTTTTCCACCAAATAATTCTCCAAATACAATCGTTAGTTTATCAGTATTTAATGTAGGTAGGTTCATCTTATAGAACTGATCAACGATACCCATAGATTCATCCCAATAGAAATCTTTAGAATAATGAAGTATATTATTTCGTGAACCAACTAAAAAGTCATCACCATAACAGATAATTCTAACATTTGTACCATCTATTTTTTCGGAAGCATATAAAGTTTCTCCTTCAATGTTTGTTGTTATTTCATTTGTAAATCTTCCTCTTTCTCCAAATTTATGAAGAGTTAGAATTGAAGGATATTTTGTCAATGTGTTTATTTTCTCCTTCCCGTATTTTTCTATTAATTCTCTAAGCATTTTTTACATTTCATGAGGCATAACGATTATAGTATGTGTCGTCTCTGTGAGCTAGCGAAACAGATATGACATCATCACTTATTGTTATCACTCGTTTTTCTTTTCATAGAATGTAACATTTTCAAAAATCTGTATCTAATCTAATAAAAACTATGTTCAGATTTATCAATTTCACGATCACTGCTATTTTATGTTGCACTTCTTTATTTGGCCAAATGAAAGCCATTGAGGTTGAAGTTGTAGGTATAGGCCCAGATCTGATTTTTTTACCAGGTTTCGCATGTCCTGGCAATATATGGGATAATTTAGTTAGCAAGCTTAGCAAAACTAATACTTGTCATGTTGTTAGTTATTCTGGTTTTAATGGCATTGAAGCTGTTGAAGGTCAGTGGTTAGTCAGCGTTAAAAGCAGTCTTGAAAAATATATCCTAGATAAAAATATTAGACCTTCATTAATTGGCCATAGTTTAGGAGGAAGTTTAGGGTTTTGGCTATGTATTGATAAGAATGTTGATATTGAAAGGATTATTTCAGTGGATGGTTTGGCGTCAGTAGGGGCTTTAATGATTCCAAATTTTACTTCTGATATGATTAGCTATGATTCTCCTCAAAATCAACAGATGTTAAATATGCCTAATGAGAGTTTTAGAGAAATGACAAATCAAATGTCTAAGTCAATGGTTTTAGATACCTCTTATCATCGATTAATTTCAAAGTGGATGATGAATTCAGATAGAAAAACTTATGTTAATGGTTATATCGATTTATTAAAATTAGACTTAAGGGATGATCTTGACAAAATTACTGTGCCTGTAAGTATTGTAGCTGCAGTTCATCCATATGGTAAAGAAAAGGTCACTCAAACTTATAAAAGTCAATTTCAAAAACTTGATAAGTACAATATTTACTTTGCTGAGGAATCTGCCCACTTCATAATGTTAGATCAACCTGTTTGGCTTGAAGAAACTATAAAGTCTATTATTGGTGAATAAATCAAACTATACTGATGCAAATTTTACTGAATTTTACGATAAGTATTATCAGCAGGTTTTAAGAATTTGTCGAGGTTATGTCAATGGTGATATAGAATCAGCAAAGGATTTAACTCAAGATGTATTTAGCAGGGTTTGGGAAAATTTAGACACTTTCAATGAAAATTCTAAGATTTCAACATGGATATATAGAATTGCAGTCAACACTTGTTTGTTATATAAAAGAAATTCTAAGCAAGATTTAAAATCATATCAAGTTCATTCGAAAGAAGAGGATGGAAATCATCAGTTATTTGAATTAAGAATGAAAAAAATGTTTGAGGCAATCAATAAGTTGCCAGATCAAAATAAATCAATTATCCTTTTAGAACTTGAGTCATTGCCACAGAAAGAAATTGCAAAAATCATGGGAATGTCACACTCGGCTGTTAGAGTTAGGATCTTGAGGATTAAAGAAACTTTATCAAAACTTGTAAAAAAATGAATGAATTTGAGGAATTTAAATCTAAATGGGAAACTCAAGATTTGGGACAGCTTCCCAATTTTGATAAATCTAACATTGAGTCCAATCTTTTGAAATTTAGAAAGGAGAAATATTGGACTCCATTAATACTTCTATTAACAATTGTGATTTTGTTGTTTTTTTTAATGATACAGCCAGAAGAAAGTTTTCATCTACTTAAGAAAGGAATTATACTCATGTCAGTTTCACTTTTTGTAAGAGTATTGTTTGAATTATGGAGTAATTCAATGTTAAATAGATTGGAATTAAGAGAGGCAGTAAGCTTATTTTATGCGAAATTGACAAAGTTTGAAAGAACTCGAAGAACCATTCATTTTATAATTACTCCAATAGTTTTGATAGTTTACATTTTAGCTTTTTACTCTCTTCTGCCTGCTTTTAAATTGAATTTATCTGTGGGTATGTATAATTATGTTTTGTGGTCTTCAGTAGTTGTTTTTACCACATTAATTGTATTTAAGTTTATCTCTATTCCAAGAGAGCTTAAACTCATAAAGCATCTGAAAGGTCAAATAAATGAGTCGAATTTTTTAAATGAGTGATAACGATTATAGTATGTGTCGTCTCTGTGAGCGCAGCGAAACAGATATGACATCATCACTTATTGTTACCTGCTTTTTCTTTTCTTATTTGATTTATAGTTATTTCAATTTCTTTTGGTATTTCAGCATTCAGAAAGTGCTTTTTGGTTTGAAATTCAACTTCTTCATTAAACTCTTCCAAGTCCATGTCATTTGATAAATAATCAAACATTGCATTTAAGCAAGCTATTTTTAATTCAATATCTGATTTCCATAATTCATGTAGATCTTCACTAATCAATTCATAATAAAGTGAGGGTTGATTTCTCAGTATTTGGATGTATGCGGCTTTTAGATCTTGTACAGTTTTCTTATTTGAAGATTGAAGACTTCTTAAGTATTGAAGTTTACTGATCGTTTGATTCTTAGATTTATTATATACAGTTTTCCAAAACAGAACTTCATCAACTTTATTCCAATTAAAACAGTATATAGAATTCCAATATCCTGCATTGATTGCCTTTATTAATATTAGAATTGATTCATGTTCAAGTTGTTCATACTTATTTATGAGCTCAAGTGTAGAACGAAAGTCATTCTTTAATATAATTTGATCCCTGATATCTTTAGATTGCTCACTTAAATCCTGTTTTGTATTATATTTTCCTAATTGATATAGCACTTCTATTTTTTTGATTTAAACGCATAATTGTTCCGATCCAATGCTCTACTTGCAAATTGATTATGGTTGAATCTAACTTTGTCTGCAAATTGCATTAAGTCACCTCTGTTTGTTTTGAATTTTTCAATTTCTTCATTAGATAATTTGATTAACATAGATAAATCTATAAAACTTTGAGGCGAATAAATAAAGTCACCATACCAATTCTTGCTTGAGTCTTCATAAATAATGAATCTCCAGTTTTCTTTATCAATTTCCTTAAGTTCAATTTTCATTTTCAAAATTGCTGGTAACGATTTTCCTATGCGC
>CALIJZ010000062.1 GCA_938017795.1 uncultured Bacteriovoracaceae bacterium
CCTGTTTTATCTCAGGGAAGAATAAAGCCATTTTCTGTCTTTGCTCTTGAAACAATGAAATATATTTCTCCTGAGAAAAAACCTCTCGGAATGAGTAGAGTTAAGGCCACATGTCTATTAGCACTAAATGCTTTTAATCAAGGTCAAAACCTTGATCTTCCTCTGAAGGTTGAGTATACAGATGCAAAAAAACTGCTTGATATGGACCCTTCTCAAACAAGTCTTGCTTTCAGTGAACTTGAAAGCCAAGAAATGGAAATTCGATCTGCCTGGGCAGGAATTAAAGAAAATAATTCCTACAAGAAAGAGCTTAATAAAATTTCAGTAAGAATGAATCTTTTTAAGTCTTTAAAAAATGGATCTCTTTTTTCGGTAATTGATTCAACTGGTAAATGGTTTGAGTTAAAAGATTTAGATTTTGAAAGTTTTAAAGGTCACTTTGTTGAAAATACTCAAATTGGAAATGCACACGTTCTAGAACATTTCCTTTTTAAATATCACCCATTTAGCATTGCTATTTTATTCATTATATTGGCCATCTTTGCACTATCCATTTTGAAGAAGCCCAAAATAGGGATCATTCTCTCAGTTATAGCTCTTGCTATTCAGGTCTTCACAATAGCTTTAAGAGTTTATATATCAGGCAGAGCACCGATTACAAATATGTATGAAACAGTTATGTTCTCTGGGTTTGGTGCTGCTTTCATTGCTCTTATTTTAACTATAGTAAAAAAAGATAAAATATTTCTGTTAGGAGGAATTAGTTATAATATTCTGTGTTTGTTTATGATGAACTTTGCAAATAATATGCTAGAACCTTCTATTTCTCCATTAGTTCCAGTGCTTCGAGATAATTTTTGGTTAAGTACTCACGTGACTACTATTATTTTATCTTATGCTGCACTCGCAATTAGTTGGATTTTAGCAAATATATTTATCCTCAAGAGACGATTAGGGATAAAAGTTGAATCTCCCAATAGGCAAACAAAGATCATCTATCAATGTGTCCAGATTGGAGTCGTCCTACTTGCTGCGGGAATAATTTTAGGCGGAATATGGGCCGATTATTCTTGGGGAAGGTTTTGGGGTTGGGATCCGAAAGAGACATGGAGTTTAATAGCTTTATTAATCTATATGGCAATTTTACATGGGAAATATTCATCTTGGATTAATAATAAAAACTTTATCCCTCTGATTGCAGCTTCTTTTATGAGTATTATCATGGCCTGGTTTGGAGTAAATTATATCTTAGCTTCCGGGTTACACTCTTACGGCTTTAGTGAGGGTGGAGCAATCTTTATTGGATCTTTGTTTTTAGTTCAATCTATTATCATTGTTTTATATTACTTACCTCATAAAAAAGTAAGTCAAACAAAATAAGACTCTAAAAATATAATTTCAGAGTCTTATTTAAATTAAAGCTTTTTAATATTATTTCCGTCTGAGTCTTTAAATAAATATGGATAATATTTTAAAGTACTGGATCCTACACTTCCTCCGACCCCAAAACTCTTTTGAGAAACCATGAAACTATCATCAATTTTTGTTACAACTCCTCTTACTGTATAATCAAAATGAACCATCAAGCTCATTGCTTGAGTTAAGTATTTTCTCTTTAGCTTAACTCCGGCTTCATTTAAATGAATAACACATGCTTGAAAAGCACCTACTTGAGCAGCTCGATGATTACAAAATGTAAGGTCATGATCAATTTCTTTGAAAGATTTTTCAAGATTTATTTTAGATGCAATGAAAGGTAAAGCAGTTATCACTGGATCATTGGTAATTTTTAACAAATTCTGCCTAATCTTATCAAGAGATAATTGCTCAAATTTTGGTTTTAATAAAACTCTTATAATTGCTCTAGGATAACATTTTTTAAAACGTATTCTAGAACAATGATCTTTATACTCTTGATATGAAAACAGTGGAATATTAGTAATTGGATCCTTAGCAATTTCAATAGTTGTAGGTGTAGCGTAAAACAAACTTTTATCTTCATGATCTGGATAGACAAATATTAAATGTTCACTACCTGCAGATTGATCTAATATAGGTAGGCCATAAGCAGAGGTTAAAAATAATAAGAATAAATATTTCATTTCTCTTCCTTTTTAGAGACTTCACAAAGTCCTTCTAGACACTCTAATCTAAAATAATGATCGAGCTCTTTGACATTATAAATATCAAGCTTTTGCTCCATAAAATTTTTTACAACTGTTAAGGCCAGTTGCAGCTGATCAACATTCCTTTCTCGCAAAAACTCAAAAGATGATTGTTTTATATCAATATTAGTACTTTGCTCTATTGAATGAGTCTCTTTTACAGAATTTCTTGAAACTTCCACCTGAGACTGATCACAAGAAAATAGAATTATTATAAAAAAAATATACTTCATTATTTTAACTCCTCGAATGTTTTATGAATTGATCTCAAATTTATACTTTCAGATTTATTTTCTACTTTTATCGTCTGACCAATAATAGAAGACTTCTCATTATTTTGATAAAGTCTTTGCCCTAATAAATCATCAAAAGAACTTATAGAAATATTCAAATCTTGCATAATGCAATTATTTAGAACTTGGGCCTTAAGGTTTTCATAGGTAGATAAATATTTAAATCTTTCTTTTTTAAATTTAGAAATATTTTTAAAATATTGCTTTAAAACATAAAATGTATTGTTTCCTTGAGAAAAAATTCTGTCACATATCGAATTTGAAATCTCATAGTGTTCCATAATAGTATTGATCTTAAAATTAGCGACAAGAGCAGTTCTCAAACTCACAAGTTTCGCTTGGTATTGAATCATCTCTTTAACTTTTTGAGTTTCTTCTTTATTTAGATCAAACCATCCATGAAAATATGGTCCTAAGACCCCTGCTCTTAATTCAACGTTTTTCTCTTTAGATAATGCGGGAATACTTACATGAACATTTTCCGAAAAACTCAACTCAGGATTTAAAGCTCTAAAGCTATATTCTGGGAATTTCAGTTTTAAATTTCGATACTGAGGGTCATTATCTAAACCTTGATCAGTATATTCTGTATCTATTACTAATCTACTCCAAGCTTGGGCTGAAACTTTTGTTATTACCAAAGAGATATTCATCTCTATTGCTGGAACAAAGTAAACTCTCTTTTTAAATTCATCTACCCAATAATCTATATTTTGGGAAAAACTAATTGTTGAAAAAATTATTAAAAATATATACTTCATATTACCTCCTATAGTTCCACTTTTTGAACAACTTCATCATAAAACTCTGTGATTGCTCCTGTTTCAACAGGGGAACACCTCTTTAGTTCCATCTCTACTCTTTTTTGAATTTTATAATTTACTGTTACAAGTTTTGAAATATTCTGAATATTCATTTTAAATTTCATGTCAAGAAAACTTTTCTTTTTAGAATCTTTCATATCAATCGAGGTATTTTTAAAATCTAGCGGAGTCATGAATTTCTTTACTAGAGCATTAGAAACTTCCCTTATATATCCTTCATCATTACTATCACCACCATTTGTTTTAATAATAATTGTATGATTTTGAATGAGTTTTCTAACAATGGTCTTTATATCTGTTCCGAAAAACCAAGCTTTTGCTTTTAATCTGGCGTTGAACTCTTTATAGGTCTCTTTCATTTTTATTATAATTGAAGCATCTAAGTGATCAGAAAGACCTTTCGTATTATAACAGTTTTGCAATCTTAAGCTATTTCTTGTCTTGAGAGCTTGAGCAAGAATAATACTCTTGACTCCTTTCGTTTCACCTGAAAAACCTATTTCCGCTCCAATTGGAGCTCCATAAGGCGCATGAAAATATGAATCTACTAACCCCCCATCATCCGATTCTAAAGAAGAAGTATAAATAGGCAGATGTGCAATTCTTCGTTTATTATCAACTGCTAAAAATTCTTTTAGTCGACTTTGAAAATGTTTTGAATTTTCTCTTTTAACAGTAGCTGAAAAGTATCCAAAGTCTGGAGTAAATGTATAAGAAAATTTTGGATATCCGTATTGATCATAAACTAAAGTAGAACTATCAGAGAAATAGTAAAATAAGTTTCTATCAAGATGATCTGGGTAAAGCTGTACTCTAATATCTGTACTTCTACTACCAACTGGACTGGATAAAACAGGCCTTGCTTGTAGATTTAGAGATACAAAGATATACATTATTGTAAATAAAAAACCTTTCATTCTTAAACTCCTTTGTTGAAAAGTAAGCTAAAAACTACAGTTTAGGCTTGGTTTTGAATTAAAATGTCTGAAATATTCTATAAATGAAATATAAATACCCAATTATTGAGTATTAAATAGAAAATTATACCCCATATACAACAACTCTTAGGATAAATTAAAATAGATTATGAGAATTTTATATATTTTTTCCGTCTTGTTTTTACTCTCTTGTGGAGGGTCCTCTGAAAATTCAGCTAGTAATCCTGCCATCACCGGTGATGCTGTAAATGGAAATACCATTTATAATTCTGGATTGGATTCAGCAGCTGCTTGTATAGATTGTCATGGAACTAATGGTGCAGGAATGGGAGCTACTACTTCGACTCCTAATTCAGGAGCTGTTACTTCAATAGATCTTAAAACAAGATCCAGCGTACAAATTGAAAGTGCAATAAATAATGGGAGATCTTCTGGTTCTATTATTATGCCATCTTATTCATATTCTGCTCAAGACATTGCAGATGTTACATCTTACATAAGGACACTTTAATGAAATTTATATTACTAATCTTTACACTAATTTCATGTAAATCATTTCTTTCTACTTCTTTAATTGGAAAGCAACCTATAAATGCAACTCCTCCTGTTGTCGCTGCAACAACAACTACAACAACCACGACTCCAAGAAGACCAACCGGAGAATGTGAGCCTATAGACAGACATTTAGGTGATGCTGTAGCTGGATCAAGATTATATTTTGATAATAATTGTGTTTCTTGTCACGATACTGATGGATCTGGTGCAATATATGGATCTATTATTGGGGCAAGTGACGAAGAGATCTTTGAGGCAATAAAGATTAACCCTCCTAAAGAAATGGAAGCACTTAAGAATCTTGATTCTTGCGTGATTCAAGATATTGCCGCTCACATTGATTCGTTTTAGATAGGAGTACTTAAAAAAGTACCCCTATAAAAATTAGATATTTATAATTTCAAGTAAGGATTAGATATTTGATTTTTAATAAACTTCATATCTTTTTCATTTTCTGAGGCTTCAAAGTAAGCATATAAAAAAGCATCAGATAAACTTTGCTTAACATGCCAAGAGTTTGCAAAATTATGAACTTGATTCTTAATCATTGCTGGAACTCTAGGCAAGAAACCAAGACCTATCTGACCTAGTTTTATCATTGCTCTTAAAGACCTCACTTTATTAGGCTTATCATAATAAAAAGAAATTGATGGTTTCGAAGAAAATTGATGAGCATTCACAGATAGATTGTAAATAACCTTCTCATTTTTAACTGTATATCCATTATAAAAAATAAAGTCTAACTCAGATAAATCACCATTGATTTGTTGATAGTTCTTAGCTTTAGCCTTTGAACCTCGGGTCATAGCATCGAAGATTTTCCATCCATAATCTCCCCAAGTTTTTTGGGCTTTTTTCGATTCCATATATCCCTCAAAGCCAATTCTAGATTCATAAATTGAAGAAACTACTTTATCTACTTCTTCTGCACTTAATCCAGTTTGATCTTCATGGTTTGACAGATAATACAAAAGAATATTTTGAGAAATAATTCTTTGCTCAACTACCCTCTTTTCAGCTTCAAAGAAAATAAATGTTGCTAAATCTAAATAAGGAATATTATTGATTTTCTTTTTAGCAAAATTTAGAGCAGTTTTAAAAACTTTATTTGCAATTTTTTTTCTGTAATAAAACTTAGCATTATTAGGTTGAGCAACTACTGAAACATCAAGATGCTGATAATACTTGTTCATCTCTTTAACAAAATTTGAAATGACTCCTTTTTTATCAAGCTCAGCAAAAGCTTTTTTCAAATTGATTCTAACTAAGTTCTTTAGAGCTTTTTGCAAAGTACTTCTTTTTTGAGTCATCTCTTGATAGCTCTTATTAGCACCAAACGTATATTGATCTTCTAAGCCAACTTCATCTAGAAAAGAGCTAATTCTCCTATCAATAATAAACTCTGCATTTTTATGACTAGAAAAACCTACAGATGCAGAAAAGAGATCATCTCTTAATGAGATAATTTCTTTTTTTAGGTTTGTAACATAGAGATTTAAATTAAAAGAATTCGTCACCCCTTTTGCTTTAATGTATTGTAATTGACCTGCATCATTTTTTACCATAACAAATCTTTTGTTAAAGTTTTCTATTGGCGATGCTTGAAGTACCAAATTAAGTGAAAGTAATAAAAAAAGTATAAGCTTCATCTTTGTCTCCTTGATTCATGCTCTTAGTAATATATTAATTATTATGAGTGACGATAGACTGATTGAAACACTCTAAAACTCTAAAAGCTTCTAACATTAAATAAATATTAAATAAGTTTGCCACTCCATCAGCATTTACATAAATTAAAAGAAATAGGAGACTAAAATGATCTTTTTCATAGATACAGCTAACATAGATGAAGTAAAAGAAATGAGTACATGGGGAATTATTGATGGTGTAACCACTAACCCTAGCCTTATCGCAAAAATGGGAGGAGATCAAAAAGATATTATAAAAGAAATCTCATCGATTATAGATGGCCCTATCTCGGCTGAAGTCATTTCTACCGACTTTGAAGGAATGATAAGAGAAGGAAAAGAGCTAGCCAAGATTCATGATAATGTTGTTATTAAGGTACCAATGACAATTGATGGGCTAAAGGCAACTCATTGGTTTAGTGCCAATCAAATTAGAACAAATGTAACTTTGGTTTTTTCCGCTAATCAAGCATTACTTGCAGCTAAAAATGGAGCAACTTATGTTAGCCCATTTATTGGAAGATTAGATGATATTGGTCACACTGGGGTAGACTTAATTCTCGAAATCAAAACAATATTTGAAAATTACGCTATGGATACTAAAATTCTAGCAGCCTCGATTAGAAGTACGGAACATGTAAAAGAGGTGGCCCTTGCTGGATCAGATGTTGCAACCATCCCACCTAAATTAATCAAACAACTTATAAAACATCCATTAACGGATATAGGCTTAGAGAAGTTTTTAAATGATCATAAGAAATCGACTCTTAAATAACAACTTATGTCTCTATAGCTTCTTTAATTCATTATATTCAAAGTCTCTCCATTTAGAATAATGATGTTGTCTAAACTTATCATTTTTCCAAAAAGTAGAAATTTCTTCATTTTCAATTTTTCCGGGATGAAAAACTATTAAAGCATTAGAGTATTTTTCAGAATACATCTGAGCAAATTCTGCAGTCATTCTACAACTTAAAAACAATCCTGAAAAATTTTGATTATATTCTATCTTATTTTTTTGAATTTTTTTTATCGATATCAAAGTCAAGAACCTAAGAAGCAATAACTTAATCACATTTAATCTAAAGAAATTAATTAGATAACCAGGATTATTAACATTAAATATAAAGTATTCCTTCGGGATTCTAATAAAATTAAAATCAAATTCATTTTTAAGATCAAATAACACATTAAGTACTATCGGAGTCATATGAATATGTTGATGAGAATCAATTCTAAACTTTTTAAAGTTTACAATTTCATTATAATTAATTAACTGTAATCTAAGTTCAGCTTTAATTTCTTTTTGTATTTTTTTAGTATATTTTAGAAAAGGTAAGAAGCTTAATAAGAAAAATTTCCAAAATTTTATTTTAAAATAATTATTTTCATCAGTTATGTAGACATAGTCATGGCCTAGAGACTTACCTTCAGTTAAGCAAAGATGTAGATATTTTTCAATTGCAACTTGATCTCTCAGGAGTTTTTCTGAATACTTAAGAGCAAGTCCGTTTCCCATATAACTAACACTTTGTACGGAATTACTGATAATACAATCATAGATTTTCTTTGAACTTGATTCAGATAGGCCAAAGTCATCAACGTGAATCTTGGTACTCAAAATATCTCACTTGAAAATATTAATAAAAACATAGAACAACTCTACAATAGTTGAATCAATATAGTCAGCTTTAATCTTCATTTCTTCAATGAGTGCTAGTTTAAATTATAACTCTGGAGAAATATTAAATGATTATTAATAAATTTAAATTACAGGAGTTGGATTTGGAGTCGGAGCAGGAGGTGTCGGAGAAGTTGGTGTAGGACTTGGAGTTGCTGGCGGAGTTGGATTTGGCGTTGGTGCTGGCGTCGGGTTAGGCGTAGGCGGTGTTGGTGAAGTTGGTGTTGGTGCTGGCGTTGGTATTGGTGTCGGTGAAGTCGGTGTTGGACTTGGAGTTACTGGCGGAGTTGGATTTGGAGTCGGTGTCGGTGAAGTTGGTGTAGGACTTGGAGTTGCCGGCGGTGTTGGGTTTGGAGTCGGAGCTGGCGGTGTCGGCGAAGTCGGTGTAGGACTTGGAGTTGCCGGCGGTGTTGGACTTGGAGTCGGTGCTGGTGAAGGAGCCGGAGGTGTTGGTGAAGTTGGTGTTGGCACAGGCGTTGGTACTGGAGTTGGTACTGGAGTCGGTACAGGCGTTGGTGCAGGAGTTGGTGCCGGTGGCGGAACGGGTGTCGGAGCCGTTATAGGCACTCCATGACTTAATACATTTCCAGCATTCGTTGGATCCATCACAGTACTGATGGCCATTGTTGTATTATTTGTGACTGTAGTCCCACCTGCTGGTGGAGATACTCCACAATTGAGAGTTAAA
>CALIJZ010000063.1 GCA_938017795.1 uncultured Bacteriovoracaceae bacterium
ACTAACTCTAACATTTCGTAATCATTGATGATTCATCAACTTTTTCATAACCAAAATCACAGTTAGTAATGTAAGTACCTAAAACTTTATACCTTAAGGTCCACTTTAGGCAAGCCGATTTCATTGAAAGTGATTTCACTCTCAATATCAAAGCTAATTTCAAACTTTCAAGTAAACTCTAACGGCAGTGGTATAAAAGCTTCAATCGGTAATTTCGGAAGCTTCTAAATCGTTGAGTTGTTCTAAATCCTTTCCTGATGCCAGAAACTGGTTCGGTAAATACTTTAGAACACTTTTTGTTTTGGCACTTAAATCTTCGTTTTTTAATCTTCAAAGTGACCGTCCCACTTCTGATTGGTTGATCTCTGGGAGTGACAAATCTGTGATCGTAGACTTTGGAGCTTTTAGTGGCACAGGTTGGACAGACTTCAAACTCAGAGACTTTAATACACTCAATGAATTGATTTCTTTTGCGATGATGATGTTTAACAAAACGCAGCTCGGGTAATAGTAAATGTTGTGTTAGTCTTTTCTCGGACATAGGGTTCTCCTTGCTAAATGTTAGGTGCAATTTAATTTTGAATAAGTTGAAGACTATGTCTGTTTTTTTATGAATTTATCTATGATTTACGAGATGTGTTATAGAGATTTATTGGTCAGTTTCCACTATTAACCGAGAAGACCGTTATTCCATTAGCACCTAAGATATATTACCGGTTGACAATCTATCTATCAGGTGGTAGACTCTTTTTCATGGATGTTAAAACCAAACTTCTAGATATTGCACAAGACTTAATTCAAAAAGATGGAATTGACTCTTTTAGTTTTAGAACCTTAGCTCAAAAAGTTGAAATTAAGAGCTCAAGCGTTCATTACTACTTCCCTAAAAAAGAAGATTTATTAGTTGAAATAATTGATAGATATAACAGCAACTTCTTTAAAACTCTAGCAAGTATTAAAAGTA
This sequence comes from uncultured Bacteriovoracaceae bacterium, assembly GCA_938017795.1. Taxonomy (GTDB): domain Bacteria; phylum Bdellovibrionota; class Bacteriovoracia; order Bacteriovoracales; family Bacteriovoracaceae; genus JAHDHG01. The sequence continues at coordinate 965 of CALIJZ010000063.1, forward strand.
CTGAATTGTCTGAAAAGAAGAAAATGAATAAATTATTAAAACTATTTGAAGATACAAAAAATGAAAATAAATTGTGCTTATGCGGTGTTTTTTCATCAGCTAATGACCAAGTAGGTGTTCAATGTCAGGCAAAGGTTAGTGAATTTTTTGAAAAACTATCGTCTTGGATCATTAGTATTTTGAATGAGGCACAGAAAAAAGATGACTTATTGTTGGACTTACCAATTAAATCACAAGCTAAGATACTTATTGCTTCTTTTGAAGGAGCTTTATTAATTGAAAAGTCTGACCCTAAAAGTAGTTATCTTAAATCTTGTAAAGATTTAATTAGTGCAATGATTAAAGGATAAAAAATTTATAACAAAAACTACCTACTGATAGATAGTTAAAAAGTTACAGGAAGTAAAAATGAGATTTAAAGGAAAAAAAACACTGATTATTGGAGGAACAAGCGGAATTGGAAAACAAACTGCACTTCAGCTTCAAGAACAAGGTAGCCAAGTAACAATTGTTGGAAGAACAGACCCTAAAGAAAGTGGATTAGAGTTTATGAAAGCTGATCTTTATAAAAAAGAAGATGTTGATAATTTAATTGAAAAGATTGGTAGCAGTGATGGATTTGATTATTTAATTAATGCAGCAGGAACATTTGCTCCTAAATCATTTACTGAGCACTCTGAAGATGATTATGACAAATATGTAGATTTAAATAAGGGTATTTTTTTTATCACTCAAAGTATCGTAAAGAAAATGATTGAAAAATCAACTAAAGGATCAATTGTTAATATCGGATCTATGTGGGCCTCTCAAGCCGTTAAAGCTACTCCGTCTTCAGCTTACTCTATGCAAAAAGCAGGTTTACATTCTTTAACTCAACATCTTGCCATGGAACTTGCTGAACATGGTATTAGGGTAAATGCTGTTGCTCCAGCTGTTGTTGAAACACCTGTTTATGAGAACTTTATCCCTAAGACCGAGGTTAAAGAAGCTCTTCAAGGCTTCAATGCTTTTCATCCGATTGGAAGAATTGGTAAAGCTGAAGATGTTGCTAACTCTATTGAATTTTTATTGTCTGAAAAATCTAGTTGGGTAACTGGTGAGATTTTTAATATTGATGGTGGAGTAATGGCCGGAAGAAACTAGAATAGTACTGAAAGATTAGGAACGAATTATGAAAAATAATAAAATTGCAATTATCGGAGCTGGTTCAGCTGGAGTTATGGCGGCTTTAAGGGCCGTCTTGAATAATGATAAAGTAATCTTGTACACAGGAAATGCAAAAACTAAAAAGAAAGCTCGAGGAACCTGGGTAGGGAAGGTTCATAACGTTCCTGGTTTTTCGGTATATAAAAAAGCTATTGTTGATCCTAATAAGATCACTCTAGATGAAATTCAAGAAAGTGAATTTAAAAACAATATTGAAATTATCAATGAAACTGTAAGTGACATAAAAGTACGAGAAGATGGATCTTTTACAATAGAATCTGATTCCCGAAATGAATCGGTAAGCTACGTTGTTTTAGCGACAGGAGTAATGGATGTTCAACCAGAAATTAATGGATCAATTCGACCTATTTTTCCATATGCTAATGTTCAGTTAGCAAATTATTGTTTGAGATGTGATGGACATTTAGTTCATCAAAAAGAAACAATCGTTTTAGGTCATAACACTTCAGCAGCATGGACAGCGATTATTTTAAAAGAGCGCTACGATACTCTTAGTTTAAAGATTTGTACTAATGGGGAAAAGATCAATTTTAACGAAGAAACGAGTAAGCTTATTTCTCTTTATGATATTCCTATTGAGACTCAGCCAATAATAGACTTTAATGGCAATAAAAGAGAGAAGAAATTAGAATATGTCGTTTTAGAAAATGGAGAATTAGTTCATACAGATATGATTTTTGTTTCACTTGGAATGATTGTTTATAATGATCTTGCACTAAAATTAAATGTTGAAGTAGATGATAGAGGGTTTATTATAACTAATCCTAAAGGCGAAACCAATATTGATAACTTCTATGCTGTTGGAGATGTTGAAGCTGGATATAAAAAGCAAATTTATACAGGATGGGATAGAGCTGTAGATGCTCTTGATCATATAAACCTTAAGATTAGAAAAGAGAGAAGAAATAAAAGAATAAAAAATTCTTATAAGGAGGTTTCGTGATGAAAAAGGTCAGGATATATACTAAGTCACATTGTCCGTATTGTGCACAAGTAAAAGATTACTTGAAGGATAACAATATAGAATTTGAAAACAAGGATATGGATCAAGATCCGAAGTTTTATGAAGAGTTAAAAAAAGCTACAAAACATAAAACGGTTCCACAAATATTTGTTAATGATGAATTTATAGGAGGAGCAAAAGAGTTTTTCCAATGGATAAAGAAAAATAGCCTGATCTAGTAAGGAAGTAGTAATGATAGAGAATTTAAATATGAATATAAAAGATAAAGTTGTAATTCGAGAAAGCGAAAACGACTGGATTGGCTCTCTCTCCAAGGGAGTGCTGAGAAAACCTCTTGAAAGAGAAAATTTTGAAACAGGACATACTACTTCATTAGTAAAATACTTACCAGGTACAAAATTTTCTGAACATTCTCATCCTTTAGGAGAAGAAATCTTTGTTTTAGAGGGAACATTTTCAGATGAGTTTGGTGATTATGAAGCAGGTACTTATTTAAGAAACCCTCCAGGTAGCTTTCATTCTCCATTTAGTAAAGAAGGCTGTCTTTTGTTTGTGAAACTTAACCAGTTTCAAGAAGGTGATAAGCAAAAAGTTATTGTTAATACAAAATCTAGGCCATGGTTACAAGGTCATGGTGGTTTAAAAGTAATGCCTCTTTATTCTTTTGGTAGTGAATCGAGTGCTTTAGTGAAATGGCCCAAAGATGAAAAATTCATAAGTCATTCTCATTATGGAGGTGAGGAAATATTAGTTCTTGGTGGTGAGTTTAAAGATGAACATGGAAGCTACCCTAAGTATTGCTGGATAAGGAGTCCACATCTTTCAAGCCATGATCCATGGGTTAATGATGAAACAGTTATTTTTGTAAAAACTGGTCATTTATTGAAGTGATTTTTTAAATTTGCCCTGAATGTGTTCATAGTAAGAGACAGTTGCCTCCAATGCTACTACAGGATTTCACAAAAGTAATAAGAGCGCAGTCGCCGAATAACCACACTCTGTAGGCTAGAAGTAGTGAAGGAGCGTGTTATACTAGTAGCTGACATTTTTTTAGCCTTTTTTAGGGCTATGTAGCTGTGTGGATAGGAATTATTTTCCTCCTTAGTTTTAAATTAGAAAAAATAAGTTCTTTTGTTTAAAGAAACCGAATAGTTAATAGGTGAACTACTTCATAAATATATTTTTTATTTTTTCTCTTGCTTTTATTACTTCATGTGGGAGTTTTAGCGAGCGTAAAAGCATTTATACCTATAGATCACTTGCACAGATAAATGAGCTAAATACAGAGCAAACAAGAAAGATATATGAAACTACTGTTTTTAGAGAATTATTAAAGGATGTTTTATTTGAACTTGATCATTTTGATGGAATAGATCCATGGTCTGAAGAAGTTATTAGAGTTAAAGAAAGTTTGAAAAATTTTATAGAAAACGGTGATTTTTATACCTTTCAAGAATCATTAGACTCGAAGTGGAAAGCTTTTTTCACTCTTTCAATAGTTGAGCAAAACCCATCCTCTTCAGAAATAAGGACGATACACAGTAGTATTCTTGAGTATGAAAGACATACTTTGAATAATGTAGATGAATATGTAGAAAATCGAATTGGACCATCTATTTCGCAAAATACTAAGGCCGGCAATGTTGGAGTTTCTGTTCATGCCGGAGGGGCAACTCATATCGCTTCATCTTTTAGCAGAGATGGAGCTGAATTAGTAAGAATTCCAAGTCTTTACGAAAAATGGGGCATTTCTAAGTTTATTGATACAAAAACTTTGAGAGAAACAATTCCCCAAATATACTTTAATGTACCACCTATTAATGAGTATGCTGAACACTATGCTAAAATGCTTGGTCTCTTAACAGAAAGTTCTAATGTAAGGGTGAATCTAGATGACAGAGTAAAGCTACAAGAACAATTCGATAAAGAGGTCTCTGAATTATTTGAAAGAGGAAAGATAAAAGAACAAGCTCATATAACTTTGGGTTATTCAGGGCGCTTTGAAGAGCTGGTGAAAGCCGATCTTAAGGAGTGGGATATTATCTCTACTGATGAAATTGAATCTACTGGAGAGCTGGGAATAAGTGCCAAAAAATATAAACTTACTAATAAAAGAAATCCAGAGATTAAAATTGATTTAGTCTCTATGAGTGCTAGTACAACACTATGGGGGGAGGGCTCTGCTTTCTTGAGTAACGCAGTTGTAAAACATAATCCAAAAAGTTTTGTATTTATGGGGTCTGCTGGATTGATTCAGGGACAAAGAGGTGCATATTATGATGCATCAGTTCCAAGTGACTTTATGAAGTCTAGTGGTGAAGTAAATATTGATAATATGATTTTTTCTCATTATGAACATGGGAAAGATTATAGGGTTAGTAAAGACAGTATTATATGGGGCACCCGACATGCTCATTCAAGTTCACCTGCTGAGCAAACTCAAAGGTGGCTTAAAGATAAAAAAAGAAAAACAGTAAGCACAGTAGACGTTGAAGTTAGTTTAATTGCTGACTCAGTTCGTATCCATAATCAAGATAATTTTGCAAACGTTGACTTTGGTGTCATTAATCTTGTTACAGATAAGCCATCTCTTTCTGCTGAAGATGAAGTTGATTTAAATAATGTATCGGCAAGTGAAAAAAGAAGAGGTCAGCTTAGTATTGTAGATACATATTTTGATTCCCTATCAAGCTATGAAAATTATATCGCTGATTTTGATAAAAATATACGAGAGAATATACTGAGACATCTTCCGGGACTAGAAGAAGGCGACATTAAAATATATAATGGGATGGGAAAAATTGATGCCTCAGATAAACATAAGCTTTCTTATTATGTTTATAATGCAAATCCTAATTCTCCAACTTCAGAAACCGTTCTTATTCCAATGGCAACCTCTAGGTTTGATCGATACAACTATCATACTGATCAGTGGTGGAGTAAGTATGGTGAAGCCTATCAGCGTGGTGAAACTGTTCCCATGGAGGATCCTAGTGATATTGCAAAATACTTACGAGAAAATGGTCTTTCTACTAATCCAGATGTTATTACGTTCGATAACATTAGAGGGCCACCCCAAAAAACTAAATTAAAAGATTTTCTATTACAGGAATATATAAAAAACTACTCTAAAGATGGTTATGTTTACTTGTATCGCGGGGTTGCTAAATCTACGGAGGTTGCGGACTGGAAATCTGGTAAAGTTCCACGAGGAGTGCGTTATTGGACTCCTGATATTAATTACGCTTGGAGATATGGAAGAAAAAGAGACGATCTTGTATCAGGTTTAATAAAGGGCGAATCCCCTATGGTTCAATTTAAGATTCCTGAAAGTGAATTTGTGAATATGGTAAGAAACAATGAAATTGTGTTGGGAGCTGAGTTGCCCAAGAGTGCTCACAAAGCATTTGCTAGCGATAGAGTATTTAAAGACAACCTAATGGGAATGCCTTATCTAGGCAGTGAAACTTTTGGTGTTGAATTAGAGGTTAGAGCAAGGAGGAAAGCTCGTAAAAAAATGATCCGCTACTTTGATGGAACGATTTCAATAGAAGACCTGGTTAAAGATAGAATTAACAAATTAGAAGCTACTTATAGAAGACTTATCGTTAATGATCCTCATCGAAGAAGTGACCTTTTAGCACAAATGAAGCAAAGAATAGAAACAACAAAAATAGAAGCTCAAATTTTAATTGCAAGTCAAGATGGTAAGGCACCAGAGGAAATAAGTGAACTTAGTCGCAAAATATCAGGAAGAAAAAGAGAAATTACTAATACTTCGAGGGAAGGTCTTGAGTCTGCTGCAAAGTCTTTATCTGGTAAATTTAACATATCAAGATCAAGAATATGTTCAGATTTTCTTATGGAGCTTATGAAATGAGAATAATTATAAATAAATTATTAATATTACTTATTATTTCTTCGTGCTCTAATCTAGAAAACAAGAACTTATATCAAAGTAGAGTTCTAGCTTCAGGAGCTACAGCGAAACCTTGCACTGAGCATCTCACAAGCTTAATAAAAGAGACCTATTATGAGGAAGTGGCAGCAGAATCATTAAAAGAAGGTTTTGAAAAATTAACCAATTTAGATCTAGAGCTTGTTGCAGGAGCAAAGGTACCTGGTTGGCAAGAGGTAGAAAACCTTAAGGAAATACTTGCAATATTTGAAGATGTTGAAAAAAAATATAAGTTTCCATCAGAACAGGACAGAGTAGACTTTTTCGAGAGGGTTTTTGCAGAAACTGAAAACGTGGATAAGTTCTTCGTAGACATCAAACCCTTTTTAAAAAAAGATATTCAACTAGAAAAAATGGATACATCCCAGATTGAGACTATTGTATATTATAGAAAAACACTGGAGAGGGTTAACTCTTTTTTGCCTATATCTTTTAGGTTTAAATTTTCTCAAATCGATTCAGATATTTTAATGATGAATCTAGTAAAGGATGGACAAGAGGTAGTAGGACAACAAACAAAACTCTTAGCAGATCTCTTTAAAACATCTGGCTATAAAAACATTGAAAAATTTCGTAAGGCTATTAAAAATAATAAATCCGATCTAGGCGATGTCGTCGATGCAATTGTTAAAGAAGAAAATATAGAAATTGCTATACAAAGACCAATCAATGCGAGGTGGTGGATCCCTAAGACAGGAATTCATAACCAGCATGTTACCGGAAGTAGTAGGGGGTATCTTGGATCAGAAGGGAGAAATGCTGCCGAAGCTTCGATGATTGGGAGTAAGTATGATAACTATGCCGCTAGAGATAATGATGTTAAGCCCAAGTATGGATTATTGAGACCTAAAACTGACGGTGAAATTAAACCAATTCACGCACATTATGGAGCAGACGTATATATAGTAGACTTAGAAAAAGTGAGAGACAGGCTTACATGGACCCCTGGAGATAGTTTAAATAGACATGCAAATACAAATAAGACTTGGAGCACAGGTAATGTTATAAAGCCAAAAAATTGGGATGACATTTTTTTGCCATGGAGTTCTAGAGATTTAATGATACCAATACTAAGTAATAGCTATAAGAATGGTCAGTTGTCTTTAACGAGATCTCAATCAGTTGCTGCTGGCTTTGATAAATTGAAGTTTGGCTTTAAAGAAGCAAGAAGTGAATATCTTGAAATTCAAATATGGGGTCCTGTTAGAATTACAGATTTAAAAGAGTTTATTTTCAAAGGAAATGAGCCAGAGGGTGATTTTTTAAATGAACTTATTGCAAATAAGATTAAAATATTTGATGGCCGCCAAAATCCACCAGTCGAATGGGTTCCACCAAAAACACAAGAAGAAATAGAGCAAATTATTGTATCTAATAAAAAGTCTGTCATTCATAAAGCTACTCCAGATATAGATATTGAGAAGGAAGTATTTGATTTAGGAAGTAATAGTCCTCCAAAAGGCCAACTGAAGCCTATTGATAGGTCCTTTAGTGAAGGAGAGCTAGCAGGCTCAACAAAACCAAAATGGCATGTTGATGAAGAAGGTGTAGAATGGCTTTTAAAGGAAGACGTAAAACATAAAGAACTTCAAACATCTGCTGAAGTTATATCCTCAAATATTTATAGAAAGCTTGGCTTTAATGCTCCTAGTACACATATTGTTACTGTTGATGGAAAAAGATACGCTGCAGTTCGCTCACTGGGAAAAGGTTTGAGAGCAAGCAGTCTTGAGTTAAATCAGTCAAAACAGTGGAAATTAACATATTTCATTGGAGCACTTCTAAAAGATAATGACAGAATATATAGTGCAAAAAATAACTTTGACTTTGGCGATGGAAAATTTGCTTTATTTGATTTTGGTGGAACGCTGGGTTCGAAAGCCAGAGGCGATCATAAGAAAGTTTGGCCAGGGTGGAGTATTCATAGTGATGCTGTAGGTTCATTTGAAAACACAAAAGATATAGAAGTAGTATTTGGATGGTTCAAGGATAGGTTTAAGCCAGAAGGCCATGCGTGGAATAATGTTACTAGAGAAGAAGCGCAAGAAGCAATAGAATTATTAAAGAGTTTAACTGATAATGATATAGAGTCTATCGTAAAAAGTGCCCAATATAGTAACTCTTCTGATGAAAATTATATGATAGATGCTTTAAAAAATCGAAGAGATGGTCTGATAGAGGGAGTACTAAGTTATTTCCCTTAGGTTATGTTTTTCCTTGCAAAACTATTTAAATAAATAGCTCATCAAGACTATATATCCCAACTCGCTGCTTGGTGGATCGTTGACTAATTCTAATCATTGCGGCTGCAACTTCTTTGCCTGTAATAGGCCTATATTTTCTAAGTCCTGGTAACTGACAAATTAGTGGCAAGATCAATTCACCTACCTTTTCTGCAATACGAAAATCTGAGCGTTTACCCAATAACAAAGAAGGTCTCACAAATACAATACGCTTAAATGAAAGAGTTTTTATTTTTTCCTCTAGCTCTCCCTTCATTTTCAGATAAGAAGATTTAGAGTTAATATTTGCACCACTTGAAGATACTAACAAGTATTGATCGACACCATTTTTGAGGGCCAACTGTGCTGCTTTGACTTGATAGTCAATATCTACTTTTCTTTGAGCCTCAATACTGCCAGCTTGTTTACGAGTTGTTCCTAATGCACTAAAGAAAAAATCACCTTTGAAATATTCTTCTTCTTTTTCTAAGTTTTCAAAGTCGACTACTTGATTAAAAATTTTGGGATTATCATAGTGTACACAACGACGAGAGATACTAATAATTTTTTCAAATGCATCGTGAACAGCTAATTGATCTACAATTTCACGGCCAACGACACCTGTTGCACCTATAACGATAGCAATTTTTCCCATTTAAAACTTCCTATTGAAATAATTAAATCTAAACCTTAATTCCTTAACTGAAAGTTTTTATTATTTTTTTTGCAGTTTGGAATAATCATATCAATGATGAGTTTTTTAGTAAAGTATGTCGGTGGTTATATCAAAGAACTGTTTTATAATTCTGGATAAAATTTCTAAATTTAGATAAACTTTTTAAATATAATTAAGGAAAATAATATGAATTCAGTTGGTTGGTATGAAATCTTGGTAGATGATATGAGTAGAGCACAAAAATTCTACGAAGGAGTCTTTCAAAAGAAACTAGAACCTATGAAAATGCCAGATGAGTTTGATATGGAGATGCTACTTTTCCAGGGAGACATGTCATCCTACGGAGCAAATGGAGCATTAGTGAAAATGAAAGGGTTCGGCGCTGGAAAAAATAGTGTTCTAGTTTATTTTTCTTGTGAAGATTGTTCAGTCGAAGAATCAAAGGTTGTTGAATTTGGCGGAAGTGTTGATAAAACGAAAGTTTCAATCGGAGAGCATGGGTTTATTTCAATGGTCTTAGATAGTGAAGGAAATATGATTGGTCTTCACTCTATGAAGTAAATAATACAAGGAGTACTGAATTGAAAACAATGTCTTGTGATATGTGTGAAAAAGAATTTACAGCGCAAACTTTTGAACAATGGTTCTCGCAAATGAAAATTCATTATATGACTGATCATTCTGACTTTATGGAACAAGCAAAAAATAAGTCCAAGGAAGAGGGAATGAAATGGATGTCAGAGATGAAAACTAAGTTTGAGGGCAAGTGATAAAATGAGGAAGATGGCCATGTTAATCATTTATCAAAAGATTACATGAAGAAGCACTGGGTAATAAATCGAATAACTAAAGTAAGTGTTTTCACTAAAAACGGTTTAGATTGGTTCCCTGAAGGGACTAATTTTAGTGCCTTGGAGATTGATAAAGAAAGTGTCGTTTTACTTGAGAAGGGTTTATTTGTTGAGCCGATTGAAAAAATTAATGGATGGTGGGTTTATATACCAGTATGGCTTATTGATCCAAAAGTAGAAGGTGAGGATTTATATAATCTAATTGTTTCGCAAACTACTTAAAGTTTAAGTCTGTATGAACAAATTGGCTGTATGTGGTAAGGATTTCTAGAGATATTACTCGTTAACCACACTATGCTTTACTTGAAAGAAAAATAAACGATAATAAAAAGAAAAAGTGAGTATCTAATGAAGCTTCTATTTATCTTTTTAATTAGTCTCCTGCTGGTGAGTTGCTCAACCAATTCAAATGTCTATGATGCTAGGCTTGATCAGTTTCAGAACCCATCTGAGAAACAAAGCAGAGCTGTTTCTTCAGTTTCAACCAAAAAGCTTAAGCTGAAGAAATTTCTTTGGAAAAAAAGGTTACTCGTTGTTTGTGATCAATCTGAAAAACAGCAATTCAATTCCAAGTTAAAAAAAGAGTACTTAATCAACAACAAGGGCAATAGCGAAAGAAAGTTAGAGATCATTAGTGGCTGTAGTTTTGAGGCAGGATCTTTAAAAAGTAATGAAGCCGCTTTAATAGGACTAGATGGTGGCATTAAGGCCAAGTATCAAAAGCCTATCTCGATGAAATCAATCTACGAATTAATTGATCAGATGCCTATGAGGATCAATGAGATTGAAGGTAAATGATAAAGTGTAAAATGGCTTTTAGTTGAAGTTTTTGATAATAAGAATTTAAATCTAATTCCTTAACTTTAAATTCTTATTGTTTTAATTTAAGAATTCAGTAAATTAACACTTGAATTTACATAGCTACGGATAAAAGCGTCCTGGGAAAATCCAAGGACATTTAATTAAGTGGAGTACTCTCAGCTAACTCCTTGAAACTTATGTAAAAGTGATTTTTAAAATTTGCCCTGAATATGTTCATCGGATGGTGGAGGTGGCGAGAATCGAACTCGCGTCCGGAAATCCCTCTGATAAAAAGATCTACGTGTGTAGCTTGTCTAAACCTAAAGCGGGCTTACAACATTTTTCGAAACGTTGCCAACCTCCGGGTCTTTTTTATGAAGGTCCCCAGCTGATCTTCAAAGCTTTTCTTTTACCGTCGGATACATAACAGACTTTACCTACCTTTTGTTATTGGTGTAGGCCCCGCATTAGCTTTGTAGTATTAAACTAGGCAGCTAAAGCAAAATTTCTTTCGCCAAATAAAAATTCGATCTCCTTTTTAACGAGGCCAGGAGATCAACCCCGACACGCACTTAGTTCTTCTTGATCCCCGTCGAAACCAGGGCACCCCCAAGATAAACAAGCTCTTATAATAACATATATTTATAGATAAAACGAATTAGTTGAGATTTTCGATGATTTGCTTAATAAAGTCTTTAAGTGGGGCTTTTAATTTGTCTAAGACTTCATCTTCTCTTTGCTTGAGCATTAAAATCTCAGTAGGAGTGAGGTATTGTTTATCAGCAAAATTCTTAGGAATAAGTGTTCTAAAGTCCTCTTCCATATCTTCTAAGCTTTGATTCATTAGGTTAAGATCATTCTCAGTTGACTTTGGCAGAAGCCCTTCATCGATCATGCTTTCAATGGACTCAACTTTTGCAACCAAATGATGAAGTCCTACCGGCTTATCAAGTTGATCTAAATATAAACCAAGAATATGTTTACTAACACGCATTTGCTCAGATTTTTTAAAATTATATTCCGTTAAGAAATCAATAACTGTATCGATAACATTCTCTTCTTCAAAGTCTCCGCAATCTTCGAGGTTGGAGATTTTTTCAAAGGTAGATTTAGGATCAAGTTGTTTAGTATCATTTTCTTTAAAGAAAGTAACAACTTCATGAACTCTATCTAGCTTTTTACCAGTGATAGTGAAAAAACTTGTTAGAGCATTATTTAGTTCTTTTACACTTTGATAAGGGAGACCTTGAGCATCTGTATCTTCTGGAAAGAGCGAATTGATTTTTTTCTTACAATCAGAGATTTCACTAGTGATTCCATCCAGGATTTCATCAAGTTCTACTGATGTCGCTATGACTGATTCATTCTTTTTGACTTTCGCAATCTCTTCTTTACCGTTTAAGTTTTGATCAACAATTGTTTGCTTTTGAACTTCAGGTTTTTCTGGTTGAATTGATACATTTTTATTTTGGCCAGACAAATAAAAAGCCAGCAGTGCAACAATTACCGTTACTATTAATGTTAATTTTACCTTTGTGCTCATAACTTTATAGTATCACTTTAAAAATTAGATGAATAGCTATGATGAAGCCGATGAGTATTGTCTAATTCCGCTCCTCCAAAGCCAACTTATAAATAACCAGAACAGGGTAGTACAAACTAAAATAATTAAGACACCTTTGATGGGGGCTTCATTAAAAAATATTTTAGCAGGGTAGGATAAGACAATATTTAAAGGTAATAAAAATGTGAACACTGTTCGCATAAGGTATTTTTGAATGGAAATAGGGTATTTTAAAATAGGATCTAGCCCGTGAAGGAGCATATCAAAACCACGGGGTGATTGAGTCCAAAAAGTAGGTAAATACATCAATAATTGCATTGCAAAATACAAAAATGCTCCATTGATAATAAGTAAAATGTAGAGAAGAAGTTGAAAGAAATGAAATGAAAACTCTAATTGAGTAAGGGCCCAAGAAAAAATTGCTATTCCAAAGAATAGATTCATCAATGAATTTGCTGCAAATTCTTTAAAGCTAAAGAAAAAAAGAGGAGAAACGGGTTTGGTGAGATAATAATCTAATTCTCCTTTGTTTATATGCTCTGGTAACCACCAAGCATTCGTTGCAAAGACAGTCATATAGATCCCATCAAAGAGGATAAAGCTTGTCACAAATAACGTAACTTGTGATTGGTTCCAATCACCAATTAAAGTTGTGTGATTAAATAAGATTCTAAAAAAGACTAAGTTCAGGGTATGAAAAACCAAATCCATGAAGATTCTAAATGTAAAATCAAAGCGAAATTGTAATGCCTTAGTAAAAGAGAAGCGAATAAAATGTAAATACAACCTAAAGTATCTCAAATTCCAACTCCAGTGTATTTGTATTTTCCTTTATTCCAAACAAGCTGTTGACCAATATAAAACACAATTATCCAAAAGAGGTGAATACTAAAAATTGTAAAAAAAGAGTAACTACTTTCTTGGTTCGTTAAAAGCTTAATGGGATAATAAAGCAGATAAGGAAAAGGGGTATAATGAATAAAATTATAAATCGATTCCGGAAAAAAACTAAGAGGAATCATGAACCCACCACAAAAGGCCATCACGGATCTGATCATGATGCCTAAAGACCAAATATGGTCGGCCCAAAATGCAAGAAGTTCCAATATACTGGTTAAGAAGAAAAATGTGACCGTTGAAGATAAAATAAGAATAATTCCTTGAACGATAGATAAAAAATTTAAGTTTGCTGAAAGAAAAATCTGAAATCCAATCAGAGAGATTAATAAAACGCTCAAATATAAAAGAGACTTTGTAAAATATGTACCGAGTTTAAAGATTTGATAATTAACTGGGTAGAGTAAGTATTTATTTAAATCACCATAGTATATATCTCTAGATATAATTCCCATTCCAGATGAAACAAGTATTTTATGAGTAATGGCGATACAAAAATAATATATGATCAGGGCATTTAAGGTATAACCCTTCATTTGTGACACTTGATTTAACTCAAAGATAGATTGCCAAAGAAGATAACTGACAATAACCATCGCAGCTGTAGAGAAAATAAAACTGGCCCAGAATTCTAGTTTATAAGCAAAGACTTTTCTAAGCTCTATAGTGAAAGCATGTATGAAAATATTAAGATTTTTTTTCATAACTTAAGTAGGATTCAATAACCGTATCAATATCAACTTGTGAAGTTTGAATATTGGAGATGGTAAAATTATTTAACAGATCTTTCATGACTTCAGTGAGTTTATCAATATGTACTTTAACGCTTACTTGATTTTGAGTGCATTGCATTTTTAAATTTTTTTTCAAGAAAAAATCTTCCAGATCACTCCTTTGGTGATCAATATCAAATTTGAGTGAACGTACATCCCCAAACTTATTTTTAATTTCATTGAGAGGGCCATCATAAATAATTTCACCTGCCCTCATTAATGCTAAACGTGGACATAACTCTTCAATGTCTTGCATATAATGGCTAGTTAAAATCATAATTGGATTATGCTCAATCATATATTCTTTTAAAAACTCTCTAATTGCTTTTTGACTGATAATATCAAGACCAATTGTGGGTTCATCTAAAAAAATCACCTGAGGGTCATGTAAAAGCGCAGCTACTAGTTCCATTTTCATTCTCTCACCAAGACTGAGCTTTCTAACTGGAACATTTAATTGATCTTTTACACCAAGGTAATCCGTTAACTTTTGTAGATTTTTTTTAAATCTCTGATCTTCAATTTGATAAATCTCTTTTAATAAAAGATAACTATCAGCAGCCGGTAGATCCCACCACAACTGAGCTTTTTGGCCCATAATAAGAGATAGCTTTTCTCTATAAGCATTTTTTCTCTTCCATGGATCAAAACCTAGAACACTTACTGAACCGGTACTACTTGAAATAATCCCACTTAGTATTTTAACTAAAGTTGTTTTACCAGCACCATTTGAACCAACTAGGCCTAAGATTTCACCTTTAGAAACTTTGAGGTTTACATCCTTTAGAGCTGTCTTAGTTATATATTCTTTTTTTATTAAAGACTTAAAAGCATTTTTTAGACCTGCTTGTTTTGTAGGAACTTTAAATGTTTTAGAAAGGTTATTTACTTTGATCATGGCCTAAACTTTAAATAGTTAAATTGTTTATTGTAAAAGACCAGAATTCTCACTAGAAACGCTATCATGTTCATGAAGTCTTTTTAAGACCTCATTAGTTAAACTAAAAGGATCGTCTAAGTATTCATCAA
>CALIJZ010000064.1 GCA_938017795.1 uncultured Bacteriovoracaceae bacterium
CATAAATTGACTTCTCTCCTACATCTCATACAGTTAAATAGAGGCAAATATTTAAGTATTTATAGAAGTCATGGAGGACTAAATCAAGTGAATAAGATACTTCTATTATCAATCTTATTTTTTTTTAATGCACTAGCTCAAGATGATTTTCTTGATGATTTTGATATTCCTGATGAGCAGAATCTTCAAGATTTTCAAGGGACTGATATTCAAACAAATTTTGATACTGGCCCTCAAGAAGGTGAGCTCTTACAACTTGCTTCCAAACTCTCTTACAAATTAACAGACTCTGAGTGGGAAGGAATTAAATCAAATGTTAATGTCACCTCAACTTATACAGTTCAACCAGGTGATTGGTTGTTTAAAATCTCTCAACAATTATTTGGAACAGGTCATTATTATCCCAAAATTTGGGCACTAAATCCTTATATTAAGAACCCTCATAAAATTGAACCTGGAATGGTTTTGGTTTTTGATTCTAGTGCTAGTGGAGCAACTTTGAGTATGGGAGGAAATGGAGCTCCTGCTGCTCCAGTGATAACAAGTGGTGGGTCAAACTCTTCATGGCAGCAAGAAAAACAATCGCTATTGGCTCAAGGAGTACAAGTTGATTACGCTTCTCCAGAGATGCAAGAAATTGTAGAGAGTGCTTATGATCAAGGTAATACCTCTTATCAAGGTTATACTCCACCTGATTATTCGTACATGCTACCTAAGACTAAAGCAGAAGTTAAAGAAGGTGGAATTTCAGAAGCATCTATAAAGGGTGGGTTTAAACAAGGATATTCAATTAATACATTTGTTGCTGATAATAAAGTAGAAGAGCTTGGTGAAATTACTAATGGTATTAATGAATCAAAATTCTTCACTAATAATGAAACAGTTTATGTTCGCTTTAATCAAGGAAATCAACAAAGGGGAGATACGTTTTCTCTTTTTAGAACCTTAAAAAAATTAAGAGGAGAGCGTGGAGATAGGTCTGGATATAAAACTATTATTTTGGGACATATCAAACTGATCAAGCAGATAGAAGATAAGTGGCAAGCAAGAATTTATAATGTAACTCACGATACTCAACGTGGTGATAAAATCACTCAATATACTCCTAAGATTAAAAAAATTAAAAAACTTTATACAAATCAAAAAATTGAAGCTTTTGTTATAGATACTTATAACGATCAAAGAATGCATTTAACTCTTGGGGATATAATCTATCTTGATAGAGGCCGAAGTGATGGGGTGAAGATCGGTTATACCTTTGGTGTCTTTGATAATATTGATCTGAATACAAAAAAAGAAATTACAGGTTCACCAACTTATCTCAAGGGGCAAGCAACTGTTATAGGTTTGACCGATGGTTTTAGTACCGCTTTAGTTACTAGAGGTTCATTTCCAATATCTCGTTATGATAAGGCCTTTACTCTTTCTGAAAAATATCGATCTAATTCGGATAATTTCACTTCTGATAGAGAAGTTTATCCAGATGATGAGAACTTTGAAGAAGACTTTAGAGATGGAAATGATGATGATAATTTTGATGCTCAAGTTGGCGATGAGATGAATGAAGACTTTGATTTACAAGATCAAGAAGTAGATGATGATGGAGTTGATTTTGAAGGTCTTGAAGCTGAACTTGGTGATATTGATGATCTAGCTAACGGTGGAGGCGAAACTCCTGTAGATATTGATGGAGCAAGTGATGTTGAATTTGATCAAAATGTAATTGATGATAACTTTGATGGACAAGCTCCATTAGAAGATGAACAGTTTGAAGGTGGGATCCAGGGAGCTGATCAAGAAGTGATGACTGAAGATCTAGAAATGATTGAAAATCAACAAGGTAAGAAATATCTAGACGAGGATCTAAACGAGCAGGAAAATCCTTATGGATTAACTGAGAGTGATCTTGAGGAAGTTGATGAGCTTTTAAATTTCGACTCTATAGAAGAATAAATGATTAAGTTAATGTTAAAAGGTTTTTTGATGGGAGCTGCGGACTTAGTGCCGGGTATTTCAGGAGGAACTGTTGCACTCATTACTGGAATTTACTCAGAGTTTGTCTCTACAATTGGATCTATTTCAATCAAAGATTTATTAAGTTTTAAATTTAAGAAGTTTTTTGAATCTTTAAATCCAAACTTTTTGTTTCCAGTTGTAGGTGGGATTTTCATAGGAATCTTATCATTAAGTAGAGTGATGAAGTATTTTTTAAATATTCATCCGCTTTATACTTGGGGTGTATTTTTTGTATTAGTTTTAATAAGTACTATTTTGTTTCTAGTGAAAAGAAATTGGTTAAAAGTAGAAAATATATTTCTCATCGGATTAGGAATAGTTATAGGCTTTGTTCTAACGAAAATAAATATTAGTTTTCCGCAAAATTATCTCTTTACCTTCCTTGCTGGATTTTTTGGTTCTGTGGCCATGATCTTGCCTGGGATTAGTGGTTCATTTATTTTATTAATTATTGGCTACTATGAGGTGATATTAGATGCTCTTCATGCCTTAACAACTATAGATGGTTTCTTAACAATAGCAATCTTTGGGCTAGGCTTTGTTTGTGGAATTTTAGGTTTTGCGAGATTTTTAAAAGGACTCTTAAAAGTTCGTGAAAGAGAAGTATTATTGATCTTTTTAGGTTTAGTTTTGGGAGCGTGCCGTGTTTTATGGCCTTTTGGAGGAGTGAGAACTGATTCAATAATTCCTGATTTTAGTAATAATCATCACTTGATGGTCATTATTGTGATGATTTTTTTATCATTTAGTATTATAGTTTTGAATAAGTTTATTTCGCGGGATTAGCTCAGCTGGATAGAGTAGTTGGCTTCGAAGCAACAGGTCGGGGTCAGAAGGTATTGAAATTATTATGTTTATTTTAGATAAAATTCGTTGGTCAGTGGATTGGGTAGTAGTATACACGTTTTGCGGCGTTAGCTCAGCTGGATAGAGTAGTTGGCTTCGAAGCTCCTACTCGGGGCTCGAACTAACGGGAATGATTAGTTTTTTTTAGGAGATTTTTCTTTGGTCAGTGAATTGGGTAGTAGAATTAATAAACGCGGGGTTAGCTCAACTGGATAGAGTTTTCGGCTTCGAACCGAACGGTTGGGGGTTCGAGTCCCTCACTCCGCGCCATTTTTTTTAAATTTCAATAGTTTAGCCTTTCTTAAATACTCAAAGGTATCTGAGTATTTCTCAAAATTTTTTAAATAGACCAACTGGCTTTCCGAGTAGTTGGCACTTAAGCAACTGGTCGGCTTCTATATTTATTAAAAATTTTTAGGGGGGTAGTCTTATTATTTTATCCTTGTCTTGAAAATATTAATCAGCTCTTCAGTTTTTTCTTTTGCTCCACGCCCTGATTTAATAGCATCCTTAACACAATTACTGATATGCTTTTCAAGTAAGTTAGTTTCGAGAGATCTGATTGCTGAACTTACGGCTTTTGTTTGAATTAATATTTTAGGGCAATAAGTATGACTTTCAATTTGCCTTTTGACTCCCTCAAGCTGTCCTATGATTCTATTAAGCCGTTTTATTTGGTCGGTGTGATCGGGGTTACATGCCATAAATGATCCTTGGTATGATAAATGAAAATGAGAGCCCTATAATATATAAAACTACAGACGCCCAAAAGATATATTTAGAAGTTGATTTAGAACTTTGGCAAGCTTCCTTTTGATTCGGATCAATAGGACAGGCTTGAATCTCTACTTTTCTCATAAAGTAATACGAGGCTAAAAGCATAACTCCTGTTAGTACAAAGAGTTCATTCTTGTAACCTGTAAGCCAAGTAATTTGAGGAAATGTTGCAGTCAAACTCGCAAAAGTTGCTCCCATACCAAGACTAACTAGAGTTACAGGTAAAGCACAGCAAAGAAGAGTACTTAGTGAGCCAAAGAGAGAGAAAAAGTTCAAAACCTTCTTCATTGCTTATTCTTTTTAATCTTAACTTTCTCAGATTTAAGAGACTTAACTTCTTTTGCCTTTATAGTCGGAAGCTTATCAATTCGGATAATTCTCTTAGCATTGTAGCCTGCATTTTGAACTCGCTTTTTAATGTCATCATCAGTAATAGGTACTTTCGTTTTGAGTGTGACTATCTTTTCATCAAGATCAACTTGAACATCAGTCTCTGCATCATTTACGGCGGATTTAAACTGCTTTTGCATGCCTTGAACACACATCTGGCAAACCATTCCTGGCACATGAACTTTAATCGTTTCAGCCTTTGTACTGAATGCAATAAAGAATAGAGAGATAATTATTTTTATCATTTTTAATATCCTTAATAGTGAATCATTAGTGTTAGAAAATAATCGCCTTGAGTATTGGCACCCATTTCCCATAAAACATTTTTATAAAAAAATCTCATCATTGGAGTGACGAGAATCTTTTTGTTTTGAGCTTCGAAATAATCGAGTTTTAAAATAAGCCAGTTCTGAATAGTATTCATTCCTGCTACAAATGGGGCGAATCCAAAGCGATAAGAGTACTTAAACTCTTCTTTGTCGTTATAAAGAAAGCTCATCACACTTCCTGCGGTGTAAAGGCTTCTTGATTCCCAGTCGCCCATAAGCATAAGGTGTTGAGCAAAACCATCTGTATCTAAATCTTTAAAATATCCAGCATGGTAAGAAGCGTAGATATTCCCTTGAGAGTCACCATTAAGCCATCTTTTAACAAGGTAGTTAGCTCCAAGCATATAATCTCTGTATTCATCATTATTTTGATACCAAGAAGTATTGGCTTCCAGTGAAAACTTGGGATGAAGGGTGTATGAAACTCTTTGAGTATTCATGTCTGGTCCAAATGAACCCCAATAAACCCATCCATCCTTATAGATGACAGGATGAGCTAGTAGTAGAGTAGGCATGAATAGAATTGCAATGATTACTTTCTTCATATAAATACAGTATACCCTCCTGGGGTATGTTTAAAGCTTGGATAAATTACTTTGCAAATAGTTAACAATTCAACACTTGAAGTGTATTGTGAGTCAGATGAAGAAATGTTGCGAAAATAATCAGTCAGAACCTATAAAGATCGATTTGAGTTCAATGGTTTGCTATTGTTTTCAAAAGTCGCAAAGAGAACTGTTCGATGCTGTTAAAAATCAGAAAGGTTTGGATTTCCTTAACGATATTAAATCAAAAATGAAAGATCCTGGTTGTTTTTGTGAGACTGCGAATCCAAGTGGAAAATGTTGCTTGGTAGATGTAAAGTTTCTGATTTCGTCATTTAAAGAAAAATTACCAGAATAAGCGGAGTCTTCTTTATCCCATAAAAACAGATTTGTTCTTGTAGAGAATAAAAATCCCCATGATAACTAGAAATACAGCAAACGATTTTTTTAAAGTTTTTTGTGGAACAAATTTGACCAAATGAGAACCTATTAATATTCCTGCGCCAGAAAAAGCTGTAAACTTAGCAAGAAACTCCCACGGGATCTCCATGATAGTTATATACCCAGCAAAACCAGCAAAAGATTTTAAAGAAATAATTAGTAGGGATGTACCAACGGCTTTTTTCATTGATAGACCAGCCAAAAGAACTAGCGCAGGGACAATGAGAAAACCTCCGCCAACACCTACTAGTCCAGTTATGATTCCAACTACTATGCCTTCTGTAATAATAAGAGGAATATTTAAATCTTTATCTTTTTCAGAAACATTCTCATCTCTTCCTTTAAACATAAAGAATGATGCAATAATCATAATTAGAGAAAATAAAATGAGTTGTGTTGAGCCTGATAGATACTGACTTAATTTCGCACCAACAAAAGTACCCAGCATAGCAACAGGACCAAAAATTAGCGCAATTTTGAAGTCGATATTTTGATTTTTATAATGACCGAAAACTCCGATTAAGCTAGTAGCTCCAACAATCGCAAGGCTCAAAGCAATTGAAAGTTTTGGGTCCATATCCATCGCATACACAAGAATTGGAACTGTTAAAATAGATCCACCTCCTCCAAGTAGGCCAAGACTAAGTCCAATAAGTGTTGCTAGTGAATATGCCAACATTTTCGCTCCTTCGAATAATTAAAAGGATACTTGTTTTTTTGATATTAAACTTTGATGGAGGTCAAACTTTTAAGTGAATTTAAGTAACTTCTCAATATTAGGAATATTAAAGTCGCGACCTTTTTTATTAATAAGAGATTCAGATTCTAGTTTTGTCATTACTCTCGTAACTGATTCAAAAGAGGTGCAAGAGTAATCAGATATCTGCTTTCTAGTCCATACTTTAATCGGATATTTAAGCTTTAGATAAACCATTGCTTCTATTATCCTCTTTTGAGCTGAGTGGTCTTTTAGATTGGCTAAACGCAGCTCCGCAACTTTTAGGTCTTTAGCAATAATCTTAGTAACCTCTTTTATAAGCTTTGGGTTAGTTTGGCAGATCTGATCACATGTTTTTGTAGAAATAGAATTTATAGTCACATCAGTTAAGGCCATGGAGGTTGCGTGATATTTTTCATCCGCAAAATAGGAGCGATGCCCTAAAATACTATCTTTGTCGAATACTCTAAGAAATGTCTCTTTGCCGTCTTCAGATAGGTGAAATAGCCCAACTAAGCCTTTTTCTATAAAATATACTGAGCTAGGAGTATCGCCAGCATGATAAAGAATCTCACCTTTTTTGAGAGAGGTTTTTGCAACTAAACTGGCATCTAACGAGTTTAAATCGATCATATTCTTTAAAACTTGATGGCGATCAAAGTTTTCTACTCCCTTGTTTATTATATTAGGTATAGCACAAATCAAATAGATTAAGGAGGCTTTATGCTAAGAGTTAAGGATTTTTTCGATAAGGCAACTTATACATTAACCTACGTTGTTTACGATGAAAATACAAAGGATGCAATAGTTATTGATCCAGTATGGGACTATGATCAGGGATCATCTAGAGTTCATACAGCATCTGTTGATGAGGTTCAAAGTTTTGTAAATTCTAATGAGTTTAAGTTGCATTATATCCTTGAGACCCATGCCCATGCTGATCATTTAACAGGCGCTGTTGAGCTTAAAAAGAGGTTTCCTGAAGCTAGGGTTGGGATTGGAAAACATATTACAAAAGTCCAAGAAAAATTTAAGGAAATTTTTAACTTTAAAGATTTTAATACAAGTGGTGTGCAATTCGATATTTTACTTGATGAGGATAGGCTCCTTAAAGCTGGAAGCATTGGGATCAAAACTATTTTTACTCCTGGTCACACTCCAGCTTGTTCAAGTTATCTGATTGAAGACATGGTGTTTACAGGAGATGCTCTCTTTATGCCCGACTTTGGAACAGGTCGATGTGACTTTCCAATGGGATCTGCAAAAGATTTATATAACTCTGTTCATGGGAAATTATATAAACTGCCAGACACTACTAAAGTATATACTTGCCATGATTATCAACCAGGAGGAAGAGAGCTTAGGTTTATATCTACAATAGGCGAGAGTAAAGAAAAGAATATTCAATTAAATGAAAAAACAACGCAAGAAGAGTACGTAAACTTTAGAACTGAAAGAGACAAAAAACTTTCGGCGCCAAAGCTTCTTCTTCCAAGTATTCAAGTTAATATTGACGGAGGGAAGTTGCCTCAGGTCGAAGATAATGATGTCAGTTATCTTAAAATTCCAGTGAGGAATAAGTAGTGAGTGGGACAATAGTATCACCTCTTTTAGGAGGAGTATTAATAGGTATTTCTAGTGCACTCATGATGCTTTTCCTTGGAAGAATCACCGGTATTAGCGGCATTTTAGTAACATCATTTTCAAGCTTAGTTGATCGAAATGAAGACTGGAGAAGAAGTTTCATTCTAGGTTTATTCCTAGGAGGAGTACTTTTAAGACAATTCTTTCCAAGTTTCTTTGATTTTGAAATCTCAACACCAATGATAAATATTATCATTGCGGGACTACTAGTTGGCTTTGGAACGAGATTAGGTAGCGGCTGCACATCAGGTCATGGTGTTTGCGGATTACCAAGATTATCGAAAAGGTCATTTGTTGCAACACTAACTTTTATGTTCTCAGGGATAGTTACTGTTTTAATAGCGAGGATTATATGAGTAATTTAATATCTTTACTGTTTGGAGTTCTATTTGCAGTTGGGTTATCAATATCAGGTATGGTGAACCCTGATAAGGTTATTGGTTTTCTCGATATATTTGGAAACTGGGACTACTCCCTTGCTTTTGTTATGGGAGGAGCTGTAGGAGTGAATCTAGTTTTATTTCCACTCATTTTGAAAAAGAAACCTATCCTTTCTGAGCTCTTTCATTTACCTACAAAAAGTGATTTGGAATCTAATCTTATTGTTGGATCAGCTATATTTGGAGTTGGATGGGGGGTTGCAGGAGTTTGTCCTGGCCCAGGGATTGTAAATCTTGGAAGGTTCGATTACGAAAGCATTGCTTTTGTCGCTTCAATGTTAGGCGGTATGTTCATTTACTCTATTTATAAAAGGAAACTATCATGAATGCATTAGATTTAACTGATCTTGATGAAAACATTGAAACTAGTAGTTTTCATCATTTCTCACGAGTGGATAATATTTTTTGTTCATCAAAGATTGCTGATGAAAACCAGATCGTTGAATTAAAAAAATACGATATAAAAAAAGTGATTGATTTAAAGCTAGAAGATGAAACACCTTTCAATGACAGAGAACGAATTACTAGAAGTGGACTAGATTATATTTATTTTCCAGTTAGTGATCTTGAAAATATTGATTTTGAAAGTTTACAGAGGTTTTCGGAGCATATTGAAAGTAGCGATCATAACATCTTAATTTACTGCATGTCTGCAAACAGAGTTGGGGCAATGTTGTCTTTGTATCTCTCTAAGATATGTGGTCATCCCAAAAAAAGAGCTATTGAAATTGGCTCTAAAATGGGAATGAAAAGAGAATCGTTACAAGAGAAATTAAAAGAAATAATTAACTATGAGGAGACCGCAATATGAAAAAAGTCATAATTGTTGGAGCTGGATCAGGAGGCATCAGCGTTGCTTCAAGGTTATTAAACTTAAACGAGAAACTTAAAATTGTAATCATAGACCCTGCTTCGGATCACTTCTATCTGCACTTTTTCGTTATCGTATAGTTGGAAGTGAATTAAAGATAAAGAGACCACTAATCAGAGAGAATACGGTAGATTTAGTTTATAATAAAATAGATTTGTCTCCAATCTTAAATAGCAGTTTTTTTTAATTCAAGTCACCTACTTTCTTTGAAAAAAAAGATTCATTTATTTCAAAAATTCAGAAAACATCTTTTTTTATAGATGATTATGATGAACTCGAAAAGTATATTAATTATGAGATAGAAGGCCAGTAGCTCTAAACCTTAATGTTATCGATGGCCGGCCTTAGAAGTGTGAATATGATTACGCGAAAGAGAAGTAACTATGATCTGGTTAGAAATGACAAAGTTTGATAATAAATATCTTTTTCTACTGCAAATTTAGAGATAATCGTAAAGGTTTAGAGAATTTAAGAGCAGGATTTAAAGGTTTGAAGATAGCTTCCGATAAATCTTCGTTCATGTATGAACTATTAAGGGAGAAAAAATGAAGTTATTTGTTTTAATTTGTTTGATTTTTAGTTTTGAAATGTCCTTTGCTAAAGGTAAAGGAAAGGGAGGTAAACCCTCTTGGGCAGGAAAAGGTAAAAAAAATTCAAAGATGAAAAAAAATAAAGGTAAAAATAAGACCGACGAGCTTGAAAATGAGGCTGAGGAACTTGAAGAGGAGTCTAGGGAGTATCAAAAAAAGGGTAAAAGTGATAAAGCTCGAAAAAAAATGAATGAGGCTAAAGAGAAAAGAAAAAAAGCTAAAAAGGCAAAAAAAGAGAAAGATGATGACGATGATGACAGAGATGAGGATGATGAAGAAGAGAATGATGATGAAGAAAAGGCAGGAAAAGCTAAAGGAAAATATAAAGAGAAAAAAGGTAAGAGAAAAAGAAGTGCCGAAGATCATCCTCAATATGAAGAAATGAAGGAGAAGCACTCTGAGAAGAAAAAGGGCTTTTGGGCACGACTTTTTGGTGGGTGATAAATTAATACTGTTCAGACCAGTAGGCGTTGGGTAGTAATTTGGGAAGTGAAGCCAACAGGTCTATATCGACGAAAATTCGCTCATCGACCAACTGGCTATGGGTAGTAAATTGGGTAGTAAAACGAAATGTTTTGAATGTATGTTGAACGTATTTTCAATGTATTGCGATTGCAAAAATGCTTTTAAAAACAAGATCTTCTGTTACCGAATCCAAAGAGATTATTATCCAAAAAACTTAATAATTTTCATTGCTTACTTCACCAAAACCCATTCAAAATTTGAAAAATTCCAGAGGGTGACCAACTGGCTTCGAACCAATTGGTCGGGAGTTCGAATCTCTCATCCCGCGCCATCTTTAATAAAAGATTCCTCTTTTGGGAGTCTCTGCTAAATCCGAAAACATTTAGTCTTTTTCAGGTACTGAAAATTGAATAAAAAAATAGAGAACCAAGGCTTGTTTCATCTCTACGGATTTCTCAGAATCTATGAATTATGCTGGACTAATATTTAGTTGTTATATCTACTTCTTCTAATGCATCTAGAATGACTGAAAATTACTTGGTTATCATCTAAGCGAAACATTTGAATTCTAGAGCGTTGGTCCGTAATATCTTTAATATGCATAATAAACTTATCTTCCAATACAAGTCTAGATACAGTAAAGTCTTTAGAGATAGTAGACTTAGACTCGCCTCTAAATGTATAAGAATCACGATATACAGCAATCCAATCACTCCATTCCTTACCTACAGTACTTACGGTTTCATATCTTTCCCTAAAGTCTTTAAGTGTTACTTTTACAGCTCCTTGGAGGACTGTTGAATCTTGTTCACTTGTTTGTTCACGTATTGGATATTGGAAATATATTTGCAAATTATAATCGGGTGCTATTCCATTTTCACCAGTGCACATAAAATCAATTAGGTATTCATTTGAATATGAAAGTGAAGAAATAGTAAGAATAAATAAAGTAAATAATTTTTTCATTTTTCCCTTATGATTTAGTTTCTTTACTCAAACTTTTAACATGTTAGAGAATTCAAGTGTTATGTACTGTAATTTTTATATAAATCAATATGTATCCTAAATAGCTTCATAAATAAGGACAATGCCAGTCACGAAGACATTTCTGATTCATGGATTTCTCATTATGCCTTTAAATTGCCTGTAAAATTTATGCAAAAAAAAATCTCTCTTGATTAATATGTTAAGTTCAAGAACTAATTACGATGAATTTATATTGAAGGGACAAAAATGAATAAGTTGATATTAAGTTTTTTGACGATGTTATGTATGACATCTTATTCTCAAAATATTTTCAAATATAAGTCTGTTAATGGCTGTGAGACCTTAAAACTTGATTTAAAAGTTGTTTATACTAATACAATTTTTAGAAGTCATAAATTAATGTTTTTTGTTGATGATTCATTTAAAGACGTAGATTACGTTAATATTATCGATAGTCCACAAGCAGGTCAATTTTATCCATTTCAACTAAATTATACTCCTTATCTTTTTGAATCTAGTTCAGGAAGATTGATCAAGTTTCATCTGAAAAAAGAGCACCAAATAGATTTTCCCAATGCTTTTATTACTTTTTGGGATAGTGAATGTGTCTATGAAATTCCTTTTTTGAGTGTTGACTGATTTGCAGTTTAAGTTATCAAAATTTACTTTATAGACCTTAAGGATTTAGCAAGTTTTTTTATAATAGGAGTTTCCTCATCATTCTTTCTTAGAATTATATAAATATCTCTTTTTATTCTTTTAAATTTATTAGGAGGCGAGATTGAAATCAGTTTCTTGCTATTAACACTTCTATCGTTTACATAACGTGCAATAAAGTCTGGAATAAAAGCTACTGCATCGCCTTGTTGAGCAAGCAATAAGGCTGTCTCCATCATTTCAACTTTATATTTAATACTACGCTCGACCAAATGATCTGGCCACCCATCAAGACCTTTTGTCCCTGTAGGTGTTCCTGTAATTGGGGTGAGGGGAGCTACAAAGGGAAGATCAATAAACTTATTATAATTTGTAAATTTTTTCACTCCATAGATTCCCATATAAAGGTGAGAGACTTTTAGAAAGTCTAATCCTTTTCTAGCAATTGGCTCATAGGTAATACCAATGTCAGCTTTTTTATTTATTATCAACTCTTCCATGGCACCTGGGGTTCTTTCACTGATCTCCACTGTCTCTGAAGTTAGATTCTTATTAATAAAATCTGAGAGAAAATACGTTGTGAAGACTTCAAAGCTTGTGAATCTAATAACTGGACTTTCATTTTTCTCAACTGACTTATTTAAATCACTAAGGCCATCAATTGCCGATAATACCTCTGGTAATCTACTATAGAGAGTTTCTCCTAAATCAGTTAACTGAAGATCTCGACCATTTCTATAAAAGAGGTCATATCCAAGATCGTATTCTAGAGTCTTTAAGGACTTAGATAAACCTCCGGCAGAGATTCCTAATATTTCCCCGGCCTTTAATAGTCCTCCTAGATCTACAACACACTTGAATTGATAAAGTCTCTTAGTTTCCATTACGGAAAGTAAATATTCCATATTTTCGATATTGTAAAGCCGTGTTCCTTGTTAGTTTCCTTCAAGAGGAATCAAATGCAACAAATGATTAGAAATTATTCAAACTTAAGAAGCTTTATTGGCAATCCAGTATCTTTTTTAGATGGAGTTTATTCTGAAGGTGAAAAAATAAAGAAGATGAGAATTGGTCCAGGTGAGTTCATACTGATTTTTTGTCCTGAGAAAGCAAGAGAAGTTCTTTTAGATAAAAGTGGAAGTTATAGACAAAATAGAAATATATTTAAAAAAATCATTCCACTTACTGGGGCTAATGGGCTGGTTCAACAAAATGGATATAAATCAAAGATTTCTCGATTATCTGCCAGATCAATTTTTTCGAATAAGGCAATTTCTAGGTCAAAAGGAATCATTGAAAAAAATTGTGATTCAGTATTTTCTAAAATGAAATCAAATCAATTTGTTGATCCCTTAAAGATAATGACAGAACTAGTTTTAAGAAATGCTTTGGAGGTTTTCTTAGGCGTTGAAGATAGAGAGTTTCAAAAAGAGATTGGAATAGTATTTTTGGAACTTCATATTTTATGTGGTCAGAGAATGCTGAATCCATTTTCATTGCCCTTAAAGATACCAACTAAGAAAAACATGAGAATATTGGCCCTATCAAAACTCTTGAAATCTAAAATTCAAAAACATATTAAAAGGCAGAGAATATTCCCAGAAGGATCAATCTTATTTTCTTTTAAAGATGATGAGCATTTAGTTGATCACTGTATGACGTTTTTATTTGCAGGTCATGAAACAACGGCATCATCTCTAGCTTTCTCACTATTATTATTAGCTAAGAATAATCAATATCAAAACATAGAAAGTATTCGTAACGATGACTATTTATTATCGCTCTACAAAGAAAGTCTGCGCTTATATCCACCAGCTTATATATTAGTGCGAGAAGTTCAATGTGATAACTATCTTGGAGAAATACCGCTTAAAAAAGGAGATCATCTAATAATTGGATTGAAGCAAATTTTAAACTCGCAAAGCTACTTTCAAAGTGCTGGTTGTTTTAAGCCTAAAAGATTCATGGTTAAAGATAGAGAAATTGATAAATTATTTTTTCCTTTTGGACTTGGAGCAAAGTCATGCATAGGAGAGCATCTTGCTTATATAGAAGCAAAGATTATTTTAAAGAATTTTCTAAAGAGGTTTGAAGTTTCAACTCAAGACCCTGAGATTAAATTCTCTCCCATGGTAACGCTTCATCCTGATTCTGGACAAATGATCAAATTAAAAGGAAGAACAGATGTTCGTTAAAAATATAAAAATAGATAATATAAATGATCTGATTGATTTCTACTTGAGTAATTCAAAAATTAGACATGAGCGATTGTTTAAAGAGTTTTTACCAAGTGGTTATAAAATGACCACGATTTCTTGTGTTTCTAAAGATTATTTTAAAACAGTGATGCTTGCAAAAATGTATTTAGGTATGATTATTACTCTTTATGATGACCTTGCTGATAACCCTAAGTATAAAAACTCAAGTTTACTTAAGGCCATGTACTCGCTTCTAGATAATTTAGAAGACAAGAATTTATCAAGAGGGATCGACCCCAGGCTAAGTCTTGCTAATAATTTAATACATGGACTTTTTGAAACAACTAAGATTCTTCCCAATGGAAGTTATCTTAAAAATCTATTAGAGTTTGATTTGAGGCAAGTCTTTCTTGCAAATCGATATTGTGAGTTACTTAACGAGATTCCTGGAGTTGCTAATATTCATGAAGCCAGACATCATGGGCCATATAATATGGGTATGGTAGCAGCTGGAACCATTGACCTAATGGGGAGTAAAGAAATACCAAAAGATAAAATTGGAAAAAGTCGGGATGTATTTTTGAAAGCTCAACGCTATGGCAGAATCTGTAATGTTTTGACTACTTTTAAAAGAGAACAAAACGAAGGAGATCTAACTAATGAAATCTTGATCTATTTAAAGAATTCGAAAACACAAGATTCAACGATTGAAAGTTATAGAGACCACTTAGAAAATGAAATGAATCATACGATTCAGAAGATTATTTCATCGTTTAATGAAGTGGGCTTTAATGTTTCTAAATATGCTAGAGGCCTTGAAGATTTCTTCTTACTTCACAAATCTCTGGTTGGAATCATTTAATGAAAAAAGATAAACTTATAATTTTGGGAGCAGGGATAGCTGGTCTTGTCTGTGCTCATGTTCTTTGTCGATACTTTCGGGAAGTTATAATTATTGATAGAGATGAATTAGGAGGTGAGTCAATACGTAGAGGGGCCTCTCAATCAGCTCATCAGCATGTTCTTCTAAAGAAAGGACAAATGATATTATTCAAATATTTTCCTCATTTAAGAAATCAATTGAAGGCTAGAGGTTGCATATATGTTGATTGGGCCGAAGATACCATTTGGGATAATAGTTTTGGGAGATTTCCTATATATAAATCAAATATTAAAACTTTATCAATGTCGAGACCTTTACTGGAATCACTAATATTTAAGGAAGTCGTTAAAAATAAAAAGATTAAATTTATAAAAGGTAATATTAAATCTGTAAATGATGATATAGAGATCAACTCTGGTGAGATTTTTAAGGGTGATTTAATTATTGGAGCCATGGGAGGATTGAATAAATTTAATAAGAATCTTTTACTTAAAAAGAGAATTATTTTAGACCTCACTTATCGATCAGTCGTATTTAACTCGGATGATTTAAATATCCTGGGTGCTAAGCAATATTATTTTCAAACATCTCCAAAAGGGGATTTTCCTGGTGGAGTAATTTGTCCGATTGAAGATGGGAAAGTAATAGCTACGATTATTGAATATGGTTCAAAGCTATGTAGAAGGGATAAAAGTTTTTCAAATTTTTTGGATATTGCCAATATGATTCCCAATGGGAAGTTTAGAGAAATAATTGGAGAAGCGAAACCTATAGGCCATGTAAGTACTTATTTTAAGAAAGATATGACTCTTTATTCAAATTCTAAAATAAATCAAAAAATTATCTTTTTAGGAGATAGTCTATGCTCTTTAAATCCTACTTTTGGGCAAGGAATGACTACGGCTCTGCAGATGATTGTTGAACTTGAGAAAAAAGTAAAAAGTAATGAATTCTCAGTTAATAGCTATAATAAAATATGTCAAAAAGTTATTCGTCGACCATTTCTTCTAGCTGACCTTGGCTCTAGAAAAAGTGGGGTTTTGAAAATTCTCTTAGACTTATATTTAAGACTAGTAATGAAAAATATAAGAATTCACTTGTTCTTCTTAAAGCAACTCCACTTAATTAAAAAAGAAGTAATCGTATGATTGAGATTCATCAATACCCACCGGCTTTTGGATTAACAAGTTTAAGTCCATTTTGTATAAAGGTTCAAGCTTTTTGTTTGATAACCAAAATTCCCTTTAAATCAATTGTAGAGTTAAACCCAATGAAGGGACCAAAAGGAAAAATGCCATTTATTGTAAATCTTAAAAATCAACAATATATTGCAGATTCTTCTTTTATTCTTAATTTTTTGTTTCAAAATTATGACTGCTCAAAGATAAAAGATCACTCAGAAGCACCAGAACTTTATGCTTTTCAAAAAATGATTGAAGAGAGTCTCTACTTTGCCATTTTATACAATCGCTGGGTTGATTCAGATAATAAAAGTAAGGTTATAGATAGCTTTAAAGGTTTATTCCCCTCTTATATAGGAAAGCCATTTCTTCACTTAATTAGACTCAATCTAATTAGACAATCAAAAGGGCAAGGAATTGGTAGGCATTCTAAAGAAGAGGTTTACGGGGTTGCAGTTAAAGAATTAAGAGCGATTGAGAAATTCTTGGGGACTAAGACATATTTTTCGGGAGAGAGTATAAGTAGTATTGATACGACGGTTTATGCTTTTCTTATTTTAATTCTGAAGCAACCCTTGGACTCACCTATGAAAGAATTCATATTACAAAGTCCCAATCTTCTAGGTTATTTAGAAAAAATAGAGGGTAGCTTTTAATCTTTAATGAAATTGGACTCTTACTCATTGATTTTCTTGTAAATTTTACAAACTTAATAGGCCAAAATATTTTTTGCCTGGCCGATAGATTCAATTATGCTAATTTCTCTCATAAGTTATTTTGTGGAGAATTAATGAATATTACAATATCTAAAAACATCTATATCATTTTCATTGTCTTGGGTTTTTTTCAAACTGCCCAAGCTCAAAGTTATTCATTTGATTGGGAAAGAGATAAAGATGGAAAAATTAAAAAATGTATTGGTACAGATGAAAAAGGTGTAGAAGTAAACTTTTCATTATCAGTTTGTGAACAAAAATTGGGTGCAAATATTTACTGGGAATTTGAAAGTGATCAAATTACAGGTTGTAAAAGTGTAACCTCTGATAATGAGTTCATTCGTCAAAGATCAATAATAGATTGCTTTAATCATTTAGATTTTTATGCCAAGCTATTAGATGATAAGAAAACATGTCATATTCAAGCTGCCTATAAGGGCCTATATTATAAAAAATCTATTTCATCAAATGAGTGCTTAGAGTTTTTCGAAAAAAAGCACAAAAGTTTCTTAGGCTTCCACGACAAAAGTCTTGCTAAATATTCATGGATCATGGATGAAGGTGAAAAACCAATTTGTAAGATGATACTACGTGATGATTTTAAGGTTGATCCAATAAATGTTGATAGGGCCTTTTGTCCTGCTCAATCAGACTTTAAAATTAACTCGAAAGGGCTGTGTGAAAGTTATGATTTTATAAAAAATGAAATTATTAAGCATGAAAGCTTGAGCCCTTGTTTTAAAGATGGTTATGGTCTTTATGTAAATGTAAAAGATAATAGCTGTAATGCTTTTAAGGAACATGAACTAAGAAAGCAGATGAGTTTAATTAAGGTCGACTCCAAATTATGTCATGAATCTAAAAATTATATTATTGAATATAAGAAAAATTTTGTTGCATTTGAAAAGTTTAATAAACAAGAATTAGTTCCAGTAACTAGTATGGTAAAAGATGTTGAAAAGATTATAAAATCTCAAAAGATTAAAGCATCTTTTTATAAGATTTCTTTGCAATATAATATTGATAAGAAAAAAATTGAAATAATTCCAAACAACACAAAGTATTTCGAAGGTCTTGCTAAAAAGAATATATCTCATGTTGATTTGTCTGAACTAACTAAGCTGTGGCTACCACATGAAAGAAAAGATCCTAAGTGGGAACATTCACGCCAAGAGAAAACTCCTGCAAAATCGTGGATACATAATTGCCTTACTGAAAAGCCTCTAAAAAGAGAACTTGACTCTGGGCATTTACTAACTACAGATTGTTCACCGAAGGTTTTATATAGTTGGGGACCTAAAGAGAAGATTGACAATTATTTAAAAACTATGGGCAAAGATGGTAAATGGTCAAACAGATTTATTAGAAAAACGAAGGGATTATTTATGACTCCATCTCCTTATTCTACTTTTGGATATGGAACTCATCTACAAAGATTCAAAGTCCGAAAGGGTGTGAAGTTTGTTTTTTATGATGACCTATCTGCCTTTAGTTGTGACTCATTCACAGATGAACAAGTTGCTAACAGAATTGGAATTAGGACAGGAACTTATTTTGAGTATCATGCTTGTTCTCCTTTAGTCTTTGAATCATGGAGCTATGATACAATGGAGTCATATGATGAAATCGTTAAAGATTATTTATGGATGAAAAAATTTCAGGAGACTAGAAGCAGATATTTTAGATATGTTAATAATAGTTCTACTGATATAGAGCGCTCTATTGATGGCTATTCCCATTCAGCTCAAACTTTCAAAGTAAGACTTCACGAGATGGTTCAGAGAATTATAAATTCTGAAAAAAAGGACTCAAAAAGATTCTTTTACAATAAAGAGAGAAAAACTAAAGTGAATCATTTTCAAGCTGATCCGCCACATAGATCATGGTTTGATGAATACGAATAAAGAGATATAAATATTAAGACAAGTCTTTAAAACTTTTTTGTAAGTCTTCATATAGCTCTTGAGCAAGCTGCTCACTTTTTTTAGTAAATCCAAAAAAATGATTCTTAACTTTTTTTCGATCAAAATATAACCCAGCTTCTTTTAATGGGTGAGATAATAACCATAAGATAGTATCAGCTCCACCAATTGGGTTTCTTAGTTTTCCTTCCATTTTTTTATAAAATTGTGGAATAGCAATTTCAACCCCGGGAGTATCAACCCAACCTGGATGCATTATATAGATTTGTAGTTTTGGAAATTCTTCTCTAAGTTTTGGAGCAATAGTTACCTGGGCCCTTTTAACATTGGCGTAAGTTGCCACCTTATCATATTTTGAATTATTTCGAATTTCTTTAAGATCTAAAGACTTTAGATACATCCCCCCTGAGGTAACCCAGATAATTGGTGAATCAGATTTGATATTTTTATTTGCATTAATGAGTTTTAATAAATGATAATGACCATAAAGTTGAGAGGCGAATTGAGTTTCAATACCATAAGCATTTAATTGAAAGCTTTCAGGCATTCCACCTGCATTAAAAACAAGAGCTTCTAAATTCTCTAGATTATATACAAAGTTTTTTATTTCATTCCAATCACTTAAATCAAGTTTTCTAAATTCGAGAAGATCGTGTTGTTGTTCAGCATTGTTTCCTTTTGTTTCATTTCTACCAGTGATAATTACTTTAATACCAGATTTAGCCAATACAAGAGCAGTTTCTAAACCAATACCAGAAGTCCCCCCTGTCACGAGTACTTTCTTGAGTGAAGTAAAATTATAGGAATCTGTAAAATCTAATTGATGTCTTTCAAAGCCAGATTTATCGAAACTATAAATGATAGAAGCATCTAGTATTTTGTTCCATAGAAATCGTGGGTTAAAAAGCGCAAAGCTTAAAGGAAAGAAAATTGCCCAACTAATAGCAAGCCCAACAAAATACAAAGGGTCTTCAATCGTTACAGGAGATATTTTTGATCCACCGTAGTAACTAATAATAGCACCGATGGAGCCAAGGGCAGCTTGAATATAAATTGATAACTTTCCAATGTGATTTAAAAGATCACCATAATAACAAAGAAATAAGATATAAAGAGCATTTAACCACCAGGCAAAGCTAACTTGGCCGTAACTTACTAACCCAAGTTTTTCTAAAAGTATATCTTGAGTTGCTCCAAAGAGTGCAAAAAGTATAAGTGTAAAAATATAATGAGAAAGCGTTACTGGAGGCTTAAAGAAATAGTAATTTGTAAATGCTAAAATAATAGTTGCAATATAAACAAGAGATTGATGCTGAGGTCCAAAAGAAATAATTAAATACCACGCTAAGTATAAAATAATTACCTTAATAAGAATCATAGCTTTCAAGCATTTTCCTTTAACAACAACTTGAGTAGCTTAGAAAAATCTGAATATCTTTTGGTGATAAATCAATTAAAAGTTCTCTTTGATCTTTGTTGAGTTGACCGTTTTGAATTCGTTGAAAGAGCAAATGACAAATATCAACAGTTGGAGTGTAGTAAAGTGTTTCATCTTTAAGCATTAACTCTTCAATGAGTTTTTCAATATATTGTTTTTGAAGATCATATTTTGTCATTTCTTTAGTCATGATAAATTAAAAGTATATTAATCTCATTTATAAATCAACTTGATTCAATAGATGTATAAGCATTTTAGTGTTTAAATGAATGTTTGGTCGCAATATTAAGCTTTAGCCAATACTATTTTAAATAATGAGGATTAAAGGAGATTGAAATGTTACTTGATACACCGGTTTGTGACTTTGGATGGGTTGGACCCGAATTTAGTTTAAAAGATGCATTAGGAAAGGGTTATGAATTAAACAATTCAAATAATAAAACTAGACTCGTAATGTTTATTTGTAACCATTGTCCATACGTAATTAGGATTGCTCCCCAATTATCTAAAGTAACTTCAGTTTTGATGAGTCAAGGGATTGAAGTTTTCGCCATAATGTCTAACAACTATCGAGATTATCCAGAAGATTCGCCGGAGAATATGATTAAGTTTAAAAAAAAATATGGATTTGAGTTTCCATATTTGCTTGATGAGGATCAATCTGTAGGCAAGAGCTATGGTGCAGTATGTACTCCAGATTTTTTTGGTTTTAATAATCGTGGTGAACTCCAATATAGAGGAAGAATTGAAGAGCTTTTAAGTTCTATGACTGAAATAGCTCGAACTGGTAGAGGTCCCAAAAAACAAACACCAAGCATGGGGTGTTCAATTAAGTGGAGTCAATAGATCGCAATTATTAAAGATTTTAGGTTGATTTAACAGTCAACATTTGTTGCTCGGATCTTATGTTCCCTAAGTCTTGTTAAGTTGATATATCTTAGGAAGATTGTTATTAGGTTAATAAAAAGAGAGAGTATGAAGAGAGTTATTTTTATCTTAATATTGATGAAAAAATTTTCTTTTGCTCAAGGTATTTCTCCTTCTGTCTTAATGTTTCATGAATGGGACTTAAATGATTGTGAAGCAAGGACTCAAAAGGCATTAGAATACAACAAAGAATCAATTCATTTTTTATTAGCTGGACAATTCCGTGCTTATAATAAAAGAGTAGAGTCCTATTGTTTTAATACAGAAGATGCTAAATGTACTTCGGTTTCAGAAAAACTTATTAAGTCGATTAAAAATAAGATGCACCAATGTTTTAATCTTGTTCCTGATGGAGCAGAAATCAATATATCATTTCATTTAAACGATACTAAGGGTGATCAATCTGTTTGGAGAAATGAAATAGTTTTTGATCCATTGGAAAAATATAATGGCTTTAGTTATGAAGAATTTTTAATCAAACCTATACTTCTTGCTCTTGATCCCCAAAAAAAACATGCTGTAAGATTGTCACTTCAAGGGGAAATGGGAGCAACCATTTTTTCTTATCCATTATCTTATTTAGAAATAATTAAAAAATTACAGATGACTTATTCAAACTACAAATTTGGAATTTCAACTAACTATAATAAGTTATCCGGAGGGGTGAAAGGTTATAATATCGATAATATTCAGAAACTAATCAATTCATTAGATTTCTTAGGTTTTTCTGCATATCGTCCTTTTAACCCTTTAGAACTCAAAAATGTATTTTCTAAGCATGTAGAAAATTACCTTAAGAGGTTAAAAGCATTATCTTTAATAGTCCCTGGAAAAGTAGAATTATTATTTAGCGAAATCGGACTGGGCGGAGGAAATTGGATAAATGATGGTAAAACTCCCGGGACGAATATTGAGGAGGTCAGTGGTGCTCCTTATGCCGGAATCTATGTTGAGGGTATGGACAATAATCCTTGGGAAAACGAAGAACTGTTTTTCTTTAGAAGAAAATTTTTTCTTTTTCTTAAAAGTTTCTTAAATTCGGAAATTAAAATCAAAAACCATGAAGTTAGAAGGGCCTTTATTTGGAATGCTAGTTCGTGGGATATTCATGGGATTTACCCAGGGAGTGAAAATTTTAAAGACCACTATCTTGGGTTAAAGCTTGGTTCATTTTAATTATAGTTTCTCTAGATTGTATTTTTTACCTATTTTTTTTCTTAATAATGACGAACTTACTAGATCTTTATATAAGATTTTAATTTCAAAATAATAAAAAATTAGGAGTAAAAATGAAATTTTTAGTATTAGTAGCACTATTATCTAATGTCGTATTAGCCGGATCTGTTAAGGGTGTACGATTTAATGAAAGATCAAGCCAAATTGAAGTGGACGTTCAATATGGTGGTGGTTGTGGTGATCATCTTTGGGATTTAGAACTTGTTGGAGGTTGTTTAGAGTCTCTACCTGTTCAATGTTCTGCACTACTAACTCATGTAACAGATGATACTTGTGAAGGGCTAAGATTTGAGACTTTAAAGTTTGACTTAGATGAAGTGGGCCTAGATGATAATTATTATGTAGGAGCTCGCATATCGATTTTCTCAGCAAGTGATCGTGAACGAAATATCTCTTACTCTCTACAATTACCAAGCAGTTTATAAAGACCCAGGCCTACCCACATTTCTTGCTGAGGTAGGCATTTTTTTTCTCACTTTTAAAATCTAAATGTCTGTATATTATTCAGGGTTCATTGAATTGCTTCTCAGTTTACGCTACTATGCGTTATCTTTGAGCTTAAAGGAGCAAACTTGAAAGTTTATATATTATCCATTTTTATAATTTTTTCAGGACTCTCTTATAGTGCTAATCAAAAAAGTCTAATGATTAAGGCCAAAAGCTCCAAAAATCAAAAGAACTATCAATTAGAAATCATCGAGTTTCTTAACAAAGTAGATGGGAAGCAGGGGGAAGTTCTTCTATTTGTTCCTGGGTATTTTCAAAATGCATATTCTTGGGATCTCTTACCTGAAAAAGGTATTTCAATTGTTGATTATCTTTCAAAGAAGTATCCATTTAAGTTTTACTCTCTTCAGCCTAACGGAATTGGTAAGTCTGATTATGTTAAAAGAAGTGATACAGATGATATTGCAATTGATGATATTGATCATGCAGTTAAGTTTCTAGAAAAAAAATATAAAAAGAAAATTTATCTTTTTGGTCATTCTAATGGCTCAATAACTCTTCAGGCTTATCTAGGGGGATTAAAGAGAGGAAATAGTTACACTAAAAATAAACGTGGGAAAATTAAGACTCGCTCAGCTAATTATTTCAGTGAATCTTTAGCTAAAAAGAGACAGACTAAAATTAAGGCAGTTGGATTATCTGCTGGAAATATTTGCATGACAGATGCTGATGATGGAACTCAACTTGATAGTCTTTCAAAGTTTGGAGTTAGAATCAAAGCAATTAATAAAAGATTAGGTTGGATCAATGCTAAAATTTTAACGAGGTTTTTATCTCCAACTAGAGGTCCTTTTAAAAAGTGGTCTCTAGCTTATCATAAATTTTGGGAATTCTTATATCACAGAGATAATGTTTCTGAAGAAGCAATGAAGGCCCTGTATGATAAAACTCTTTCCGGAACTAGTGCACCTACTTTAGTGCAATATAGTGAAGGAGTAGTTTCTGGTTGTATTAGAAACACCTCAGGACAAACTTATCAAGAAGGATTAAAGAATATAAATATTCCTGCATTTCAAATGACTTATAGTTTAGATCCGATGGCCGTTCCGGAGTTTACAAAAAAAGATGACTTTGATCATATCAACTCTTTAGATAAAGAATTTATTGCTTTTGAAAATCAAGGGCATGAAGATTTCATGATGAACGCAAAATATCATAAAAACCTAGACTGGTTGTTTGATAGATTTATGAAATACTCTGTTAAGAAATAGTTTTTCTCACTTAATAATTTAAAAATTTGGAAAATCAAATATTTTCCGCAATACTTACTAAGTGAAAGAAAACGATCTCATAAAAAATGAATTAATTAAAATTTGTAAGCAAAGCCTTAATGAAGCTAAATCTGTATCAAAACGATCTAAGGACTCGGTTCAAACAGGTGATCTAAAATCTGATGGAAAGTATGATACCCGAGCTGTAGAAGCTTCCTATTTAGCCGGTGCTCAATTAAAAAGAGTTCAAGAAATTGAAGGCGAACTGGAACTATTAGAAGAAATGAGAACTGACTTAGATACTTTAACTGTCTCTGTTGGGTCAATTCTAGAGTTAGAACTTGATGGAAAATCAAAAAAGTATTTTCTCTCATCAGCTCGAGGCGGTTCATTATTGGAAGTTAATAATACTATTTATCTTGTGATTTCAGTATTTTCTCCTATTGGTAATTCTGTTGTTAATCAAAGTGTTGGAGATGAGGTTGAAGTTGAGTTAAAAAACGGATCTAGAATATATAAAATACTTTCGATACAATAAGACGTGCAAAAGTATTTACAAGAC
The DNA here is from genome assembly GCA_938017795.1 of uncultured Bacteriovoracaceae bacterium. GTDB lineage: Bacteria > Bdellovibrionota > Bacteriovoracia > Bacteriovoracales > Bacteriovoracaceae > JAHDHG01. Next base: position 24,498 of record CALIJZ010000064.1, read on the forward strand.
ACATATTTTATAGATTTCAAACATCCTGTTGTTCAAGCAGAACTTGATGATCTTGATAAGTCCTTATCAATTAAGAACCAATGTATTTATTTATATAACAAAGTTCGAGATGGATATAAATATTATCCTTATTATATGGATATACGAAAACCAGCAATGAAGGCCAGCTATCAAGCTTCTCAATCAAGAGGTTATTGCACGCAGAAAGCAATTTTATTAGTAGCTCTTTATAGGGCCATCTCTGTGCCAGCTAGATTACAATTTTTTATTGTAAGAAATCACCTTGGAACAGGTAAGTTAGAAGAAATTTTAAAAACAGATAAGATTGTTTTTCATGCAGGTTTACAAGTTTACTTAAATCAAACATGGATCAAATTATCACCTGCTTTTGATGCTTCATTATGTTCAAAATTAAAGGTAAAGCCTCTCGATTTTGATGGAACCAATGATGCCATTTTCCAAGAATTTGATAGCTCTGATAGCTCAACTTATATGGAATATATTCATGATTATGGTGAATTTGCTGATTTTCCATATGAGTTTGCTCTAGAGGAGTTAAAAAAGTATTATCCGCATGTTTTTGACGAATCAATACCAGAGAGTGAAAGAAAAGTTTTTAAACATTGGTGAGTAATGATTTATAAAGAAAAGTTTTCACTTTTAGGATTGGAATTTGATAATACAAATATCTTGAAATTATTTGAAAAAATATTTCCAAACTTAGAATATGAAACATGTTTTTTATCTGGTTGGAGTGAAGTTAGAAAAAAAGAATTTTTATTGGCTCGAAATCTAGCTTTAGAGTTAATAAATAAAGCAGGTGATTATGAAACTAATCTTATCCGTCTTGAAGATGGACAATGTTTATGGCCCAATAATTTAACTGGTTCAATTTCACATACTCTTGATAAGAAAACTCATGATTTTAATTGTATCGTAATTATTGGAACTGAAGGGGAGTTACTTGGAGTTGATATTGAATCTATTGAAAGGTTTGATGAATTAGATCCAAGGATCTTTATTAATGATGACGAAAAAATTATTTTAAATAAAACTGATATTGAAAAAAAAATATTATATTCAATCATTTTTTCTTCTAAGGAATCAATATATAAAGCTATCTATCCTCTTTATTTAGAATATTTTGGATTTGACTCTGCTACTGTCAATGAATTTACTCAACTCTCTGATGACTCCTATAAAACGGAGTTTGTTTTATCTAAGAAGATAACTGACAGCATCGCTCTGAAACATGTCGAAGTTATATGTCAGATTGGAGAGCGTTTAGTAATTACTGAATTCGTTGGAAGCTGAAAAAGAAGTCACTATTATAATCTCTTTTTTTTATCATCATTAGTTTAACTTTTATTCTTGGTTGTACTAACCAAAAAGCTCGTTTATGGTTGCGATACTCTCGCTTCAGAAGCATTTTGTAGTGCCTGGGACGCAATTCAATAGTAATTTTCGATTATTTCTAACAGATACAGCTCTCTCAAGAGAGGTCTTTACTGACTCATCATAAAATAAATGTTAAAATTGCGGGTATCGCTTTAAATGATAAAGAGGAGTTTCTTTGAAAACAATTGATGTTTATGCCCTAGGTAATGCTTTAGTGGATTCAGAATTTCAAGTTGAACCAGAATTTCTTAAAGATTCTAAAATTGAAAAAGGGTTAATGACTCTGATTGATAAGAAAAGAGTTGCAGCTTTAACTGATTTAATAAAAGAACCACCCCACAAAAGAGTCTCGGGTGGATCAGCAGCTAATACCGTGATTGCTCTTTCTCAACTTGGCGGCAGTGGGTTTTATGCTTGTAAAGTTAATAACGATGAAGATGGAAAGTTTTATATTTCAGATCTTAAAAAAAATGGTGTTGAATTTTCTGACCTATCAATAGCTGAAACAAAAGAACCTACTGGTAAGTGCATGGTTTTTGTTACACCTGATGCTGACAGAACAATGAATACTTTTTTAGGAGCATCAGCTGGATTTTCTGAAAAAGAATGTGAGTTTGATGAAATTCAAAATTCGAACTATTTATATGTTGAAGGTTATTTAGTAACTTCTCCAGCAGCTATTAAAGCTGTCAAAAAATCAATGAAAGTAGCTAGAGAGCATAAAGTAAAGACTGCCTTTACTTTATCTGATCCTGGAATTGTAGCTGGTTTTAAGGCCCAATTTTTAGATCTTTTAAGTGAACCAGTTGATTTATTATTTTGTAATGAAAGTGAAGCGATGAGTTTAACTGATACAAAAGATGTCGACGCTGCTTTTGAAGCTCTTAAGAAATTTACTCATACCTTTGCTATTACAACTGGCGGGGAAGGATCAATTGTTTTTGATGGAAATGAGCGAATCGACATAGCTGGTCATGATGTTAAGGCCATTGATACAAATGGAGCTGGGGATATGTATGCGGGAGCATTTATGTTTGCACTTAGTCAGGATAAAACTTTTGAAGATGCTGGTAAATTAGCTAGCTTCCTTTCATCAAAAATCGTAACAGTTTATGGCCCAAGAGTTGAAAAAGGTGAAATGAGAACTTTTATTAATGCTTTCAAGGATAAAATCAAGAAATAATAGGACCTCTCTATGAAAAGAACTCCAATAAAAGAAATATTTAGAAATAATGAAACTCTTATAAACCAAACAGTCTTGGTCAAAGGATGGGTAAAGTCTTTAAGAAAATCAAAAGCTTTCTCGTTTGTTGTTTTAAATGATGGGTCTTGTTTTCAAGATCTACAAATTATTGTAGATGATACAGCTCCCAATTATGAAGAAATTTCAACTTCTATTGCAGGAACCTGTATGAGCATTGAAGGTTTAATTGTTGAATCTGGTGGAAAGCAGGCCATTGAGATGCAAGGAAAAAAACCTGAAGTTATTGGAAAAGTCGCTCAAGACTATCCGCTACAGAAAAAAAAGACTTCTTTAGAGTTTTTAAGAGATATCGCCCACGTTAGGGCCAGAACAAATACACTTTCAGCAGTATTTAGAGTAAGGCATCACCTTGCTCAAGCAACACATAAGTTTTTCTCCGACCAAGGTTTTTATTATATCCATACTCCACTAATAACTGCTTCTGATGCTGAAGGAGCTGGAGAATTATTTAGAGTTAGTACTTTAGATGATAAGAACCCTCCAAAGACTGAAGCTGGAGCTGTAGATTATTCAAAAGATTATTTTGGTGCTGAAACATTTCTTGCTTGCACTGGTCAACTTGAAGCTGAGAGCTTAGCTCTTGCTATGGGATCAGTTTATACATTTGGACCAACTTTTAGATCAGAAAATTCTCATACTTCAAGGCATCTTTCTGAATTTTGGATGGTTGAGCCTGAAGTAGCCTTTGCTGATCTTGATGATGTAGCTGATCTTGGAGCTCGCTATATTCAATACATGATCAACTATGCTTTTGAGCATTGTCCTGATGAGCTAGCATTTTTTGAAAAACAATATGCTAAAGATTTATCTGAAACTCTTAAACATGTTGCAAGCTCAGAGTTTAAAAAAATTACTTACACTGAAGCGATCGATATTTTATTAAAATCTCAAAAGAAATTTGATTTTAAAGTTGAGTGGGGAGTAGATCTTCAAACTGAACATGAGAGATTTATAACCGAAGAGCATTTTAAAGCGCCAGTTATCGTTACTGATTACCCCAAAGACATTAAGGCATTTTATATGAAGCTAAATGAAGATGGGAAGACAGTTAGAGCAATGGATATACTTGTTCCAGGAGTAGGAGAGATCATTGGTGGATCGCAAAGAGAAGATGATTTTGAGACTTTGAAAGCTCGAATTAAAAGTTGTGGTTTAGAAGAATCAGATTATGATTGGTACCTTGATCTACGTCGATTTGGTGGAGCTCCACACTCTGGTTTTGGTTTAGGATTTGAAAGGGCCATTATGTATATAACTGGGATGAGTAATATTCGAGATGTGATTGCATTTCCTAGATTCCCAGGAAATGCTAAGTTTTAGTGTCGAATGAACCAACCTTCAGCACTTCTAATTTCTGAGTCATAGATCTCAGGACTTAATAAGCAAAATCTTACGTTTTTATTAAATCCTGGAAAGTCATTTTTAAACTTCTTCAAGCCACTTAAAATTTCGTTTTCTTGATCCGTTCTATAACTTATTCCTTCAAAGTTTATATTATAATATACAGGAGGAGAGTCTTGAAGAGCATCGGTAATCTCATATTTCATTGCAATAAATTGGTTTGCTCTAACATCACTATAACTTTTTATCTGGGCGAAGCAAATTTCCGCGTTATCATCTAAGCTTGATGTGTGAGAAGTTAATGAAAAAGTAAATAATAGAGCTAAGCATAATTTAATCATCTTTGTACCTTTTTAACTTGAAGATAGTCAGTATTAGCATTTTTAGTTGTAGGTTTAAATATTATTATTTTTGTTATGTAAAAAATTCATATCTTCGATATTGACCATTTAAAATGAATAATCACGATTTTGAATAAATAATTTGATCTAGGCAACACTTAGAAATAAGTTATCTCCAATAAATTATAGGGCCATAGTAAAAAATGCCGAAAAATATTCTCATATCTCATACTCGAGCTAAAGCTTAGGTGTGATGACCCGATAAATTATTAAACGAGGATAGTATTATGATTAAAAGTTTATCAGAATTTAGGTTTTTCAAGTCTTTTAGGATTCCATTGAATTCAAGTGATGATGTTCGCTATTCTGTTACAAAAGAAGATTTGTATTCAGAGCGAGGAGAGTTTCTAGATGATGTGCAGATTTTAGATGTCAGTACAACTGGGCTTGGATTAAAAACTAAAGCAAGATTAAAATTAGATGATTCAATTGCTGTTTCTATTAGTTATAAAAGACTTCGTTTTGATATAAGTTGTAAAGTTGTAAGAGTTTTTTCTGGTCATTTCAATGACCCTGCAATGCATTACGGAGTTGAAGTTAGTGATGAAGATGATCTTTTTAATATGAAAAGATTCATTGATCAATTAATTACAAACTTTAATCAAGAAAGAGTAAAAGATAGTTTAAGAAAAATCGCACTTGCTGAATTTAATGAAGATTTAACTGAGGGTTTTGAAATGCTCTCACTTATGCTGTCACTTTATAAAGATATTATGAATTTTTCACAACAAGAAGGATTTATTGATTCTATCTTGGAAGAGAGTCTAAGAATTTTAAATGCCCAACGTGGAGTTGTTTATCTTATTAATACAGAAGAGAATCAACTAGAAGCTAAGCATGCGATTGGAGTTGAGAAAAGTAAATTAAGATTTGATTATAGAAAAGGTGTCGCAGGTTCTGTTTATACAACTACAAGTGCTCTTAATATTGATAAGGGTCATGAGAAAATGAAGTTTTTTGAAAAACTAGATAAAAAACTTGGAGTTGAAACAACTTCAGTAATATGTCATCCAATTTTTAATAAGCAAGATAAACCAATTGGTGTTATTGAAATTATTAATAAGAAAAACTCTGAAAGATTTTCCGATGAAGATGGGAAAGTAATGAGGTTCTTAAGCCTAATATTCTCTAGCTTCTTTAGACAATATGATCCAGTTTCAGAGAAATCTCTTATTAGAAGATTTAGTGCTCCAAATCCAAGAGCTTTAATTTGGATTGGTAGATCGGAACAAACTACAGAATTAAGAAAGTGTATTTTAAAAGTAAAAGATCTCTCAGATCCATTAACTATTTTTGGAGAAAGAGGCGTTGGTAAAAGATTATATGCAAAGATTTTACATAAGGAAGGAAATAGGGGACTTAAGGATTACGCTGTCATCAATTTCACAACAATGGAAGATTCAGAAATTCTTGAAAAATTAACTGGCGAAAATGGATATTTTACTCAATGTCACGGAGGCACAATTACATTTAGTGACTTTCATAAGGCCTCTAAAGAGATTCAGAAAACTCTTATTACTCATATTCAATCTAATATGGCTTTACCAAAAGAAGATATGGTTCGATTTATTTTTACTACTCAAGTCTTACCATTAGATTTAAGAAGAGATGGTAATATAACAAATGAATTCTTTGATGTTTTAAATGAAAATATTGTAAATATTCTTCCAATTAGAGAAAGAAAAAAAGATGTTAGAGAGCTTTTAGATTATTTTCTTTCTAAAGAGTGTCAAACTCAAGGTTACTTACAAAAAGTATTCTCAACTGAAATTAAAGAGAAATTAGCAGAATATGAATGGCCAGGAAATGTGACAGAGTTAATGACTGCAGTTGCAAGACTAGTGCGATTTAATACAAAAAACCACGTGATTACAGAAGTAGATGATAAGGTTATCTCTATTTTACAAAAGCCTATGGATGTTAGAATTTCTTCAGAGATCCCTTTTGTGAATGATTCTTCTCTTAAGTTAAAAGAGAGAGTGTTATTAGTAGAAAGAGAGTTGATCCTAGCCGAGATTAAACAAGTTAAAGGGAATAAATCAAAAGCAGCTAAACTAATGGGAATTAGTCGAGAAGCTTTAAGAAAGAAACTTATTGCCTGTAATAAGGTCCACGAGAAGGTTCAAGAGCTTGCTAAAGAGAGAAAATCTAAAGGAATTGATGAGGAAACAGCTGTCATCGAACTATCTAAAGTAGCTTAAATTATTAGGATCAGGGTTTAAAATCTATCTTAAATATTCTAGAGTGCTAATACAGAGGCAAAGCTATGAAAAGAAAATTATTTGGTACTGATGGCATTAGAGGTAAAGCAAATATTTACCCTATGACCGGTGAAATTGCGATGGCCCTTGGTCGAGCAGTGACGTATTACTTTCAAAATAAGGGTTCGATGAATGCAAATAGAACCTCTCCAGTAATTATCATCGGAAAAGATACTCGTTTAAGTTGTTATATGATCGAGCAGGCCTTTGCTGCAGGAGTTTGTTCTCAAGGTGGACAAGCAATTTTTACGGGACCACTACCTACTCCTGGGGTTGCTTTTGTGACTTCATCGATGAGAGCTGATGCTGGTGTCATGATTAGTGCAAGTCATAATTCTTTTGAAGATAATGGAATTAAAATCTTTGATAGAACTGGCCACAAACTAGGCGATGAAGTTGAACTTGAACTTGAAAGACTAATTTTAAATCAAGACTTACTTGGTGAAAAACTTGGTGCAGAAGTAGGTCGAGCTAAAAGAATTGACGATGTGATGGGACGATATATTGTACATGCTAAAGGAACATATGGTCTTGAGAAGTCTCTAGAAGGACTTAGGATCGTTGTAGATTGTGCTAATGGAGCTGGATATAAAGTTGCTCCTACAATCTTTGAAGAATTAGGAGCTGAAGTTATTGCCTTAGGTGTTGAACCTAATGGAACTAATATAAATTTCTCTTGTGGAGCTCTTCATCCAGATCATTGTGCTAAAGCAGTATTAGACTATAGGGCCGATCTTGGAGTGTGTTTAGATGGAGACGCTGATCGTTTAATTATTGTTGATGAGAAAGGAAAGGTTATTGAAGGTGATAAGATCATTGGTATGCTTTCTAATTATTTACTATGTAGAAATGAATTAGAAAATAAATCTGTTATTGGCACAGTGATGTCTAATGTTGGTTTAGAAAAATATTTAGAAAAGAAAAAAATTAACTTTACTAGAACTAAAGTTGGAGATCGATATATAGTTGAGGAAATGCTGCAAACAGGAGCTGTCTTTGGTGGTGAACCTTCAGGGCATTTGATTATAAAAAAACATTCAACAACTGGAGATGGAATTTTAGCAGCTCTTAAAGTTATTGAATGTTGTCAGTATTTTAAGAAATCTTTAAGTGAATTAACTTCGGAGATTGTTTTATTCCCTCAGATTTTAAAAAATGTAAAAGTGAAACAAAAAATTCCTTTTGATCAACTTGATACTGTTCAAGAAAGAGTTAAAGCAGCTCAGGTTAAGCTTGGAAATAATGGGCGAGTACTTTTGAGGTACTCT